>PAAV01000052.1 GCA_002699485.1 Chloroflexota bacterium | reverse complement strand
ATCAACAACGTGGCGAGATTTTAGAACATCGGTAGCTACATTTTCTGGTTTATGCCATTGAACCTCTTCTTTAAGTTTAAATTGAAACCGTGTCGGTGAAATCATTTGCCATGACTCACATACATCACATTCAATCTCTAAGCTCGGCTGAATCACTTCAGGGCCAGTCTTAAACTTTAATACTCGACTATATATGACCCCAGGACCAAAGCTTGAAAGAGTTGGAGAGAATTGCAAGTGTACATTCTGATAGCTTAGATCATAATCAGTGTACTCACTAGAGAATTTTAGTGTACCCCCATACAAAGGTTCATGATCCAAATCAATTCCCCTAAACGGCGTAACAATTTCTGATATGGAACCATCAACTGAATCTTGCTGTATTGAGTCCGCAACGTTCGAGGTATTCTTATTTGTTTCTGTAAATTCTGAGTTCGATACTTCAGTTGGTATTACAATTTCAGATATTGAATCAGATTCTGTAGCTGATTCCAATAAATTTTCTCCATCATTAGAGTCTATGTCAATTTCATATGATGTATCTAATGCACTCACAGTTGAATCAGTATTTCTGTCAGAGCATGCGAGGAATGTGAAGCACATAATAAATGAAATGAGAACATAACCAAACTGTTGAAATGATAAAGTTCTATTCAATGTATTGCCTAATATTTAGATTCAACACGTGCATAATCCATTAGAATCATATACAGGATGCACATAAATTGATATGAAATTAATAGACTGTCATACACATTTACATGACTTCGATGAAGCAGAAATATCAAAAGTCATACAACGCGCAAATCATGCAACAGTAGCTGCAATCATAACCGCCGGCACAAATATAAAATCATCAGAAAAAGCTATAAGCTTATCCAAAACATACAATCAGGTTTTTCCAGGTGTCGGGATACACCCAAACGAACTTAATAGAGGGTTCAGTGAAGAAATGTCCAATCAGATATTAGAATTGGCCAGTTTAGATGATGTAGTCATGATGAGTGAAATTGGATTAGACTTCATGGAAAACAGTCCTGATCGGGCCATTCAATATAAAGCGTTTAGAAGGCAAATAGGAATAGCTAGAGAGCTATCTCTACCAGTAGTTTTTCATTGCAGAAGCGCCTATGAAGACACCATCAGAGTTCTAAAGGAGGAACGTGCTTTTGAAGTTGGTGGAGCTATGCATTATTTCCAAGGAGATCAACTAATAGCAAATCAACTTATCGACCTAGGTTTTTATGTTTCTTTAGGAAGACCTTTGATTCGAATCCCTGAACTACAAAAAGTGACGTTAAATATTCCAATTAACCGCATCCTTATAGAAACAGATTCATTTCCACAGCCGTTTAAAAAGTACAGAGAAAACTGGACAGAGCCTCGACACGCACTTGATGTTGCCAATGAAATTAGTCGTATAAAAAATATTGATGTTGAAGAAGTCGCTTCTGTTACTTCTCGCAATACTTTGAAAATGCTTAAAAATGCGATAATGCTAAAATCCCATTTTGATAGACTGTCTCACCATTCGGAAACATGATTGATATCAATAAAAGAAGTTTTGATTGCATATCTATTATTGATTTCTAAGGAACGAAATTAAAAAACAAAAACCACGCTATTATCCCAGTCAAAATTCCAGGTATATAACCATACACCTTACTGTATCCTGCGGTCTCTTTAACGGCCTGAGCCCCAACAGCAAACACCCATAGTTTTGCAAATAATATTAGTCCTTCTCCCCAAGTGCCATTGAGAGCAGGCACACCAATTGGGCCTGCAAAAAACAGTATCCCCGGAGCATATGCGATTCCAATAGACCTGAAATAATCAATGATGGAACCCGTACCCTTAAAAGCCCATCTGGTCGATAACCATGCTATTATCGACCAAATGTTCCAACTCAGGATAATAGCTCCCATTCTAGTAACTATTGCAAAGCGTTCTTCCCCCATAAACGATAAAACTTCTGGTGTGGTGGCATCGAAAGGTTGGTTTTTTAGTCCATATCCGAAGCCAATGCCAGTTATACAAACTAAAATGAATGCTAATAACAGTACTTTTGGCTGCTCATTAATGGACTTATAAATACTGCCATCTAAAAAAGCTGTTCTCAGCACTATTGAAGTTGTGTTCAATTTCTCTTGTGGTTCTTTATCTCTTTTATTTCGTTTTGATCGTTTCAAGTTGTTTAAATTCCGTTGGTTAATTTTTTACCTTAATTATTTTATTCCCAAATAATAGCTAATTATAGTTTCTATGAGTTAAAATAACGTTTGATTATTTTTCAATTTATAAGAAGAATACACCTTAGCAAAGATACAAATTTATGATTTCTCTTCTACCACCATCAAGTTCATTTGCATTAAAAGAATGGGCCACTGCTTGCCTTCTTCTAAAAGAAGGTCGTCAAATAGTAATTATCCGTAAAGGCGGCATAGATAAAGCCGACCGAGACTTTACATCAGATCTATCGGTAGATTCAGAATTTCTGTTATTCCCAACATATGAACATCAAAATCAAGATTTAATTAAAACCCAGTTTCACTCAGATCTATTAAATACGATAGAAGAAAATGATATTCCAGGACTAATCAACCTTTCAGCTTTCGCAACGATAACACATAAATTTGAGGTTTCCTCTTCTGATGTTCTAAATAAGATATCAAAATTTCATATATGGAATGAAAGCTATACAGATAAAAGGATTAATTGGAAACCAACTAAACCTGCCGTAGTGGCATTATTAAGGGTTTACCCTTTAGTACAACCCCAAGCACTTCCAATATTAGATGAATATGGAAGTTGCAAATCTATTGTAGATCTCGGTCAAGACGTTCCAATGGGAGAACTTCTTCCAGTCATACAGGATGTCAAGTATGAATCAATGTGTGAAGAAATTAGTAAACTCCTCGAGAATTAGACAAGTCAAATATCAAATATTGGACTCTAGGCATTTTTAGCTCGATTAATTTCACCTTCAATAAATCGAAAATCTTTTTGTGGCAATAAATGCAAATCCTCAATAAATGCTAAATTCCAAAGTTCTAGAGGCCAACGCTTAAGATAATCAAGTGTAGGCGCCACTAAAGATGCATCTACATATTGTTCTTCATCTAATATGACTTTAGGATTCATGCGAACTCTGTATCTAAAATCTTCTCC
This sequence comes from Chloroflexota bacterium, assembly GCA_002699485.1. GTDB lineage: Bacteria > Chloroflexota > Dehalococcoidia > Lucifugimonadales > UBA2962 > UBA2962. The sequence continues at coordinate 89,526 of PAAV01000052.1, read as the reverse complement.
CCTAGGACTAGATAGCCAAATCGGACTCGAATCTTCAAATGCTGCGGTTTCAATTTCACTCACAGCACACCATCTTTTTTTATCTCTAAGATAATATATTACTTCGTCGCCAGTATTCATTCGATCAGTTCGTTTTCTGTATTTCTTTCCGAAGCCATGTAGCTTCAATCCACTTTTTGAAGATATCAAGAAATTTTCTTCCGTTGTAGCAAACATCCAGTAATTCTTTGTCATATCAAGGTAAACCAAGCATATTGATACAAAATACTATCATTGAAACAACTAACATCAAATTAAGATTTTGCAGGCCATTTAGAGTAAAGATTTTCAAGTATGGAAAGAACAGCCTTAACGCTAGCGCTTGATTTTTCATCTCGATGTATCAAAACACAAGTTGAAATCAGAACCCTAGAACTTGGTCCTAAAGGTATTAACGATAATGTACCTTGTTTAATTTCTTTTTGAACCGACGATCTTGGAACAAATGATATTCCTAACCCCATCTCAACCATGCTTTTGATCGAATCAACACTATCCACTCTGATTTCTATATTTGGTGTAATACCAGCTTGATTACATACCTGTTCAATTAATAAAAAATAGGAGGATTCAGCGCTGTACAGAATTAATGGCTCTTTCGCGACTTCGTTGATATCAACATTTCCAACAGTTGTAAACCTATGCGATGGATTAGTTATCAAAACTAAATCCTCATCAAATAACCGTCTCGTATCCACATCTGGATGAACTAATCCTCTGGAAAGTCCAATTTGAACATGTTTGTTTAATACTAGATCCAGTACTTCTTTTGATCGAACTATATTTATGTGGGCTCTAAAATCAGGGTGTTTATTTTTTAATTCATGAAGTATTGAGGGTAAAGTATAGGTTCCTAAAACTCTGGTTGACGCGATCGTAATTAAATTTTGGCCCGACGAGCGATGTGCAGGGACAACTTGTTTTGCTTCATTTAAAGCGTACAACGCTCTGGTTGCATAAGGTAAAAATGCCTTACCCGCGTCTGTTAGAACCACCCCATTTCTGAATCGATCAAATAACTCCGCTCCCAATTCGATTTCCAATAACCTGATTCTATTACTAACTGCTGATTGAGATACAAAGAGAGTTTTAGCAGCTTTTCGAAAACTACCCCTTCTCTCTGCTTCTACAAAAGATTGTATTTGTGAAAACTCCATGTATATAAATTCGATTCTATATCTTTCAACTATAAAACATTACACTATTCTGTATGCCTGAGTATGATTAGTGTATTAGTAGCCGACTTTAAAAAACATCAACCATAAAACAATTACTCATTTTATGATTTTGATATTAAAATAAATTGAGGAAAATGACAGCACAAGCAACTGGGTTAATTATAGCAGCAGGATCTTCTGTTCGAATGGGTGGTACAGATAAGATTTTCACCCCTATATATGGACGCCCAATTATTTCTTACTCAATTCAAGCAATGGAAGACTGCGTAGATATTGAATCTATAATATTAGTATTGTCTTCAGGAAACCTAGAAAAAGGGAGATTACTCCTGGAATCGACAGATTGGTCCAAAGTCACATCGATAGTTGAAGGAGGCAAAAGGCGGCAAGACTCCGTACGTATAGGGCTATCACAGGTAGGTGACTCTCAGTGGACCATAATCCATGATGGTGCTAGACCATGTATAACGCCCACTATTCTTAGGAACAGCATAATACACGCGTCAATTAATGGTTCTGCCGTTGCGGCTGTACCAGTTAAAGATACTATAAAAATAGTGGATAAATTCCTTACAGTAAGTAAAACTCCCGACCGAAAAAATCTTTGGGCTGTACAAACTCCGCAGGTATTCGAAACCAAATCCTTACGTTATGCACATGAAAAAATAACTGCTAATGTTACTGACGATGCTTCTATGATGGAAGCTTTGGGAGAAAAAGTATCTTTATTTGAAAGCGAATACAGTAATATCAAAGTCACGACCGAAGAAGATATAAAGCTGATTAAAATTTTGATGAATAATTAACGTGATTAGGTGTGACTATGACATATAGAACTGGAATCGGAATTGATATCCATCCCTTAGTTCCTAATCGCAAACTGATCCTAGGCGGTATTGATATCCCGTTCGAACTTGGTCTGCAAGGAAACTCTGATGGTGATGTTTTAGCTCACGCTATAATTGATGCGATGTTCGGTGCAGCAGGATTAGGCGATATCGGATCACATTTCCCTGCAAATGACCAGAAATATAAAGGCGCCTCATCAATGGACTTGCTTGCTACAACTGCAGTTAAATTAGCCGAAGCTGGATGGAAGACAAGTTATGTGGATGCTACAATTCTTGCTCAGGAACCGATGTTAAGGCCACACATATCCAAAATGGAATCTTGTATTTCAAAATCATCTGGCATACATATTTCCTGTATAAATGTGAAAGCAACAACAACAGACAAACTAGGATTTATCGGAGAAGGTCAAGGAATTGGAGGATTGGCGATCGCTACAATAGAGAAAGCAAGCTAATTAAACAAAGCATTAATAAAAGATGAAAATACATAACACATTATCAGGAAAAACTGAGTCATTTAAACCTACTGGAAACACAGTATCAATGTATGTATGTGGCATCACCCCATATTCTCCAGCACATGTAGGCCACGCAATGCGATCAGTCGTTTTTGACGTGTTTAAACGATACCTTGAATATAAAGGTTTTCAAGTACTTCATATTGAGAATTTCACAGATATTGATGACAAGATGATAGAAGGTGCTAGTAAACAAGGTATTTCGGTTTCTGAGCTGGCCGAATCTAACATATCCAGCTACTTGAAGGAAATGGACATGCTAGGAGTTCTACGAGCCAATTCATATCCCCGAGCCACTGCTGAAATCGAGAATATCGTAGACATGATATCTGGACTTATTGAGAACAAATCTGCTTACGAAATAAACGGAGATGTATATTTCCGAGTCAGGTCAATTTCAGATTACGGCAAATTAAGTGATAGGGACATAGAAAAACTTAAATCTGGAGCAAGAGTGGCCATCGCTGATCATAAAGAGGACGCCTTAGATTTTGCATTATGGAAATCACAAAAACCTGGTGAACCTGCATGGCAAAGTCCATGGGGGCCAGGACGTCCAGGATGGCATATTGAGTGTAGTGCCATGGCGCTGGAATATTTAGGAGAATCTATAGATATTCACGGGGGTGGTCAAGATCTGATATTTCCTCATCACGAAAATGAGATAGCACAATCAGAATCATTTTCAGGCATAAAACCTTTTGCCAAATTTTGGATGCATAATGGTTTGGTGAGACTGGGCGAAGATAAAATGAGCAAATCTTTAGGTAATATGGTTACAATTGGCCAAGCATTAGACGCTCACTCTGCAGATGCTCTTAGACTCCTGTTTATAAGCGCTCACTATAGAAGCCCAATAACATATAACGAAGATGCTGTTGTAGCTCAAGAAAATGCACTCCAACGTATTAAAAGCGCACTTAAATTAGATGGGCTAGAAACTGAATCCAAGATGGACACTTCTTCATATATAACCAACTTTGAGAATGCGATGGATGATGATTTGAATACCCCTAAAGCATTAGCTGTAATTTTTGATTTGGTTCGCGAAATACATAAAGAACATAAAGTTGGAAACGCAATATCAGATGGTCAAGAAACCCTGAAAAAGATTACTGGCGTGCTTGGCTTAGGCTTGCAGGACAAGAATCCTGATAGTGATTCAGACGATCTTATCGAGTTTCTAATTGAAATAAGACTTTCTCTAAGAAACGCAAATCAATATGAGCTAGCGGATAAAATCAGAGACGGGCTACTGGATTTAGGCATTCAGATAGAAGATGGTGTCGACAAAACTAGCTGGAAACGGCTTCCTTAAGATCTATTACTTTTGGTTTAAAACTCAAACCGGTTGGGCAAATCCACGCTTATTAAATTGAGATCTTAAAATAATCGCACGCTTAGTATCGAGGTAATTAAGAAAACACATACCAGTAAAATCGTGAACTGGAAAAGACTTTTCTCAAAACCTCTACGCGTACGAAAAGATGATTCGGCTGACCCGAACAATCCTGATCCCTGTCCTTTAACTTGCATCAATATTACGATAACTAAAAGCAGGGCAACAATTATTTGGATTACATTTAAGGCATTCATGTTCAGTAAATTTTCTAAATCTTATTTCTATCAGTTATTATGATACAAGGATAACACCTCTCTCGCGAGTCCCTCAGAGGTGTGTCTAACAGGATGTTTCAAATCCGCTATTTCAGCTTTTCTAATTTTAGCATGACCTAAGTTGACCCCATCATGAACTACGGGTTCACCATCGTATCTATCTTGAAGATCAATATTTGTGGAGTTTACAAGCGCAAAATCTATAATTTCATCATAAGTATGATTTTGAAGAGCAATAATATGGTCGGCTGCGCTGTAACCATCAGTTTCTCCAACTTGAGTGGCAACGTTACAGATATAAATTTTTATTGCGTTTGATTTATAAATAGCTTCCTTTATGCCTGGCACCATTAAATTAGGCAAAACGCTAGTAAATAAACTGCCTGGCCCTAACACAACAGCATCTGCATCCAATATAGCAGCTTCAGCTTCAGGATGAACTTGTGGGTTTGAGGGTTCTATATATACATTCTCAATTGGTACAGACGGTTTCGAAATTTGAGATTCTCCAGCTATTAACGTTCCATCAGTCAGCTTAGCCATAAGACGAATGTTCTCCATTGTAGCGGGCACCAAGCTACCTCTAACTGCCAAAACCTTCCCTGCTTCCCGTAAAGCAGCATCAAAACTACCTGTTACCTGCATCATTGCAACAATGAAAAGGTTTCCAAAACTATGTCCCTCTAGTCCTTGTCCTTTACTAAAACGGTATTGAAACAGATCTGTAACAGTTTTTTCCGCATCAGATAAAGCAACTATACAGTTCCTGAAATCTCCAGGAGGCAAAACATCCATCTCTTTTCTCAATCTACCTGAACTACCTCCGTCATCAGCTACAGTTACGATAGCTGTAATATTATCGGTATAATCCTTCAACCCACGAAGAAGTACGGATAAACCTGTGCCCCCGCCAATAGCTACAATTTTTGGGCCTCTACTTGTAACTTTTCTTGATTTTAAATTCGCAATCAAGTGGTCAATATTTCTAGATTCAAACATCAACTTACCTAACGATTTGTACAATCCATATGAGCAAATCAATAAAAGACATACGCCCACAACTATTAGAATCGTCGCTTCTGTTGAAACAGGTAAAACCTTTGGAGGCCGAAAATCTAATAGGCGTCCAAAAACCCAAGCCAGTCCCATAGCAATAATAAAAATGCCGCTAGCACCTATCAGCAGCCAGCGTTTTATGCCAATCCCGAAAAATAGTATTTGTAAATTTTCTTTAAACAAAAGTTGTAATAATCTCACAATAAATACACGACACAAGGCAATTCATGGAAACTGCTATGTAATCATAATTTTTTCAGCTGTTTAATGACAAGCTGCTCTGCTACTTGAGGGTTCGCTTTACCTTTTGCTAATTTCATGACTTGACCAACAAGAAATCTCACTGCTGTCTCTTTACCACTCAAAAAGTCTTCTACTGCTTTTTCATTTGCTTCTATCGCTTCTTCAACCCAAGTTTGCAGAGTACTTTCGTCGCTTACTTGCTCCATTCCAGACTTTTTCACAATTTCTGTTGGAGGCATTCCTGTATCAAACATTTTTTCAAACACCTCTTTAGCCATTGTAGAACTTAATGTTTTTGCATCAACCATAGATTGCAGTTCAATTAAGTGTGCAGGTCCAATTTTGACCAATGAAATATCTTGCCCTTTTTCATTGAGCAGCCGTGTCATTTCTCCAAGCAACCAATTACTCGCAGATTTAGCTCTTGCATGTAGTGGCACGATATCGTCAGAAGCCTCTAATATGACTTGCTCAAAATAATCAGCCATTTCCTTAGACAAAGTTAATTGTTCTGCTTCTTTATCAGAAAGACCATATGACTTTTCAAATCTAGCACAACGTACTTTAGGTAATTCAGGTAAAGATTTTTTCAATTCTAAAACTTCAGTTTCATTGATGTGGAAAGGAGGTATATCAGGCTCTGGAAAATACCGATAATCATGTGCATGCTCTTTACTTCTTTGGGAAAACGTCTTACCGTCCTGATCAGACCAACCTCTAGTCTCCTGAACAATTCTTTCACCTGTTCTCTTGCAATCTCTCTGTCTCTTTTCTTCAAAAGTTAAAGCTTTGTGAACAGCTCGAAAGCTATTCATGTTTTTGATTTCAACTTTTGGACCCAGTTCAGTATCTCCAATTGGCCTGATACTTATGTTTGCATCACACCTGAAACTGCCTTCTTCCATATTTGCTGTGCTGACTTGTAAATATCTAAGTATAGATCTGAGGCTAGTCAAATAATCCCGAGCTTGATCAGGCGATTTTAAATCTGGTTCACTTACAATTTCCATTAAAGGTACTCCAGATCGATTGATGTCCAAAAGGCTATAAGATTCATCCTTAGTTGAACGATGCATTAGTTTTGCCACATCCTCTTCTAGATGAACTCGATTAACCCTAACCTTATTAGCTCCATATTTACCGTTAATTAATAAATATCCATCCAACGCAATAGGTTTATCAAACTGGGAAATCTGATACCCCTTCATTAAATCTGGATAAGGATAATTTTTGCGGTCAAACTTGCTCTCAGAAGATATCTGGCATTCTAATGCCAATCCAGTGCGGACAACATGTCTGATAGCTGTTATGTTAGGTATTGGCAACGTACCAGGCATCCCAACACAAACAGGGCATATAGTCGTATTAGGTTCCATCTCCTGATATGTTGACATGCAGCTGCAAAACATCTTACTTTCGGTATTCAGCTGTGAATGTACCTCAAGTCCAATTATTGTTTCATAGTCCATTTAAACACCATGTTATTTTTTAGAATAATTTCTTCAATCGCTTTAGATTATCATTCTTTTTCAGTTCACAAATTTAAAACGTTAATATGACTAAATAGTTATGGGCTATATGTCGTCAATTTCATGTTTTAAATCTTGTAAAGACCAGGCATCCTTACCAATAAGTGGCACAAATTTACAACTTGTTAACACATGAATTGAGTAATCCTCAACATTTCGGATAACTCTCATCAACTCTTGTGAATCTTGTGATCCAACTGGTATTACCAATCTTCCTCCGTTTTTTAGTTGATCAAGAAGAATATTAGGTAATTTAGGAGCCGCAGCAGATACTATAATCGCATCGTATGGAGCTCTTTCCTTACATCCAAGATAGGCACTTGCCGGCATAAGATTAACATTTTTACAATTCAGTTCTTCCAGTTTAACTGATGCTGCCGAGAGTAATTCCGGAACGCGGTCTAGTGAATCTACATTATTTGCTAAACGTGACAAAATAGCTGTCAGATACCCACTTCCAGTACCTATCTCGAGCACGTTGTCAGAACGACCAACCATTAGTGCCGAAACCATTATGGCAACCATTAGCGGCTGGGATATCGTTTGATCATGACCAATAGGCAAAGCAACATCATCATATGCTTTATCCAATATATCCGTAGGAATGAAATTTTCTCGTGGCACACCCATCATCGCATCTAAAATGCGATCATCTTGGACTTCTTTACGCAACTTGCTGAAAAGAAGCAATTTTTGTTCATTAATACTTGAGCTTTTTTTGCCTACCATAGTTAATCAATAAGTAAATTTTAATTAGCCGCCAAGAGTCATTCATCCCTATACATAGGCGTTGACCGGCTGTACATACCATGTTACTGTATCATTGCTAACAGTTGTTGCATATACCACAATTATTACGCTCGAAAAGAACCCTCTCAACTACAATGAAAAAACCAAAAAGACACGTCTATTACCCGATATATCTTAACTTAAAAGGTAGAAAAACAGTGATAATCGGAGGCGGAGCAAAAACTGTCAAAAAGGTTTTATCTCTAATGGAAACTCAATCAAATATTGTAGTTATTTCTAAGACTATTGTTCCTGAACTAAAAAGCTTAGCTGATGACAAGCAAATCACTATAGTAAAAAGAGTCTACAAAAATGGCGATCTGAAAGATGCCTTTATGGTGATCGTTATGGACACCTCAGACTCCTCAATAAATCATGCCGTTCATCAAGAAGCCTATGAAAGAAACATAGTATGTAACGTCGAAGATGTCACTGATTTATGTACTTTTATTACGCCCGCAATAGTACGCCGTGGTGATGTAACAGTAGCTATATCAACTGCAGGAACCAGTCCGGCACTAGCGCGAAAGTTTAGAGAGGTCCTATCAGGTACAAGCCCAGTAACTAACAGTCATTCAATTATGGAATTTGCTGATCTTACAGAAATATTATCGGATACAAGAAAAGAGTTAATGAGCAGAAACATCAAGCTTAACCTTGACCATTACCAAGCTTGTATCACAGATGAACTAATTGAATTGGTGCATGCAGGAAAAAATAATCAGGCCAGGGAAATCCTTATGGAAAACTTATTGAAAGGCGCCTCCTGTAATTGCCCTCCAGATTTCTGCCAAATGCTTTCGGATATGTCCTGATATAAATCCGTACTCTATAATTACCGCTATGAATGCAACTAAAGCTAAGGACAAAGCCCTTAGAATCGGTACTCGTTCCAGCCGACTAGCTACCGCTCAGGTGGATGAGTTTATATCGGTTTTTTCAAATCATGTACCAGAAATAGAGCTCTCAATGATTCCTATAAAAACTGAGGGGGATATTAAGAAGGATATGCCATTATCTGAAATGCAGCGAGGTATGTTCGTTAGAGAAATAGAACAATCCTTGATTTCTAAGCATATTGATATCGCTATACACAGTGCCAAAGACATACCACCGGATAGCAATCCCGGACTGCAAATATCGGCTATGTTGAAACGAGCTGACCCCCGTGACGTTATGATTAACAAATGGAATTTACCGCTTGATGAAATTCCTGACGGAGCAACTATTGGAACCAGTAGTCCCAGACGAGCAGCTTTTATCAGTAATCAGAGGCCACAACTAATAGTTAAACATATTAGAGGTAATGTAGACACTAGAATTAAAAAAATTGGTAACGGCTACGACGGAATTATACTTGCTGCAGCAGGACTTGAAAGATTAAACATGCTAGATATTGTTGATCAATTTATAGATACGGAACTTTTTATACCAGATGCCGGACAAGGTGCAATTGCAATACAGACACGAATTGAAGACGAAGAGACTGCGAAGATAGTAACTAAAGTAAACCATACTGATACATTTGCATGTGTTACCGCGGAGCGTTCTTTCATGAGAACTCTTGGGGGAAGCTGCAGCACTCCTCATGCAACATATGCCAAAATTAATAAAAAACTAATTAAAATTACAGGTTTAGTATGCTCAAATGATGGAAAAATGCAATACAAAGAAACGATGTGCGGCAGCATAGATTCCCCAGAACAAACAGGTATGGATTTAGCTAAAAAACTTATGAACAGTGGCGCTTTAGATATCGAAGGAATCTAATGATTAGAGAGAAGAGCGGAGAAGTCTATTTAGTAGGTTGTGGACCTGGTGACCCTGAGTTAATCACGGTTAAAGGGCTAAGATTACTCAAAGATGCAGACACCATCATTTATGATCGCTTGATAAATTCTCGTATACTAGATTTCGCTAAACCTAACGCAGAACTTATTAATGTTGGGAAAACTACTAAATCTACAAGTCTCCAACAAGACCATATCAATCAGATCATCATAGAAAAAGCCAAGCTTGGTAAAAAGGTAATAAGGCTCAAGGGTGGAGATCCGTTCTTATTCGGCCGAGGGGGAGAAGAATCTGAAAGTTTACGAAAACATGACATACCCTTTCAAATAGTTCCTGGAGTTACATCAGCAATAGCAGCACCTTCTTATGCAGGAATACCAGTAACCCATCGCCGAATTGCATCCAGTGTCACTTTCGTTTCAGGCAATGAAGATATCGATAAAGCGAATTCGAATATTAATTGGGATGCTATCGGTAACACTGGTGGGACGATTGTTGTGCTAATGGGTAGAAATAAACTTAAAATGATAACTGACAAGTTAATAAAGGCAGGGCTTAATCCAGACACGCCGGCGGCGCTAATCAGATGGGGTTCAGAACCTCATCAAAAGACTATTACGGCATCTGTGGCAAACATATCCATACAGGCCGATACTGCAAAATTATTGCCTCCTGTTGCTTTAGTCGTTGGCGAAGTAGTAAATCTACGAAACGAATTAAATTGGTTTGAAACTTTACCTTTAGTCGGTAAACGTATCCTTGTAACGCGAACTAGAAACCAAGCTTCTAAATTATCTGCACTTTTAACGCAACACGGCGCTATTCCAATTGAGTTACCTGCTATAGAAATTGTGCCTATCAACATCAAGGAACTTCAGAGCAAACTTCGAATTATTAATGAATTTTCTTGGATAGTTTTCACAAGCTCAAATGCCGTACATATATTTTTTGAAGCGCTCTACGATGCCGGCTTTGATAGCAGGCATTTATTTGATGTAAAAATTGCAGGCATTGGAACCGTCACAAAATTAAGTTTAGAAAAATACGGGATTAAAAATATCATCATTCCTGAAATTTTTAACACTGACACACTGGGAGACTTACTAGTAAAACAAGTGATCAAAGGTCAAAATATTTTATTACCTAGATCTGAATTAGGGCTTAATGAATTTGTTACTAAACTACAATCAGCTGGAACACAGGTTACAGAAATAGATATATACAAAACTGTGATACCTGAGCAATCTAAAAAACTATCTACTGAAATCTTTCAAGATGGTATAGATATAGCCACTTTCACTAGTTCTTCGACCGTTAATGGCCTTGTTGAAGTGTTAGGTGGGATTAATCAACTTAAAGATGTTAATATAGCTTGCATAGGACCAGTTACCCAAGCAGCAATTGAAAAAGTAGGTCTCGCATCAAACATACTAGCCCCAGAAAGCACTGTTGAAAGTTTAGTAGAAGCGATTAAAGCACATTTCACTGAGTAAAGATTTATGGCCACATATCCCAAACATCGCATGCGTCGACTAAGAAATAATGCCGCTATTCGGAAGATTACACAAGAAACATCACTATCTGTTAATGATTTTATTTATCCTATTTTTGTAACTTATGGCAAAGGTGTCCAAGATAGCATAGAAGCTATGCCGGGCATCTCTCGAGTTTCAATTGACAATCTCGGAGCAGAGGTTCATAAAGCCTACGACCTTGGAATACAGGCCATACTGCTTTTTGGCATACCTGAATCAAAGGATTCACTTGGCTCAGACTCGTATAATCCAAATGGAATAATACAGTTAGCAATCAAGGAGATACGTCAAAATTTACCAGATATTTTGATTATCACAGACGTATGCATGTGTGAATACACAGACCATGGACATTGTGGTATTACTGAAAGTGGGTCAGTAAATAATGACAAAACCTTGGATATATTAGCAAAAATATCGGTTAGTCATGTTCAGGCAGGATCAGATATAGTTGCCCCGTCGGCAATGATGGATGGTCAAGTAGCAGCAATAAGGTCATCTTTAGATCAGAATGGGTATATAGAATCACCGATAATGGCATACTCAGCAAAATATGCTTCTGGCTTCTATGGTCCATTCAGAGAAGCAGCCATGTCAGCTCCATCATACGGAGATAGACAAACTTACCAGTTAGACACTGCAAACACTCGCGAAGCAATGGAAGAAATACGCTTGGATGTAGAAGAGGGCGCAGATATTATCATGGTAAAACCTGCGTTAGCATATTTAGACGTTATTTCAGCAGCAAAAAGTAAATTCATGCTTCCTATAGCATCTTACAATGTAAGTGGTGAGTACAGCATGATTAAGGCAGCAGCTCAGAACGGATGGATAGACGAAAAGCGAATCGCATTGGAAATCTTAACATCCATTAAGCGAGCCGGTGCGGATATGATCATAACGTATTATGCTAAAGAAGCGGCACAGTGGCTTGCAAAAACCGATTAAAACCTTTTACCTATACGATTTAACGGCCATACACGAAACCAAGCTCTACCTTTTATCAAGTTGATATTAATCGGTCCGTATATACGGCTATCGACACTGAATTGAAAATTATCTCCTAGTACAAATAACTCGCCTACTCCTACCTTCCATTCTTGAGTTTTTTGATTTCCAGGTTCAAAATTACCTTCTTGCTCTGCTACAGAATGACCATTTACAAGAATTGATGCCCCAATTACCTGTACTAAATCATGCTCAATTCCTATTACTCTTTTGATTGTCCATTTATCCGAATGGCTGGTTTTTATAATCACAACGTCTCCGGCAAGATAATTCGACAGGAAAACGGATTTTTTTTCACATAGAAAATATTCTCCTGGCGATAAGTTAGGAGTCATGCTGAAATTGTTTATACGTATAATTCCAATAAACAACTTGCTAAACATGTATGCAGAAAGTTTTGTTAACACAGGTGAATTATACGATTAATTAGCTTTATAAATATAAATACAGTTTAGTGCTACTTAACCATTGATCACCATCTAATTTTACTGATAGGGTTGAAAAGCAAAAAATATTGAGGAGGCAATTTTGATGAAATTCCAATCGATAATCAAAAATTTATCTTTAGTTGCAGATGTTGACGCTCATTGTGATATCCCATGCGGAATATATGACCCCATCGTAGCTAAAATTGCAGCGCAAACAGTGCTGAAAATGGCAGTTAGACTCGAGGCAGTAGATTTTCAAGGCGGACCGAGCAGTGTGGATGTGCCTAATAGTGTTGTAAGATTCGTACATGTTAAAGAAGAGCATGCTCAAAAAGTTAAAGAGGAACTCAATATTCTATGGGCAGATTACTTCAAGCCAGAACATTTAGAAAAATATCCAAATTTACATGAACTTTTCTGGAACGCAAATAAACTTGCTGGAGCAAATAAACAAAGTGTAAGCTCTGATTCAGCCAAAAAGCTTGTACAATCGGTTGATGAAATCGCGACAATATTTTGGGCTACAAAAGGAGTTGAATACAACGACTCTGTGGCAGACATTAGGTTTGGATCTTAAATTTAAGACTTTTTAACAGCACGACGATCACGACTTGCTGCAATAAAACTTAATATTAACCCTATGCCAGCAAAAATGGCACAGGCTAGTAATGCGTGAGAAAAACTCATTGACAGGTAGTCAGACTGCGTGATTTCGCCGGCATTGTACAATTTTTCTCTTCCTGCATTTATGGCTCCACACATTGCCACTCCGAGAGCAAATGCCAATTGCCGACCGCTAGCTATTGAAGCTGATGCCGTGCCATATCTATCAGAAGGCACGCTACTCATTATGGTCAAAGTGTTAGGAGGTTCATAAATACCAGACCCTATACCGATCAATAGTAATGCTATGAATATACTCGCTTCTGAACCTGATACGGACAAGAAGCTGAACCACACCAAAGATCCACATATCAATGCAAGTCCAAATGCAGAAAGATGCCATGGACTTATAAAACGAAGAATATACCCAGTGAACGGAGCAATAAATACTCTCATAAGAGAATATAGCATTATAAAAGCTCCGGCTTTTGTAGCAGAGAAACCTAAATGATCAATAAAATAGAATGATGCCAACAACATAATGGCACCAAGGGATATGTAATGACAAATTAACACGATCAGCCCAAAACCATATCCTGTAGTTTTGAATAAGGGTAAATCTAATATTGGCCTCCTAGATCTACGTTGGTATTGAAACAAAACTGGTATAGATATCAATAAAACCACAATCATTATTAAAACAACTGGTGAACCCCATCCGACTTGAGCTCCCCGATTAAAAATGAGAATTAAAGATGCTAGAACGGCAAATAATGACAGTACTCCGATCCATTCTATCTTTAGTTTATTACCTCCGGAATCAGCTTGTTTTTTCAAGACTAACCAAGATAATATCGCAGCTACTATAGATATTGGTATGCGGCTGTAAAATAGAGATCTCCAATCCAGGTAATCTAATAAAAATCCTCCGAAAACTGGTCCGGCAGACAAGCCTATTCCAACTACTGCTCCGGCAAACCCAATTGCTTTAGCACGTTCATAGCCATGAAAATTGTCAACGATTATTGCGTTTACCCCCGCTAATATCATCGCCGAGCCAAAACCCATAAATATACGCACCAAAATTAATTGCCATAAAGATGAGCTAATAGAAGCAAACAATAAAGCTAAAGAGAATATGATAAATCCGAGAGTATAAATACTTCTTTTATCGTGCACATCAACAAACCAACCAATCGTCATTCCTAGTCCTACCGTTGTAACCCAAAAAGCTACCGATATCCACAATATAGTTGATGTGTCGGTATCAAACACAGCTGCTAATTCTGGATAGGTTATAGGCATAAGCCCGCTATCAATGGTTAAGACAAGATTACCCATAGCAGCAACAACGAGAATCATCCATTTAGATTGCATCTGGGTGGAAAGTTTAGTAAGAGATATCAAAAAACAGGAACTTCTTTTATTTTCTAGTAGTGTTTTATTGAGTGGGTTTTAAAAACTCATCAAAATATTTAACTACCAATTTTTTATACTCTTCTCGAGGAGGGCTAAATAAATCTAAAGCCAACGACCAACCTCCTAAGTTTTGAACACTATGTTCTACGCCCCCAGGTATCATCCAACCTTGATTCACCCCTATTCGTTTAGTCTCACCACCTATAGTGAAGTCAAATTCGCCTTGAACGCACAGTCCAGCTTGCTCATGAAAATGAGAATGTACCGGAACGATTGAATAAGGCTCCATTTCAATGAGACTTATCATTATTTTGTCACCCCAAATAAGTTTAGTTGTAACCCCAGGGGCAAGTTGTTTACGATCTATTTCCTTCAAGTCATAAAAATACGACATTTTAGTTTTTCTCCCTTTACAAATTACCAAGCTTAGGTATTCAACTAACCTATTTAGAAGATACCAGTAGTTAAGTTATTACAGATCCATAAAACCCCGCTTTTTGTCCAAGAATCCTAGCCTCTTTCGCTCGATCGTTATAAGGCTTCAAAGTCGAACAAATAAAATCATTTAAAGGAGTCTCTACATTATTTTCTTTGCCCAGCCTCGATACCGCTCCATTTAACACATCAACTTCTAATGGGTTTCCTCTGATCAAATCAGAGAACATAGAAGATACCGCGACTTCTTTATGTTCTAGTAGATACTCTATCTTTTCTGCTTCTATGTTCTCTGGTAAATCAACTTTCATAGCCCGTGCAACACTGGCTACTTCCGCAATTACTCCTTTTGTCATATTTAATGAATCTTCGGTGGTTAGAATTTGATTAACTGACTCACGAGTTATACACATCATGCCACTAAGAGCACATATTAGAACAAGTTTTGACCATAAAGTACTCATGATGTCTGCTGATATTTGTGAGTTGATACCTGCGTTTACCATAGTTTCATTGATCGCATTCACTGAGTTATGTTGATTTTCGTTTTTGGGACCAAACACAATTGAACAACTGCCACCATATTCATTAATGACACCGGGAGCCTCCACCGAGGCATCAATATAAGTTGCCCCAAGTAATATTGATGCCCCATTGAAAGCATCTTGGAGCGCATCACCACTCCCTAAGCCGTTCTGCAAAGTCAGTATATGGGTTTTATTTCCAACAGCCGGTTCGATAATTTTTATTGCCTCAAAATTTGAATAGCCTTTTACACAATACAAGACTAGCTCAGGTTCAAATGAGCGATCCAGTTCTTGTTTTACAAAAACATTTTGCAACCTAAAATTATTTGACGTCACGCTATTAATGGTCAGGCCATTTAGCTCCATCGCTGCCGCGTGCTCACCTCTTGCAATAAATAACACGTCATGACCTGCTTTAGCTAAAACAGCTCCATAATACCCTCCAACAGCGCCAGACCCCATCACTAAAATCTTCATAATATGGACCTCAGTTTAAAAAGTTACTAATAATTTTGTTTTAAACCGTTGTGAAACTGGTTTACATACAAGCTATACCCTTTGTCAGTTTAACTTCCACCAATAAAACCTTGCAATGCTTCTTGACACACATCCTAGGGGCCATAAAATGAAGTCTCCGTAAAAACTAATTAGGTGCAGTAAATGATAAATAGCGATAGGTTAGTAAAAACTTTTTGTGACATAGTACAAATAGATAGCATCTCCGGAGAAGAAGATGAAATTGCACAAGACCTCACAACTCGATTAGAGACTCTAGGGTTAACTGTGGAAGCAGACGATTATGGAAATTTGATTGCAAATTCCGAGAATTTTGACTCAGATTTTGAATCCCCTCCCCTTCTGCTATCTGTGCACATGGACACCGTTGATCCAGGACGAGGCATAAAACCTCGGATAGAGGATGGTGCTATTAAGTCCGATGGAACAACAATTATAGGCGGTGATGCGAAGGCCGGCGTTGCAGCAGTATTAGAAGCAATCGAATCAATAACCGAAGATAAAGCTGAACATCTCCCTTACCAGGTCTGTTTGACGCGTGAGGAAGAAACAGGGCTTCATGGAGCAAGAAATCTTGATTTTTCAAAAATATATGCAAAGGAAGCTATCGTATTTGATGGTGAAGGTCCGGTTAATACTGTAACGGTTGCAGCACCAACATATATTGGTTTCACGATCGAGATTACTGGACGAGCCGCCCATGCAGGAGTAGAACCAGAAAAAGGACTATCAGCTATCAGAATTGCTGCAGAACTCATCACAAGAATGCCACAAGGCAGACTTGATGAAGATACTACTTTCAACATCGGTTTAATAGAAGGTGGCAGTGTTAGAAACACGGTACCAGAAGACGCAAAGATAGTTGGAGAGTTTAGAAGTCAGAATATAGAAACCATAGACAATATTGGACTAGAAATCAAAGATATTATAAATCGAGTCCAGATAATGTACCCTGATGCTGAACTAAAAGACCACTTGCATACTGAATTTGAACACTATGAATTTGGAGAGAAGGATCCTACCTTCATTCGAGTTGCACAAGCTATGAATCAAATGAATTTGAATCCTTTGATGAAATCAAGTGGTGGCGGTACCGATGGAAATGTTTTCAGGCTAAAAGGTATAACATCTGTTGTTGTTGGCATGGCAGATAATGGCATGCACACCGTGCGCGAACATGTGAAAATAGATGAATTGGCAGATGCAGCACAATTTTGTGAAATTGTTTTGAAAACAAAACAATAGGCGCAGTCATGTTAGTGAAACTTGCTTATGGAGATAGTGGTCTAAAAGTCGAATTCCCTGATCTGATAACCGACGTAGTTGAGCCTGAATATGTACCTGGTTTACCAGATGAGCCGGCAGCAATTCAGTCTGCATTAAGAAATCCAATAAATTCAAGGACTCTCCGTCAGTTGGTATCAAAAAATCAAAAAGTTGCAATTTCAATATGTGATATTACACGCCCATCACCAACTGATGTCATGCTACCCCATATATTGAAAGAACTATCTCATATACCTACACAAAACGTGTCTATAATTGTGGCCACAGGCACTCACAGGGCAAACTCAACAGATGAGTTGATAGCTATGCTCGGCCATGACATTGTAAACAACTACACAATTATCAATCATGATTGTTTTAATCGTAATACTTTAAATTTAACTGGCAAAACATCCGATGGGACTCCCATTTGGCTAAATAAAATATGGGTCGAAGCAGATGTGAGGATAACCTGCGGTTTTGTGGAACCTCATTTTTTTGCTGGTTTTTCTGGTGGTCCTAAAATGGTCGCTCCAGGGTTAGCTGGTTTCGATACAATAATGGCATTACACAATGCCAAAAGGATAGGATCACCAAAGTCCGTATGGGGTATCACACACGGTAATCCAGTGCATGATACTGTTCGAGAAATCTCCAAATTAACTGGTGTCGATTTCTCCGTCGATGTAACTATTAATAAGAATCGAGAAATAACTTCTGTATTCGCGGGAAACCTTTTCGAAGCTCATAAAGCGGCATGTGAAACATCAAAAAGAATCGTAATGCGAGGAGTGGAACGCGAGTACGACATCGTGGTAACAACTAATTCAGGCTATCCTTTAGATCAAAACTTATACCAAACTGTCAAAGGATTATCTGCAGCTGCACAGGTAGTAAAAAACGGAGGAACAATAATATGTGCTTCTGAATGCCGAGATGGACTTCCAAGCCATGGTGAGTACAGTAAGATACTATCCGAATCAAACTCAATATCCACATTATTAGAAGCTATCAATCAGAGCGAAAATACTAGACATGATCAATGGCAAGTACAGGTACAAGCTAGAATACAAATGAGGGCCGAGGTTTTAATTAAATCAGACTTCCTGACCGATGAACAAATACGGGCTGCACATTTCAATCCTATATCGAATATAGAATCTGCTCTAGAAAAATCTATAAATAAACATGGAAAATCAGCGCGTATATGCGTGTTGCCAGAAGGCCCTCAAACTATCCCCTATCTATCAAAGCATATTTAATTTTTATAAATCCAATACTAGGTTTATAAAAATTATGAAATACTTGCTTTAGCTCCAGCTTCCTCTAGCTTAGTTTTCGCTGTTTCAGCGTCTTCTTTTCCAACGCCTTCCTTAACGTTAGCAGGAGCACTCTCAACTAAATCTTTCGCTTCTTTTAAGCCTAAAGATGTTACTTCTCTCACTGCCTTAATAACATTAATTTTATTGGGTCCAACTTCATCAAGCTTAACAGCGAAATCTGTTTTTTCTTCTGCAGCCTCTGCTCCACCAGCATCTGCGGTTGCTGCTCCTGGAGCTGCAACTGCAACTGCCGCTGCTGCGCTCACTCCAAAGGTTTCCTCAAGTTCTTTTACAAGTTCTGACAACTCGAGAACAGACATTCCCTTAATCGCTTCTAGAATTTCTTCTTTACTCATTTATTAACTCCTAAAAAAGTTTATAACTTAAAAAATTTCAAAAATAATGGCCTATTCAGTTTTTTCCTCAGTAGGCTCTTCAGTCGCTACAGGTTCAGCTGCTTCCTCAGTAGGCTCTTCAGTCGCTACAGGTTCAGCTGCTTCCTCAGCAGGCTCTTCAGTCGCTACAGGTTCAGCTTCAACATGTCTTTGAAGTACATTAGCCAACCCATTAATAGGTGAATTCAAGATGTATACCAAGCCTTGAATCCCTCCATTTAATTGTCCAACAAGTTTAGTTAGAAGCTCAGTTTTACCAGGTAAGCGGGATAGTTGCTCTATTTCTTTAATATCAAGAGCTCTTTCTCCCATCAAAGCACCGCGGATTGTAATATCAGAGTTGGTATCTTTAATAAAGGTTGTTAGTGTTTTTACTGCATCTACCACCTCTCCGTAACCAAAAACCAACCCTGTCGGGCCAGATATGATGTCCTTCAACTTACTTTTCTCAGCAGAATCAGCAGCAATATAAGCTAAAGTATTCTTAACAATTACATATTCAACATCTTTTGCTCTTAACATTTTCCTGAGCTCATTTGTCTCAGCAACTGACATGCCAGAATAGTCAGTTGATACAGCAATGGTGCTATCAACTATACGTTTTGTTAAATTTTCTACCACTTCTGTTTTCTGTGGTGTAGGCATATTTTTCTCCCAAAAAAAATCCCGACTTACAAGTCGGGAGTTTCACCGTAAACATGTACGGTAATAACTTAATCAACTTGCCTCGGTAGGTAATATTATTCTGAATAATTACATCAGGACCGACTGTCTCAGGCCAATCTATTCAGTTAATTATAATTCATTTCCCCTTATTTCGCTTAAATCAGATATATTTAACGGCACGCTAGGTCCCATCGTACTAGTCAAATAGGCAGAATGTATAAACTCACCTTTGACCCCTGAAGGCCTAGCCCGAACGATATGGTCAACAACTGAAGATATGTTTTCCACCAGTTGATGTTCTTCAAAACTAGCCTTGCCCACAACTACATGAATTATGGAAGTTTTATCCAGCTTGAATTCAACACGACCTTTCCTAGCTTCATTTACTGCTCTCTCGATATCATCGGCAGCTACAACGGTACCTGTCTTCGGATTAGGCATTAACCCCTTTCTCCCTAAGACTTTTCCTAATTTACTAACCTTGCCCATCATGTCGGGAGTAGCTATTGAAATATCAAACTCAGCCCATCCTCCCTCAATTTTTTTTATTAAATCATCATCTCCAATATAATCTGCTCCAGCGGACTGAGCTAGCGATATTCCCTCACCTTGGGCAAAAACCGTTATTTTGACAGTTTTGCCATTACCATTCGGTAGCGAAGCTACACCTCGAACCTGTTGATCAGCGTGTCGCGGATCTGCCGATGTGCGCAAATGCAGCTCAATAGACTCGTCAAATTTACTAGTTGCCGTGGCTTTAACTTTAACTACCGCTTCATCAGTGGTGTATTGCGACTCACGATCAATTAATGAAGTTGCAGAATTATATCTTTTTCCATGCTTACTCAAGTTGAACTCCTCGTCAGATGATTTATTCCTAAATCACACGATTTCTATACCCATACTCCTAGCTGTTCCAGAAACAATCTTTATCGCCCCATCTAAATCTGCTGCATTTAGATCAGGCATTTTAATTTCAGCGATTTCACGAACTTTATCAATCGAAACCTTGCCTACTTTATTTCTGTTTGGCTCACTACTTCCCTTATCTATCCCGGCTGCTTTCTTTAATAAAGCAGTAGCAGGAGAGGTTTTAGTAATAAAAGTGAAAGACCTATCTTCATATACAGATAATTCCACAGGAATTATGTTGCCTTGCTGTGAACTAGTTCTCTCATTGTATTCTTTTACGAAAGCCATTATGTTGACCCCATGTTGCCCTAAGGCGGGGCCTATAGGAGGAGCCGGGCTAGCTTTACCAGCCTCTAATTCCAGCTTTAAAATTGTTAAAACCTTTTTTGCCACATTAATTCCTTCATAAATTTATATTTTGGTGTTTTAATCAGGGCAATTAAAATAATTAAGATTAATCGCCTAATCTATTATGCTCGTTCGACTTGCAAAAAGTCTAATTCTACTGGGGTTTCGCGCCCGAAGAAAGAAACCAAAACTTTAAGTTTTGCCCTTTCAGGAAACACTTCATCAACGGCTCCGATAAAGTCCACAAACGGACCGTCTTTAACCCTAACCACCTGACCTTTCTCAAATCCAACTCTGATTCTAGGCTCATTTGATTCCATCTGTTGAAGAATATTATTAACTTCCTCTTCCTCTAATGGAACCGGTTTAGGTCTTTTCTCTCCAGCATCTTCAGCTGAGACAAAGCCCGTTACACCAGGAGTGTTTCTGACTACGTGCCAACTTTCATCATCCATCAACATCTTTACCATGATATACCCTGGAAAGATCTTTTTAGACACCGGCACTCGACTACCATCTTTGATTTCAATTTCTTCCTCAGTAGGAATAATCACCTCAAAAATTTTATTCGAAACATCCATCGTTTCTATTCGAAGTTCTAGATTGCGTTTCACGCGTTCCTCTTGACCTGAATAGGCATGGACTATGTACCAACGATGGTTTGATTCTTCCTTTATTTTTGTAACGGTTTCCATATTAATTACCTATAAAAACGCCCACTAAACGAGAAAATCCCATGTCTACCAATCCTAGAAAAACCCCTATCACTGCAGACACAGCGACAACCATTATAGTAAGCCGTGTAGTTTCTTCCCTAGTCGGCCAAGTGACTCTTCTAAGTTCTGAGTAAACTTCACCAAAAACACGAAAACTAAACGCTTTCTTTGTAGCGTCTGTAGTTGCTTTACGAGCTGCATTTTGTCCACGCGCCAAAAGTTCTACTACCTCACTTCCTTGTGAAGTGTATGTACCCTACATCTCGGACAATAACGATTTAATTCGAGGCGCTGCGGGTCATTACGTCTATTTTTTGACGTATGATATGTGCGCTCACGACAACGTTCGCATCCGAGATTGACTAAACTTCTTGCATCGCCTTTTTTGGCCATGGATATATTTACCTATTTAATTACTTTCGTTATAACCCCAGAACCCACAGTTCTTCCACCTTCCCTAACCGCAAACCTTAACTGATCTTCCAAAGCTACCGGAGTAATAAGTTTAATTTTCATTTCAATATTGTCTCCAGGCATTACCATTTCTACACCTGAAGGCAATTCTATTTCTCCAGTCACATCAGTGGTACGTATGTAAAACTGAGGTTTGTATCCTTTAAAGAACGGAGTGTGACGTCCTCCCTCTTCCTTACTTAAAACATAGACATTAGCCTCAGCCTCGGTATGAGGTGTGATACTTCCTGGCTTAGCTAACACCTGTCCTCTTTCAACATCTTCTCTATCAACACCTCTGACTAAGAGTCCTACAGCATCACCTGCCTCGCCTTCGTCTAGTGTTTTATGAAACATTTCCACCCCTGTGACTACAGTGGTAGTGGTGTCTTTTATACCCACAATTTCAACTTCATCTCCAGTGTTTACAACACCTTGTTCGATTCTGCCGGTAACTACTGTGCCCCTACCTTTGATACCAAACACATCCTCAACTGGCATTAGGAACGGCTTATCTTTTGGTCTGTTAGGTACTGGAACATAGGAATCTACTGCATCCATTAATTCCCAAATCTTTCCTCCCCATTCCGAGTCACGACCAAGTTGATCATCAGGTGCATCTAAGGCATTTAGTGCACTAAGCCTGACAATTGGAACGTCATCACCAGGGAACCCATATTCTGTTAAAAGTTCCCTTAATTCCATTTCCACTAACTCCAAAAGTTCTTCATCGTCCATTGCATCGACTTTATTCAATGCAACAACAATTGCAGGAACTTCTACCTGTCTTGCAAGCAAAATGTGCTCGCGTGTCTGTGGCATTGGTCCATCTGGCGCGCTTACCACTAATATTGCTCCATCCATCTGAGCTGCGCCTGTAATCATATTCTTGATATAGTCAGCGTGCCCTGGACAGTCAACGTGTGCATAATGACGTTGCTCTGTTTCATACTCAACGTGAGTAATAGCTATCGTCACACCACGTGCTCTTTCTTCGGGCGCATTGTCTATAGTGTCAAAAGCTCTAAAGTTAGCTTGACCAGAAGACGCAAGCGTCCGAGTTATTGCGGCAGTCAACGTAGTTTTTCCATGATCTACATGTCCTATTGTGCCGACATTTATATGCGGTTTATCTCTTACAAATTTTTCCTTCGCCATTCTAGCTATACTCCATTGTCGTTTTACCAGCCCACAAGCAGACTTGAACTGCTGACCTCGTTCTTACCAAGAACGTGCTCTGCCAACTGAGCTATGTGGGCTCGTGGGGTTTTGGTATTAATTTTAAAGTCCAGAGAGTGGAGGGAGTAGGATTCGAACCTACGTAGCCCTTCCGGGCGCCAGATTTACAGTCTGGTGGATTTAACCACTCTCCCATCCCTCCGCCACAACGCTTAATTTTAGCATAGGCATAATCGCCTTGCTATGTCCATTTAATAAAGTTAATTACAACTTAGACGAAACATAAAGTATATTTTGGCCAAATATTCGTAAATAATCGAATGATTGGCACGAAGTTATAATAATTCATGATTTCTTG
Organism: Chloroflexota bacterium; assembly: GCA_002699485.1. GTDB lineage: Bacteria > Chloroflexota > Dehalococcoidia > Lucifugimonadales > UBA2962 > UBA2962. Next base: position 65,829 of record PAAV01000052.1, on the reverse strand, counting down.
AGTTGTAACGGAGCCCCGGAGAGGATTCGAACCCCCAACCTGCCGATTACAAGTCGGCTGCGCTACCAATTGCGCCACCAGGGCTAATATTTATCGATTCTTATTCTATCAATTAATTAATTGTTTTTTAGCATGATAACGAGCAATATCCATTACATCTTTTAACGGAAGTTGTCTCTCCATCGCTATTTTACGGCAAACTTCATATTCAGGAGAAAGGTCCGATGGTTCACCATTTATATATCTTAATTTAACAGGAATTAGTCCGATCTCTGTTCGGACAACAATGTTTTCTCGCCGACTAGCAAATCGTTTTACTGTATGAGCCCGGATACCTAAAGTTGTAGTTTCACGACTAATAATATCTCTTAGTTTAGAATCTAGTTCTGGTGTCGAAAGAACTGATAACAATACACCATCACGATTTTTTTTCATGCTAATGGGTGCTGTCCATGCATCTAACGCACCATTAGAAATCAATCGATCTACCACGTATGAAAGAATCTCTGGTGTTGAATCATCTATGTTAGTTTCAAGTAAAACCAAAGCTCTTGATTGGCATTCCTTTTCGCCTATCCATAAGCTGAGTACATTAGGATAAGCTTCTGGGTCACGCAACCCTAAACCATATCCCCATGACTCAACCGTCATGTAAGGTTGTTCGAATTCTGCTATCGAACTTAACAAAATTGCTCCCGTAGGTGTAACCATTTCTCCTGTGTCCTCGCTGCCAGGAGGAGAAGGTTTTAGAGGAACATTAAATTTGGATAGAATTGCCATTGTTACTGGAGCGGGTACAGAAGTTACCCCATGTTCTGTAAGTACAGTTCCTGAGCCTGTCGGCAGTGGAGACGAGTAAATCGTGTCTAAATTTAATTCATTTATTCCAGCAATAGCGCAAGTTACATCAATTAACGTGTCTAAGCTTCCCAACTCATGTAAAACCAAACTGTCAATATCAATACCATGAATTTGTGATTCAGCCTCTCCGATATAACTTAAAATCTTTTGAGATGTTTTAACAATCTCGTCACTGAGGTCAGATTGTTCCAGTTTATATAAAAAGTCTTTGATCTTATAACGTCGCTTTTCTTGGTCGTTCAATTCAACATGGATTTTAGTGCCAATAATACCTTGTCTGTTTTCTGTCGAGGCATCAATTGAGACATTATCTAACTTCAAGGAGCGAACAACTGAATTTAAAAATTCCGTTTTCAAGCCAGCGTCAACCATAGATCCTAAAATCATATCTCCGCTGACACCACCAAGACAATTAAAATATGCTAGTTTTTGTGACATCACATTGACTCTTAGTTAACATAATTCCTGAAAATTCAGAACTTACAATTTGGCATAATTGGTAATCAGAGATATTAATTAAATGCTATCTACGCCGAAGCGATAGGTAGTGGGGATTGAGCGGTGACTTGCAAATTACCCCCTTCATCGGTTTCATCCACGTCAACCACAGCCGTATCTCCGGGTTTTAGATCCCCACTTAAAATTATGTCAGACAATTTGTCTTCTACGTGGTCTTGAATAACTCGCCTTAAAGGCCGAGCACCAAATTGAGGATCAAAGCCCTTTTCAACAATCCATGATTTTGCAGATTCAGTAACTTCGAGGTTGATCCCGCGCTGAACCAATTCAATAGAAACTGACATTAACATCAAATCTACAATCTGATTCATTTGTTCCCTAGCAAGAGATCTGAAAACTAACATTGAATCAATGCGATTTAAAAATTCAGGCCGGAAAAACTTTTTCACCTCATCCATAACATTCTGTTTCATTCTTGTATATCTGTGTTCTGACTCCTCTGCATCACCTACAGCCATAGAGAAGCCAATGCCTTTATCTTGCCTGATCAAGTCTGAACCAATATTGCTGGTCATTACAATAATCGTATTGCGAAAATCAACTTTTCTACCCTTAGCATCAGTAAGATGTCCATCATCAAATATTTGTAACAGAATATTAAAAACTTCAGGATGTGCTTTTTCAATTTCGTCCAATAGGATGACACTGTAAGATTTACGTCTTACAGCCTCAGTTAACTGACCTCCATCATCATAACCAACATATCCTGGAGGAGATCCGACCAATCTGGCAACAGAATGCCTTTCCATAAACTCTGACATATCTACTCTTACTACAGCATCTTCTGTACCAAAAAGAAATTCTGCTAATTTTTGAACTAAATAAGTTTTGCCGACTCCAGTAGGCCCTAAAAACATGAACGTGCCAACTGGCCGTTTTGGATTTTTCATCCCCGCACGTGCCCTGCGCACAGCCTTAGAAACAGATGTTACAGCCTCATCTTGGCCAAATACTTGCTCTGAGACAACTGTTTCCATATTTATCAAACGCTCTGTTTCAGAGGAAGTCAACCTAGTAACGGGTATGCCTGTCCACATACTTACTACTTCACCTATGTGGTCTGCCGATACGACTGGAGCATCTTCTCCACGATCTGAGTCCCATTCCTCTTCGACTTTTGACAATGTTTCAGTCAATTCATTCTCTTTTTCTCGCAATTCAGCTGCTATTTCATATTTCCGATCAGTTATAGCCTCATCTTTGTCTTTTTTTACTTTTTCAAGGTCCAGTCGAACTTGTTTAACTGCTGGTGGCGGAGAATTGAATTCTATACGCACTTTCGATGCAGCTTCATCAATTAAATCGATAGCTTTATCAGGCAAAAACCTGTCTGCTATATATCGTGAAGCTAGTTGAGCGGCTGAATCGAGTGCCTCATCACTAATCACCAATTGATGGTGTTCTTCATAAGCTGCTTTGACGCCTTTAAGTATCTCAACTGTCTCATCAACTGATGGTTGCTCCACTTTGACGGGCTGGAACCTCCGTTCCAATGCCGGATCACGTTCTATATACTTCCTGTAATCGTCTTGAGTGGTCGCTCCAATACACTGCAGCTCTCCTCTTGCCAAAGAAGGTTTAAGAATATTGGCTGCATCAACTGCTCCTTCAGCAGCTCCAGCACCAACCATAGTATGTACTTCATCTATAAACAGCACACAATTCGAGGCCGATTTGATCTCATCAATGACCTTCTTTAATCTCTCCTCAAATTCACCTCTGTATTTTGTGCCTGCGACTAATGAGCCCATATCAAGCGTTACTAATCTCTTTCCTTGCAATGTAATTGGCACATCACCTATTGCAATTCTCTGAGCTAATGCTTCTACTATCGCAGTTTTTCCTACGCCTGGTTCGCCCACCAGAACGGGATTGTTTTTGGTTCGGCGACTCAAAATTTGAGTAACTCTCTGAATTTCTTGATCACGTCCTACAATTGGGTCGAGTTTACCTGCATTTGCTGAAGCGGTTAAATCAACACCTAGCTGATCTAAAGTAGGTGTTTTTGTAGCAGATCGTGGTATCGATTGACCTGGAGAGGTAGATACTCCAGCTTGTTCTAGGTTTTGTGACAAAACCCGAAGAGTTTCTGTACGAATTTTATCTAAACTAGCACCTAGACTCTCTAGAACTCCTGCGGCTACCCCTTCGCCTTCCCGCATTAAGCCAACCAAAAGATGCTCTGTACCTATGTAGTGGTGATTCATTCTTCTAGCTTCATCTACAGCTAGTTCAATCACTTTCTTTGATCTAGGAGTTAATCCTATTTCACCCTGAGAGGAAGTCTCTCCTCTGCCGATAATAAATTCAATTGCAGACCGAACTTTATTTAACTCAATTCCTAAGCCAGACAATACCTTTGCCGCAACCCCATTTGTTTCCCGAGAAAGGCCAAGAAGTATATGTTCAGTGCCTATATAGTTATGGTTAAACCGTTGTGCTTCTTCCTGAGCTAAAGACAGTACCCTTCTAGCTCTTTCAGAAAATTTTTCGAATCTGCTAGCCATTTATAAACCCTCTTTTCAATTAAGTTAAGTGGGGACCCTTTTAATGTTTCTATGTAAAAGCGACTCACATAGAACTCCTCGTGTTTATTCGTAATCCTCTTCAGCTCTTTTTAGACTCAACCCTAAACGCCTTCGCTCTGGTTCAATACGGAGAACTTTAACACGTATTTTATCCCCCTGTCTCACAACTTCACGAGGATGTTGCACCATCCTGTCGGTGAGCTCAGAAACATGAATCAAACCCTCTACTGATCCTTCAATTCTAGCAAAAGCTCCGAAATTAGTCAGTTTCGTTATAGTAGCATCTACAACATCGTTAACCGAAAGTTGATCCGATATGCTTTCCCATGGCTCTGGAGTTAGCCTCTTTAGGCTTAGAGCAATCTTTTTGGTTTCACTATCAGCTTTAAGTATATAAACGTCCAACTCTTGGCCAACTTCCACCACCTCTTCAGGGCGTTCAACCTGGCTCCATGACAGCTCGGAAATGTGAATCAACCCATCTGCACCACCAATATCCACAAAAGCTCCAAAATTACTAATACCTGAAACTTTACCTTTTACGATCGATCCCATCTCGAGTTCTTCAATTAATTTATCTTTTACCTCATCTCTTCTAGCCTTCATGGAATCTCTTTCTGAGAAAATCGCACGGTTGCGGCTTCGATTCACCTCTAAAACACGTAGTTTTATTTTTTTACCTATTTCCTCATCGTCTTCCACGGAATCTTTTGATGTTTCGGAAGCTACTTCTTCATCCCCAGATTCTTTGGCATCACCTAGTTCCAAAGTTTCTGATCCTTCATTATTGGTATCGACATCAGAATCAGCTGGTTTGAAACGGTCTCGCGAGATAGTGGACAGTTGAGACGCAGGTACAAATCCTTGTACTCCTTCTACATCAACAATTGCTCCACCACGATTAAAACCTATTATTGTTCCATAAATAGTTTCGTCCGAGTCAGCCAAATCCGATAATTGACGCCAACTTTTCTCGCCTGTAGCTTTATCAATCGACAAAATCGCTGGGCGGTCTCCACCTTCAGGACGCAAAACTACAGTTACAATATCATCACCTACTTCGGGCCTGTTTCCTGCAACTCGACTTAATGAGCTCATTTCTCTAGCTGGTACGAACCCTTCAGCCTTATGGCCAAAACTGACGAGAATACCGTCACTATCTGAACTCATTACGACACCCTCAACAATATCTCCACGTCTAACGGGATCCATCGATGAAAAAGAATCTAATAATTCTCCCATATCTTGTATCTCATCAGTTTTTTCCTCTGATGTGTTTTCGTTGGTTGAGTTTGAATTTGTAGGATCGGAATATGAAAATGATGTCATTAGCGTAATTTAATTTGTCCAAAATATGGCAGGTTCATTATATATATGCCCAACTGGAGTGTAAATGAGTGAAACTACGAGATAGTAATCTTTTATCAGCCTTTACTAATCTTTGCTTAATAAAAAAACCCTTGGCGATGACATATTTTCCCACACCCTTGCGGGTGCAGTATCGTAAGCGCTGAAGCGTTTCACTTCCGTGTTCGGGATGGGAACGGGTGGGTCAACCTCGCCAAAATCACCAAGGGATTCTTTATTATTATAAGTCTCAATTGTTCTATCAAAAATGATATAAACACTCAAGACGATAAGTAAATTTTAATTCCATAGACTTTAAGCAGTCAATAGACAGCGTTATACAATTCGAATGATTTAATAGCAATTGACCCTCAATGGTGCGAAATGCTACCATCATCTAAGGTATTTATCTGGAAGCTAAAAGATTTTATACCTATCAATATATTCTAGAGGTAAAATTTTGACCACTGAAACACCAACTATAGAAGTCACAGATTCCGCAGCGGAAAAATTACGCGAAGTTCTCGATGAACAAAATAAATCTGCTGGCATGTTAAGAATCATGGTTATGCCTAGTTCAGGTTGCGGAGGCGGATTGCAGTATGTTTTAGGTGTTGAAGACGCTGCTGAAGAAGACGATATGATCATAAAAACGTCGAAAGTAGATATTTTAATCGATTCACAAAGTGCTCCTCTAATCGATGGTTCTAGCATAGATTATGTTGATGGTCTTATGCGAAGCGGATTTGTAATTAGCAATCCAAACACACCTGCTACTGGTGGCTGTGCCTGCGGCGGCGGCGGTTGTGGATGCGGTGGTGGATCAAAACCTCCAGTTGACCCGGCAAGTGTTGATAGCACGAGCGGAACTGCTACCGGCGGGGGATGTGGTAGCGGTGGATGTGGTTGTGGTGCAAATTAAATTTAGGTTATTAACCTCTATAAGTTATATCTAGAAAGAGTCTCAAGTCTGAGCGCCTGTTATTACGAAAAGTTACTTGTGTTGTGGGAAGTATTATTATGACTAAGATAGCGATACTTGGTATTGACATAGTTGGGCTGTGCATAGCGCTGTCCCTGAAGAACAATCATAGAAGTGAATTTCAAATAACTGCTGCTGGAGCTGAACCTGAGAAATTAAAATTTGCTAAGAATATTGGTGCAGTTGATAACACGGAAAATAGTGCGAGAAAATGTGTCAGTGATGCTGAAATTGTAATACTGGATGCTCCATTACATTACATCAAAGACTTATTAGAAAATCTTTCGCCACATTTCAGTCCGGGCGCCACCATAACTGATACAGGGCCTCTAAAACAACCGATTATCAAATGGGCTAATGAACTCTTGCCATCGTCTGTAAATTTCGTAGCAGGTAGGCCAGTTACACAATCGAATTTATGGAGCCTGGAAGACGTTAATGCTGATGCCATATCGGGATCACCATATTGCATAGTCACAGACAAAAGTACCCGTTCAGAGGGTATTCAAACGATGACATGGTTAGCTAAACAATGTGGTTCTCAGCCATATTTCCTGGACGCTTCTGAACACGACAGTTATAGTTCTGCGATGGCATTTTTGCCTAATGTAATTTCATCAGCTTTAATCATGACAGCATCGAAAAGTAGGTCTTGGCCTGAAATGTCTAAGCTATCAACTCCCGAGTTCAAAGCTATGACTCAACTTGCAGACAAAGACCCGGAAGAAAATAGCATAGCCGCTGACCTAAATGCAAAAGATACCATTCATTGGATTGATGAAATGATTGCATCACTTTATGACTTCAGAAAACAATTTCTTGACGACAAAGAGAAACTCTTTGAATCATTCATTTCGGCGTGGGAACAAAGGGCAAAATGGGAGGCAGGAACATTACACCCAGACGACCGTCAAGATACAAGGATGCCGAATGCTAAAGAAACAATGGCGGAAATGATGGTAGGAACTTACATGATGGATAGATATCGTAAAATGACTGATAAATCACGCAAGAATTGGAAATACTTTAGAAAAAGTTAATATTGATTAAATCTGTAAGCAAAGCCGAGAAAATAAACGGCATAATCTCACTCCCAGGAGACAAATCTATATCGCATCGAGCCATGTTACTAAACTCAATTAGTAACGGTTCTGCATTAGTATCCAATTTTTGTCAGGGTGACGACCGAAATGCAATGATTAATTGCTTAAATGGTCTAGGTATCAACATACAAAAAGTCCAGCCTGATGATTCAATGTATGTTGATGATACATTTATTGTTGAAGGCATCGGTAAGGGCGATTTATCGAAACCCGAAGAAATGCTTGACGCTGGAAACAGTGGAACTACTTTTCGAATGGTATCCGGTTTACTTGCAACCCAAGCATTCGAATCAACAATAACTGGCGATAATTCTCTACAGAATAGGCCTATGGACCGAATAATCAATCCACTCGCAAAGATGGGTGCTATTATTGATGGTGTTAATAAACCTTCTTACGCACCGCTGAAAATACATGGCGGAAATTTATCTGGAATTGAGTATGTAATGCCTGTAGCATCTGCTCAGGTTAAATCTTGCATCATGATAGCCGGCATCAAAGCACAAGGAACTACCACTATAATCCAGCCCGAACTTTCACGAGATCACACTGAAAGAATGCTGGAAGCAATGGGAGCTAACATCGCCATTGAAAATTTATCAATAGAGATCAAACCATCAGACCTATCTGCTCTAGATGTTGTTGTTCCAGGTGATATTAGCGGAGCGGCGTTTTGGATGGTTTTGGCATCATGTCATCCAGACGCTTCAATTACACTCAAGAGAGTTGGACTCAACCCTTCTCGCATAGGAGTGATTGAAGTGTTAAAAATGATGGATGCAAACATAAAATTATCTAATATTGGCGAAGAAGCTGGCGAACCTTACGGTGATATTACTATACATTCATCTCAACTAAGAGGAATTGATATTGAAGGAGATTTAATACCCAGGGTCATTGATGAAATTCCTGTTTTATCCTTAGCAGCATCCCTTGCAAAAGGCAAAACAATTATAAAAGATGCTGGAGAGCTTAGGGTCAAGGAATCGGATAGAATTGCGGCCACAGTCGATGGGCTTTCCAAATTAGGGGCAAAAGTTAAAGAAACAAATGATGGAATGGTAATAAGCGGGAAATCGAATCTAGTCGGGACGTCTGTGGACTCATTTGATGACCATAGAATAGCAATGACTATGGGAATTGCAGGAGTGCTATCAAATGGGGTTACTGAGATAAATAGAGCTGAAGCAAATATGATTTCATATCCTGGCTTCTGGGAAAATTTGTCAATTCTTACAAATAAACAGGCAGACATAAAGCGCTGAACCCATTACTACAATTATGGAAATTGAGCCGATCAAGTTAGGTAGGTCAAAGCATTGAACCCTTTAATCGTATTAATATCAGGTCCTTCTGGAGTGGGGAAAGATTCTGTAATCAATAAACTTCGAGATAATTTTAATTCCATAAATGTCATTATTACAGCAACAACCAGAAGTATCAGAGTAGGAGAAATTGATGGCAGAGATTACATTTTTGTAGATCAAAAAGATTTTGAAAGGATGAAAAAAGCTAACGAATTTTTAGAATACGCTAATGTGTATGGCAATCAATATGGAGTTCCAAAAGACCAAGTAAAATCTGCATTGTCTAGAGGTCAGGATGCCTTAATAAAGGCTGATGTTCAAGGAGCTAAAACTATTATGAAACTTGAGCCACGTGTGCTTTCCATATTTATCATGCCCGAATCAATAAATGATCTGGAAAAACGCCTAACGAAAAGAATGACAGAGTCGAAACAAGCACTAAAAGTAAGATTAGATACAGCTATCACTGAAATTAATGAATCTGGCAACTTCGAGTTCATTGTTTACAATAAAGAAGATCGCATCGAACAAACATTATATGAAATCGAAAAAATCATATTTGAAGCAAAAAATGCCAGCAAAAAACGAGTTTTTAATCTCATAAATGAAACTGCACCTTGAATAAAACAATTAAACCGATACATTATGATATCTCTCTGAAACCTGACCTCATTGAATCTACATTTTCTGGCCAGGTTAAAATCCAGTTGAATGTTCTTCAGAACACCGAATCTCTAGTAATAGATACGGTAGAGTTAGATATATTGAGTGCATCTATTGAACAAGAAAGTATAGTTTTACCTTTAAGCACCAATTACGACCAAGAAAATGAAACTGCAACTTTGATCTGCGCCCAGGAGATCAAAAAAGGCAATCGGGTGCTATCTATTGACTTTAACGGCATATTAAACGACCGACTTAGAGGTTTCTATATAAGCAGCTACAAAGACCTGAATGGCAAGGAAAATAAGTTGGCTTCAACACAATTTGAGCCCACTGACGCCCGAAGGGCTTTTCCATGTTTTGATGAGCCGAGTCAAAAGGCAACTTTCGCACTCTCCGTCACTATAGATGAAGATCACAAGGCCATCTCAAATATGCCGGAAGAAAAAGAACTTAAACATAACGATGGTACAAAAACATTATGGTTTGAAAAAACCCCAATAATGTCCACTTATGTTTTGGCCTTAATTGTTGGAAAAATTAACTGTATTGAAAAAATTGCTGAAGGCGGCACACTTGTCCGGATTTGGTCAACTGAAGGGTTAGAAGACAAAGGTGAATATGCGCTAGATGTTGCAATAGAAATTTTAGAATATCTAGAAGGTTATTTTGGTATTGAATATCCATTACCTAAGTTGGATCATGTGGCAATACCAGATTTTGCTGCGGGTGCTATGGAGAATTGGGGATGCATAACATATCGCGAACCAGCATTGCTGTTCGACCCATCAAACAGTTCTTCTGCCACAAAACAACTGGTCGCAGAGATAATAGCCCATGAGATGGCTCATATGTGGTTTGGCGACCTCGTTACAATGAGATGGTGGAACGACCTGTGGCTGAACGAAAGTTTCGCATCTTGGATGGGAGATAAAACTATAAATGCAATTTATCCTGAATGGCAAAAATGGACACAATTTTTAGTTGCAGACACGGGACATGCTCTGAGATTAGATGGTCTGTTAAATTCACATCCAATTGAACAAGAGGTACAGAACCCTAACGAAATAGGTCAGCTATTTGATGCAATTAGTTATAGTAAAGGCGCATCAGTAATAAGAATGCTAGAAAACTTTCTTGGAGAGGATATATTTAGAAAGGGTATTAATAACTATCTAAATAAATTTCAGCATGGCAACGCATCTACGAACGATTTATGGGAATGTTTGCAAATTGAATCAGGTAAACCAGTAAAGGAAATTATGCAAGCTTGGGTTAAAACCACAGGCTATCCCTATATTGAATTAGAAATTGACAGAACAAAAGATATACATCAAGTTTCACTTATCCAAAGAAGGTTTACATATGACCGGAGAGCTCGAAGCAAAAACCAAAACAACACCTGGCCTATCCCGATAAACACTATCGATAGTAACTCTAAAACAAGTGTGCATTTAATAAACAAAGAGTCCGAGGCAATTACAGTACCAAGGCTTACCCAAACTAGTTGGTTAAAGTTGAATGTCGACCAGACGGGTTTTTATAGAGTCCTATACCCACAAGAGGATTTAGATTTACTGAATTTGGCAGTTAAACAAAAACTGATAGGCGCAGCCGACCGACTAGGTCTTATAAGTGACAGCTTCGCTATGGTTCAGGCTATGCTAGCTCCGGCAAGTAAATTCCTCAAACAGTGTGATTCATATAAAGAAGAACCTAGTCAACCAGTATGGTCTGAACTCATTTACGGACTTCGTTACATGCAAAACCTTAGTTATAAACAAAGTTATTATGATAATTTCACGAAATATTGCAGGCTTCTGTTGAAACGAATACAGCAAGATATCGGATGGGAAGTAAACGAGAATGATGATCATCTGACTTCCTTATTGCGTTCACAGATAATATTGTCAGCAGGTCAGTTCGATGATGCAAAAGTTCTAGAACGAGCAACCCATGAGCTACATAATTCGTTGTCTACGGGCAATCAAATACCTGCAGACTTACGGAGAGTAATCTATGTATTAGCGGCAAAACGAGGTGATAAAAAATTGTATGACACATTCTGGGATTTGCATGCAGAATCTAATATGCAGGAAGAGAAAGTTAGATTACTCAGTGCGCTAACACAATTCCCAGATTCAGGGCTAATTCAGAAAACACTTGAGATGGCTCTATCTAATAAAGTAAGAACTCACGAAACTATAAGCGTTATAGTACAGTCAAGCGGAAGTCACAATGGACGCGAATTAACGTGGCAATTTATAAAAGAAAACTGGGAAGAGCTAGACAGGCGATATGGGGAAGGAGGATTTGGCCTTATGTATATGATTCAGGCATTATCAGGTTTTACGAATAACTCCGCATTGGAAGACATTGATCAATTTTTTAAACTTAACCCTGTACCTGCCGCAAAACTCGCATTATTACAAACAAAAGAGACAATAAAAAATAATATCAAGTGGATTGAATATAACGAAACTGATCTATCAAACTGGTCAAATGGAAAGAGATGAAATGAAAATTGTAATATCACCTCAAGCTTTCAAAGGAAGCATAACAGCCATGAACGCAGCTAAGGCCATAGAGTCAGGCGTGAAATCTGTTATGCCTGATTGCGAAACCGTACTTATTCCAATTGCTGATGGCGGAGACGGCACGCTAGAAACTCTAATAGATGTGATGGGCGGCGATATTATAACTGAAAAAGTAACCGGGCCATTGGGATCAAAAGTCAAAGCGAATTGGGGAGCATTATCAGACCAAAAAACAGCAATAGTGGAAATGGCAAGCACATCCGGTCTCACTTTGATAAAACCTAAAGATTTAGATCCTTACAAATCGACAACATATGGGTTGGGAGAGATCATCTCTAAAGCTTTGGACAAAGGCTACAGGGAATTCATTGTAGGTATTGGTGGAAGTGCAACCAATGATGCTGGAGCAGGGTTAGCTCAAGCTTTAGGAATAAAATTATTGAATTCATCTGGGAAGGAAATTGAACTTGGAGGTTTTAATCTAAAACACTTAGACACTATCGATATGTCTGGATTAGATCCCAGAATATTAGAAAGTAAGTTCAATGTGGCATGCGACGTGGATAACCCAATGTGCGGCCCTGAAGGAGCTTCTGCTGTATATGGCCCACAAAAGGGTGCGTCTCAAGAAATGATAACTGTGCTAGACAGTGCATTACAACATTTTTCTCACGTCGTACATCGAGATCTAAATAAAGAAATAAAACATATGCCAGGAGCAGGCGCCGCGGGCGGACTCGGAGGAGGCATGGTTGCATTTTTAAATGCCTCGTTGAAAAAAGGTATAGATATAGTTTTAGAAACCTTAGAATTTGATGAAAAAATAGAGGGTGCTGATTTACTGATTACAGGTGAAGGCCAAATGGATTTTCAAACAGTCTATTCTAAAGCTCCCATTGGCGCAGCAAAAGTGGGTAAATCAAAAAACATTCCCGTAGTGAGCTTATCGGGTTCCCTCGGAGCAGAATATGAGTTAGTCCATGATCACGGGATCGATGCAGCATTTTCAATACTTCCACGTCCAATGACATTAGAAGAGGCCTCTGAAAACGCCCATGAATTGATATCAAAAACTACTGAAGAAATAATTAGAACGATAATTGTTGGTACCAGGATCCAGTAATTTAATTCACCAATACAATTAAATTAAAAAGCCCAACCATTTACCATAAATCCGAATACCCAACAAATCAAAAAACTAGGTCCAGTCGCAAACAATTTAGTTTCGGTCAATGGGTTCGCAACACCGTGGTAGCGTAATAAAACCAGATAGCATATCAAGGCCAAAAACATTATCCACATAGAAGCTAGATTGGCTCCTAAAGCTAACCCAGTAACAAAGCCAATCGTACTCCATGATAATGGGCTATCAATGATAGTTAATATCCAGTTTTTTACATAGGGTTTTATCATAAATACCTTATTAATCTAATCAGACTTGAATTCCGGCATAACTTCTTTACCGAATAATTTAATGGAATTAATCACTTCTTCATGTGGGATAGTATCTAATTGCATAAGCAACAAAACCTGATCTTCGCCTGCTTCTTGATGAATCCGAACACCTTCTTTACATGACTCTGGGTCTCCAGCGATTATTACACCTCTTTCTGATAGTGTATCGCTATCAAAGCCATCTATACCTGATGGCTTAACTGATGTTTCTCTAGCTTCCCTAGATTTAGGGACACTACCCTCTTCTTCTTTAAGCACCCAGCTGAATTGGTTTTTAAGATGGTCTGGGACCCCTCCCCAAGCTTTGATAAGCTGCTTGTAAACATCCCCCTCTCCTTTGGTATATGGACGATCTGGCCCGAAAAAGCTTTTTAACGCAGCCACAGCCGTATCTTTAGCAAGTTTATCGTCTTCTCCACAATGCGATACCGCTAAATGAGCCCATTGATCATTAACCATATCACCTACAGGATTAGCGTTTCGAATATTTTCTTTATACTCTTTTATATATGGTGCCATCTCAGCTGGTGCTCCAGTTGATAATGATAAGACACCTAACCCTTTTTCTGCAGCGATACGATATGTTTCCGGCTGCATGCCAGCTAGCCACATCGGTGGATGGGGATTTTGCAAAGGCTTGGGTATTACGTTTCTGGCAGGTATGTTCCAATGTTCACCTTCCCATGTAAATTCACCTTTTCGCCACATCTTTGGAATCATGCTTAGTGCTTCTTCCCACATAGATCTACTCGACCTCGGGTCAACATTTAAACCCACTTGCTCGTATGCTCCTCCTCTACCCGTTCCAAAATCCACACGGCCATTCGATAACTGATCCACCATTGCAATTTTTTCAGCCACTCTAACTGGGTGGTGTTGTGGCAAAATCACAACTCCAAAACCTAGTCGGATGTTTTTAGTTAGTCGGCTAGCAGCGCCATAAAGGATATCCGGACTTGAAGATATCGAAAATGTGTCTAGAAAGTGATGCTCTACAAGCCATATATAGTCATATCCGAGTTCATCGGCTAACACCCATTGCTCAATAGTACTTTCGATTAAAGCTTTTTCATCAACTTCCCCGTCAATAAGCGGACTTTGAGTCTCATACATTAAGCCAAATTTCATTTAAAATTCCCCGAACAAATTATATACAAAAGTTTAGAAACATAGACTTTCAAGGTCAAATAGTCCATGATAGTAAAACATTTGGTGATTGATTTTTGTCAATCAGTTTAATCTTAAAACAACCTAACTAAAGAATACTATGCGATTAAATAATAAAGTTATATTAATAACGGGTGCGGCTACCGGATTATCAGACGAAATACAAGGCATCGGAGGTGCAGCGGCGTGGAAATGTGCCGAGGAAGGAGCCAAGACAATAATTGGCGATATAAGTGACGATATGGGTGAAGAAACGGCTCAGCAAATAAACCAAATGGGGGGATATGCGCGTTACATACACTTAGATGTTACAAACGAAGACAACTGGGTCTCAGCATATAAGTCAATAGAATCAGTAGAAGGGAAGCTTGATGTTTTGGTGAATAATGCTGGAACAGGAATACCTAATTACGATTCATCTGTAACAGACGCGCGCAGTCCTGAAGAAGCTCTTATGGTTGAATATACTACTGTTGAAGGCTTAGAATCTCAGCTTAAAGTTCATGCTCAAGGTGTCTTGCTAGGCATGAAGCATGCTATTCCCTTATTAAGGAAGCAAAAAGGTGGTTCTGTAATAAACGTATCATCAATACATGGCATAGTAGGAACGCACACCGTGACATCCTATCAAGCAGCAAAAGGAGCCGTACGACAGCTAACTAAAGCTGCAGCTGTGCAATATTCGCCAGAGAACATAAGGGTTAATTCAATTCATCCTGGTTTTACTAAAACACCTCTTACGACGGAATTGTTTACAAACCCAGAGTTACATTCGGACCGAACATCACAAATACCTCTTGGAAGATTTGCTGAATCGGAAGAAATAGCTATGGGAATAGTATTTCTTGCATCTGATGAATCTTCATATATAACAGGATCGGAATTAGTAATTGACGGGGGCGTAATAGCACAGTAAGTCGTAGCGGCGGGAGTGCGAGGGAGTCGAACCCACCGTTCCAGCCGAAGGGCCGGAGCCAACGATTTTGAAGATCGAGGGGCCCACCAGGACCCATTCACTCCCAAAAATACGGCTTCGCTTGATCCCTGAAACCAATTGTCATATTCATACCATTAACAATCTAGAGAAGCTTTAAGCCCCATTAATGTTGTTTAAAATAGTATCAAGTTTATCTTTGATGGCCTTTTTCGGTAGTGCTCCTACTAATTGATCGACTGGAGCCCCTCCGTTAAAAATAAGAAGCGTTGGAATGCCTCTTACACCGTACTTCTGAGCCATTTCAGGGTTTTCATCAACGTCAACTTTGGTAAACTTAACTTGATCTTTATATTCATCGGATAATTCTTCAACTATCGGACCAATCATCTTACACGGACCACACCATTCCGCCCAAAAATCAACCAAAACAGGTGTAGTTGATGATATTACTTCAGCCTCAAAAGTCGTGTCACTTACGTTGATAGTGGACATTAAATTCCTCGTTTTAATTGTATTTTCGCTAAGCTGACTGTTATCTAATCGATTTAGTCAAATTTTGTCCTCAACCAAACAGCCTAAATTCAGCGGCTGAAACTTTCAGACAAAAACTTTTCTGCATTTAAATAGAGTAAATCATTTTTACAAAATAATATACTCAAAATCGTCCTATAATTTCATCAGCTGCACGCCACCAAATAGTAGTTATGTCGAGGCCTGTTGGAACCTCAAAAAAAATCCAGCCCGCAGCCTGATATCCCATTTGCACTTCAAATTCTCCCCATAAAATAGGAGAGAACTTTTTAATGCCCTCAGTACTCCCGTATGTGGTGGCATTTTCAGTTGGAGATAAAGCAGGGATTCTTACGGCCTTTTCTCCATTGCCAATAAATACTGAGTCTGTGTCTATTCTAAGTTTTAGGATGTTAATTTGCTGATTCACTATAGTGAATTTGACTGCCGCAATCCTAGTACTTGGGTCATCTACTTCAATCAGAGCAGTATCTCCGCCAGAACTAAATAAAAGTTCCTTAACCAAAACTGGCTCTTCATACACAATTTGTAGATTTCTGCCTTTCTTAGCAAAAACTTTTGTATCATTATCACCACAACCAGCCACGACGAGCATTAACATTATTGTGGAAAGAACTATTAATCTTAACAACTTAGTGCACTCCTGCAGTATAGGACATTTCTCTTAATTTTTTTACAAGATCAGTCAAAACGTCTAAAGTTTTTTCTATTTCTTCTTCTGTATTATTTAACCCAAGAGTAAGTCTTAGGCTTCCTCTTGCTTCTTCTGCATTAAGACCGATTGCAAGCAAAACGTGAGATGGCTCAAGTGAAGCAGAGGAACAAGCGCTTCCACTTGAACCTAAAATTCCAGCAAAATCCAATCCCAAAAGAATTGGCTCTCCATCTACTCCCTCAAAAGACACATTAACGTTATTCGCCACTCTATCAACAGCATGGCCATTCAATTTTGTTCCCGGTATGGTCTCTACTAATGCTTTTATCAACTTATCTCTCAGATTGGAACAATGTATGACAGCCATATTCCTACGGCTTTCAGCTAATTCTATAGCATTTCCTAAACCAACAATCCCAGGAACATTTAGTGTGCCTGATCGTCGCTCACGCTCCTGACCACCTCCGGCTTGCTGGGGTTCAAAAGGTATTCCTCTTTTTATAAAAAGACATCCTACTCCTTTTGGCCCATAAAATTTATGGGCTGACAGACTCAACAGGTCAACCCCCAACCGTTTAACATCTAAATCCAAATAGCCAGCTGCTTGTACAGCATCAGTATGAAAGAGAATCGAGGTATTATAAGAACTTGCTACTCGCTTTATTAATTTTGAGATTTCAGTAATCTGCTGTATGGTGCCAATCTCATTGTTAACCATGATTATGCTAACTAAAATAGTTTTTGTGGTTATAGCATTTTCAATATCTGACAAAGACACTTTTCCAGATTCATCTACTGGCAAATAAGTGACTTCAAAACCCATTTGCTCCAGCTGTTGACACGAATGCAAAACGGCATGATGTTCTACAGCGGTAGTTATTACGTGATTACCTACATTTTTTAAGGCAATTGCAGTGCCTTTGATTGCTGCATTATCTGATTCAGTGCCGCCACTGGTAAACACAATCTCACTAGTCTTACAATTAAGCACTCCAGCTACTTTATCCCGAGCAACATCAACGGCTTCTCGAGCTTGCTGAGCTAATGTATATATGCTTGATGGATTACCATAATTACCAAAAAAATATGGCTTCATTGACTCAAACACTTGGGGTTCCAAGGGAGTCGTAGCAGCATGATCTAGATAAATAGGGTTGTTGTCTGACATATTCATAGAATTATTTAAACGATTTTAGCATGTGGCAATTATGAATGAACTGTTTTTTCAATCATAAAACAACATAGCCAAGTAATTTATAAACCAACTTCGCCGCCAAGTAAGAGCAGCTTTCTGGACCCTCTCCAGGTGATAATTCCACAACATCAAAGCCTACTATATTCCTGGTTTTTGATACTGTTCTTAACAGAGACATCAATTCAAGCCAACTAACACCTCCAGGTTCGGGATTCCCGACGGCTGACATAATTGAAGGGTCCAAAACATCCAAGTCGATCGATATATAAACATCCGACTTTAACGTTCCCAGTATTTTATTCACCCAATCTGCATTCGATTTAGAATGATGCGGCCATGGAAAAATTGGGGTCGATGATTGCTCAATGAAATTTTTCTCTTCCAACGATACACTTCGGATGCCGGCCAATGTAATAGGTACATATTCCTTAATCCTTCTAGCCGTACATGCATGACTAAAGAGACTTCCTTGATAACTTTGCCTCATATCACTGTGAGCATCCAAGTAAAGTACCGAAAAGTCAGAATAAGTTTCCTTAAAAGCCTTGATGGCCCCTAAACTTATACTGTGTTCTCCTCCTAAGACTCCAATGATTTTACCTTTACTAATGTATTTAGAAACTTCGATTTCTACCAAGTCAATCATTTGTTTCGGCCCGTCAACAATAACTGGCAAACTCGGAGTGGTAAATATTCCTTGAGATGAAACATCACCATCAAGTTCGAGATCATAATCTTCTAATTGTAAAGATGCCCGTATTATTGCCTCTGGCCCATATCTCGCTCCATTCTTATAGGAAGTCGTAGCATCATAAGGTACAGGAATAATAACGGCTTTAGCTGAATCTAGATCAACCTCTGAAGGAGCATAACCTAGAAAATTAGTCATTAGTGTAACCAGACTTTTTCTCTTTGTTGCTCATCACTTGAGCCGATAAGTTCGTACGGCTATTGCTCATCTCGCGCATCATCTCCTCAGGATCTTCAAAATCAATTCCCCGATCTATCACCACTGATTTAATTTGATTTATGTTGAAAATCTTTTTTACCTGCTTTTCAGATTTAGTGATGTCGAAATTTTTGCAAGAAAATATATCGATATTTATATACCCTCGATCTGGAAACGTATGGACACTAATATGACTTTCTGCAATTAATACGAATCCTGAAATACCCCAGTCTTGTTTTTTTTCACCTCTGTAAACATATACCTGTGGCTCGATTAATTTTGTCATTTCAATTTCTTTTGGGTGTTTATTCAAAAAATCATATACGACCGATTTATCGCTAATCTTTTTTGAATCGGCATGATAGCCGTCAATTATTAAATGCAATTATTAACCCCTACTGCCTTATCTGTTTAAAACTTTCCATCTGTTTAAGATTAACATCGAGGTGATTTGGCCTCAATAAAGAACTGAAGAAGTGATTATTTCAAAATCAAACGGTAACTAACACTAATTTTATATTGTTGGTAAGATTCCCTTGTTATAATATTCACTTAACTCATAACCTATTTATTTGTGCTTTATTACAGCTCACTCACCTTCTTGCTTATAATTTCACCAAATACTTGATTTAATAAAACTATGATTGAACTTGATTCTATAACTAAATATTACGGTAATTATCCAGCTGTAACGGATATTAGCTTCCGCGTCGAGAAAGGCGAAATATTGGGCTTTCTTGGACCAAACGGAGCTGGAAAGTCTACTACTATGAAAATTATAACTGGGTTTGTTCCACCGACAGAAGGAACATGTTCAGTTGCAGGTAGCGACATATTAACAGACTCTTTGGCGGCTCGTAGGCACATTGGATATCTGCCTGAAACGGTGCCCCTATATACAGATATGACCGTGTCTGATTACTTAGAATTCATGGGGAGAATTAGAGAGTTAAAAGGTCAACATCTACACAAAAGAGTTGATGAAGTAGTACAAATATGTAGATTAGAGGAATATTTCGACACTTTTATATCAAAACTTTCTAAAGGTTTTAGACAACGAGTCGGTATCGCACAATCGATCATTCATGAGCCTGATGTACTTATCTTAGATGAGCCAACCATCGGAATAGATCCTATCCAAGTGGTTGAAACAAGAGAGTTAATTAAAAACCTGGGCGGCGAAACTACATTAATTGTGTCAACTCATATTCTGCCGGAGGTCAGTATGATCTGCGAAAGAGTAATCATAATTCATGAAGGGCAAATCGTAGCCGTAGATAAACCAGAAAACCTTGCCACGCGACTTCGGGGCACTGAGAGAGTAGAGCTAGACGTTAAGGGTCCTACCCGCGAAATTGTAACTGCTCTCGAAAAAGTACCCGGGGTAGAGTCAGTAAATCGAAAAACCAATATATCCGAAAAAGGGTATAGCAGTTTTGAAATTGAGGCAGAGAGAGGTATCGAGATTAGAACCGACTTAGCAACATCAATAGTTAAAAATAAATGGGATTTATTAAGGTTAGAGGCAGTAGGAATGTCGTTAGAAGAAATATTCCTCAGACTCACTACCTCTGAAGATCCTATTCAGGATGAAGAAAGTATGAGAGTTGGGGAGGTGTCTGATAGTGAATAATACTCTGACAATTGCTTGGAAGGAACTGAAAATATATTTTCTGACTCCAACAGCTTACGTAGTCGCTGCAATGTTCGTTGTGTTCGCAGGAATAACTTTTATACTGAATGTAATTGGAACTAACCCTGAAGCAACTGTGAGGTCTTTTGTTGTGCCATCAAGTATTTTCTACATCTTGTTGGCTCCTCTCTTAACCATGAGACTTCTAGCTGAGGAACAAAAATTAGGTACTCTAGAACTGTTGCTTACATCTCCAGTTAGAGACTGGGAAGTAGTTCTAGGGAAATATATTGCCAGTCTAGTTATATTAATTGCCACTCTAGCTGCAACCTTGTACTACGTGATAATGATTTATGCTTTTGGAGAACCCGACAGTGGACCTGTTATGAGTGCTTATCTAGGCATGATATTGTACGGAGCTGCCGCTTTAGCTATTGGCATGCTAGCTTCTTCCTTAACTAGCAATCAAATCGTTTCAGCCGTTTTGGGTATGGGGACATTATTAATCCTTACTTTTATTGATACACTTGGCATGAGATTAGGAGGTGTAACAGGAGATATCATACTGGAGATATCAATGAGAACACACTTCGGAGATTTCGCTCGTGGCATAGTAGACACCAGTCATATTGTCTATTATTTAAGCATGATAGCCGTCTTCTTATTCCTTGCTGTACGTTCCGTTGAAACCAGGAGGTGGCGATAAAGTGGCTGACGATAAAGAACTTGTGCCCTCCGAAGAAACACTCATAGAGGCATTCCAATCTCAATTGAAGTCCCCTCCATTTTGGAGCTCTATTTGTGGCATAGTAGGTTTCATTGCAGCAGTCGCAGGAGGCATACTATATCTTTCGATTAAAGACATACAGAGTTTCTCTCTGACCGTCCTAATTATAGGACTTCTACTTTTATTCATAGCACTGGTATTATCTCCACGAGGAATTGCAATGTTTTTGGTAGGGCGCCAAGCCCGGTTTGGCACCAATATATTGATAATGACGTTAGCTTTTTTCATCATAATTGCTTTATTAAACTTTTTATTTTTCCGTAATTTCCAAAGATTCGATGTGACATACACTAGGTTTTTTAGCTTAGCGCCTCAAACTGTACAAATCTTAGAAAACCTCGATGTAGAAATCAGAGCTAATGCTTTCTTGGTTGATGGAGATGGCAGGAGACAACAGGTCGAAGATATTCTTAACGAATTTTCTCGCAACAGCTCAAACTTCTCATATAGGTTTATCGATCCTGAACTAAATCGATCTGTCGCCCTTACATATAATGTGACCCAATTCCCTGCAATTGTTATAGAGAACATGGAAGTTGGAACTTTCCAAGCCGCATTTCCAGCATCTGAACAACAGCTTTTAACCGCTGTACTTGTAGTAACTGGAGTCGAAACAAAGAAAGTTTATATATTAACTGGTCATAAGGAACGTGCCTCAACAAGAGATCTTGCAACCGGGCTTATTGAGCCACTTGGCTTTGATCTAGCCTTAGAAGGGCTATTAAGAGACAACTATTCGGTTCAGGCTCTAAATCTAATGCAGATACGCGAGGTGCCTGATGACGCAGCTGCTCTAGTGATAGCGGGACCCACACAAGAATTAGACCAAGCGGAATACAATGCATTAGATAGTTATCTAAGTTCCGGAGGCCGATTAATAGTTCTATTAGACCCTAACAGCCCCCAATCATTCAGGGACTTAATCTCAGAATGGGGAATAAAAACTTATACAGATACTCTAGCTGATGCAGGAAGCTCAGTTGCAGGTCATGTTTTAACTCCATTAATGCAACGAGCTAATGGACAATTTATTAGTACTGATCTAAGCGGCATAGGCATAACATCTCAAATTGATGTAGTTTTCTTTCCTGGCGCAACCGCTATTGAGTCAACAGTGTTGGCTCAAGATATACCACCACAAACCAGATTCGTACCTCTTGCTATGACTACACAAGCAAGTTGGCTAGAAACTAATGTTGACAACCCCAGACCGGATCCTGAATTAGACCTGCCTGGGCCGTTCCCAGTAAGTTCTGCATTAGAAGCATGCGCTAAAATAGATGCAATTCCGGTACGATGTCAAAACAACATGCCATTAACAAAAATAGTGGCATTTGGAGACTCCGATTTCGTATCAAATGAGTTTTATACAAGTCGAGACAATTCTGACCTATTTTTAAATTCAGTAAATTTCTTGACTGATGATTATGACCTTATATCTATAAGGCCTAAAGTCTTCCCAGTAAGAGAATTGGTTTTGACAGCCAACCAACGCGACTTTATTCAATGGTCTAGTTGGTTCCTACCCCCAACTTTGCTATTAATTGTGGCGGCATTAATATGGTGGCGCAGAAGGTAATTAGGAACCAGTCGTAAATGAATTTATGGGCAACATTAATACTGATTGTAGTGGGTATAGTAATTGGAGTTGTGGTATGGATAAATCCATTTAAGGCCGAGGAAATCGAGCAGGAAAAAGCACCTTGGTTTTATCAAGTAACTGAATCCGATATTGATATTATAGAAGTTCAAGTTTTAAACGAAACGGTCAAGTTTGTAAGAGACGAAGAACGAAGATGGCAATTTGAAGGATTAACCGGTGTAACCCCCCGCAGAGAACGTTGGGGAGGTATGGTATTAATACTAACTGGACCACGAACACGTCGGCAGCTTAAAGAAACTGTGGACAACCCAGTACAATATGGACTGGCTAACCCGCGCACCAAAGTTAGAATCAAACTTGTAGACGGTCGTGATATAAAAGTATCTTTAGGAAATGTAACGACTGACGGTAAACATCACTATGGGCAAGTAGAAGGATTCGATCAATTATTCTTGATTACATCAACTTGGGGAGAGGTTTTACAAAAGCTCGCTACTGATCCGCCTCTTCCAAAATGGTTTATTGCAAGGAACCCAGATGATTTATATGAACTAAGCATCATAAAGGGTGAATACCACGGAGGCAATAATAGCTGGCTTCAATTTAAAATACGTGATAACGAGTGGACAGTACAAAGACATGGTCTAGATACAAAATTTGCCTCCCTAAAAATGGACATCTGGCTAAGCCAAGGGATACCACTTTTAAAAGGTCCGAATGGACAAAAAGTTCTTGAAACCCATATTGATGATTTCACTCCTTATGGCATCTACGAGATGTCAACAGCATTAACTTTGAGATTTGCAGGAGTAAGCTCAAGAGGCACAGAATATGACGACGGGATCATCTGGAGAATAGGAAATAAATTGGAAGATGGATCAGGGTACTATGCTAGAACAGAAGAAGGCGAACTATCACAGCCACTGTTATTTATTCCTGCCGAATGGATTGACGGCATATTCGCCTTAGACGAAGACCCTCCATACTTTGAAATCCCAATGCGACGCTCAGACTATGATAATCTCGATTAATTCTACCGTTAATTATTTACGTAGTTAATTTTCGATACAAGTAGAGTAATCTGTGTGGTAGGGCATGTATGTCGTCTAAAACCTCATAACCCATCTCTGACATCATAGTTTTAAGGTAATCATGTCCATTACGATCAACAGTTAAGCAAAAAGGGTTGATCCCTTTACTTCTAGCTTCATCTAGCGCCATCCGGGTATCGTGGACAGCATACTCTTTTTCAACCCCTTCCCTACTATAACCTCGATCTTGGGGCCGCCCATCACTAATTAGAAACATTAATTTTGTTCTTGCATCCAACGATTCCAATTTCGATGTTGAATGCCTTATTGCGGGGCCCATTCTTGTCGCATGTAATGGAGCTATGCGATCTATTCTGCGTTTGACCTTATCAGAAAACAACTCATCCAAATCTTTGACGGTATAAAATTCAACATTTTCTCTGCCATATCCTGAAAATCCATATATACCATATGTATCACCTATCGCTTCAATTGCATTTATTAATAGTATTAAAGCTTCTTTTTCTAGGTCTATTATCCGTTTATATGTCCTTTTAGTCCCTTCGCCCCTGCGTGATCTTAACCACAACATATATTCCACTGGATCGTCTGGAGCAGTAGATTGATCGCTGACGGCTTTTGAATCATCTATCGCTTCTGCCGTAGATGCGCTGGTATCAAGTAAGAAAATAACCGCTACATCCCTGTGTACCTTGTTTCGTCGCCAGTACATCTTCTCATTCGGGCTAGAGCCTGTTTTAATGTCAACCATAGTTTCAATTACATCGTCTATGTCTATATCTTCTCCGTCTTGAAGTCTTCGCTGCTTTCGCATTGTTTCTGGAACTAACAGCTCAAATTGTCGTCTAACTTGCATGACTAAATTTCCATAGCTTTGCACTATGTTGCCATAATATGCATCTTCTCCTTCAGCCATGTACTTTTGCCTGACTATGCACCATCGAGGCTTATAATCTCCCGCTCTGAAATCCCATTCATCATAAACAAAAGTTTCAGGCTCATCTGATTCGAGTTCCCCGCCAGTCTCATCTACATGTACTAAGGGACCTTGTCCTCCCTCAAGTGATTCTGGTTTTTGCAAGCCCACTTCTTTCAACATGTTTTCAACCACTTCATCACTAGTAATACTACCCACTCCCTCATTCAATTCTTGACTTAACTCGACAGTGTTTTGAGCAAATTCATCCATCATCTCTTGAGTGATTGATTCACTATCATTGTCTCCTTCTTTAAATTGACCTTGTTCTCGCAGTTTTTCTAGTAATTGTGTCAACTCGGGTTTAAACTCACCTCTATAATCAACTTCTTGAGGCGAATTATACTTCTCTTCAAGTGTGTCAGCAGGATCATCTCCAGCGGAATTACCCATAGAATCTAAACTTTGCTTGAATCCTTCTGGATCTGAAAAATTATCTCCTTCTGATTCCTCATCCTCAAAATCTAATGGATCCCAATCATCTTCATCGACTTCGTCGTTCACCACATCAATCAAAATCCTATATATCCGAATAGTGGCCTCTGCAGTATCTTCAACGCTACTTTTTGCATCCATAGCGTGACGAGCAATCTTTACAACCTCTTGTGCTTGATCTTGATAATTTACAGGAATAGGTATTGATTTTGACTGTCCTAAACTAATTTGTACCAATAACTCTAATAGCGCCTCTCTGGCCTTTAAATCTCGTGTGTCAGGCCTACTCTTTAGCGCATCGGATTGAATATAAATATACCCTTTACTGATGCCCTTATACTCATCTTTTATCTTTGCATCAATTCTGCCATCTTCAATAACCGAAAAAATATCTAAACTTAACTGACGTTCTTCGAAAAAGTTGAAGAACTTCTGAATATCTGTAGCAGCCGATATACCAGAATCTTTTCCATTCGTAGATCCAGTCTCCAGTAGTATTCTTGCATTTTCAAATCGATCCGATGGCTTATTAAAGCTAAATCGAAAACTACCAAATTCCATTCTGCCTACTTGATGAGTCGATACTACTTTGTACCATAGAAAATTGTCGGATTTTTTTGAATATCTATCTATGGCTTCTGGTAGATATACTGTCGAGCCTTCTGTAGTAGGAGAATCAGCTGCAACCCATCCGATATTTTTCTCGACAAGTTCACGAGAATCAGCCAAGCTAATTTCTTCTCCAGCTAAAGCTCTACAGTACAGCTCTATCAGATTACTTATCGTTTGATACTCCACAGCTGATGAAATCTGTTCCAAAAACTTTTCAGATCGAGAAGATTCAATTTTGAAGAAGGCCAATCCTCCCTCGGGATTCGTTTGTAATAATGCCTTACCTTCTTCACACCAAGCAGATAATTGATCAAAAGAGACTTTACCAAGCACAACGGGTGAGCTTTTTATAAATTCTGGAAATGAGCTAGGATATAAATCTAATAATGGATCCGCTATATCAAATAATTTAGTATGATCTCGTTTCTCAATTAACTGTAAAGCTTGAGAAATTTCTAATATCGTATTAGGCATATTAGGAATGCCTGAAATGTGTAGTCGTTCTGATAAATCAAGAAATCTTTTTCTCTGAGAAGCATCTACTCTAGGCAATGACTTCAAGCTTGCATCATAAAAAGCTTTTAACTGTCTCCACCCAGTTTCGACAAGGTTAAGAGATAATGATATGAACCTATCTTTATCATTACCAACTAATGGAAACAAACGCAGGGCCAACGTCAAGCATTCGGAACTTAAGTCATAGGAATGTTTAGCAACTATGTTAAGAAAGTCTACGAATCGTGTTAATTGATTGAAGTCAAGTTGTTCTAGTAAATCGCCGCTTGATTCGAAAAAACGATTGGACAGAGTTCCGGATTTCCAGGTTCCTTGATACAACTTTGACCCCAGACTTGCCCAGTCATTAATCTTTGTTGCGGGAAGAATTCGCAGAACTGAAGGGCTTGCAGAAAAATATCCAGTTCCAAGCACAGGGTATTGAGTAGTTAAATCTACACCCGTGTCAAGCCAATTCATAAAATCATCTGGTTTTAACATACCTATTATGATCGGACTGACTCTAAACAAATTGACGGTGGTATCCCACGAATTGTTGCTTTGAGAAGCGATTTTGATTCCTGAATCAACCCAAGCATACATTTGTTCTTGATTTAAACACTCCTCAAGATGTGGTCTAGATTTAGTGAATTGATCTTTGACATCAGGAGGACATGCTTTAAGTATTTTATTAAAGTTTGTTATGTTCTTATTATCCAATTATAAATACTACTTTCTTTAACAATATCAATTAATTTGAACGGCCTACCGGAGCCATACTATTAATATATTCAGATTATGAATTATAGGGCGTATCAGGTAATGTTTGCACCAAACAATCAAGTATTCTAGCTGTAGCTCCAAATATTAAATTTCCTTTATATGCAAATGCGGGTTTATATTTTGTCTCTCCGCTAACTACCCAAAGATCATCACGAATACACTTAGAATCAGTTAGGAAGGCTAATGGAAGCTCTATTATTCGAGAAACCTCTTGCTTGTTTATGTTGAATTCAAGTTCGCATTTAGATGTCGCTATGAAAGCAAATATTTCAAAATTAGAACTCGTTATAAAAGATCCTAATTCACCTATGATATTTACTTGATTACGATTCACCCCAACTTCTTCTTCACACTCCCTTAAGGCAGTATCCTTCAGATCTAGATCACCTGCATCCTGTCGCCCTCCGGGAAAAGAAATTTCACCCGGATGGAGATCTAGATTGTTACTTCTTTTTGTCAGAAGCAGCTTGCTTTGCCCGTTATTCGAATATATTAAAACTATGACAGCAGCTAATTTATACTGTTCACTCAGCCCCTGCGTATTTGTCACAATAGTTGTAATGAGCGATGATCCTGTACTACCTACTCAAAAATCGATGCGGTGACTTCTTCTATACTGTTTTGCAACGAATGGTCATCAGTAACTGACCAATTAACAGCAACCTGGCATGCTCGTCTCGGTTTAATTCCTGCGCCAATCAACTTGCCTGCATATATTAGTAACCTTGTGCTTGCACCTTCCCCTAAGCCATGCTCCCTTAAGTTACGAACTTTCTCCCCGAGCTGAGCTAATCTCATTGCCATATCAAGGTCAATTTTTGCCTCATGAGAAACTATTTCTGCCTCAATTTCTCTGGGCGGAGGATTAAATTCTATAGATACAAACCTTTGCCTAGTGCTGTGTTTCAAGTCTTTTAAGGCACTCTGATAGCCTGGGTTGTATGATAAGACCAAAAGAAATCCCTCTGCAGCCTCTAATAATTCACCTTTTTTCTCTACAGGCAACATTCTTCTATGGTCCGTTAATGGGTGTATCAAAACCGTAGTGTCTTTTCTAGCTTCTACAACTTCATCTAAATAACAAATACCTCCCGCTTTCACCGCCCGTGTCAATGGACCATCAATCCAAACAGTCTGATCACCTTCTAGAAGATATCGACCCACCAGATCTGATGCCGTTAGATCTTCATGGCAGGCTATGGTGACTAAAGGAAGGTTGTCCTGCTGCAGATCATTATCTGATTTTTTCCCTTTCTTTACTTTAGTTAAATTAACGCCCAGTTTCCAAGACATATATTCAACGAATCTAGTCTTACCTACACCAGTAGGCCCCTTCAAAATCACTGGGATCCGCTGTGAATATGCGGCCTCAAAAAGCTGTATTTCGTCTCCTACCGACACATAATACGGCTCTTTCTTAAGATGATATTCCTCAATTATGTAACTCTGATATAAAGTTTTTGTTGAACTTGAAGTTTTGGTCGCCATGCTTAATTATTATTCTCCCTGGCTTAAATATATGCGATCTTTAAATAACAGGCTAACACGTTCCTTTAACGCTCCATATGACCCATCATTATCAATAACTACATCTGCTTTCCTAACTAGTTCTGACTGAGCCATTTGGAACTCCATGCGTTTTAATGCTCCAGCCATATTGTTTTTAAATTTATTAGATAACCGTTCAATTATAGTTTTTCTTTCAGCAGTTAAAACCCATACCTCATCAACTAGATCTGTCCACTCTGCTTCTACCAGTATAGCTGCATCTATCACAACCATGCTTGTTTTTTTTCTATCAAGCCTGCTAATTGCTTTTTCTATATGTATTCTTATTTGAGGATGAACCATTAAATTGAGTTTAGTAAGAAGATTTTGATTAGCAAATACAATATCAGCTAATTTAGTCCTGTCTATCTCGCCTTTTTTACCCACGATCTCTTGTCCAAATGTTTTTACAAGGGTTCTAAAAAGTTCAGTCCCTTTCTTATACGTATCATGTCCCAGAGAATCAGCATCTAATACAACGGCCCCTAAGTTAGATAACAACCGAGAAGCTGTCGATTTTCCTGTGCCAATCCCTCCGGTAAGTCCAATAATAATCATCGCTCATAATACCAAGTCGCCATTCTAACAATGGGGTCCGCAAGGGTCAATTCAACCACTAATCTAACAAGAACCTAACGATAAAAAATGTTTGCAATCGATCTTCACAGACCCATTATCTGAATTAGTCCAACATATATGTTATTGTATGCTTAAAATCGTTGCCATGAATGATCTCAAAAACATACCTAGTATCGATCGGATTTTAAACGAACCCGCTATCAAAAAACTGTTGGAATATTATTCTCATGACAGTGTAGTGAAACTCGTACAACAAAACGTGAATGAACTAAGAAATGAAATTAAACGTGGTAAGAAACCTTCATCATTGAAGAAACTAATCTCAAACATTGAACTATCTGCAGAGGAAAAGTGGCTAGTTCAACCTAGTCCAGTGATTAATGCTTCCGGAGTTATCTTACATACTAACTTAGGAAGATCCCCTATTTCAGATGAATCAATCAAAGCTATAGTGAGTAGTGCAGGTGTATATACCGACCTCGAATATGATCCTCAGAGTGGAAAACGAAGTAATCGCCAAAAGCACGTACAAGACTTAATAAATCAAGTCACCGGAAGTGACTCGTCATTAGTAGTTAATAACAATGCAGCTGCAGCTCTACTATGCTTAACAGCTTTGGCCAAAGGCAAAGAAGTAATTGTTTCAAAAGGCGAATCCGTGGAAATTGGTGGGAATTTTAGAATACCAGACTTACTTAATCAAAGCGGAGCCACATTAATAGAAGTTGGAACAACAAACCGTACATATTTGTCTGATTATCAAGAGTCGATAACAGAAAATACTGGAGCAATTTTAATAGTACATACTAGTAATTTTCGGAAAATAGGATTTACGCACAATCCGTCTGTTAAAGAATTAGCAGAGCTGGGACATCATCACAATATACCTGTGTTAAATGATTTAGGTAGTGGAACGTTGATAGATACTGGAAAGTTCGGATTAAATTCTGAGCCCACTGTGCAAGAAAGCCTTGGAGACGATGTAGACCTGACTTTCTTCTCTGGAGATAAACTTTTAGGAGGTCCTCAATCTGGCATAATACTCGGAAGCCAAATTTTAATAGATAAATTATCGAAACACCCTCTAGCTCGAGCTTTAAGGATAGATAAACTAAATTTAACTGTACTTCACTCTACTTTATTACACTATATATCTAATGACCCTCTAAAAAAGATACCCATATGGGCTATGATCTCCGCTGACTTGCCAGAGATCAAGAGAAGAACAAATACCTGGTTAAAAAACTCGGGTGTTCAAGGGAAAGTAATGAAATCAAAGAGTACCATTGGTGGTGGTAGCTTACCTGGGGAAGTACTAGATACGTACGTGCTATCAATATCACCAAAAACTGTATCAGCAAATAAAATAACAGCTAGTCTAAGATCCTATAAAACACCAATTATATCGAGAATTGAGGCAGACCAGGTGATTCTAGACGCAAGAACCGTGTTACCAGCACAAGATGATATTGTTATTCAAGCTCTTAAGGAACTTACGATATAGAACTGCTAATAGATCTAAATTTTAGGACAGATGACTCTTTTCAATCAAAATAAAGATAACATTTTAAATCAGAATGCTCCATTATCGACTCGAATGCGGCCTCGCTCATTTGAAGAATTTTTTGGACAAGAACATTTAGTTGGACCAGAACACGCATTACGGAAAATTGTCGATTCTGACCAGATTTTCTCAATGATATTCTGGGGACCTCCGGGATCAGGAAAAACCACACTATCACTATTAATCTCACGACTTACGAAATCTAAATTCGTGCATATAAGTGCAGCAGTGTCAGGGGTATCGGAATTACGAAGCGCGATAAAAAATGCTGAAGATCTACTTGGGATGATGGGTGAAAAAACCATCATATTTATTGACGAAATCCATCGTTTCAGTAAATCGCAACAAGATGTAATTCTTCCTCACGTAGAATCAGGCGCAATAACACTTATTGGAGCAACAACTGAAAATCCTTCATTTGAAATAATTGGACCGCTACTATCTAGAAGCAGAGTGTTTAAACTGAAACCGCTAAGTAAGGTCAACATGGAATCAATTTTATATAGAGCTATAAAGGATAAAGACCATGGCATGGGCAATTTCGATGTAGAAATTAATGAAGACGCAATGAATGCGCTCATTTCATTATCAGGAGGTGATGCACGAATAGCGCTTAATTCTATTGAACTTGCATTGGCATCAGCGGATGCAAATGAATCAGGCCTCCATATTATCTCACGGGAAATAATCCAAGATGTGATGCAAAAAAGCATCCCTTCATATGATAAAAAAGGTGACCAGCATTATGATCTGATCTCTGCATTTATAAAATCAGTTCGGGGCTCAGACCCCGACTCTGCTCTATATTGGTTGGCACGTATGATCGATGCTGGAGAGGACGCTTTATTTATAGCTCGCAGGATCGTAATTCTTGCTTCGGAAGATATAGGGTTAGCCGACCCTAGAGCCCTGTCAATAGCTATTGCAGCTTACCAAGCAACTCACTTCATTGGACTGCCCGAAGCTAAAATACCCTTATCTGAAGCTACCATTTATCTTGCCACAGCCCCAAAAAGCAATTCAGCATATAGAGCGATTGATTTAGCCTTGAACGATGCGCGGTTAACAGCAACCGAACCTGTGCCACTACACTTGCGAAATGCGGTTACAGACTTGATGAAAGAGCATGGATATGGAGAGGGATATAAATATTCCCATGATTACGAAAATCATTTTGCCGAAATGGAAAATAGACCACCAAAAGTTAAACACAATGTGTACTACAGTCCATCAAAACAGGGTTACGAGCCAAAAATAACAGGGTGGCATAACGAACGATGGAACAAGAAAAATAAAAAGTGATTCTATTCGCTTTTCTCAGTAAATCTATCTAACTTTAACAGTTGCCTGAAATTGATAACCAAATAAACTAATACGACTATTGCACCAGCACCGATTGCAATAGATGCACTGAATGCTCCTGCTATGGCTCCCATATAGAGTCCGGCTAATCCAGTAAAACCCCAACTGGATGTCTGAAAGCTTAAAACCCTACCTCTCATTTCATCCGGAACAACAAGTTGCAGAAGAGCGGATATGATAGTTTCATATCCCATAGCGAATGCATAGGCAATCGCAATTAAGATTAAAGAAACTGGAAACCAAGGAGAAAAAGAGAATAATAAAAGTGATATAGAAAACAGCCCTAAAGTCGAAGCAAGGAACAAGCCCCGTGCAGTCGCTTGTTTTGAAAAAGATATGAATATTAAACTAATTACTGCCCCAACAGCACCGACAGACAGCAATGACGCGTAGCCAAATGCATCTACATTTAACACTTTTGTTGCCATAACCGCTAAGATGGATTCATGGGACCATATAAATGATTCAGCGACTATTGCCAACAAAATAAGAGTCCTTACTGCTGGAGCAGTAAAAACGTATTTAAATCCATCCAAAATGATTCTAATGCTACCTGTGTTACCCAGCTTATCCGAGACAGGAGCAGGGATATGTGAGCTGTTCAAAGTCAAAGCCGAGATAAACGCAAACCCTGCAGAAATTGTCATTAGAAAATAAGCCCAAGACATACCGTATTTAACAATTATAGAACCGGCCAATAATGGCGCTCCAATAGCAGTTATCTGCCAGCTGACAAGATTAATTGCAGTCGCATTAATTAACCTTTGTTTCCCAACTAAGTCTAAAGTGAGAGCATTACGCGATGGTATTCTGATTGCAAGAGCCACAGCATTTAACACAGCCCCTACCATTACATGCCACAATAATATTTTTTCAGTTGAAATTAATGTTGCCAGCACGAGCACGAGTGCCATATCTATTAGAATTGCTACTGCAACAAGAGTATGGCGGCGGCTATAAAAGCGATCAGCTAAAAGGCCACCTATAAAACTACAAACTGTTAAGGCCGCTCCATTAAAACCAAACACTGCACCAACCCAAAAAGCAGAATCCGTGATTTCCAGAACCAGCAGGCCTGAGCACATAACTAATGTGACCGTGAGGATGTCACTAAAAAACGAGCTTATCCACAGACGTCTGAATCCGGGATTTTCTAGTAAAATCATTGAGGTAAAACGATAAAGAAGCTCATTTTAACTTTCATGTTAATTGATTAGATCCAATGAGCACTAAGAATGCTAATTAAAAGGAAGCGTATTCTTTAAATACATCTTTAATTACATCCAAGGCATAGTCGATATCGTCAGAAGTAATCCCATAGTGAGTTACTAATCTCCAACCCGCGGGCAAAGACAATGCTTTCACTCCTCGCTCATCCAATTTTTGAAGTATCTCATTGGGGTTCTTAGCACTTACATCGCAAAAAACCAGATTGGTTGGATATGAGTCAGGATCGCAAATAATACCATCTATTTTCGATAATCCAGTGGCAAGTTTCCTGGCATTTACATGATCTTCCGCTAGTCTGGAAACCATTGTTTCCAAAGCAACTATTCCAGCCGCAGCAAGGATTCCAACTTGGCGCATTCCACCGCCCATTGCTTTACGCCATCGGCGTGCACTTTCAATATCTGCATTACTACCAACCAAAACAGAACCCACAGGACAAGACAACCCTTTAGATAAACAAAACGATACCGTGTCTGCTCCAGCAATCAACTGTTCAACTGGAGTTTCTAGCGCAACAGAAGCATTAAATATGCGGGCTCCGTCAACATGAGTTTTAATATCTCTTTCTTTAGCTACGGAAACAACTGACTCTATTTCTTCAGCAGAGAGGGCGCTCCCGCCACATTGATTAGCAGTATTCTCTATACCAATAAGGGTCGTTGGAGGATAATGGATGTTGTCAGGCCTAATCCGTGTCCTAAGCTCATCGAGATCAATCATCCCTCGGCTATCATTGGCTATTGGTTGAACCGCAATACCACCCAATGCTGATGCAGCGCCCGCTTCAGCATTAAACATATGAGACTTTTCCCCCACAATCATTTCGTCTCCACGAGTACAGTGAGTTAAAGCAGCAGCTATGTTACCCATTGTTCCACTAGCAACAAAAGTCGCATCTTCTTTGCCAAACATCTCAGCCGCCATCTGCTCCAATCGATTGACTGTGGGGTCTTCTCCAAAAACATCATCACCCAACTCCGCCTTATATATTGCTTCTCTCATTTCTGGCGAAGGTTGGGTAAATGTATCGCTACGAAGATCGACTATCCTGGTGGACTTTTCCATATTTTGCTTGGTAGATTCATTGGCTTCCGCATATCCTGACCGCATTCGATTTCTCCTATTTAGTTAATACAATGAGGTATAAACGATTCTAGCAACCTGATAACCCAAATGCTATAGTGACAGAAACGTACGTCAATCTCAATTGATTAATAAATTCAAAATAATGTTTGTGCAAGCTAAATTCAACTTGAATATGACAAACAGAATCATTCATTTGTGGAAATAAACTTTAATAAAATTGGAGTTATCAATGAGCAAAAAACTTAATACCAGAATTGAAAAAGATTCGATGGGATCATTTGAAGTTCCTTCTGATGCGTACTACGGTGCCAACACAATGCGAGCTGTCCTAAATTTTCCTATTAGCTCACTCAAATTCCAAAGAGAATTCATTAAATCTCTTGCGCAAATAAAGAAAGCTGCTGCTCTAACAAATCTAGACCTTGATCTAATTGATAAAACCATTGCTGAAAAAATAGCTGATGCAGCGGAACAAGTAATTAAGGGGAATTATGATGATCAATTTGTAGTGGATATATTTCAGACCGGTTCTGGAACATCCACTAACATGAATATCAATGAGGTGATCTCAAATTTAGCTATTGAAAAAATGAAAGGGGTTATTGGATCGAAAGAGCCGGTACATCCTAATGATCACGTAAATATGGGACAATCTTCGAACGATGTTATTCCAACAGCTATTCACATATCTGCAGTCGATTCTATTACAAATCAACTGCTTCCTGCCATTGAACAATTAGAAAATGCGCTCGAACAAAAATCTCGGGAATTTAAAGATATTGTTAAGACTGGGCGAACTCATCTACAGGATGCCACACCAATAACTTTAGGCCAAGAATTCCAGGGTTTTGCAGGACAAATGAATCGATCCAGGCTACGTATAAAGAGTGCTTTAAATGGATTGCGTGAAGTTGCCCTGGGAGGAACAGCCGTTGGTACAGGAGTGAATACTCATAATGAATTTGCTAAGAGAGTCTGTATTTATCTTTCTGACTGGACTGGACAAGACATTCAGGAAACTGACAATCATTTTCAAAGCCAAAATACCCTAGATGCTGTCGTATATATGAGTGGTGCACTAAAAACATTAGCTGTTAGTGCAATGAAAATCTCTAATGACATTCGTTGGCTTGGTTCAGGTCCCCGAGCCGGTTTTGGAGAAATTGAGTTGCCAGAGGTTCAACCTGGAAGTTCGATTATGCCTGGGAAAGTAAATCCGGTTATCGCTGAATCCACAGCAATGGTAGCTGCTCAAGTAATAGGTAATGATTTAACTGTTTCTATTGCTGGACAATCTGGAAATTTCGAATTAAATGTAATGATGCCGGTGGCTGCTTTTAATTTGTTACAGTCTATCGAATTGCTATCAACTGCGCTTGGGAACCTAGCAGCGCAATGTGTAAGCGGGATCAAAGCTACTGACAGCGGCCCCAAAATGGTTGAAAAGGGATTAGCTATAGTTACCACTCTAGTACCAATTATCGGGTATGATGCATCTGCTGCAATTGCCAAAAAAGCTCAGAATACTGGTAAAACAATCAGAGAAATTGCTTTGGAGGACACTGATCTAGACCCATCAGACATCGACAAGATTTTAGATCCGTCGAAAATGGTTTAGTCTAAGTTAATACCATCTTTAAGGTTAAAAATATGATCTTTAACAAATTGGATTTCTTGATCTGCAGACTCTAACTGCCCATCTAATTTAGCATAAAGTAAATCATTTAATAGTTCACCAATCTCGGGGCCTTTACTCATACCTAGGGATATCAAATCTTCTCCGCTCAAGTATAGATTGGTATTTATTAATGAATTTAGATAAATTTCTAGTAATGTTTTGATGGACTTGTTAGAAGTAGTCGCAGCACATATACGAATCGCAGTAAGGTTATAACCTAATAGGAATTTGTATATATCGCTTCGCTTAAGATTGTCAGCAACTAGGGATTCCTCATTTTGTTTTAGTTGTTCATTCAAAGCACATAAATCATTAATCACATTGTTTTGTTTCGAACTTAAGTTTAGTGTTTGAGACAGATATTCCAACTGAGTTTTATCTGCATTTATTGCGAAAAGTCCAAGCCAAAACTCGACACGGTCCTGGTCTAAACTATCGGAATACAACATATCTCTGAATTCCTTCAAATGATCGCAGCTCAATTCAGTAAAAAACGCAGGCAACAAGCCAAGCTTGACGCATGTGTAAAGAATTAACCCAACTTCTTTTTCTTCGAATATCTTTTCAAGCTCGTGTCTGACCCGATCTCCAGATATATTGGTCACCCAATTTACGGAAGATTCAAATGTTTTCCTTGTGCTTTCTTCTATATCGAATCCTAACCTGCATGAATACCGTATAAGCCTAAACATTCTAGTAGGATCATCGATAAAACTATTTTTATGAAGAACCCTTAACTGTTTATTGATTAGGTCATCATAGCCACAATGCGGATCGATCAGCTGGCCGTATTGCCAACCTTGATTTTTCGGAGAACGTAAAACTATGCACATAGCCGCTATCGAAAAATCCCTTCTATCTAGATCTTGAAATATGTCACCAGAATCTACGTCCGGCAAAGCACCTGGGTTTTTATAAGTCTCAGAGCGACATCTAGCCAAATCAATCTCAAGATTATTGTCAAGGCCAACAGGAACAGAAAGTTTATGTGTACCAAAAACAGAACTACTTGTAACCGCGCCATTTAACTTTTCTGCTAATGTGGTCGCAAACCCCCTGTCAATGCTGCTGCCAGTCAAATCAATATCGAATTCAGACTCGTTTAAACCCAACATGATATCCCTCACACACCCACCTACTAGATACAAATCTGTATCCATTTGTTGAGATAAATCCACAGCAGCATTCAAAATTTTTAAATGTGCCGTCGGCAACACATTTTTCATTTCAGATGACACGATTTTCATATCAATAAATCAATCCGTTGAAATATGTAAATTTTAATCAATTATAAACAAATGGTTTTCAAGAATGAGAGGCACTAACTTTATCTAGGTAAGATTGTGCACCAGCCAGGAGCCATGGAGTCCAAGAAACACTTAAAAATCTAGCTCCAATATCTATATAGTGTTCAAGGTTAGAATCATCTACCATGGTGCCAGCCACGCGCCCTGCCTTAACGATGTCCTTTATAGCTTTATCTCTAACAGCAACTACTTCTGGATGATTAATCTCTCCAGTATGACCCATACTTTGAGCGAGGTCTCCGGGGGCAACGAAAAAAGCATCTATATGATCTGTCTCTAAAATTTCAGACAGGTTATTTATAGCCTCAACATCTTCGATAATTATAGATATTAACGTTTCTTCGTTCGCTTTTTTTACATAATCTTTAACGCCTATTCCGTGACGACTGGTATACATGCCTCTATGTCCAATAGGTCCGAATTTTGCAGCGTCTACGACAGCGCGTGCCTCTGCTGCGGTATTAACGTGAGGAACACATATTCCCATTGCGCCGGAATCTAATGTTCTATAAATATCACCGGTATTAACCTGGTTGACTCTAACAATAGATGTCTTGCCCCACACGTCACATGCCCTGGTCAAATCCGGTATGTCGGCAAAATCTACAGGTCCATGCTCGGCTTCGAGCCAAATTGCATCAAAATCAAGCTGGGAAAAGATTTCTATTAAATCCCCCGTGATTGGCCCCATTGCAACTGATACAATTTTGCCTTCATTTAATTTTCGTTTTGCTAAGTTTGGTCTCAATTCTGCCAATGCTTTCCTCCTAAAGGTAATATAATCTGGTCATATAAACTAACGACCTGATAAGCGATTATACTCAAGAGATGAAACATACGCATTACAAATCAAATTATTGCAAATTATGTGGTTATAAAACTACCATGAAAGATATAGATGGAGTACCGAGGCAATATTGTGAAAATTGTGAATTCGTCGACTTTATTGACCCAAAGGTGGTTGTAGTCGCGATTGTAGCTAACGAAAAGGATGAGCTTCTGCTAATAAAACGCAATATAGAACCAGCTCTAGGCCAATGGGCATTCCCTTCTGGATACGTCGATAGTCGCGAAGCTGTAGAAGATGCAGTTGTAAGAGAAACGAAAGAGGAGACAAATCTGGATATTGCAGTTAAGAAACTTATTGGAGTTTACTCGAATACCGGTAATCCAATAATTTTAATCGTATATAGTGCAACTAAGACTGGTGGAAATCTACTTCCTGGACCTGAAAGCCAACAGGTCAGATGGTTCAAATTAGATGACCTACCAAAGCTTCCTTTTCCACATGACAATCAAATTATCGATGATTGGAGCCGTTTACATTAAGAGAGAAGTTCAACTACTTAATTCTTAGAAAAAATAACGATATTGTCTTCCATAAAGTCGACATGCCAATTCATTTTGTTTGCGATCCAGTGCATAGTTTGCGTACTATAAAAACTAACATGGGTTGGATCCCGTCGATAGTACCAATCCTCGAACTTCTTAACGTTATCGGTAAACGAAGTCATTACCCCTAAAAACCCATTTGGTTTAAGCATTTGGTCAAATTGTTCAAAATCTTTTGAAGGGTTATGAAAATGCTCCGCTGTCTCCGTGCACACAATGAAATCATATGTTTTATTTAAAACATCTATTTCAGTTGAAAAAAACGGATCATACATTTGGACGACATATCCAGATCGGGACATCATGTGTAAAAGTGCCGGGCCTGGTCCCGCTCCGTAATCCAATCCTGAAGATCCTGTGCTTAGTCTCTTTTCCATTGGGTTCCATAATTTTGACAGGAAAGCTTGGTATTCCGGATCATCTATATCGTTATTGTGTGATAAGTATCTATCTTTTTCCACTTCCGGATTGGGAAGTGAATCTTGTTCTACAAAAATGAGTTTACAGCAATTGCATAAAAAAAATATTTTGCCAAAATTTAATTCATCATCTACGTAAAAAATAGATGCATTATCTGTCCTGCATAACCTGCACAATTCCAAGTTATAATCCCCAGTTATTCAATAACCCAATATCTGCGACCTTTAGAACGTTTTAGACGACCAAACCCTGGTTCTGGGAAATGCCCTGCAGCTATTAAAGTATTTTCGTTTTCCAGATTATCAAACACCCTGTTTCTCGTTGACCTCGCGAGATCTGAGTCTACGTCAAAGGCTGGACTCCAGTCAGTATATTCCGCCTGAGCGGGACTGTGTGCAACATCACCAAGTATAAATCCATGGTGGCCATTAGAGGTAATAGATATGGAAATGTGTCCCGGAGTATGCCCCGGTGTAGGTACAGCCTTGATCTCTGAAGTAATATCATACTCACCTTCAATTAAATCTAAAATTCGTTCCTCATTTAGAGGTACTACACTATCAGTAACCCATGGAGCGTCATTAATAACTTCAGGTCCTGTCCAGTAATCCCAATCATGCTTTGGCACAAGATATCTCGCATTAGGAAAAGTAGGTTTTCCATTACTTAAGTTCCATCCGACATGGTCAGGATGGAGGTGTGTATTTATTACTATTTCTATCTGATTGCGATCCACACCTTTTGCATTCATATCATCTAATAACTTTCCATCTGGACCATTCATTCCCGTATCGACAACTATTAATCTTCCATTCAAAGAAATAACAAATGATCCAAATCTTGGATGTATGACCGTACCATCTAATAAATCTCTATATTCTGACTGCCAGATATCCAAATCGCTAGTCGGGAAAATCTCTGTTGCCTCACCTGATCCCTGCCCATCCGTTAATGAAATTAACTCTATATCGCCTATATTAACTTTGTATTTGGACATATGTTTATACCTCCCCAAACTTAAACCGATTTTATATGATTATATATATATAAGAAGGGAGAGTAGTCAGATTGTCAAAAACTGGTCACGAAATTCGTTTGACTCAACTAAGCTCGTCAGCTGGTTGAGCTGCTAAATTTAGCTCAGAGCGCTTGGTGCAGGTACTGCATCAATTACCTAAATTAAATAATCCATCTTTATTGTCAGGGATTCAATCAAGAGACGACGCAGCTGTATATAAGTTAAGTCAAGATACAGCTATAGTTCAGTCAGTTGATTTTTTTCCTCCTAATGTAGATGATCCTTTTACCTATGGAGAAATAGCAGCAGCTAATGCAGTAAGTGATATCTATGCTATGGGTGCGGAGCCACTTTTTGCTCTCAACATAGTTTCTTTTCCTGACAATTTACCAAATAAAATACTTCAAGATATTATTGATGGCGGGTCATCCAAGTCTATAGAAGCTGGAATGTTGATTGTCGGTGGTCACACCATAAAAAATGATGTTCCAATATACGGATTATCAGTTACAGGAACAGTGAAACCAGGCAGTGAGATTTCGAATTCTTCATGTAACCCAGATGACGTGTTGGTACTAACAAAGCCACTTGGATCTGGCATACTAACTACAGCTGCAAAATTCGATGACCTTCCAAGTGAGGCACTAAACGAGTGCATAAACATTATGAAAACTTTAAATGATAAAGCAGCTAAAGCGATGAGAGCCTCTAAGGTTAACGCCTGTACGGATATAACCGGGTTTGGGCTGATTGGCCATTTAATGGAAATGACTGAAGGTAGCGGACTAATGGCAAATATACATATGAACAACATACCTACCATGGTTAATGCCTATGAATCTGCATTAGCAGGGCATGCCCCTTCAGGAACTAAGGAAAACTTTAAAGCGGCTGCAAATTCAGTTAAATGGTCATCAGATATTAGTATGGAAAATAAACTTATCCTTTGCGACGCCCAAACATCAGGCGGTCTACTTATTTCAGTTAGTCCAAATAAATTACCCAGTCTTGTTGAAAATTTAAAGCTAAACGGTGTCTCTGACCACGCGGTCATAGGAGAGATAAAGTCACGCCCAGAACCTTCATTACATATCAAAGTGAATTAAAATTAATGGCTAGAATAATGAGATATATTAAATAAAATGACGAATCTTTATCCTTTAATGACCGTACAAGATCAAATTTGGGATGCCATTACAGCTGCAATAGACAAGGCACAGAATACCGGTCATTTACCAGCTTGCAAATTACCACACAAATCCATAGAACATCCCCAGAATCCAACTCATGGCGATTATTCAAGCAATATTGCTCTGCGATTATCAAAACCTATGAAGATCAATCCAATGCAAATTGCCGAACTTATTGAAGAATATCTAGACATAGAAAGTCCGATCGAAGCCGTCTCTGTTGCCAAACCAGGATTCTTGAATTTTAATCTTGACCCGACTTGGGTTAAACGACAAGTTCATGGAATTATAGAAATGGGTGCTGAGTATGGTGACATATCACTTGGCCGAGGAGCAAAAATACAAATAGAGTTTGTCAGTGTAAATCCTACTGGGCCCCTACATATTGGCCATGCAAGGGGAGCTGTTGTCGGCAGCAGCTTATCAAACATATTAAATGCAGCTAATTTCGAAGTCCAAAATGAATACTATGTTAACGATGCAGGGTCACAAATCGATAACTTTGCCGAAAGTATCTATGCTCAGTATAAAAAAAGCAAAGGGATCGAAGTTAAAATTTCAGAAGACGGATATAAGGGCAATTATATTGATGACATAGCATCAAACATCGCTTCTTCATCAGAATATAACATCGAAGATATGTCGGAAAAAACAGCATTAAATTGTATTAAAGACTATGGGCTTAATTTAATGCTAACCTCAATAAAACAAGACCTAAAATCCCTGCGAGTACATATGGACGAATGGTTTAGTGAAAAATCATTGTTTGAAAATGGCACGTATGACGAAATTAAAAGTAAATTGGAAAAAAACAATCTACTACAAAGAAGAGATAACGCATTATGGTTTAAATCATCTGATCTTGGAGATGACAAAGATAATGTGATAGAGAAAAGTAATGGAAGTCCCACATATTTTGCTTCTGACATTGCATACCATTACAACAAATTTGCATTAAGAGACTTCGAGTTTGTCGTAGATATTTGGGGAGCAGACCACCAAGGCCATATACCTAGGTTGAAAACAGTTGTTCAATCACTCGGAATAGATCCCAGTCGATTGAGGTTTATTGTGACCCAAATGGTTAAGCTAAAACGTGGATCTACTTCTGTGAAAATGTCAAAAAGATCGGGCGAATTAATTACACTTTCTGAATTTATTAACGAAGTCGGTTCAGATGCTTGTCGATTCTTCTTTCTTTCACGATCTGCAGATAGCCAATTAGATTTCGATATAGAATTAGCTCAGAAACAATCTTCGGAAAACCCTGTTTATTATATTCAATATGGTCATGCCAGAATATGTAGCATTCTAAAAAATGCCAAGGAAAATAGCATTCAGTTTGACGATGGTGACGTAAATTTATTAAACGATCCCAATGAATTAAATCTAATAAAAAAAATACTAGGCCTTCCCGAGATAATACGATTAGTATCCATGAGACTTGAACCTCATCATCTGGCCCACTTTGCTTTAGACTTATCGTCCGCTTTCCACCTCTATTATCAAAATTGCAAAGTGATTTCGCCTAATGATCAAGAACTAACAAAAGCACGCCTAAAGTTATGTGAAGCAACTAGGATTACAATAAACAGATGCCTGAATTTGATGGGGATGTCTGCACCAGAAAAGATGTGATTCGAGTCTAATTTACTTCAGTATTTAATTTTTCAGCCAGATATATCTTTGTGTTATTAACATATATATCACGATAACCTTTAATTAAATCTATATCCTTCTGTGTTGTTTCACGCCTTACCCTTGCTGGCAAACCTGAAACTATCGAACCTGATTTTATTTCCATTCTGTCCACAACCATGGCGCCTGAGGCTATAATGCAATCCGACCCAATG
Organism: Chloroflexota bacterium; assembly: GCA_002699485.1. Taxonomy (GTDB): domain Bacteria; phylum Chloroflexota; class Dehalococcoidia; order Lucifugimonadales; family UBA2962; genus UBA2962. Next base: position 22,490 of record PAAV01000052.1, on the reverse strand, counting down.
GTAACTCCATCATTTACAATGCAGCCATTACCTAATAACACCCTGTCTCCAACAATACGTCCATGGCATAGAACCCTGTGTCCTATAACAACATCGTCCCCTATAAGAACGTCACTATCTCCATGTACAACAGAATTATCTTGAATACATGTATTTTTACCGATCACTATTTTCCCGGAATCTCCTCTTATCACTGTGCCAGGCCAAACACTTGATCCCTCTCCTATCTCGACATCACCAGCTACGTATGCGAATTCGCTTACAAATGCCTTAGGATGAATATTCGGTTTCTTTCCATTTACAGTTCGTATCATCTAGAGCCTCCGATGGCCTTTATTGATTTAAAAGGTTTTACTTTGTATTTTAAAAATAAGATAACTCAAGTTTAAACCGATTATAATTGTAACGACAGATCATGATCGAATCCGATTGAGCGGATTACAATAAAAATATGATTAAATTTAAAGTTAAATATATTACCGCATGTTCGGTTGCACTCCTGCTAGGGCTTTTCACACTGGCTAGCTGTACTAAAGATACCGACATTGATACGAGATCAGAACCCAGCCGAGAACCTACTATAGAAACGCAAGAGTTAATTCGACCCACGATAGAAATAGATAATACTCAAGCTGTTGCCAAAGATGTTTTGTTTGACTACCTTAGAGCACAATCTTTATTGGGTGCAGCGATGTATAAAGAGGCCATTGGTAGCTACAACGTTGTACTTAAAATCCTACCAGAACTATATTTGGCCTATCATGGGCGAGCCCTTGCATACTACAAGGAAGGAATGGTTGAACGCTCCATTGAAGATTTTAATAGAGCAATAGAAATAAAACCTGATTACGCTTCTGCATTAAGAAATCGTGGAGTTGTTTACGCAAACGAAAGAATGTTTATTGAAGCTTGTGCAGATTTAAATAAAGCCATAGAAATTTATGAAGCCAGATTGGGCTCAGGGGAAGAAATATTTAATCGAGAACAGATTGAAAGTGAACTATTGGAAACAACAAGTCAACTCCGTTCATGTCAATAAAATTTATGAATCACAAGCTCAAAAGGATCAAAAATTAATATGCATGAAGAACTGGAAGATGCAAAAAAAAGCCGGATAAGCGATCGAGACTATAATTCTAAAGTCATACTGCAGATGACAGAAATAATTAGTACAAACCCTAACGACTGTAAAGCGTATGTTATGCGAGGCAATAACTACTTGGACGCCGGCAAGTTAGGTGAAGCCATATCTGATTTAACAAAAGCGATAGAACTGGATCCGACTAACCCTATGGTATTTAATAACAGAGGAGTAGCTTATAGGCGTGCCTCGGATAAAGAAAAAGCGTTAGCAGATTTCGCACAAGCTATAGAAATTACACCTGACTATCGAGAAGCTTATAATAATCGTGGTATGGTACTAGCAGACAATTATGAATATGAGGCAGCGATTACGGAGTTCACAAAAGCCATTGAAATAGATTCTGACTATTGGTACGCATATAATAACAGAGCTATGAGCAAATGGGCCTTAGGAGATCGAAAGGGAGCAGAATCGGACTATAAAGTGGTATCAAAATATATGTCCGGATAAGTTAATACTTTGAATTTTATTAAATAAGGAAAATACAAATGTCAAAAAACCAAAACTCTTCAAAAAACCTTGATTTAAATGAAATATTGTTGACCGGAGAAAATTCGTTTATCAGGCTAAAACAAAAAGATGACGGACCGATAACTACCAAAGCTACTCACTGGCGCATACTGAAATCCCCGGGTGGCCCTGGTCACGTATTGTTCCTTCAAAGTGACATAACGGACAATGAAGTACGTATATATTCTGACAATTTTGCTATGACCAGATGGATTCAAGGGAAAATAGAATGTGCTTTAAATCCTGAATTTGGTGATCCTGAAACACCTATAATTGACTCTGTGTTTTCAAGTTCCGGTGATGGAATTAACTATTGGATAGAAAGCATAGACTCGTTAAATGAAAGTATACAAATGAATTGGCATGGGATTGGCGAGCCATTTTATTTAAGAGTAGGCGCTGGATTTTTAGAAACAGCCCCAAAACTTGGAGTATACAGTTGTATGATTCCTTCAAGCAAAGCTCAAATAACTAACAATGATATTCCTGCATTAGGGTCTCCTTACTCCGAATTATTTGATGGACATCCAACGAGCTCATCATGCCTGGCATGGTCTGAAACGTGGACGGAGATTAAATAGATATTAGGAGTCTTTTAGTTCGAAGAATTCCTGCATCTTGTTTTGGCGATAATCGAATATTTGATTCAATTGATTGCGGACATATAAAAAGTTGCTAATAAATCCTCCTGGCACTTGGTATTCAACTTTGTCTTTTATCAAAATACCATGAGGTGTTTCAGTAAACTCATGCGTATGAACCCACTTTGTGTAAGGCCCTTTGGTTTGTTCATCAACAAATTTATTTGGTGGATCCCATTTTTTTATATCACTTTGCCATTTAACAGGAATACCGTGTAATTTTAGCTTGTAGTTTATCTGTGTCCCTGTCTTCATCTTTATTGGCAAAACTGTAAGTATATTGAAGTTTAACCACGGTGGTGTCAGGACTTCCAGATTAGATGCGTCAGAAAAAAAACTGAACACTACATCAATCGGTTGATCAATGACTGTCTGTCTCTCTAAAACAAATGTCTGATAAAAGCTAAGTAAACTTAAAATTCTTTTTATTAACAAGATCCTCTCAACGATCCATATTAAATATTGGTTATAAGTTTAATTTTACAGAATTAAAAAAAGATCTGCTCGACTACTGGCGTTACTGTAAAATCAGCTGTCTTCTTGCATTGTCCTATTGTTTTTTCTACATCCGAATAGTCTTCAGCTTCCAATAAAATAAAGAATATATGTTCAGAAGGATTAACTTTGAAAAACTTTATATCCACTTTGTTTTCCTCAGCATTTGCTTTAACTTGCTTCCATAAAGACATTGTGGATTCATCTTCATTCGGAGGGCCAAAGCAATTTCCGGCTGAATGAGTGACTGTAATGTGATAGGTTGCCAATTTAATACCCCCGATTACTAATGGTAAAAGTTATCATTATTTCGTACTCGGCTCGAATACAACTATAGTAGCAGTTGTTTCACCAGCTTCATTTGTTGAGACTCCCAAAAGTCCAAGCCATACTCTGGTAAAACTTGTCACCCCTGGCCCGCTTTCTCCTGGAGCAATCGTCAAGTCCATATCTCCCATATCCCATCCACTGGAACGTAGATTGACTCTAACAATAACACCTTCTTCATCAGAGTTTGCGACCAATTCTTTGAACCTCACTAAAGTTCCATTTGCGTCCATTGAAGGGCTACCAAGGCCTTGACCAATTCTTATGGTAGCTGGAGTACCTAAAGGTACAACCACATCTTCACCAGGCTCCGCGACAACAGGGTCTGCAAACACAAGATCTGATTCGGAAAGTCCTGATTCTTCCAGTTCAGAGAACCGAGCGGAATGTGCTTCCACGCTGCCTAATTCATTTAATTCACCTTCAGCATAAACATTTCCTGCATCGTCAATCTCTCCAGAACCAGGATCATCAAGAGCCAGCAGAGGCGAAACTTTCCCTTGTATTCCAACGCTGCATGCTTTTGTTGTGTCAAAGACCGGTGCCTCAAATGTTTCAGCTGTAATATGAACATATTTATCTGCTTGGCCACCACTTACAATCACCGTACCATCGTTAAGTTTCAATGCTAGATGTCTATACCTAGTCTCTATCATCGGTCCGGTTGAATACCATGTATCAGTATCAGGGTCGTAAACCTCGGCCCGAGGTAATAAACCACCCGTTACCAACACCCTGCCATCTGATAAAAGAGTAGCTTCATGTTCTGTTCGAGCATCTCCCATTGACGCAGCTGGCTCAAATTTACCAGTAGCTGGATCCCAAATCTCGGCTGATGCACGAGTGGACGTATCCACGTCATTAACAGCTTCCCCTACTCCCCCAACCACAAGAACTCTTCCATCAGCCAGCAAAGTTGCTGTATGCTGCACGCGCGCCAATCTCATTGATCCAGTATATTCCCAAGTCTCTGTCTCAGGATCCCATACTTCGGCACTAGAATAATAAGGTCCTTCCCTATGTTTGCCTCCTCCGATAACAATCACACGGCCATCTTGAAGAGCTGTAGCAGTATGTATGGATCTTTTTTGGTTCATGTCACCTGAAAGTTCCCATTCGTTCGTATTAGGGTCAAATATCTCAGTGGTCGTATTGTCTCCTAAACGATCGTTTTTGCCTCCGGTGTACAAGACTCTGCCGTCACTTAATTTAACCGCAGCTCCTCTTTCTCGAGAATCATTTAATTTTCCTACCTTAGTCCAGTTGCCACTCTCGTCCCATACCTCACTGTTTTTCATAGCTTCCATTTGGATGTCTTGTCCACCGGCAACAAGAACTCTTCCATCATCCAGGGTAAACATTGCAAAGTCTTGCCTCTCTGTAAGCATATCTCCAGATTCGGTCCATTGACCGGTATCAGCGTTAAAAGTCTCTGAATGAGGAAATACCCTTGGTCCACGTGGGCCGCCCTTGCCACGCCCTCCAGTCGTCAAAATTTGGCCGTCGCTCAAAATTACCCAACCGTGTCTCTGTCTTTCATTAAACATTTTCCCTTCTAACAGTGTGAAAGCGCCGTATGGTTCACAATCTACTGTACTAAAAGGAGTCGGGGTTGAGATCAAAAATTCACCATCTGAATCGCCAGCCGACGATTCATTATTTTCTGAACTGGAACAGCTTATAAGAAAGATTAGGGTGACAGTTAAAATACCTGCAGATATTCTGCTTTTCATGAAAAGTCCTTATTGTTTTTAGATTTACTGGAAATCAATAGAATTTTATTTTACTGGGTCAAAGACAACTATAGTAGCAGTGATTTCACCTGCTTCATTCGTAGACACTCCCAAAACTCCAAGCCAAACTCTTCCAACGCTTTTTACGCCTGGCCCGCTTTGACCAGCTGGAATTGAAAGTTCCATATCACCCCAATCAAAATTCGCTGCACGTAAATTCACACGGACAGCAATGCCTTCTTCAGGTGAATTAGCGATCAATTCTTTGAAAGTAACTATATTTCCATTTGCATCAGCAGATGGACTTCCAAGTCGTTGACCAACATGAAGAGTAGCTGGAGTACCCAATGGCACAATTACATCATCACCATCTGCGCCGCCAATAATCGGCTCTTCAAACACAAGATCTGATTCAGAAAGTCCAGAATCCTCTAGTTCAGAGAATTTAGCGTCATGGCTTCCTTTTTCAGTACCAAATTCATTCAAGTCATCCTCTGCAACAACTCCACTCTCGGGACTTGGTAATGTCAACAATGGGGACTCATCTCCTTTTATACCTACAGCACATGCTTTTGATGTATCAAATCCAGAACCATCGAATTGTTCAATCGTAATATGTGTATATTTGTCATCTTGACCACCGTTAACAATAACCGTGCCATCATCAAGTAGTGTTGCTGTATGCCGATATCTCGGTTCTATCATAGGGCCTGTTGAATACCAAGTATCTGTTGCAGGATCATAAATCTCAGATTGAGGATATAAACCTCCTGTTACCAATACCCTACCATCCGACAGAAGAGTCGATTCATGTTCTGTTCGAGAATTACCCATTGAAGCAGCTGGCTCAAATTCACCAGTAGCGGGATCCCAAATTTCAGCGGAGGCGCGAGTGCCGGTATCGACATCGGGTACTGCTTCTCCTACTCCTCCAACCACAAGAACTTTGCCATCATCAAGTAGTGTTGCTGTATGTTGAACTCGTGCCAATCGCATTGACCCTGTATATTCCCAAGTCTCTGTCTCAGGATCCCATACTTCGGCACTAGAGTAATATGGTCCTTCCCTGTGTTTCCCTCCTCCAATAACTATAACTCTGCCGTCTTGAAGTAGTGTAGCAGTATGTATGGATCTTTTTTGGTTCATGTCACCTGAAAGTGCCCATTCGTTAGTATTGGGGTTAAATATCTCTGTGGTCGCATTGTCTCCCAAAAGATTATTTTTGCCACCGGTGTACAAGACTCTGCCGTCACTTAATTTGGCCGCAGCTCCTCTCTCTCGAGAGTCATTTAATTTTCCTGTCTTAGTCCAATTGCCGCTCTCGTCCCAAACCTCACTTCCTTTAATGGCGTCCAATCGAATGTCTTGCCCTCCAGCAACCAGAACTCTGCCATCATCTAGAGTGAACATTGCGAAGTCTTGTCTCTCGTCAAACATATCTCCAGATTCGATCCACTTGCCTGTAGTAGGGTCAAAAAGTTCTGTATGAGGGAAGACTCTCGGCCAACGTACGCCACCTTTGCCTCTCCCTCCTGCCAATAAAATCCGTCCATCATTTAAAGGTGTCCAAACATGGTTCTGCCTTTCATTAATCATCTTATCTTCTAAAAGTGTCCATGTGCCGTAAGGCTCACAATCAACCGCAGTTAACTCACTTGGAGTAGGTACAGCAAATTCACCACCTGAATCGCTAACTTTCGATTCATTAATTTCTGAACCCGAACAACTGATAAGAAAGATTAGAAAAAACGTTAAGAAGGTTATAACTGTTCTAGTTATCATACGAGCTCCAGGCTAAGTTACTTTTATTAAAACCATGGCAAATTCATTCATTTAAGACATGAATTCAGCAAATCCTATAACTAGGGTTTCTTTATTGCAACACCAACCAAATTGGGGAGTGAAATCGGAGTTCCGAACCTTATAGTGAACTTGCTAGTATCTACCTTAGCAAAACCAGCTTTATTAATGATTCTCTCCGTATCTCTGTTCAAATTACAACCGGTGGTTATAAATTTCCATAAAGGATTTAACAAGTCTTGAAACTTGCTGCCAATGTAACTACTTGAAGACACATGCTCATAAAAATAAAACCTGCCTCCAGGTTTTAAAACCCGAGTTATTTCAGAAATGACGCTTTCCACGTCATCAACCATACACAAAACCAAGGTCACAACAACGGTATCGAAAACCTCATTTTCAAAAGGCATATTCTCTCCATATCCCTGAAAAATAGTAACGTCTTTTTTAGATTTTAATGTCCTATCACGAATTTTTTTAAACATAAAAGGGTTTGGTTCCAAAGCAGTAATATTCACCGAATCTGGGTAATACTTAAGGTTTGAACCTGTTCCAAAACCAATCTCTAATACACGGCCATTAGCTTGGCCTGCGGTAGATCGACGATAAGAAGATATGCGCCACTCAACTAACGTATTAAGTAAGTCATAGGAATTGGCGAATAGTTTTTGAGATATTGTCACAAAATACCATGATATTCCTAATTGTTATTTGTATCAATTACACTGTATAAATTGATAAGTTAATTTAATACAATAATAGATATGAACTCTGAAAATAAAATTTATGATGTAGTTATCGGCGGGCAAGGAGCTGCTGCTTTCGCAGCAGGGATGTATGCTGCCCGATATCAAATGTCAGCTATAGTTGTGGGAACAACATTTGGGGGCGAAACTGCCACAGGTGGATTAATAGAAAATTACCCAGGATACCCAGATATTGATGGCTTTGAACTGATGATGAAATTCAAAGAACACGCAGAAAAGTATGATGTGCCTGTAATCGACGATAAGTTGGTTATATCCAACGCAAATGGTAACTCGAGGAAAGAATCAGATATCTTTGAAATTGCTGGAGAATCAGATCAAATCTATAGGGGCCGATCTGTGATACTTGCAATTGGACGGGAACGACGTTCACTATGGCTTGATCACGAAGAGGATTGGACAGGAAGAGGAGTTTCATACTGTTCTACATGTGACGCTCCTATGCATAAAGGCAACACAGTAGCGGTAGTAGGTGGTGGTGACTCAGCTGTTAAAGGTTCAGTATTAATCAGTAAATACGCAGATAAAGTATATTTAATCTACCGTAAATCCGAATTAACCCGACCAGAAGCGGCGAATCTTCGCCAGTTAGATTCTGCAACAAATGTTGAACGTATTTTCAATACGAATGTCGTGGAGCTACTTGGAGACGATCAAAAAGGTTTGACCGGAATAAAATTAGATAATCCCTATCAAACCCTAGAGTCATTAGATGTTGATGGCCTGTTCATTGAAATTGGTGCAGACCCACGCAAAGAGCTTCCCATGCATCTAGGTGCAAAGGTAAATGAGCTGGGTGAGGTAATTGTAGACAAATATATGAACACAAATATACCTGGGCTTATTGCGGCAGGAGATTTAACAGACGCTTCTGGAGACCTAAAACAAACGATTACTGCGGCTGCACAGGGTTCAATGGCTGCTACAACTGCCTACGAGCACGTCTCTAATTTATAAAAATTTAATTGTGGCACCCACGACCTGGTATTGAAATTACCTGCTCGACAAGCCCATTTCTAACGGCAATATAGTTATCATATCTATTAACAGTTAAATCTTGTTGAGGGCATCTAAGCATAAATTTATCACCAACAGTTAATGGCATTTCGGCTTTAGAAGTTAATAAACATGCTTCATCATGCATCGATGTGAATTCAACCTCATCATATCCTTCCAAAACAGGAAGCTCTGTATTGAGCGATGATGCAATTGAACGATATCCTATATCACCCACTGCTAGATTAGATTTAGGTTGACTAACAACTGTTCCTAAAATTTTGGCGGCATATTTAAAATGACCGTCCATATATGACAGCATTGTGCTCATAAGTGCATACATACCACCTTCAACCTCAGTGATGCCATCAACAAATGGTGCCATATCATAAGAAAAAGTCTCTCCTGAGGAAACCATGTCAAATGCTATACCCTTTGCTCGTATAGCATCTGCGAGTTCGACTGTTTTTTTATAATACTTTATAGCTTCATCATTTTTGAATTCATCATCTTTGGGCACACCAAACATTGCAGAGTGACTCATCACACCTCTAAAGTTTAATCCGCTTAGTTGATTAGCAACGCTCGCTATATGAACACCTTGCTCAACACTACGAACGCCCGCCCTATCCATATTTGTATCCACCTCAATTGCAACACCAACTTTCACATTCAAATTAGAGGCAATCCTGGATATATCACGTACATTTTCCTCTGAGTCGACGCAAACAGTGACATCAGCTCGGCCTGCTAAAACACACAATCTTTTTATTTTGTCTTCAGTTACAACTTGATTAGGGATTAATACACTCGCAATGCCACCTTCAACCATAACTTCAGCTTCAGCTACTTTGGCAGAGCATACTCCTCCAACTGTCCCGCCCTTACGTATTTGCATATGTGCGAGCGCTGGGCTTTTAATATTTTTTGTATGTTCTCTTAGCTTGACTTTGGTATCTTTAAATGTCTCGGACATTCTGTCAAAATTATGATCTAATGCATCCAGATCCAAAATCAAACATGGGGTATCTAATTCACTAATCTTTGTGCCAACAGTGGGTCTATAATGATCCATTTCGTCTCCTTAAAGACTATTACCTATACCTTCCTCTTGCAGTTACTTCTAGAATGCTTTGTAATTCGCCATTTTTAATAAGCATTATGAAATCAAACAAATTCGCAGTAACACCTACATCATAAGGTTGGAAAAATAACTTATCTCCTCTTGATATAGGCTTTTTAACTTTAGTAGTAATGATGTTGCAATGCTCCGCGCTAAGATACATGATTTCTGCATCTGGATAATTCATTATTCTTGGCAAGCCAATATCATTACCATTAGTTTTCATTCCAGCATCACCAATTATTAAACCATCGCGCGGCAAACTGCCTACCGTACCGACAACCATCGCAGCAGGCTTAAGCGACGATTGATACTCACTATTTAATACATCCATCAACGCGTAAGCCCCTGCCGTAACTTGATTAATACCATCAACTTTGGCTATCAAATCATAATTGCTCGTAGAGCCAGCTGAGACTGTGTTCACAGGAATACCATTTGATTCTATTAAAGATTTCACGTCTAATAACGGCTTAAGCGAATCAATAACTTCATCAGATTTGATTCCACTCATGGTGGGACTGTATGCCAAGATCAAACCCTGAAAGTCTGTCCCTTCAGCCCCAACAACTTGTTTAGCTAAATCAAGTGCAGATTTTGAATCAGACACACCAGTAAATCCATTCGGTGAACTTATTTCAATAAGAACTGATAAAGTGACTCCTCTGGAACTGGCTATAGCAGAAATATCCTTTAAGTTTTCTTGACTATCGACTGTAACGGTTATGCTTGCTCTCTGTGCAAGCGAGCAAGCCAATTGTATTTTGTCAGCTGTAACTAATTTACCGGTAATCAATGTGTCCTGAAAACCATTAGCTATAAATGTCTCAGCCTGGCTAACGGTCCCAACGGCAACGCCACCATTATGTCCACTATATCGCATCTGTATGTTTGCTAGAGCGGGGCATCTATGCACACCAACAAAAGGTCGAATTTTAGCGTCTTGATTTTGAAAGAAAGAATGCACAGACTTTACATTTGATTCAAAGACATCTAGGTCAACTAACAATGCAGGAGTATCTAGCTCTTCTACTTTACTACCTAAAGACTTAAATATAGGTCGTTCCATTCGAAACTCCTTGAATGTGCCATTATGATCACAAAATTTGTTTTTGTGATTATAATGGAAACGTGTTGAAAAAAAATAGTAAATATTACTTATCTGATAACCTTTCAAACAAGAACAAATCATGGCACTGATACTTGACTTAAAAAAAGGGTTCATTGAAGAAGAAAATTCAGATTCAAACAGGGTAGTATTACACGACTCTAATACGGTTGAATTAAAACTAAACTCTGATCATGACGAATCTGTTATGTTCAACGTCGATGATGTTAAATCTACCGCTGTTATCTCAGGCGGCAGTAATTATTCAAATATATTTTGGTTGCTAATTTCTATATTAGTTGGGTTGATTGCCTGGAGGTTGATTGATAATGAGGTATGGGCCTGGTTATCTTGCGGAATAATTTGGCTATTAGGCATATACTTTTTTGTTGATAAACTAGTTCTGAACAGGAATATCGTCCTCGTTTTTAATCTAACGGCCAATACAGATTACCGAGTCACGCTCACCGGTAAGCAATCAAAAAATGATACATTATCATTCGTAGAAGCCATACACAGAAGAAAATCTCGCGTTTCAGGTAAAACATCAACCAATGAACGGGGAAATGCAATTAAACATAAAAACAGGTATTCAAACCAGGTATACACAATAGGAGATTAGCTGTGAATTGCAAAACAGCATTCCTCAAAACAATCAGTTTACTTTTAATTGGTTTAATTGGAACAACATTAATATCCTGTTCTAATGAACCTGCTTCAATCGAAACTCAAGCTAATGTAGATGAATCTACTGAAATTGATGAAAAAACTGAGGTAATAGAACCGATTGGTCAATTCATTGCAACCGGGTCAATGGGTAACGATAGGCAATCTCATCACATGGTTTTACTGAATGACGGTCGAATCTTCACTACTGGAGGAAGAGGCAAAGGTGTTGGCGGACACCGCGCTTTAGTTCACCCTACAGCAGAAATATATGACCCAGCTACTGATAAATGGGAATACACTGGAGAGCAATCTGAAGGCAGGACAAAAAACTTAGTTGCATTACTTCCAGATGGCTCAGTTTTAGCTGCAGGTGGAGAGAGGTCAACAACTGAAGGAATTAAATCTGCTGAGAGTTGGGACTCATCTCAGGGAACATGGAGTCAGACTGGCGACATGATAAAAGCACGCGAAAGAAGTGCGTGGGCACAACTACTAGATGGACGAGTTATCGTTATTGGCGGGTTTGATACGAAGAAGGCGAAAAGGCTCGACACAGTTGAAGCATACGATCCAGAAACTGGGGAATGGTCAGAACTAGCTCCTATGACCACAGAAAGAACGCTACATACAGCTATAGCATTAAAGGATGGCCGAGTACTTGTCGTAGGAGGTGGAAAGTTAGATGGCCCCCATATCGACTTAGCTGAAATCTATGACCCTGAGTCTAATACTTGGTCTGATGCAGGCAATATGTTGCTTGGCAGAGTACTCCATACAACTACACTACTAAGTGATGGTAGAGTACTCGTGGTAGGGGGGCAAGGCAAAATAGTCGGAGGAACCGGTAAGGTGACGTCCGCAGAGATTTGGGATCCAGAGTCATCATCTTGGTCATCTGCAGGAGATACTGGCATAGCGAGATCTGAACATGCCGCGAGTCTTCTTAATGACGGTCGAGTACTTGTTACCGGGGGGCAAGGAGCTAAGAACACAGCTGAAATTTATAACCCCGAGGATTCTTCGTGGATCAATGCATCTGAGATGATTAAATCTCGATATCGGCATGCGGTGATAACGTTACCAGACGGAAGAGTACTTATATCAGGCGGAGTAGCTGAAGACGAGGTTTTTGCAGAAAGCGAACTATTTATCCCTTAACTAAAATCCTTGTTCGCCTATCCTTAATCCCGGTAAAATATCTAAATCCCATTTTGTTAAGGGTAGTTCCTTAAATTTAAAATACCCCGCAGAAGCTATCATCGCACCATTATCAGTACATAAAGCCGGCTTAGGCATTACAACTGGCAGAGGTGATTTTTCTTCAATACGTGACCTAAGACAAGAATTAGCTGCAACTCCCCCGGAAACAATAATTCCTTTCACAGAAAGCTCTGAGGCAACTTTAAGTGTACGGTCAACTAAAGTGTCCACAACGGCTTCTTGGAAAGCAAAAGAGATCTCATTAATTAACTCTGAATCGACACAAGTATCATCCTCTCTCGGATAGATTCTTTTATCCACGGCTCGTTGAATTAAAGATGTTTTTAAACCGCTAAACGAAAAATCATTAGAATTTTTTACTTTTGGTCTAGGGAAAGGCTTTTCTGTTCCTTTTGCTTTCTCGGCGGCCTTTTGAATTTCAGGGCCTCCAGGATATCCTAAGCCTAAAACTCTAGCAGCCTTATCAAACGCTTCTCCCGCGGCATCATCTCTAGTTCTATTGATTAATTTAAATTGCCCATGAGCGGACATTAACGCAAGGTCCGTATGTCCACCTGAAACGATCAGACATAGTAACGGAAAGTCTATTTCTTCTAACTTGTTAGATTCGTTTAACCAAGTCGCGTAGACATGTCCTTCAAGATGATTTACTGGTAATAAAGGCACCGATGAACCAAATGACAACCCTTTCGCAGCATTCAAACCAACCAATAAAGACCCTGCCAAACCAGGTCCATAAGTTACTGCTATGCCATCAAGGTCATTAATTTTCATCTCAGACTCTGACATTGCAGCATTTATAACTGTAGATATCGCTAGGATGTGCTGTCTGGAAGCGACTTCTGGAACTATTCCACCAAACGTAGCATGCAAGCTTGCTTGTGAAGCAACAATATTAGAAATGATTTTTGTTCCGGAATCTACAACTGCTGCAGCGGTCTCATCGCAAGATGTTTCTATTCCGAGTATTATTTTTTTATCCATTTATGTAAATTTATAAAAGAAGTTAATCCTGATTTACATTTCCTCTTAAACTCAATATCGAATTTGACATTTGATTATTGCTTGAAAACAGAAATGATCCAGCAACCAAAATTGTGGCTCCCGCGTTTATTAAAGCCTGTGAGTTCTCTGTCGAAATTCCTCCATCAACTTGAAGCTCGATATCTTGATTTGCATCTTCTATTATACTTCTGACACGCTTCACTTTATCGATAGAAGCTGGAATGAATGATTGCCCTCCGTATCCTGGCACTACACTCATTACCAATATTAAATCCACTGACTGCAAAAATGGCAATATCTCTTGTTCATCTGTGGCTGGATTTACAGCTACACCTACTTTACAACCATGCGACTTAATTTGATTAATGCCTTTTTCAAGGTCCGTTAATGCTTCCACATGCAAAGTAATAGAATCGGCTCCAGCATCTATCAAAGGCTCAATTAATTCATGTGGATTATTGGCCATCAAATGAATATCAAAGTGTAATCGACTGTATTCTCGCAGAGAAGCAATAACTGGAGGACCAAACGTTAAATTTGGAACAAACTGGCCATCCATCACGTCTAAGTGAATCCAATCTGCGCCTGCTTCTGTCACATTTGTAATTTCAGATCCGAAGTTACTAAAGTCAGCAGCAAGCATAGAGGGAGCAATTTTTATCTTTTGAGTAATCTCGTTTTACCCCTTTTTGTTTAATCAGCGACTCGTTGAGGATTGGATTTTATTAATCCTGGAAACGAGTTCTGAGCCATACAACTTTTCAGCTTGATCAAGCTGTTGAGTTATGCGCAATTTATTGTACTCTATGGCGTCATTAACTCTATTTTTGGCAGTACCTCCGAAAACATCTCTGGCCTCAATCGATGATTCAGCCGTGATTGAAAATATATCTTCATCAAAGAGTTCTGAGAATTTTTTCAAGTCAGCTAATTTAAAATCTTTCAAATCAACATTCTCAGATAAAGCTCTCTCTGAGATTGACGAAATAACTTGATGTGCTTTCCTAAACGGCAATCCTTTTGATACCAAATAATCAGCATAGTCGGTCGCCAATAAAGCACCTTTAGCAGCAGCACCCTGCATTGCAGTTTCGTTTATTTCCATATTGGAAACCATACCTGCGCACGCATCCAAACATCCAATTAGCGTGTCAACCGTATCGAAAACGGCTTCTTTATCCTCTTGTAAATCACGATTATAAGTTAATGGCAAACCTTTCATTGTAGTGAGCAGTGAAATTAAATTCCCATATACTCTCCCAGTCCTGCCTCTAGTTAACTCAGCGTAATCTGGATTGCGCTTCTGGGGCATCATGCTGCTCCCAGTAGTATATTCATCTGACATCTTAATAAAAGCAAATTCATCAGATGACCACAAGATTAATTCTTCACATAACCTAGATAAATGCATCATTGCTATAGAAGATGCCGACAGTAAATCAAGAAGGAAATCTCTGTCAGACACCGCATCCATACTATTTCTAGATATCCGATTAAAGCCAAGTTGTTTTGCTACTAATTCTCTATCCAAAGGATATGGTGAGCCGGCCATTGCTCCGCTTCCTAGAGGCATTACATCTGAAGCATGCAACACCTGCCAAAATCGCTCTGCGTCCCGATTCAACATTTCAACATATGCTAATAGGTGATGAGAAAGTAAAACAGGCTGCCCTCTCTGTAAATGAGTGTAGCCTGGCATAGCTATCTTACCTTTGGTTTCAGCTATATAAATTAAAACATTTATCAGACTATATACTTCGCCTAAAATCTCCGTCGTATAATCTTTAACAAATAAACGCATATCGAGTGCAACCTGATCATTCCTGGATCTAGCTGTATGCATTTGTCCAGCAATGTCACCAATAATCTCTGTAAGGCGCTTTTCTATGTTCATGTGGACGTCTTCAAAATCTGCATTCCATGGAAATTTGTCACTTTCAATTTCTTTGCGGATTAAGTCGAGACCTTTCTTTATTTCGTTAGCATCCGATTCATTGATGATTCCAACCTTAGACAACATATGTACGTGGGCTAGTGAACCTCTAATATCATAATCATATAATCGTTTATCGTAACGAATTGAAACTGTAAAGTTGGATTTACCTTTTTTCATCATTAGATTAGACTCCATCCGGGTTGCAAGGGACTAAAAACTTTCGCCTGAGACTTAATATTTTCTCATCGTTTTGATTAATACCAACCGTTTCCATGTATATAATTCCACGTTTTTTATCACTTGTTAGAGTACAGTCCAAAATCTCGCTCTGAGAATATATGGTATCTCCAATAAAAACCGGACCCAAATGTTTTACTGACTCGTATTCCAAATTTGCAACAGCTTTGCCTGACGTGTCTGAAACACTCATCCCTACTATTAAACTCATCACTAATGGACCACAAACTAATATCTTTCCATGTTTGTGATTTAGCATATAGTTTTCATCGATATGCAATGGACTAGTGTTCATTGTTATAAGAGAAAACAGATGATTGTCAGACTCAGTAATAGTTTTCCCTGGCCAGTGTTTATAAACACTTCCAACAGAAAAATCTTCAAAATACCCGCCAAATGTGTCTTTGCTATCGTAGATTGTTTTTCCCATAATTAATTTAGTTTTCACGGTGAATCATAGCTTATATTCATCTAATAGTCGCTTGGCTATTAACAAACTAAGTATCTCATTTGTACCTTCACCTATGATCATTAATGGTGCATCTCTATAATATCTTTCCACAGGAAGATCTTTTATATATCCGTAGCCCCCATGTATACGCATCGATTCCATTGCAACATAAGCACACATCTCACTGGCAAACAATTTTGCCATACCAGACTGTAAATCTACCCGTTTCCCGTTGTCTTTGTCATTAGCCGCTTCATACGTTAATAGCCGTGCAGCCTGAATTTTAGTAGCCATATCTGCGAGCTTTAATTGGATGGCCTGATGAGATGATATTGGCTTTCCAAAAGTTTCTCGAGTTTGACTGTATTTTATTGCATCCTCAAATGCTGCTTGAGCCACGCCAACGGCTCTGGCAGCAACATTAATCCGACCCGATTCTAATGCAGATAACACTTGCCCAAAACCCTTACCTTCAATTTGACCAATCAACTCGGTTTCAGGAACCTTAGCAGCTTGAAATATAAGTTCGCAGGTGCTCACACCTTTATATCCCAATTTATCTAGTTTCTTACCAACCGAAAACCCCTTAACATCTTTACTGACAATGAAACAACTCATGCCCTTATATGGCGGGTTAGCCTTTTCATCAGTTTTGGCTAATATGGCAAACGCGTGACCATGGTCTCCATTAGTAATAAACATTTTGGATCCAGTAATCTCGTAATGATCGTCATTTTTGACAGCTTTGGTTTGTATAGCTTGTATGTCACTTCCACCACTTGGTTCAGTTAATCCCAATCCACCTCTAATTTCACCCGAGGCCATCTTAGGAAGCCATGTCTCTTTCTGGGTTGGCGTGCCAAAATTAGAGATAATAGAAGCCATTACATGATGAGTCCCTATGGGTCCTGTCAGACTCATCCATCCTTTCGAAAGTTCCTCAAAAATCATTGCGAACGTCGTGTGGTCTAGTCCCATCCCACCATATTGCTGAGGAATTGTAATTCCAAATAAGCCCAATTCTGCCATCTGGTCAATTAAATCTTCCGGATAAATATCTTTGGCTTCAAGGTCTTTAACGACTGGCAAAACGTCTCGACGAACAAAGTCACTAACAAGAGAGATTATTTGCGCTTGCGTCTCTTTATTTACCTCAGGCAAATTTATCTCCCGGTGGATTTATATTGGCTGTTACCAAAGTTCTTGGCAGATAGCCCATATATCTTTAATAATCCTTCAGCATCTAAGTGATCATAATTTCCGATTGCTTCCATTGAAGAATCATCGGTATAAAGCGAATGAGGCATTTCAGATGCACCTGTAGCGGCAGAGTCAAACAAAACGTTGCCTTTATATAAGCTTACTTTTATTGTCCCATTAACTAATCGCATTATTGGATCGAGAGAAGATAACGCCGCAGTTGTAGCTAAATCTAGCCAGTATCCCTGATAAAGCTGCCTGCTTACTACCGCAGAAACTTGTTCATAGAATTCTCTGGCTCGTCTATCCAAAATAAACTGTAATAAATATTCTAAGGACTGACCCAAGACTTCGATGCCCGGTGCCTCGTAGATACCCCGAGACTTAATACCTACAAATCTGTTCTCTACTGCATGTGTGTTAATTCCAATTCCATTCCGACCACCAATTTTGTTACATTCAACAAACATTTCGGTCAAATTTAAAGGCTTAGAATCAATTTTGATTGGTATGCCTTGAGCCCATTCAATACTTACTGTTTCAGCGGTGATTGGCGCATCCTCAGGAGTAACTCCCATTACAGGCGTCACAAAATCTGAAGGGATAGAAACATCCTCTAAATCGCCTGCCTCATGAGATAGGCCTACAAAGTTGGCATCTGTCGAATACCTGGATTCGGATCTGGTTTTTATTGGCAAACCGTTTGATTCACAATAATCAATCATACTTTGCCTGCCAGGAAAACTCTCAAGAAATTCAGGATCCCTCCAAGGAGCATAAACAGAAACAGACGGATCAAGCATGTTTGCTGCCAGTTCAAACCTAACTTGGTCATTGCCCCTGCCGGTAGCCCCATGGAAAAAAACTTTTATTTTACTTTCAGCCATAGCATTGAGAATTGTTGAAACAATAACGGGTCTAGCGATACCAGTTGTATTCCAATATCCACCCTCATATCTAGCCTGACTTTGCAAAAGCTTTAAAGCTGACTGTGCCAAGATATCTTTAGCATCCAAAATATCAACTTTATACGCCCCGCATCCTTTCATTCGTTCTGCTATTGAGTTGATATCCTCTTCATCAGGCTGGCCGATATCAACTGTAAAAGCATGCACTTTAATACCTTTGTCAGCAAGCCAGTGGGTAATAGTGCAGCTATCTAAGCCACCGGATAGAGCACCAGCAAAAACAGAAGAGCCAGATTTTTGTAAATCTTTCCAATTCAATGTATTACACCTTCGCAATATCCAAAGCTTTGTCGAACTTTTCTATAGCTTCGTCTACTTCTTCTTTAGTGACAGTCAAAGGAGGCATCCAGCGTACGATATTGGTCGCAGTAACATTTAACAGCAATCCATTATCGTTACAGGCAGATAATAACTTGCCTGCTATATCGGCTGAAAACTCAACACCAACTAAACAGCCAATGCCTCGCACATCAGATATGATCTCATGTTTCATTCTGAGATTTTCTAATTGGTCTTTCATATACTTACCAACATTTCTAGAATTACCCGGCACATCTTCTTCAATAATGAATCTTGTTGAAGCTTCAGAAGCTGCGCACGTTAACGCATTGCCTCCAAATGTAGATCCATGGTCACCAGGTTCAAGTACGTTTGCTCTTTGATTACATAGAAATGCGCCTATTGGAACTCCGCCTCCCAAGCCTTTAGCAAGAGTTAAAACATCTGGCTCCACATCAAATAATTGATATCCAAACAATTCGCCAAGCCTACCTAATCCTGTGGATACTTCATCAAATATTAAAAGTAAGTTGTTTTCATCACACCAAGACCGTACATTTGAGAGATAGTCAGATGACGGGATATTAACTCCCCCTTCGCTTTGCACCGGCTCGAGCATCACTGCAACGGTGTTTTCATTAGTTGCATTCTTTATCTGAGTAATGTCATCGAAATCTACGTGTGTAAAACCTGTAGGAATCGGAGCCCATGCTTCTTGATATTTTGGCTGAGCGGTTGCTGCCACCATATTCATGGTCCGGCCATGAAATGATTTGTAAGCTGTGATAATTTCGCCTGGCCCATTTTTATTTATTTTTCCCCATTTACGGATTAGCTTTATAGCACCTTCGTTAGCTTCGGCTCCGCTATTACAGAAAAATACTTTCTCCATACAACTGTTTTCTACTAACAGTTCTGCTAATTCCAACTGCGGTATAGTAAAAAACTGATTAGATGTTTGTAAAAGTTGACCAGCTTGCGTCTGTATAGCCGCAGTAATTGCAGGGTTCGCATGGCCAATATTGTTTACTGCCCATCCAGCTGTGAAATCTAGATAATCTTTACCTTCATCATCCCACACCCGAGTACCTTCACCTTTCACAATTACAATGGATTGGCGATTAACCACTTTCATGTAGTATTTAGCCTCTTTGGATCTCCAATCAGCCATTTTATTCTCCTATAAAATCAAACTTAACTGCCAAGTATATGATGAACTTAGTTAAAAATGTAACATTCAAAGAAAATTTTAATTTCTGATTTAACCAACTCTGGTTCCATTATTGAAGGAATTTCCAGCCTCTTTTTCGAAGCATTCAAGAAGAATATGTGGCTTACGGCCATCAACAATGAAAGTTTCCTTTACTTCTTCGAGTGCCTTAATACAAGATTCTATTTTCGGAACCATTCCACCAGCTACAATATTTGATTCAACTAATCCTTTAGCTTGTTTTTGAGTAAGTCTTTTAATAACCCTTCTCGAGGAGTCAAGAACTCCAGGTACATCAGTTAACATGATTAACCTGTCGGCTTTAAGAGCTGCTGCTACCTCACCAGCTGCAATGTCAGCATTAATGTTCAATAGTTGAATAGGATCATCCCCGCGGCCCTGCTTTATTGCGACTGGCGCTAGCACAGGTATATTGCCACCATCTAATATATCTAAAAGGGCGCTAACATCAACTTTCTTGATAGTACCTACAAACCCTAATTCTGGGTTTTCAGCATCGGCTTTTAATATTCCTCCATCAACTCCAGAAAGCCCTACAGCTTTCCCTCCGCGCAATACAATTTCGCCTACAAGTTTCTTGTTAACTACCCCAGTTAAAACACCTACGACAACATCCAATGTATTCTGATCAGTTACGCGTAAACCACGTATAAATTTCGGTCGTATTCCTTGCTTTTTTAGCCAATCACTGACCACCTTACCTCCGCCATGAACAACAACGGGGTGGAACCCTTGTTTTTGTAACTTCACTAGGTCAGCAACTGTCGTATCATCAGATCCAAATGTGCTACCGCCGATCTTAACTACTACTAGAGATCGGCTTGAATTGTTTATTCGCTGCGAATTATTAGGTGCTTCTTGTTTATTTTTAACTGGCATATCAGTATTAGCATCTAAATTAGATGATTGTAAATTTACGGAATCTTCTTGATACTGCATAATCTAAAGCTCAACTAGCGTATATTTCACGTACTATATGCTGAATTAAACACCACATATTCTTCTGTTAAATCACAACCCCAAGCAGTAGCTGAGGCATCACCCACATTGAGCGATATACCAAATTTAACTTCTGGCGCATTCATTGCACTGACTACAGCATCCTTAAAAAATGAAATCGTTTGTCCTTCATGAACTATCTGTATTTCATTAATATATATATCTATTTTTGACTCGTTAATTTTTATCCCACTTTTACCTATTGCCATCATTAACCTGCCCCAGTTTGGGTCTCCGCCATGAAGCATAGTTTTAACGAGCATTGAACTGGATATTTCTCTGGCAGCTTTAGCGGCATCCTCGATAGATAATGCCCCTTCCACAGCTACCTCCATTACCCTTTGAGCGCCTTCGGCATCCCTTACTATTTCCTTTGCCAATTCAACACATACATATGTGAGTCCCTCTTTGAAAGCGTTTGAATCGGGTGAATTTTCATCAATTTCATCAGCTCCAGATTTCCCATTAGCTAAAGCTAAAACCGTGTCATTTGTACTTTGATCATTATCAATATCAATCATATTAAACGATTGCCCTACGGACTCACCTAATGATTTCTGCAAAAATGCTTTTCCTACTGAAGCATCGGTTGTTATAAAAGCAAGCATAGTAGCCATGTTGGGATGTATCATGCCTGCTCCCTTTGCAGCTCCACCGATCGTCACTTTTTTACCACCTAAATCAAAGGAAATTGCTAATTCTTTACTGCGCGTATCAGTTGTCATAATTGCTTTAGCAAAATCATGACCTCCATCTGAAGTGGTCTTTATATTACCCATGTTCTGCCTAATAAGGGCCATTGGTAACTCCACTCCTATGACGCCTGTGCTGCAAACCAAAATGTCTTCAGGGTTAACACCCAAATGAGCGCCAGCTAATGCAGACATCTCTTTAGCATCTTCATAGCCTTGAGAACCTACACAACAATTAGCACTACCACTATTTGCAATAACACCCATCGCAGTATCGTTAACTGCTCTTTCTTTACTTAAGACTACAGAAGGAGATGGCACATTATTCGTTGTAAATGTTGCAGCAATAGAGGCTTGGCTCTCTGAAATAAGAACTCCCATGTCCAACACTTCATCACCAGGAGCTTTTAATCCAGCGTATGTACCTCCAGCCAAAAAACCTAAAGGAGATGTCACATTGCCATTTTGAATTAACTCAATCATTGTTTTAATTTAATGCCTCAAATTTGTTATTTACCAGTCTAATACCAGACGTATGACAGTTTGAAGTATAGCATAAACGTGATTGCATTCGGATTTAAAAATGGAGCTTATTTTACGTTTAAGGTGTTTGGCAATTTCCAGGAATTAAATTTTTTGATTTAAGTTCATCCCAGAGTTGATTAGGGATTTTTAAATCAATCATTTGTGCATTATCTAAAGCTTCTGCAGCTTTTCTGGCACCTGGAACCGTTGTGGCTACCACATCTGAAGCAGTTCCAAACTGTAAGGCTACTGCCTTCAGTGGCACTTGATGATTATCACAAACTGATTTAATTGATTGCGCGTGTTTGAGAACTTCCGGGGATACATTTTCATAAAAGAACTTGGATTCCTTAGTTAATTCGTCTTTCAAACCTGCGGCCAATATACCGCTGTTATACGGACCAGCAAGAGACAGACTTACATTACGTGCCCT
>PAAV01000051.1 GCA_002699485.1 Chloroflexota bacterium | reverse complement strand
TGAAATATGGGATCAGGCTACCGGCGAATGGACTCTTGTATCACCTATGAACACCTCAAGAGCATCTCACACAGCCAGCTTACTTGAGGATGGCAGGGTGTTAGTTGTTGGAGGAATGGGCCCTTTAGCTAGTGCTGAAATTTATGACCCATCAGATGATACATGGACTTTAACAGGTGACTTATCAATGGGCAGGCAGCTTCATACAGCCCATCTATTAGATAATGGAACATTGATCGTTATAGGGGGATCAAATACATTGGCGGAGGCTGAAGTGTACGATATTGAATCAGGGCAATGGTCGATCGGTCCTTCCCTTACTTTCGGGCGTCATCAACACACATCCGTAAAAATGGACGATGGCAATGTGATGGTTATAGGTGGTCAAGCAGAAACAGAAGACGCTGATAGGCGTGAAATGTCTAACTTAATAGAGATATATTCTCCTGGAGAATAAATCTAATTCAAAGGAAGGCACAAGATGAAAACAATGCTAAAAGTACTTTTCCTAGGTCTTCTAATCATAAGTACCGTTTTTTGTTCTAATGAAAGTCAAGAAACTGAAACTGAAGCCGTGGATCAATCAGATAGAGATTTAGGCTTTTTCAGTGATGGTGCAAACATGACTGATGCAAGGATGGATTTTGTAAGCTTGGTACTAGGTAATGGAGATGTTGTTTCTGCTGGAGGACGAGGTAGAGGGGCGACTGAAAGAGTCCCGAGGTTGGCTACTGCAGAGATTTTTGAAATTGCTACAGGTGAATGGAAATCTGTTAATGAAATGTCCTCAAAACGCGAAGTTCTCTGCGGGGTCACTCTAGCAGACGGTAGAGCTATGATAATTGGTGGTGCAGATACACGCAGAGTTAGCCTAAAAACAACAGAAATCTTAGATTCATCTAGTGGAGAGTGGATCAAAGGTCCAAAAATGAAAAAGGGACGATATAAGCATTCATGCGCCACTCTGAATGACGGAACGGTTATCGTTGCTGGTGGTGCGGATATAGGCGTCTTAGCTACAGTTGAAATATCCGGTCCATCACTGGATGAATTTGCTCTCACTGGAGAAATGAACGAATCTAGAGCGTTATTTACTTTGACCGTTTTATCTGATGGTAAGGTGCTTGCTGCCGGCGGGTCCTCCAAAAATACACAAGATACCGATTCAGCAGAACTGAATAGAACATCTGCTGAAATATGGGATCAGGCTACCGGCGAATGGACTCTTGTATCACCTATGAACACCGCAAGAGCATCTCACACAGCCAGCTTACTTGAGGATGGCAGGGTGTTAGTTGTCGGAGGAACGGGCCCATTAGCTAGTGCTGAAATTTATGATCCATCAGATGATACATGGACTTTAACAGGCGAATTATCAATGGGCAGGCAACTTCATACAGCCCATCTATTAGATAATGGAACGTTGATCGTTATAGGTGGATCAAATACATTGGCGGAGTCTGAGGTGTACGATATTGAATCAGGTCAATGGTTGGTTGGACCTTCACTTACTTTTGGAAGGCATCAGCATACATCGGTAAAAATGAACGATGGTAATGTGATGGTTATAGGTGGTCAAGCAGAAACAGAGGATGCTGATAGGCGTGAATTGTCTAACTTAATAGAGATATATTCTCCTGGGCAATAAATCCAATCTACATAATTAAATAGACTGATCATGTTTCTTTAGTGGTAATAATAAGTGAGAAGCAAAAATCTCATCATGATATATCGTCTGGTTTGCGGTCTTTAATTCACAGTCCTTTCCGAATTCATTGCCAGTGTTTGGATTCCGATCGAATCTTGGGAAATTAGAACTTGATATATCCAAGCGAATTCTATGACCAGGTAAAAATATATTGCTAGTTGGGTATAAATCTATTGTAAATTCATAAACTTCACCTGGGTTCAAAAGAGATTGTTGCTTAGTGCTATCTCTGTATCTGCCTCTAATTATCCCGTCGCATAAATTTATAGCCTTACCATCTGGAAACACATCTACCAATTTCGCTGTGAAGTCGGTGTCACGACAATCAGTGGAAGCAAATAATTTAAGTATTATTGGTCCACTAATTTCCATTTCCGCAGTCAGAGTTTTGCTTGTGTATACTAGAATATCGGCTCTGGCCTCTACCTCTCTTTGATCAAATGCCCCCCAATTTACTATATGTGGATCACAACAATTGCCTCCGCCTTTGGTTGGTACCGGAAACATAGGGTTGTAGGTAAAAACATCAGAATTTTCTTTACCGGGTTTATCAAAAGATAGCAATCCATCTCCGGAAGCAGAATTTGAATTTCCATTACTGTGTAGGTATATAGGTGTGTTTGTTATGTTTTTTGGCGGCCAAGATTCCTCGTTACGCCACTCGTTGCTTCCCATCATGAAAATTTTTACGGGGGATGATTGTTCAAAACTGTCCGGTATATCTTTTAACCACTTGTCGAACCATGAAAGTTCGATTTCTTTTAGATCTAGTATTGAATCAACACCAAAGTCTATATCGCCTGCCGTTGTAGTTTCACTGGCGTTATGGACCCAGGGACCGATTATTACATGTTGGTTTTCACGGGCAAATTTAGAACCTCCACGTTCTTGCATACCTTTAAATAGGTTCAAGGTGCCTTGTGGATATAGATCGTACCAACCACCTATGTGAAGGCACGGAATTTTAATAGCCTCTAGTTTGTTTATTACGTTTATTTCATCCCAGTAATCACCGAAATCCGGATTATCAACCCATTCGACAAAGTCTGGAATATTTTTCCCTGCAGCGGATGGTATATCTCTAACGGGCAGATGGTAAAAAAGTCTTTCCCAGTCATAATCATCTATGGTCTGCATGGTTTTACCATCCGTCCTGAACGACCAAGTTGTATTAAGTGCTAGCTGGAAAGCTCCTCCCTGGTAGTGAGGCGCCTCATGCAAATCGCCGCTCATTACAGTTGGTATTATGCATTTAAGAAAATCATTTTCCATACAGGCTGCTTGCCACTGCACATAACCTAGGTAAGAAGGCCCTGCCATTCCTACGTTTCCATCACACCACTCCTGGTTTCCTATCCAATTAATAGTTTCGTCACCATCAGTAAACTCATGTTTCCATCTTATGAATTCACCGGCAGAGTCGTGTCTTCCTCTTACATCTTGGCAAACTACAACGTATCCGTTCTGTGAGAAATATTTACCTCTTTCAACTAAGTAATCCATCTGGTTACTGTATGGAGTTCTATACAATATTGCTGGATATGGACCAGGTCGGTTTTTAGAAGGAAAATATATGTCCGATGATAGCCTTGTTCCATCAGGCATAATGGTACCAACATCGTATTCAATCCTTGTGCCATCCGGCTTAAAAACTTCTGGGTTCATTGATACCTCATGTATATGCTGGACAATATAATACTATAGATGCTCCGTTAAGCAGGATATTGCATTTGAAGAGTCGTTCGCAAGTTTGATATGAACGACTCGCCTTTTTAGTTTCTTTAAAGTTTGCAGATCTCCAATTGCATCAGCATCAGTAACTTGTCCGAATGTATAAGATTTAGTAGGAATTGAAATGTCATCTTTATGAGGGGCGGTTAACATAAGAAAAATCCCTGAGTTAGGACCACCTTTATGTAATTGACCTGTTGAGTGCAGGTAGCTTGGCCCATGGCCTAGAGTAGTGGCGATTTTATATTTTCTTGCTACTTTTTCTCGCATTGACCTTAGAGCCTGATCAATACTTGTGTTATGAGGCAGATATGCAAGTAGGCCAAAATAGTCATTAGGCCTGCATGACTTTAAATAACTATTAAGCTTACTTACTTGGTCAGATTCAATATTAGCGATTAATTTACTAGTTGATAAATCCGAGAGAATTTTATGCGTGCTAGTTTTTGATAGCTGGACATCTGGTTGATTAAATGGATTGACTTCCAATATAGAAGCAGCAATAGAAATTGCAACCTCCCACCTGAATATTTCAGCGCCGAAAGAGTTGATATCCGACATGTTAATTGTGGTTACTGGATGGCCATTACTTCTGATTTCAGCGATTCCGTTATCAGTCTGCTTATTGTCGTCAGTATCTAGCCTAAGGTACACAAAGAATCTGTCGTCTCCGTAATGATCCGGATTCATTAAAGGCTCTCCAGCTATAGGTATTACCCCTTTCCCTGACTTACCAAGGCTTTCTGCAATCAACTGAACTACCCATAATCCGTAACCAAATACGGAAGGTGATGTGATTAAAGTGAGTTTGTCCTGACCGCATTTAGCCAGATACCCTATTGTGGCACCAAGCAGGGCTCCAGGATTTTCATTGGTTGGATTTTCTGGTGTGCATAAGGATCTCATGTGTTCCCCTGAATCAATCATTGCACCAATATTCGCACCTAACAATGCAGCTGGGACTAAGCCAAAATAAGTAATGCCAGAAAACCGCCCGCCTATATCTTTTGGGTTTAAAAACACTTTCCTGAAATTCTCTTTTACAGAAAGTTCGTGTAGGGGGGAGTGTTCATCTGTTATTGCCACAAACCGGTTCATAGCCTCGCCATTACCGATCGCTTTGACAATTTCGCTCTTAAATAATTCGTACGTTAGTAGCGGCTCCATTGTATTACCTGATTTGGAAGCAACTATCACTAAAGTACTTTTTAAATCTATCTCTTTTAATGCTTTTCTGATAGTTGAAGGAACCGTTGACTCAAGGGGTACCATTGTGGGGAATTCGTTATTCCCTCCAATCGTTCGATGAATGACTTTTGCTGCCCTACTACTACCTCCCATGCCGAGTAATACGAAATACTTAAGGTTTTCTGACTTAATTTCATCGGAGAAGGCTTCAATTTCCTCAAGTTTAGTTTTCATTTGTGCAGCAGCTGTAAGCCAACCAAGACGGTTATTG
This sequence comes from Chloroflexota bacterium, assembly GCA_002699485.1. Lineage (GTDB taxonomy): Bacteria > Chloroflexota > Dehalococcoidia > Lucifugimonadales > UBA2962 > UBA2962. Next base: position 9,764 of record PAAV01000051.1, on the reverse strand, counting down.
ATTTCAGCGTCTTGATCATCCCACAAAGTATAATCTCTTTTCCAGAGACGACTTATCGTGGATTTCTTATCGAGTTCTTTGATGTGTTCCTTAATATCAAATTCAGATGACAAGCTATTTTCCTAATTGGGCATTCAGATTTTGAACATCAAAATATGTGTGATCTCTTACAATCTTACCTTTCTCATCCACAATTAACATCGAGAAACCCTCTATCTCTATATCATTAGTTTCACCGCTGTCGTTTTTATATGTCGCTTTCATTATCCATCGGTGAGCGTTGTGAAAATTCTCTGAAAAATCATCAAGGAATTTTAGATAAACATCCGGGAAAGTTATAAAAAAATCTTTATACTGCTTGGAGACTTCTTTAGGGTCAGTGACTTCTCCCTCTACACTAGAGTTAGTCCATAAGATTGACTCTGCGTAATAATTTTGCAAGGCATCTGCATCATGCCTGTTGAAATCTTGCCTGTAGTTTTCGTTTATGGCTCTTATTTCATCTGGTGATAACATTACTTTCTCCCTAAATAAATAACTTAGTGACTTAACAGTTTATGGATAAATTATAAAAGGTTATACCCTATGCTTGACGTAATTAAAGAGCAAAACCCAAATTTAGTAATGGCAGCAACAGAACTGCATCGTAAAGGCAGCATACCAAGTGATTGTTATGTTGTTGACTTAGACCTGGTTGAAAGCAACTCCCGTGAGATATATGAATCAGCTAAACGACTCGGGCTAAGAACATATGTAATGACCAAACAGATTAATCGTAACCCATCGATGATCGAGACTATTATTAAATCTGGATTCGAATCATTCGTTGCAGTAGATATGGAGTGTGCTTATGTGCTCAATGAACAAAATTGTAAAGTTGGTCATGTCGGCCATCTATCGCAAATTCCAAGAAACAGGATGAAAGAAGCTCTAAAAATGGAACCTGAGATATGGACGGTTCATCATAAGGACCATGCGAGCTTTATTTCTCAGGCTGCGACTGAACTGAATGTTAAGCAGAATATTATATTGAAAGTCATTGATAAGGATGATATGGCATACCCTGCGCAAGAGGGAGGTATATTAATTGATGATCTACTGCAGACCGCAGATTTTATATCAGGATTCGACAATCTAAACATAGTGGGCGTCACTGGCTTTCCTTGTGCTTTATATGATTTTGAAAAACGCACAATGAACGCAAGCCCTAATTTGCATACCATTATCAAAGCAGCTGAATTATTAGATTCAAAGCTTGGACTAGATGTTAAACATATAAATGCTCCAGGTAGCTCATCTTGTGAAACCATGGAATTAATTGCTTCCTATGGAGCTACTGACGCTGAACCTGGTAGCGCCCTTTGGGGAATGGCGATGCAGCAGATCTATGGAAATGACGTTGGCACTCCTGCACAGGTTTATGTGACTGAAGTATCTCATTGGTCTGGAGATACAGCTCAAGTTTTAGGAGGAGGATTTTATGCTGATGGAGCTGGCCATGAGATGATGAGCATAACAAAAGCTTTTGTTGGTGATAGGTCAGACAACATCCTTAATAACGAAGTAGATGCCGAAGCGCCAATACCTCAGTGGATGGATTACTATGCTTGGTTATACCCGACTACAAAACAAAAAGTAAAACCAGGCGATACGGCAGTCTACTTTTTTAGACCGCAGGTGTTCATGACTAGATCAGCTCATATTGCAACCATATCTGGTGTAAGCAATGGTAATCCTGTGGTTCAGTCAATATATGATCGATCAAATAACTTAATCCACCTATAGAAAAACAATAATTTTATTTAAGTAATTTTAGTTCTTGGATGGAGGCTGGCTATCAGTGAGCCAAACACCAACACTCCAGCAACCATTAATGCAGCGAGTTGAAATCCATCAATGTAAGAGCTTTGTATTATTTCTTGAGTCATGAAACCCAGCTTCTTTGGAAGCATTAAAGCAAGGGTTGCTGCAGCTGCAGTAGCGCCCAATGCATGGCCTAGCTCTCTTGTTGTTTCAAGCATGCCAGATGCAATTCCCCTGTGCTCTAAAATTAATGAATTCATCACTGTGGCATTATTTATAGGGTTAAACATATTAGTTCCGATTGAGATTATAAACATTAAAAGTGGTAGAGCCCAAAAAGGTATTTGGTTAGCTACTAACCCAATCGTTAGAAACCCAAATGCTATGGCTATTAGAGTTACAGGTCGGAGCCAATCTGGCTTATATTTGTCATAAATTGCCCCGGCAATCACGGGTAGAAACAGACCTAGAGCCTGACTAGGTAGTAAAACCACTGTGACCCATAAAGGTGATCGTCCAAAACCTTGCTCAACTAAAATAGGAATTAAGGTGAAAGCACCTAGCATTGAAAAATGGTAGATAGTGTTGGTTACCAAAGATGAAGAGAAAGCACGATTTTTGAAATGACTTAAATCAATTACAGGGTTTTTCGCAAATTTTTCCACAAAAACAAAAACAACTATTAAAAGAAGACCTACAATATGCATAGGAACATGATAAGTAAGTCCATCTGTACTGGTAAAAGACTCCTCACCTTGGTGAAGATGATTTCCTCCAAGAATTAGTACTATGGCTCCGCTGGCCAGGAACAGAGCCCCTGTCCAATCAATCGCTTTACCCACCTTCGCAATGTTCACAGATTTATCAGATTCAGGATCTGATTTGATCAAATTAAATGCTAACCATATTGCAATAATTCCGAGAGGAATAAACGTGGCAAAAACTGGCCTCCAGCCAATAAATTGCAACATTAGTCCAAATAAAGCCAATCCGATGAATGTTCCAAGTCTGGCTCCTATTATTAAAAACCCGAAAGCCCTACCTCTTTCTTCTGGGTTAAATGAAGCTGCAACCATAGCATTTGCGTTACCCATAATCATGGCTGAACCTAAGCCTGCCACCGCCCTGTAACCGATTATCTGCCATAGATCTGTTGCTGTGCAAATAACTCCTGAGGCCACGGTTAATGTTATTAATCCAAACATAAATACTTTATTGTGGCCTATATAGTCGCCTATACGTGCGGAGAGCAAAACAAAACTTCCTAATGTTGTGAGGTAAGCAACGACCATTAAGGCTACGTCTTCGACGCCTACATCAAATTGTGATGCTAAAGTAGGAATGGCTATAGCTATAGGTAAACTTGAAAGTTGTACCAACATGTAACCAAACGATACAGTTATTAGCACTCTTTTTTTATCAGCAGTAGTTAATAATGGTTTAAGGGTTGAAAGAATTTTATAATTCCTTGTGTTTTATCTTTATAAAATTTATATTTTGATTATCAGTAGTTTACCGCTTTACTGTAGAATGTAACTCAACATGGAGAGGTGGCAGAGTGGTCGAATGCGCTCCCCTGCTAAGGGAGTAGCCGGTGTATAGCTGGCTCGCGGGTTCGAATCCCGCCCTCTCCGTACTGTAATTTCACTTCTAGTTTAATCCTTAAAATCTGCTGGCGGCGTAAATTTTATGGGCACCAATATAAGGGTTGATACAAGGGATATCACACCTGCGAATATGAAGGCCATTTCTATGTTATATTTGTCAACTAAAAGGCCAGCAATAATTGGCGATACTAAAATGGCTGGCCAGCCAACCAAGCCAGAGACACCCATTGTCGTAGATTGAATATCTTTGCTTCCCACATCCATGATTGCTGCCTGTGCAATATTTAGTATGGGATAGAAAAAAGCACCTAAGATTCCAATTATTATTCCGAGCAAAATGTCATTTTGGGTTGATCCTATCAATAAATACAGCACCCCTAGTATTAAGAAACTCGGAACAAGAATTACTTTGCGTCCGACCCTATCTGACAATATCCCCATGATTGGCTGGGATATAGCACCCATGGCAAACAGTAACGCCAGGTATACCCCCATTTTTAACGATGAAAAACCTAAAGTATCGAAAAGATATATAGGTAGAAACGTAAGTACAGCTACTCTGGCGCCTGATATAAGAGCATTGGATATTGTTACTGATAAAGCCTGTGGATTTTTTATTAAGGTTTTCAGGTCGGTCCAGTAGGTATAAAAATCAACTTTATTTTTGTCTGAATTCTTTTTCGAATTTTGCCCAGCAACTTCATTTTTACTAAGCACACGCCACATGATTATAGAGATAATAGCTATTGGAATTAAATGAAACTGAAGTACGGTACGCCAAGCGAATGTCATTATGAAAGCACCAACAATTATTGGACTTAATGAATCACCGATACTGGCTCCGACACCATGCACTCCTAGAGCCATCCCTCGTTTCTTTGGGAACTTCAATGATAGCCCTCCCATAGCTGTAGGGTGCCATAGAGCGACAGATAACCCTATTAGTCCAGACCAGATTAGGGTCCAAGCATATGTTGGTAGAAGGCTTATTCCGAAATAACATATTCCCAAAATTAAAATAGCGGAAACCAATATAATTATTTGCAGGTGCCTGCGGGTGTCTGCAAAGTATGCCACTACTACCATTAATCCACTGGCAACTCCCATCTGAATTGTATTTAATGACCCTAATTGAACTGCAGATAGACCAAACTCACTTTTAAAGTAAGGGAGTATTAAGGGAAATAGGTTTTGATACCAATGCATGACAATATGGCCGAATGTAATCCAATATAAAAAGCTTGAATCTTTACCACCAAGATTTGATAACTTCGAATATAAAGGCCGACAGACATTCATTACGGTATTAGAGAGCATTCGGACTAGATTACATGAATATACTGATAAGTAAATTGATTTTATTAAAAAAGATTCAAATAAATGACTTATTTTGAGTGGATTAGTAATAATGATTTACAATACAGCCCAATACGATAATTTAATTACTGAGGAGGTCGTAAATTGGCTAAATATATGTTTAAAGGTAGCTATGCTGCTGAAGGTGTAAGAGGTCTTCTAAAAGAAGGAGGGTCATCTAGAATTCGGCACATTGCAAAATTGTTTGCTGATCATGGTTGCACGCTTGAATCGGCGTATTTTTCACATGGTGAAGATGATGTCGTCGGTTTTGCAGATATGCCGGATAGAATAACCGCTACTGCAATGTCATTGGCGGTTAATGCTAGTGGCGTAGTAAAAGTAAGTGTTATGCCGTTAATAACGCCAGAGGAAATAGATGCTGCTAGTAAAGTGGTGGTGAACTATAAGCCAGCTGGTAGCTAATACCGCTTAAATCAATTTATACATAGTTTATATGTATACAACATAAGCCGCGTCAAAACTGTGATGCGGCTTATGCTAGTCATTTAAGTTTAATAAACAGTATAATTCGTAGAGACATACATTAAATTTATGTAATCAAATCTATATATGCGAGATACCTTTCAAAATGAAAATTCTAGCCTTAACTTTACTTTTCGCTCTTGTTTTAATTTCAGTGTCTTGTGGCGGTGGAGGTGACTCAAATGAAGCTTCTACCGGAAGTGAGACAGATGTAAGCTCAGATGAAAATAGGTTTGATCCATCTGCAGGTACCGAGAAAGAAGTGGCTGCTACTACAGGAACATCCGCACCAGTAGGCGATATGGGAGAACAACGTGCGTGGTTTCCAGCAGTGGTATTGGATGATGGAAGAGTGCTAGTCGCTGGTGGTAAAAGCCCGAAATGGGCTGCAGGCGCAGCGGATACAGCTGAGGTGTATAACCCCAACTCTAATGTTTGGGAATGGACCGAAGCGATGACGGATGCTCGATTTCAAAATGCTATGGCTAAATTGCCCGATGGACGAGTTATAGTAGCCGGCGGAAGAAGTATTGAAAATAGAGCTATAGACACAGCTGAAATATGGGATCCAGAAACAGGACTGTGGACACCAACTTTACCAATGAACCAAGCACATGAGACCATGCCAATGGTATCTCTTGGTGATGGAAGAGTGATGGTAATTGGTGGCGCAGATGATACATATGCACCTGTAACTACGGTAGAAGTATATGACCCTGCAACAAACGGCTGGGTAGAAATCGACCCGATGTCTGAGAAAAGGATTTGGCATACCGCAACATTATTAAGTGATGGAAGGATTTTAGTTACCGGTGGAGGAAAGCCTGACGGCCCATGGATTAAGACTGCAGAAATATTTGATCCTGAGAGTGGGTTGTGGAGCTCAGCAGGGGAGATGAGTGTAAGTAGAGCTCAGCATACCGCCACATTATTAAAAGATGGAAGAGTATTAGTAGTTGGTGGAAGAGGAAAAAGGATGACTGCAGAAATCTATGATCCATCGAATAATACCTGGGGTTCAAAGTCTGATCTAAATATTCCGCGAGCGGAACATATAGCAGAACTTTTGCCTGATGGTAGAGTAATAGTAGCTGGCGGCACCGGTAGCAGAGATAACCTTGAAATCTATGATCCAGCGACAACCATCTGGGCTATTGTTGGGGATATGTTGATGGGAAGATATAGATTTAATTCAGCTTTATTAAATGATGGAAGAATACTGATAATCGGCGGACAAGCGCTTGATGGAATCCTTGCAGCTACAGAAGCATTTACTTTAGATATAGGAGAGGAAATAGAAGCGACTATTTTATCTATTGACGAGTCGGCTGCTGCAGAAGCGACTCCAATACCAACTGCAACTCCAATGCCAACGCCTACTCCAGACGTCCTAACTACAGTAGATTTAGAGTTTAAGCCAACTGTTGACCATGATGGTAGTTCCAACTTCCATGTAGCTACGGAAATTCCGGTGCGAATGGGTTTGACTCAGAAAATGAATAGCCCTACAGGAATCAACGGTATAATCGTTCAGTTCACCGAATTAATTGAAGATAATCGCGCAACAGGTGGTGTAGCTACAGTCAGGTTAGAATTATTTACTCCTGCTGGACCTCTTGGCGGCGCTGAAATGTCTTTAGAAAGCGGCCAAACGAAACCGTCATATAAGAAATTTGGTAAATACTCCTTAGGATTACTATCAATAGAACCTGATCCAGTAACCACAGCAGAAGATGCTAAAGTTACTGTAGTAGTGTTTTTATCCAGTTTACTTCGGTAATAAGGATCTATGTTCGATACTAAAACTGACGTGCTCGTTATCGGGGCAGGCTCTATAGGAGTAAATAGTGCTCATTTTCTTGCTGAAAGAGGATTTAAGGTAACACTATTAGATAAAGATGATGTTTGTTCATCCACGTCATGGGGTAATGCAGGTCTTTTAGTTCCTAGTCACAGCCTACCGCTAGCATCTCCGGGAGTTATTTCTCAAGGGATCAGATGGATGTTTGATTCTAAAAGCCCGTTTTATATCAAGCCCAGGTTTAATTTGTCTTTATGGTTATGGTTGTGGAAGTTTAGGACAGCATGTACAGCTAAACACCAACGAGAAGGAGCTGTGGTTCTTCGTGAAATTAGTGAAAAGAGTATGGAACTATATAATTCTTTTGATGATCTGGGCGATTTTGAGTTTCACTTAGAGCGCAAAGGCATCATTTTTTTATATGCCACTCAAGATGGCTATCAGCATGGAACAGAAGATATTAAATTACTTCGTGACATCGGACTCGAAGTCGTGGATATGGATAGAAACCAAATTGCTGAAAAGCTAGGAGGGGTAGATACATCGGCAATTGCCGGAACTTATTTCCCTGGGGACGCTCACTTGGCTCCAGCTGATTTTGTTAAGGGATTGGCTTCTAAAGCTAAAAGTGTTGGTGTTGAGATTAAGACGGATACACAAGTTAAAAGTTTTCAAAGAAAAGGTAAGAAAATTGTTGCGGCTAATACTAATCATGGCATGATATATGCTGATCAATTCGTATTAGCTGCTGGATCATGGTCTCCTGAAATTGCAAATACTCTGGGCCTGAATATTCCAATACAACCTGCTAAAGGATACAGTGTAAGTTATCAGCGACCCGAGAAATCATTAAATATGCCCGTAATGCTTTCTGAAGCAAAAACTGCAGTAACGCCAATGGGGGATATATTGCGTGTCGGAGGTACCTTAGAGCTAGTTGGCATGGATTTGTCAATTAACCAAAAGCGAGTTAATGCTCTTGTGCAATCTGCCAAAACTTTCTTCCCAAAAATTGAATTTGATAGTCTTCCCATGATTAAAACCTGGGCTGGCTTGAGGCCTACGACTCCTGATGGACTGCCATTAGTGGGTCGGCCAAAAGGGTTTGATAATCTAGTTATTGCAGCAGGACACTCAATGATGGGTATTTCTACTGGACCTGGAACTGGTTTACTAGTTGCTCAAGAAATTAATGGAGAAAACCATTTTATGGAAACTGAAATGTTTGACCCTAACCGCTTTAATTAGTTTAAACTAAAATATATATTTCATATGGCTATTTCAAACAACATTAAGCCCACTCGAATAGCATTAATTACTTTGGTTTCATGTCTTATTGCTAGCGCAGTGATAGGGATAATGATCGTGCTTATTGGAGATTTTGGAGAAACTCAAATCAAAATCTTAGGTACGGTTGCAGCATTAGCTGCATTCAGCCTGATTTCTTTACCTAGTCTTTTTAATTTGGAGAAACAACGGTATCAAAACATCGCGAGACCAGGAATATTCATCGCGCTGGTTTTCTTCTTTTTGATTTTAATTATTATCTGGGGTTCCGGGGATTTCGGTAATGAAATAATTGGCAAATCAACTTTTACTGCAGGAGTAGTTGCATTTGGACTCAATCACATTTTGTTGCTTTTCATTGCTAAACCCGAAGCTACAATACTTAGATTATCCCAGAAACTTACTTCTATAATTATCTGTTTGGTAGCTTGTATCTTAATAGGAGTGATTTGGGTTGAGGACATGCCAGATCCACTCTTTAAAGTTTTAATTACCCTTGTTATCTTGGACGTCTTGGGCACTATTTCACTGCCTATATTAAGCAGGATAAGCTTTAAATCGTAATATTCTGTACAGATCGGTAATTTAGTTTAATAACTCAGTATTAAACAAGTGGTTACTACTTTTTCGACTTTGATTCTTCGGGTTTTTCCTCAAGCTTTAAATCCTCTGTTAGGTCATCAGATGCATCCTCTTTACCTGAGATGCCAGATTTAAAGTTTCGAATAGCTTTGCCCATAGCCCCACCAATTTGGGGCATTTTACCTGCTCCAAATATCAGTAAAACTATTACCAATATTATTATTAATTCTGTTGGTCCTAATCTAAATGGCATTTGGGAAACTCCAATTATTACTTAGGTTCAATTTGCTGTTCTGCTTTGACTAACTATTAGCCATATCTGCGCCACAGCACATAGGAGACTTAATCTTACCGCATCCCTTTGGACATTGACTAACTCCAACTGTGGATCCATCATCTTTTTCCAAAATAGTATGTTCCAACTCGGTGCCGCATTTGCCACAGGTAAGACCTGTTACTCCCATGTCGCAATCGGTGGTACTACATGTGTATGTTGTCATTTGTAACCTCCTGATCTGAGCATGTCAAGACTACACATCAAACTTGCTCAGCTTACAATTGATTTACTCAGGATACAGTATAAGTATATGATTAGTCTGCACAAAAGTAGTGCATTATAAGGAATTAACCAGTTATGATTTGTCTGTTAAAATTAATCAAGTGCAAATATAATATAAAGTCACGACTTATTAGAAATCGAGTACTCGTAATTTCTACAAATAAAAATAATTAATAAATAAGAGGAAGTAGTTGGCAAAAAAATCAGCCGTTCAAAAAAATCTTAAGCGTCAAAGAACGGTAAAAAAATACGCTGAAAAAAGAAATAGTTTATTAGCTATAAC
>PAAV01000050.1 GCA_002699485.1 Chloroflexota bacterium | reverse complement strand
TTAACTTTATTAGTTATTTTTAATGGTTTATCGCTGAAAGCTTTTATTACACCTTCAGGTGACCCAGCATACATTGTTGTACTAAATGGACCGCTATCAGCTGACCATTTCAACATTTTTGATACATCAGAACTCCACAAGTTTGCTTCCCCTGTATCATTTATGCCCGGTATCAGGAGATATGTTTTTGTTAAACCATCTTCTTGTTCAGGGCTTTCAAACTTTGGGCCATACACATAAGACTTTTGATAAAACGGTGGAATAAAATCAATGAACGCAGATAACATACTTGTTTTACCTGCAGCCTTCTCTTCTGAAGCGAATATGACAGACGAACCTCTTTCATACAATAGCCACAGCATCGCTGCTAGCCTCGTGTCCAGAGTGTTATTTTTTACCATAGAAACAATGTTTGGCCTATTTGATTCTTTGCCTGAATCACCCCACCATTCTGCGGTACGTCTCTTTATTCTTTGAACCATTATTAGTTATTAATCTTCCTGTGCTTCTTGTTGCTCGCTATTGGTGGTTTCGCCATCTACCTCACCTTCAATCTCGCCTTCAGCATCTTCAGGAGCTTCATCAGATACGGGTTCTAGTTCGATTCTTGGTGGAGCAACTCTCGCGACCAATGCATCTAATGGGTTAGTAATACTTATATCATCTTCGACGGTTATATCCGAAATATGGATTGCGGTCTCAAAATCTTCAATAGGGGTTATGTCTATAGTAATTTTCTCAGGGACATTGAGGGGCAATGCTTCAACATTTATAGATTGCATATTTTGGATTAAGGTGCCTCCCAATAATCGTACTGCTGGAGAATCTCCTATTACTTCTATTGGCACGCTGGCAGTGATCTTGGATTTCACGTCAACACGCAAAAAGTCAACATGTAGGATATCTTGAGTTAATGGATGACGCTGAACTTCTCTCACAAAGCAAATTTCGCCCGACTCACCACCCTCAACTACCACAGATACAGGTATGTTTAATCCGACGCGAGGTAGTAGTTTGTTTATTTCGGCAGAATCTCCTTGCAGAGATAGAGAGCCACCATCGCCTCCATACAAATGTACTGGCATTATGCCATCTTTTCGCAGGTTAGCGACCTTTTTTCCAGAGATTGAGCGATTACTCAATTTTATTTCTGCAGCATCTTTTAAAGAAGTAGCATTGCTCGAGTTTGTCATTACGGGATCCTCCAACTTGTTACACATCCGAATCGAGGTGATATAACGTTAATGAGCTCAGCTGTTTACAGGTTAGCTGAGTCTCTAAATTTCATTAGTTTATATTTTACCTTAATTGGCTGAGACAAAATACAGGCATTATTGTTCTTATGCCAATTTACAATCAGTTTAAACTAAATCCAACAAAATAGGACAATGATCTGAACCCTGAATCTTGTTCAATATCTCTGCACTCTTTACTAAGTGCATAGCCGACTCATGAACAAAAAAGTAGTCTATGCGCCATCCAACATTTCTATCTCTGGCCCGAGATTTTTGATCCCAATAGGTGTACATATTCGGTTCTTCATTAAAACTACGAAAAACATCCACGAATCCGTTTTTAATGAAAGAGTCAATCCATTCTCTTTCGATACCGAGGAAACCAGAGTTTTTCTGGTTTTCTTTTGGCCTTGCCAAATCAAGTTCTTTGTGGGCTGTATTAAAATCACCACAAACAATTAACTTTTTACCCTTTTCCAATTCTTGCGTGCAGTGATCCAGGAAAGCGTCATAAAAAGCTAATTTATAGTTCAATCTATCAGAATTGGATTGGCCATTAGGGAAATAAATATTATACAAACTGAAATCCTTAAATTCAGTGATAATTGTCCTGCCTTCAGTATCAAATTTATCGTGCCCAAAGCCATTCTGAAAAGATAATGGCTTACCTTTTGTGAATGTTGCCACTCCACTGTAACCTTTTCGTTCAGCAAAAGACCAATGAGCTTTGTACCCCTTGGGTGCATCAAAACCATCGCCCATCTGGTGCTCTTGAGCTTTGAGCTCTTGGACGCATATGATGTCAGGGTTGAGATATGCGATGCTGTCCAGAGATCCTTTTCTAAACGCTGCCCTGATACCATTTATATTCCAACTAATTAATCTCATAATTATTTGACGTTTAGCCATCCTTGGGTCTTTTATGATCGTTTGGCCTGATCTTTCGTTCTTGCCACCAGCTTAGCATAAATATAATATAAAAATTCTTACTGGGTTTAAGATTTACTAAATAAAATTGGCTAAGGAAAAAGATTTGAAAATAGGCATATATTGCTTCCTAACTGACTACTCTATAGACATTGCGAAATTAGCCGTGGAGGCTGAAAATCTGGGTTTTGAATCCTTATGGTTACCTGAACATCCTGTCATACCGAAATTCAGGACAATGCAGTCATACTTAAAGCCTGGCAGTGAAGGGGCTGAAGAATTACCAAAGCAGTATTATGACACGGTAGATCCATTCGTCACTTTAGGTAAAGCTAGCGGCGTGACTACAAAATTAAAATTAGCTACAGGCATATGTTTAGTCCCAGAAAGAAACCCACTATTGTTGGGCAAAGAAGTTGCAACACTCGACCTTATTTCAAATGGACGATTTATTTTTGGTATAGGGGCTGGTTGGTGTAAAGAAGAAACCGAAATAATGGGAGGGAATTTTGAAAGGCGCTGGAGCCAGACACGAGAATCCATTTTAGCTATGAAAGAATTGTGGACACAGGTGGAAAGTGAGTTTCATGGCGAGTTTTATGATTTTCCGGCTGTATATTCGTTTCCTAGGCCGGTTCAACGCCCACATCCTCCAGTTATGTTGGGAGGCAATGCCCGTAACGTATTTAAAAGGATCATTGAATATGGCAATGGATGGATGCCGACAACATCGACAGTTGAGGAAATAAGTAGTGGCCGAGCAACATTAACAGAATTAGCTAATCAGGCTGGCGTTGATCCAGGAGAATTTGAAATTTCTGCTTTCCACCAACCAGCGGATCCAAAGTTGATAGAGGATTTAGCAACAAACGGTGCCGATAGGGTGATTTTAGAACTTAAGACAGCTTCGGAGGACGAGGCTTTAACGCAGTTAAATGGATTTGCGAATAAACTTCTTCGCTAATGATTTTGAATTGTCGGCTTAGGCCATGTGAGGGTCTGTATCAATTGGATCTTCGTACTTAAGCCCTGAAAATACGCCTAAGTCCCTACCTTGGTGGACATGCATAATTACTTCATCTCTAGTGATACCTGCAGCATCAATTATTTGTTGATCAATGGATTCAATTAACTCACGTATTGCTTCTATAGTGAGACTCTCAGATACGTTTATAGTTCCATGTACGATTCCTTGGGTAAAATGCAGGTCGACACGACCAAGCGCAACATCTTCTTCGACTATTGCGTAACATTCTGACGAAGGTGTTCTACACTCTCTTTCAAATTCAAAACCAGCCATTTAAATCTCCAGGTTTGGTAATCAAATGTATCAATCTGCCCTGATTTGCCCCGATCCCAAAGCAATCCATTTATAAGAAGTCAGTGACTTCAATCCCATTGGTCCACGTGCGTGTGTCTTACCAGTACTAATGGCCACCTCAGCCCCCAACCCAAATTCGCCACCATCATTAAATCGTGTACTAGCATTAACGAAAACTGCACTCGCATCGATTTCGTTAACGAATTTGCCAGCAGATGACTGGTCCTCTGTTATTATAGCTTCCGAATGTCCAAATCCATGATTGTTTATGTGTTCAATCGCATCTCCTACCGAGTCGACAACTTTGATAGCTGCCGTTAGAGACAAAAACTCTGTTCTAAAGTCATCTGTAGAAGCTTTTTTAATTAATTCGTTATTTGTTTTGCCAATAATACTTAAACTTCTCGTGTCACATCGCATTTCTACTTTTTTATCAGAAAAACCTTGCAATAGAACAGGTAAAAACTTAGGTGCAATGTAAGAGTGTATTAACACTGTATCTAATGCGTTGCAGACAGAAGGACGTTGAGTTTTTGCGTTTAAGATTATGTCGTGTGCCATTTCAAGATCAGCGCTTTTGTCAACAAATGTGTGGCAAACACCTATACCTCCCACAACAGTTGGTATTCGTGATTCTGCGGCCACTTTATTTACTAAATTAGCCCCCCCTCTTGGAATCAGAAAGTCTATATACTTATCCATTTTCAACAGACTATCGATCACTTTACGATCTGTATCGATTATTAATTGCACAGATTGTGCAGGCAATTCAGCTTTCAATAAACAGTCTCTAATTATGTTAGTTAGGCATATGTTTGAATTTATTGATTCCTTTCCACCACGCAATATCACGGCGTTGTTAGATTTTAGGCATAATGCAGAAATATCGACAGTAACATTTGGCCTGCTTTCGTATATAACTCCAATAACACCTAATGGAACACTTATTTGAGATAATTCAATTCCATTTTTTAGAACTTTGGATTCATATTCGACCCCGATTGGACTCGGTAATCTGGATATGCTTATAACACCTTCAGATATTTTTTGTATTCGATCTTTATCTAAAAGAAGTCGGTCGATCATGTGATCATCTAAATTCAAATCATGCGCAGCTTTAATGTCTGCCTGATTTGCTTCCATAATCTCCGTCGATCTATCAAGAATACTATCCGCAACGTTTTTGAGTAATACATCAATTATCCTGGTATCTACGGTAGCAAGTTTTCTAGAAGCAGTTTTGGATGCTTCGCTAATTTGTATTAGATTGGTTTCGATCATTATTTTTCTTTGCTATAACTTAACCATATTGCTGCGATGTACTATCTCATCACCATAATCGTATCCTAGCGTGGTTCTGATTTTTTCGGAATGGTTGCCCTTAACCTGATTTATTTCTTCTGAACTGTAATTACTAATTCCCGCAGCAATTGCAACTTCGCTTTCATCAGAAATGGTTACCACATCTCCTCTATAAAATGATCCATTCACCGTTAAAATACCGGCTGGTAAAAGGCTATTTGTTTTAAGACGCAGTGCTCCTGCAGCACCGCTGTCAATTATTACATTGCCTTTTTGTGCGATTCCACTTAGCATCCATCGTTTTCTACTTTCTATCCGGTCGCCCGTTGGATAAAACCATGTACCTATATCTTCACCAGCCATTAGTTTAGTTAAAACATCTTCTTGCAGTCCACTAGCCATGATTGTGGTAGCACCAGCTGATGTAACCATTTTGGCAGCCTGCAGTTTTGCTGCCATACCTCCGTAACCTACCGCTATACCATCTTCCGAATATGAATCTCCCCCCATAGCAAGTACGGCTTTATCAATGTTATCTACATTAGAGATAAAGCTGGCATTTTTATCTATATGAGGGTCGCTACTATATAGGCCGTCAAGCTTGCCTAATATGATTAATATATCCGCATCAACAAGGTTTGCAACTAAAGCGGAAAGAGTATCATTGTCACCAATTATGGTTTCAGAAAGTTGTTCAATGTTGACCACATCGTTTTCGTTGACAACAGGGATAACATTTAGCTCAATAAGTTTTAGTAATGTATTCCTTACATTGAGGTAACCCAAACGCTCTTGCATGTCATGCCTTGTTAGCAAAGCTTGCGCTATTCTTATGCCGTGCTTGTTAAATGTTTGTTCATACATTTGCAGCAACAGTCCTTGTCCGACTGCAGCTAATACTTGTTTCGTAGAGATATCATGGATCTTATCCGCAATATTCAGTGCAATTCTGCCTGATGCAATTGCGCCAGAGGAAACCAATATAACCTCAATACCATTTCTTGAAAGCATTGCAATTTCAGTTACTAGACGTTCAACTATAGCCTTATTAATGGCCTCAGTTTTGTGTGTAAGTAAAGCGCTGCCGATTTTCACCACAATACGCTTGGCTGATAATGGCTTATTAAAATTTTTTCTGATCTTATCTGAAGACATATTTAAACCCATTGATCATAAAGGTTGAAGGGTTGTAATTCCGATCGCTTTATTCTGGAATCCAGTAACCTGTAAAGATATTGATTATATTAGAGGTGATATTGTTTTAATACTTTCTCACCATTCTGGACTGATGTCATTGAAGTCATTATTAGTTAGCCTGCGTTGATTTGAGCCATCAGCATTCATGATCACAATTTCTGAATCATCATCCAGGTATGACACGAAAGCTATTTTTTCTGAGTTTGCTGACCAAACTGGGCTTTCATCGCGGATAGAATTTATAGTTAGTCTTCTTTTATCTGAGCCATCTGGTCTTATTGAATATATTTCGGAGTTTCCATCAATCTCGGAGACAAATACAATCCTGTTGCCATTCGGAGACCATGCTATATCTGTTTCGTCTGCGTCATTATTGGTTAATCGACGCGCTTCCAGTCCATCAGAATTCATTACATAGATTTCTTTATTGCCATCTCTCACAGAAATAAAAGCAATTCTTTTGGAATCTGGAGACCAGATTGGAGTTGAATCACTTTCGGTAGTTAAACGTTCTTCATTCACTCCGTCCGGATTGCGTTTATAAATACCTTTGCGATCACCAGTATGAACGGTAAATAGAAGATATTCCCCGTTTGGAGACCATTGCCCAACTTCATCTGCCTTAACGGTGGTCAATCTCACTGGGCGATTTTCTAGTAGATTTGTCGTGTATATTGTTTTTGAGCCGCTATGCTCCGCCAGAAAAGCTATTCTGTTTCCGGAGGGATCCCATTGATGGCTCCAGTTATTTCCTGGTTCTTGAGTAACCCTAATCCTATCTTTACTTTCACCAATTATTTTTAGAGTCTCAACGTTTGTCTTGCCATTTTCTTCAGATAGAAATGCAACAGTTGAATTATCTGGGGAAATCAATGGCTCAAACTCATCTATCGATGATGAAGTTAAATTAGACTCCTCTTTTGTTATGGGGTCGATAGAATAAAGATCTAAATTGCCATTGCGATCAGAGGTGAATATTATTAGATCAACTTGATCTCCATTGCAGCCAATTGAAGCAAACAATGTTAATAATGATATGAATGTTACTGTGTAAAAGCTGACCTGAATTTTTCGCATCTTTTAGGAAATTTGCTGGAACTGTGTCACTCGCCTGATTCTTAAGTTATTGCATCATAGATGTAATGATTAATTATGGAAACCAGTTTTAGTCCTATGTTTAGTAAAAACAAAATAAACCAATTAAATAAAATAATAACTAAAATAAACCACTACCAAGCTAATGCATAGCATGCTCTTCTTGGATCTGCTCCAGCGTTCATTACGCCAGTATCGAGGTTTCTGGTTGTAACTGTTGCACCAAGGCCACATACAGTGGATTTAACAACTTTATGGCCCTTTACTTTGAGTTCGTAAATTACGTCTGAATCGATGCCATCCTCCACAGATAATTGTCCTGGGTGATACACATGAGGAAAGAAAGAATTAGGAACACTGTCAGTTGCGAATCTAGGCGCCTCCACAGCTTCTTGTGGGTTCATTCCAAAAACCAGCATATTAAGCATTAGTTGTATATTTCCTTGAACTTGATGATCTCCTCCAGGGCATCCAAAGGTAGCAAAGGGTTGCCCTTGAGTCGAAACAATGTAATTAACCAAAGTGGTTCTAGGCCGCTTTCCGGGATTAATTACATTAGGGTGCCCGGCCTGAAGATTAAACATTTCGATTCGAGTACTTAATGCAAATCCCAGGTCATCAAAGAAAATTGACTTTTCGAATGAACCGCCTGAAGGAGTTGAACATGCAATGTTGCCCTGTTTATCTTGTACAGCTATATGTGTTGTGCCAGATTGGTTATCTAAAAACCCTGGATTATGTATGGGTTTTATAAATTTTGGCTTTACTCCGTTAAGAGTAGAAAAAATGTAAGGATCGCCATGGGATGGCATTTCAATGGAAGGAATATCCTTATCAATCAATCTGCTTCTTAACTCTGAATATTCCTTTGAAAGCAAGCCATCAACAGGTACATCAGAAAAGTCTGGATCGCCATAATATGCTTCTCTATCAGCCATTGATAATTTCATTGCTTCTACTACCGTGTGAATGTAATTAGGAGTGTTGTGGCCTAGCGATTGCAAATCAAAGTGCTCCAATATGTTTAAGCATTGTAAAAGTACTGCCGCTTGTGACCATGTGCCTTGTCCATGTATGCGGTACTTATGAAACGTGGTGCTTAAGGGATCTTCTGGTTTTGCTTTGAATTCATTGAGATCTTTATATGTGAGTATTCCGCCAAGTTTAGAAACATTAGCATCAATCCGCTGAGATATCTCCCCGTTATAGAAGTTATTGTTGGCCGCGTGAATTGCTTTGACACGATCAAATGGTTTTCCCTGATCATCCGAAATGAGTGAATTCAGGCTCGCACCCAAGGCTTTTTGAATAAGAATTGAGCCAGACTTAGGGACATATCCGTTTGGAAAAAAGATTTTTGAACCCCCAGGAGGGTAATTCCTGAATTGGGTTAATATGCCAGGAGATTTTAATGCCTGAGTCATGTATTTGTAATTGGGTATTCCATCATTTGCATAACAGATGGAAGGTTCAATCACTTCCCTGATTGTTTTTGTTCCAAATGTAGCTAGAATTGATGTCAAAGCGCCGACCACCCCAGGCACAGTCAGTGAAATATGAGCTGATTTTCCAGGGCCAGTTGGAATGGCATTGAATCCGCGAGAGAGGTAATATTCAGCGTTAGCCAAAGCAGGTGCTCCACCTTGTCCGCTGTAAGATATCAATTGGTTTGAGTCAGAATCGAAAAGCATAAAAACACTTTCCGCTCCAATTGAGTAAGAAGCCATTGGCTCTACAACAGCTGCAGCGAATGTTGCAGCGACCATTGCGTCAAAAGCGTTGCCGCCGTTTAATAAAATCCGCATGCCAGCCATTGAAGTGAGGTAATGACCCGTGGATATTATGCCGTTGGAACCTTTTAATACCGGCCGTCCGGTTGAAGGAAGGTGAGAGGCACCTTGTTCAAGTTGATAATCACGTTCTTTTTTCAATTCTATTTATTAACCTTAATCACTTATATTGGACATATTGATGACTAGTTTGAATTTATCTTATTGTATAGTAGGATTTTCTAACGACTCATTAGTTTAAAGTAATTCATTAAAACGTGATTGAAAATTGTCTAATTTAACGAAGGTGTTTAGTTTTCCAAATCCAGTGAATGAATGGGCAGCTCGCTGTGTAGCAGGAATGGTAATGGCATTAACATTATCTGCAATATTCACGGATCAATGGATCATCATTGCCGTATTGCTTTATGGATTTTGTGCTCGTGTGGCAACTGGACCTACTTTAAGCCCTATGGGCCAGATAGCTATTCGTTTATTAGTGCCGATTATTGGTAAAAATCGCCCCGTTGCCGGCCCGCCAAAAAGGTTTGCCCAATTTGTGGGATTAATCTTTTCTCTAACTGCATTGATTCTTTTCTTTGTTGTTGATTCGTCTCTGCCATACCGTATTGTTCTCGCAGTGCTAGCAGGGTTTGCATTTCTGGAATCTATTGTGGGGTTTTGTGCTGGTTGCTTCGTTTTTGGATACTTGATGAAGTGGAATTTGATACCCGAATCAGTTTGTGAGGCCTGCGCAAATTTTGAAGCAAAAACAAGTTAAGCTGAGTTAACTTAAGGATGGTTTAATATCGGCCCAAGGGCTTATTTTTTCTAGAGCAGCCGAGATACTTAAAACAGTCTTTTCATCTCGAGGACGTCCAATTATCTGCAGTCCTATTGGAAGCTTGTTTTTACTGAACCCTGCAGGTACAGACGCTGCTGGTAAACCAGCTAAGTTTATTGGAAAAGTGAATGGAAAGTACCCCCACCAAGGATCGACTTCACGTCCATCTATTTCATTTATGGTTTCCAACGGTCCTAATGCATCGAATGCTTCAACCGCGAGGGTTGGAGTGACTATTACATCAAATTGCTCGAAAGCGGAGTTAAATATCGATTTAATTTGATCTACATGTCCTAGGGCAGCAGCGTATTCTGCTCCGGTTACAGAAGCACCATTTTCAATACAATTAGCAGCGTAGTCGGTAAGCTGATCAGGATAGTTTTCTAATAACTGACTGTAAGCAGTATAAGCCATAGCTGAGAACAGAGTTCTAAAAGGCCCAAAAGGTTCATTCAACACAATATCTGCATTATCAATTTCACAGCCTGCATTTTTCAGTGAAGTAGTTGCTTCTTGGCATATGTTTAAAACCTCGCTATCAACGGCAGCAAAACCCAGGTCAGAGCTCCAGCCGATCCTAAGTCCATTGACGGTACTAGTTGGACTGAAAGTGTCATGGGTTATTTCGTCGATAAAACCTGAGGGATCACGCGCATCAAACCCTGATATTATTTGCATAATCAAAGCTGAATCGGATACGCTCCTACTAATTGGCCCTGTTTGTGATAGGTGGTTCGCTGCTATTGGCAGCCCAGCACCGCCATACTTTGGAACTCTTCCTTGAGTCGGTTTTAAGCCAAATACACCACAAAAACTACTCGGTATTCTAATAGACCCTCCGCCGTCTCCTCCAATTGATACTGGGCATAGCCCTGCAGCTAATGCTGAAGCAGCTCCACCTGAAGAACCCCCTGAGGTTTTTGTAATATTCCATGGATTTCGACAATGTTCTCCTAGTAAGTTGGACGTCACACCAAGTAGTCCAAACTCAGGAGTATTTGTCTTTCCCAGGATCACGGCTCCAGCATCTTTGATTCGTTCTACTACAACTGAATCTTCTTTAGGCACTCTATCTTTAAATATTTGAGACCCGCCTGTGGTTTTTAGTCCTGCTGTAATCTCTAAATCTTTTATGGATATCGGTAAGCCATCAAGAGGTCCTACAACATTACCAGACATCAGCCGTTTATCAGCTTTAGTTGCTACAGACAGCGCATTTTCAGCGTCAACTGTTAAATAAGAATGGAGCTTATTATCGAACTTTTCAATTCTCTCTAGGAAAAGGCGTGTTAATTCCACCGAAGAGAATTCTTTTTTCCTAAGCATAGAAATCAGATTAACTGCTGGCTCAAATGCTAAATTTTGGTCGGATGATAGTTTGCTCAATCGGAAAAAACCTGACATGACGCATAGCTGGAATCTTCACATATCATAAGAACTATACCCGGACAAAATTATGGAGAATGAAGAATCTGATATTATAAAATCCGCTATTTCTAATCATAAGCTAAACACATACAATTGAACTTTCAATTAACCATATTAAAGCAGGTTAAATTCTAATACCCGATGTTATCATTGGTTTAATAATTATGAATACTAAAATGCGAATTTTGTATTGGAAAGAGATACCGATACAAATCCAAACAGAAGATGATTCTGGGAAAACATCTGTTTTACTTGATCCGCGTTTTCAAGAGGCAGTTGACGCATTAGCAATGCTTGAAGGTTCATATGGCACAGATGATTATTTGGATGGATGGCAATGGAGCGAGCAAGTAGAAGTTGAAGGAGATGCCAGAGGCTCAGCAAAGAGAATGTCAGAACACTACAATACTGGGTTTCCTGTTGATTTAGTTTCCAGACTACGGGATTTACATAGAGAAGAAAAAAGAGATACTCGGCCAGGATCCATTGATCATTGGTTTGAATCCTAACTCAATAATTTTAATAAGAGGTTTTTGTTAATGGAAATTCTTTCTAAACTGGCAAATAAAAACACTTTATTGGCTGATGGCGCTACTGGTACATATTTGCAGGCAAGAGGTTTGGAGCCCGGCGGCGACCCCGAACTAATGAATATAACAGACGCAAATGTTGTAAAAGGAATGGCGAAGGATTATTTTGAAGCGGGAAGCGACTTGGTTCAAACGAATTCTTTTGGAGGCAATTTTTATGTTCAAAGTCGATATGATCAAGGAGCCAAAATTGATGAGATTAATTTTCAAGCAGCTCAGTTAGCTAAATCCGCGAGTCTCAACCCCAACTTAGGTAAAAAGGAAAGATATGTGTTTGGTTCTGTTGGCCCAACAGGTGAATTGATTGAACCGGTTGGGACAACTAGCGCTAAAGATATATATGCTGCGTTCAAACAGCAAATATTAGCATTAGCAAAAGGTGGGGTAGATGGAATCATTATTGAAACAATGATTTCTTTGGAAGAAGCTAAGATAGCAATTAGTGCAACAAAAGAAAACACAGACCTTCCGGTAGCGGCACTAACTACATTTGATAAGGGTCCTCGTGGTTTTTTCACAATGATGGGTGATACACCAGAAAAATGTTTCACTGAATTATTCGCGGCTGATGCTGATATAGTAGGGGCGAATTGCGGTAATGGTATAGAAATTATGTCTGAATTAGCAAAAAGGTTTAGAGAATGCGGAGAAGGGTATGTATGGATTAATTCAAATGCAGGAATTCCAGAGATACGTCAAGGGCAAATCATATATCCAGAAACTCCAGATTACATGTCAGAGGGATTCTCTAAGTTAATAGATATGGGGATCAATATTGTGGGCGGATGTTGTGGAACGACGCCTGATCATATTAAACAAATTGCTAGTTTGATTAACGAGTAAAAGGGGAACTAAATGGCATCAAATACTAAAGAATCTGTGAGTCAAATTCTTGCCAGGCTTGGCAGATGTTTAGAATTAATTTCAATCGACCCTTATGGTGATGAAATGTCTGTCGGTTTTTATGAAAAGGACGGGGTAGTAACGGTATGGAGTTTTAAGGAAGGCAAGGATGTTTCTGAAAGGTTAGAAGAAATTCGGAATCGCATTGTGGGATTCGGGGATTTGGCTATATCAAAAGATAACCCTCACGAATTTTATTTCCCTGGAGGAACTGTTTATCCACGCGCGTTTAAATTCATTGCTAGAAATGCAGTTGAAAAATCTCCACTGATCCCAATACCTGATGGAAGAATCGAAGTGAAGGATTTAAAGAGTGACATGGTTTTGTTTGCAACTCCTAGGGAAGAAAATGGTACTTGGATTTACACGGTTGGGGGTGAAGGAGAAGCTGAAAGGCCGCAACTGAGGATTAGAGCAACCGTAGCTGGTTTAGTTCGATACGGAGAGATGGAAAAGATTGGCGATACAGAGTTAAAATTTCCATGTTCCAGTCGTTATGATCAACTAGTCAGAAGTGTACTGCCTTATGCCCGTAACGTGAGCGGCACGGAAGATATGCTTGAGTCGGATGAATCCCGGGGTCAAATGACTACAGGAACATTAGGGTTCTCTCAGTAAGAGAGATTGATTTAAATGAATTCAAGAGAGAGAGTATTAGCAGCATTAAAAGGGGATCCTGTAGATAGGCCCGCAGTCATTAATCCTGGATCAATAATGACCGTGGAGCTAATGGATTTTGTGAATGCTTCTTTTCCTGACGCATGTAGGGATGCAGAATTAAATGCTCGTTTAGCAGCAACTGGGTTTAATGAGCTTGGATTTGATTCTACTTACCACCATTACACGATTGTCCAGGAATCCTCTGCATTGGGCTGTGAAATTCAATGGGAACAGAAAGATAATTGGCCCACGGTCGTAATGAGCAGGCCAATCTGGGACCATCCTGATCAGATTAAAATACCCCCGGGGTTTTTAGAGCATCCAGATACATTATGTGTGTTGAAAGCAACAGAAATCCTTAAAACGGAAATAGGTGCTGAAGCTTGTATCGTTGGTAAAACTATGGGACCTTGGTCTCTCGGTTATCACACTTTTGGAGTCCAGAATTTTTTATTGATGAGTATTGATGACCCTGAGCTAACCAAGATCGCATTAAATAAACTTAAAGAAATATCTGTGATGTTTGGCCTCGCTCAGATTGCAGCAGGTGCGGATGTTTTGATGTTTCCTGATCACGCTACAGGAGACTTGGTTTCTGGAGACTATTACAAAACTTTTTTAAAGGATTTGCACGCTGAAATGGCCGAACGGTTGCCCGTTCCTTTAATTTTACATATTTGTGGATACACGTTAGATAGATTGGATTACATTTGTGAAACTGGAATGTCATGCTTTCACTTTGATTCAAAAAATGATCCACAAAAAGCCATGGATATAGCATCTGGCAGAATGCGACTTGTAGGTAACATAAATTGTCCTATAACAATGTTTTCAAAAGGCTCGGAAGAGATTCGTAAAGAGGTAACTAGGTGTTTAGACGCAGGGGTAGATTTGATTGCTCCTGAATGCGCCTTGCCTCTTCAAACTAAACTGGAAAACATATTAGAAATACCTAAAGCAGTCAAAGCGTGGAGTGACGCAAATCCCAAAAGTGTTTACATCAATGGTAGAAATAATTAATAAGTTGATGATAAAAAACAATAAACTTGTAACGTGTCGACATTAATAAGGAAAATATTTTGTCTGAAATGGAAAAAATGAACTCCCGTGATCGAGTCTTGGCAGCTTTATCTGGGGAAAAAGTTGATCGGACTCCAGTATGTAATCCGACAAATATAGCCACTGTCGAGCTAATGGATTTGGTGGATGCACCCTTCCCTGAAGCGAATAGAAATCCTGAGTTGAATGCTAGCCTTGCTGCGACCGGATACACTGAATTAGGATTTGACTCTATATCACCATATTTTTCGATAATACAAGAATCTTCGGCGCTTGGCTGTGAAATGCAATGGGAACAGAAAGATAATTGGCCGACTGTACGCATGAGTAAGCCAATTTGGGACACTCCTGAAGATGTGAAGATACCTCCAGGATTCTTAGAACATCAAGATACCTCAACTATTATTAGATCAATTGAAATATTGGCGCAGAACTTTAAAAAAGAAGTCGCGATTGTTGGCAAGACGATGGGACCTTGGACTCTCGCGTACCATGTTTTCGGGGTTGAAAAATTTTTGCTAATGAGCATAGATGATCCTGAAATGACTAAACGTGCATTGGATAAACTTAAAGAGATATCAGTGATGTTTGGTTTGGCTCAGATTGCAGCAGGTGCTGATGTTTTAACGTTTCCAGACCACGCAACAGGAGATCTCGTTTCTGGAGAATATTACAAAAGGTTTCTTTTAGAACTTCATCAAGAAATGGCTGAGAGGTTGAATGTGCCATTGATATTACATATTTGTGGCTATACATTAGACAGATTAGATTATATCGGCCAGAGTGGCATGGCTAGCTTCCATTTTGATTCAAAAAATGATCCTGCTGAGGCGGTGAAAATTGCTGAAGGAAAAATTGGACTTGTTGGCAATATAAATAACCCGGTCACACTGTATTCTAAGGGTCCTGAAGAAGTTAGAAATGAAGTTAACAAATGTCTGGAAGCCGGAGTAGATATGATAGCTCCTGAATGCGCTATTCCTTTAGCTACACGACTAGAAAACCTTATGGAAATACCCAAAGCAGTCCGTGAATGGACAAAAGGTGGTTAAATCAGCTTTGTCTGAAATGGAAAAATTTGTAATTATCGGGGAGAACATTCATACCACCAGGATTGTTTTGCGTGATGGTAAAAGGCATAAAACCTTACAAAATGGTGAAGAGATAATTCTGTATGTGGATAGCGAAGGCAACCAAAATAATATCTCTGTTCCTGATTGGTTCAAGAAAACACAGCCCTACGAGCAAGGTCAAATAAAACATTTCATGATAGTGGTTTTAGAAGCTATTAATGGAGATAAAAAAACACAACGTGAAAGCGCCTCTTTTGTTCAGAGTGAAGCCTTGCGTCAGATAAGTGCTGGGGCTGACTTTCTTGATGTAAATGTCGATGAAGTATCGTACAAACTAGACATACAAAAAGAAGCTATGCGGTGGCTTGTAAACGCAGTGCAGGAAGTCTCTACCGTACCCATAAGTGTTGACTCTTCTAATTCTGAAATTATTGCTGCTGGGCTTGCAGAGATAGATTCTTCTCG
Source organism: Chloroflexota bacterium (assembly GCA_002699485.1). Lineage (GTDB taxonomy): Bacteria > Chloroflexota > Dehalococcoidia > Lucifugimonadales > UBA2962 > UBA2962. Next base: position 18,189 of record PAAV01000050.1, on the reverse strand, counting down.
GGATAAGACCTTAATAAATTCAGTTGCACTAGAAAGACTCGAGACATTTGACCTTGTAGAAAAATATGATACAAAAACCATAATTACAGCTTCTGGTGAGTCGAGTATGCCGACAAATGACATTGAAAGGGTAGAAAATGTTTTAAGGTTATTGGAAGAGGCTGAGCGCAGAGGGATAAAAGAAGAAGATATATTTGTAGACCTTTTAGTATTTCCGATTTCTGTCGACAGTTCTTTTGGAACGGATTATTTAAATGCTGTTAAGATGCTGAGAGAAGAAAAAGGTGACGCCATTAAAATTACCGGTGGGCTTAGTAATGTCTCATTTGGGCTCCCAATGCGAAAGATCATTAATGAGACATTTATAAAGCTTTCTTTAGATGTGGGTGCTAATAGCGGGATTGTAGATCCCATACAAACTAATTTAATGAAAGCTTCATCTTTAAATCTAGATTTGGAACCGCATCGATTCGCACGAGATATGCTTTTAGGTGAAGATGAATTTTGTATGAATTACATAAAAGCTTATAACCAGGGCCAGCTAGTAGTAAAATAATACCTTCCCAACTTAAGTAACGCTTCAGACGTACTACCAAAGCTTCACGAGGAGACAACATAAATGGCGATAATCCATGAAGGATTGCTTGGCGAAATGCAATATATAGCAAAGCCTTTTGAACAGAATCATATTCAAGATTTATTTACAAAAGATGACATGCTGATGCAGGAAATGGCATTCAATCTCGTATATGGGAACAATGAAAAAATTGATGAATTAACAAAAACTGCGCTCGATCAAGGATATTCAGCTAATGATATTCTTGATGATGGATTGATATCAGGCATGGCAATAGTAGGGATTAAATTTCGTGACAACATCATATTTGTTCCTGAAGTTTTAATTGCTGCGAGAGCCATGAAAGCAGGTATGGCTCATATTGAACCTATTTTGTCAGCTTCTGGCGTAGAACCCCTGGGAATAGTGATCATGGGAACGGTCAAAGGTGATCTGCATGATATCGGCAAAAACTTGTGCATAATGATGCTAAGAGGAGCTGGGTTTGTAGTCGAGGATCTCGGAGTTGATACCAAGCCTGATGAATTCATGGATGCAGCTGTTGAATTTAAAGCTCAAGTTGTGGGCATGTCAGCATTATTAACTACTACAATGCCAAATATGGGTCGGACAATAGAGTTTTTCGAAGACAATGGTGTTCGTGAAGAATTTAAAATGATAATAGGAGGCGCTGCCGTAACTCAGGAATTTGCTGAAGACATGGGGGCGGACGGTTATGGTAAAGATGCGATGGAATGCGTTTCTTTAGTAAAAGAGATAGTTCTAGCTCAATAAAATAGCCTCAATAATCTGTCACTGCAGACAAATTAATAGAATTCAGAAGATTAATTTATTATGAGAATGTTTCGACTACATCCAGCTTTACTGGAACTAATTTATAAAGGGACAGTTGCCTTTCTAAGTCCAGGAAAATCGCTCATTGTACGTAGTCGTATTATAAACAGAGGATTAATTCTTGCAGAACACTTATTCAAAAAGCCCGTATTTGATTGCCAAATGTGTGGTCAATGTGTATTACATAATACTGGTATGACTTGTCCAATGACATGTCCAAAAAGCTTGAGAAATGGACCATGCGGCGGTGTTAGGAACAATGGTAATTGCGAAGTCATACCTGAAATGACGTGTGTATGGGTGACTGCATGGGAAAGATCAAAACAGATGCCAATATACGGGCCTAATATAAATGTAATTATGGCTCCATTGGATCGAAGATTACAGGACACATCAGCATGGGCGAACCAGTTGTCTGGTAGAACGGAGATAATTCAAGATGAGTGGTCAAGTTGAAGACCAATCAAAATTAGAGCGTGTTTTACGGTCTGGCCAGCTTGCTGTTACTGCTGAACTAAATTCGCCGGATAGCCACTTGCCGGAATCCGTTCATCGTAACGCTTTAGTTCTGGGCTCACTTTGTGATGGAATAAATGCTACTGATGCTGCTGGCGCAAGCGTACATTTATCTAGTATAGCTGTATCTGCAATATTGCAAAAAGCTGGCTATGAACCGGTTATGCAAATGTCTTGTAGAGATCGCAATAGAATTGCTATGCAGGGAGAGTTGCTTGGTGCAGCTGCATTAAATATAAAAAATGTATTGTGTTTAACTGGAGATGGAGTGCATACGGGAGATCACCCCCAAGCAAAACCCGTGTTTGATATGGATTCAATTAACCTGTTAAAAACGGCCAGAACAATGGAAGAAGAAGGTAGATTCCTTTCTGGTAGAAAACTTGAATCAAACCCGAAGTTCTTTTTAGGTGCTGCCGCCAACCCGTTTGTACCTCCCTATGATTTTAGGCCGTTAAGATTAAAGAAAAAAATAAATGCTGGTGCAAAATTTATTCAGACCCAATACTGCTTCGATGTGCCTCGGTTGAAAACTTATATGGATTCAGTGAATGACATGGGATTATCAGAAAAAGTATTTATTTTAATTGGCGTCGGGCCTTTGAAATCCGCAAAATCTGCTCAACGGATGCGGTCCAATGTGCCTGGTGTTGTCATACCTGATGCGATCATTAGTAGACTCAAGCAGGCGAAAGACCAAGTCGCTGAAGGAAAAAAGATATGTCTGGAAATCGTACAGCAGGTGATCGAAATGCCTGGAGTTAAAGGTATTCATATCATGGCATATGGGCAGGAGGCATTAGTGCCGGAGATAATTGCAGAATCAGGTATACTCGATAATCGTAACAATAACATTTAAAGGTAAGCCGTGAATCAGAATAAAAATTTTGATAAAGATCGTTATCAGGCAAGTATTGATAAATTACAGAAAATATATAGTAGTATTTCAGATTCTGCTGTTGATATATCTAAAAAACGATGCCCTTACAAAAACGTTAAGGATAGATGTACTGCCAAGTTTGGATGCCGTAATCAAGACTTCGTTGATGGTAAAGACCAATTAGCTTTATGTGTTGGTAGTGACAAACTCGATTATCGTGACGCGTGGGATTTGTAGTATGACACATCATGATACGTGTAATAAAAAAGAGTATAAGTTAATTTGTCTCCGCTAATTTATGGTAAAAAGCAAATACCTCTACTTCAGGGGAAAACTGTATTTGATTATGCGGATGACCTAAAAATAAGAGTTCCAACTTCTTGTGGACGAACCGGTGAGTGTCATGAGTGCATAGTTGAAATTAAACAAGGCTCTGATGGATTAACAGATAGAACAGAATCAGAGAAATTCCTTAAAGATACATATAGACTCGCATGCCAGGCGGCGATTTCGGACGCCGCTGAGAATCTAGAATTTTCCGTTTTGCGACGCCAGCCTAAAATTCTCACCAGTTCGATTAAACGTAAAATTGTCGCTGATCCAATCACTCGTAAATCGGGAGATTTTGTATGTTATAGAGACCAACGACTAGAAGAATATAAGGGAAGTATCTATGGATTAGCTATCGACTTGGGAACAACTACCGTAGCAATGAATCTAGTAGATTTAGAAAAAAAGGTCACTGTATTCACAACTTCCTTTGAAAACCCACAAAAGTTTGGGGGTAGCGACGTGATGCATCGAATTTCGTACGATGGTGGACCATACCATGGGGAGTTGCGAAAAGTTGTGCTGTCATCGATTAATTTTGAAATTGGTGATATGTGTCGCAAGCTCAAAATCCATAGAAGACGCATTTATGAAGCAGTATTGGTTGGTAACTCGACTATGAGGGACATAGTATTTGGGGTTGATGTACAAACAATAGGCGAAAAACCATATAAATCTAAAATAGAAATGGAGTTTATTCAGGGGGAACGTAAATCAACAGCCTTAAATGCTATTGCAAATGATTTGGGAATTAGAATTTTTCCGAAAGCAAACGTTTATGGTGGGCCATTAATTGCTAGTCATGTTGGGTCTGACGTTTCGGCAGATCTTTTGGCTATAGGAATGGATGAGATGGACGAAAGTGTCATGTTAGTGGATGTTGGCACAAACACCGAGGTGATTATCGGCAACAGACATCGTATTTTGGCAGCTTCATGCCCGGCAGGTCCTGCTTTTGAAGGTGGAGAAATTAAATTTGGAATGCCTGGATATGAAGGGGCGGTTGAGGCAGTGAGGATGGATAACAGCGGTGTAGAAATTGAAACAATTGGTAATGCTGATCCTGAAGGTATTTGTGGCTCTGGATTAATCGATCTGCTAGCTGAATTACGAAGAACACAAAGAATGACGGAATTGGGTGTTTTTAATAGTGGAGAAAATGAATTCACATTTGCTAGTGAACAAGGGTTAACATTGTCTAGAGCTGATATATCTGCTTTAGCTCAAGCGAAGTCTGCAAATTTTTGTGGACAATGGATTGTTTTGCGTGCATTTGGTCAGCCGATTAAAGAGCTCGCGAAGTTTTATCTTGCTGGAGGTTTTGCGAATTATATAAATGCGAAAAATGCTATTGAAATTGGCTTCTTAGCCAATGTCAATTTAGACGACATTGAAAAGGTTGGAAATGCGTCACTTGAGGGAGCAACGATTATGCTATTGTCCGGAAAGTTAAGGAATCGTATCGAAGACTTGGTTTTGAAAGTGGAGCATATAGAATTGGAAACAACTGATGATTTCTTCGACCTGTTTGTTGAGGGTTGTCAATTCAAAAGAATGGATTTTAAATTGTAGGGCTGCGAGAGCGCCAAATATGAAAAATGATGGTAACAGCATGAAAATTTTGATAACAGATTATGTTTTCCCGAATTTAGATCCAGAGAAAAAAGCTCTAGAACTAACTGACGTTGAGCTAGTTATTGCTCCAGATGGAAGTGAAGAAACTTTAACAGAACTAGCAGGTGATGTTGACGGGATATTGACCTGCTTTGCAAAAGTTACAGATAAGGTTATAGAGAACGCAATTAATCTAAAAGTAATTGCAAGATATGGAGTAGGAGTAGATAACATTGCTGTCAATAAAGCTACTGAGTTAGGCATTGCCGTGACGTATGTTCCCGATTATTGTGTTGATGAGGTTGCGGATCACGTTTTTTCATTTTTGCTTGCCTGGAATCGACAGGTGATCAACTTTGACTACAACACAAAGATGAAAGGATGGGGCTCGGTTGATTTAAATTTACCTATGAATAGGCTGCGAGGTAGCACGATAGGTGTAATAGGGTTTGGTCGCATTGGTCGTAATGTTGCTGAGAAAGCCAAAGCTTTCGGAATGCACGTTTTAGTTACAGATCCTTTCGTCGCAAGTGATTTAGTTAATAAGGACATAGATGTTGTTCCTATAAGAGACCTACTGGAAAAATCTGATTTCGTTACCATTCACTCTCCCCTCAATAACGAAACCAAAGGAATGATTAGCATTAACGAGTTCCGTGTTATGAAGAAAAACTGTTTTATTATAAATTGTGCCAGAGGCCCACTTATCGATGAAACTGCTTTAATTAGCGCATTAGAATCAGGTGAGATTGCTGGAGCAGGACTTGATGTGCTGGAATCAGATCATCCTGAAAATAACAACAAACTATTTAAAATGAATAATGTCATTGTGTCACCGCATGTAGCTTTCTACTCGCCTGAATCTACAGTTGAGCTTCAATCAAGAGCTGCAGGTTCAATAGCTGATGTGCTTTCAGGGAAAATGCCTGAGAACTTGTATAACAAAGAGGTGGTTGGGGAAACGAGAGCAAAGATATAAGAAATTTATATCATTGAAATTCCTTGACCTCCGTCAACTGGAATGCAAGTGCCCGTTATTGTACCTGCCCTATCTGAGGATAGAAAAGCGACCAAGTCACCCACTGGTTCAGGCCATCCAAATTTTCCTAGAGGTAGGTTGTCGGATATAAATTGTTCTACAACTTCCGGCGAATTGTTGTTTTGAAATCTTTCCCAAGATCCTTGTGGGTGTGCTATTGATCCAGGCGCGATACTGTTCACCAAAATACCATATTTTCCAAGCGAAACAGCAGCATGCTTTGTGGCTCCTATGAGAGCCGCCTTGGCTGACATGTAGGATATATTCCCTCCATATTCACGGCCCCAAATCGAAGCAATATTTATAATTCGTCCCCAAGACTGTTTTTGCATGTGTGGTATCACTAATCTCATTAACTCATAGCCGCCGAATAGGTTTATATCGAAAGTACCTCTGAAGTCATCTAGATTTGTGCCGGAGATGTCCTCTCGCGAAAGAGTACCACCAACATTGTTGACCAGAATGTCTATATGCCCTAACTTTGAAGTAGCTTTTGCGTGAATTTCTTTAGCTTTGTCAGGTACTGAAATATCGCCCACAATCGTTATTACTTTTGCTCCAGCAGTTTCTAAATCCACCTTTGTGTTTTCTAGTGTCTCAGGAGTACGTCCACAAATCACAATATTGACTCCCTCGTTAGCTAGTGACAGTGCACACTGCCTTCCTAAACCTCTGCTTCCGCCTGTAATTAAGGCGTTTTTACCATTTAATTTGAGATCCATATATGTATTCCTTATTCACCCACAATGTTTATTATTGAAACTGATCCACGGTTTAAGATATTAGTGCTCTACTACGGTACCGCCATTTATATTTATAGATTGTCCGGTTATCCAGCTGGTCGCCTCTGTACAAAGGTGTGCGACTAAATGTCCGACTTCCTCATCGGTTCCATTTCGTCCTATCGGGGTTTGTTCTGCGATCTCGTCCATTTGACCTCGTTTTTGCAGCTCATCCATTCTTGCGGTTTCTGTAGCACCAGGGCATACGCAATTAACATTTATGTTATTTGGACCCAGTTCTTTCGCTGCTGATTGCGTCATACCAACTATCGCAAAATTAGCTGCGTTATATGCAAAAGTATTTGGAACGCCTCGTTTACCAGCCGTTGAGGAAATATTGACTATTTTACCTCCGGTATTTTGTTTCAGATTTGCTTTCAGAAATTCCTGAGTACACAAGTATGTGCCACGTATTTTTATATCAATAACACGCTGGAACACATCTGGCTCAACTTCAATTATCGGAACCCTATCTGCGCCGATTGGGGCTGCAGCATTGTTAATAAGAATATCGACGCGACCGAACTTAGAAATAGTATCTCTAATCATGTTTTCAACTTGTATTTGATCAGTAACATCTACTACTAAGGTTAAAGCTTTTACTCCGTGGGCTCGAATTTGCTCAGCCGTACTTTCTATGTCTTTCCAATTTGCTTTTTGCTCATCATCTGGGAATGTTTTTGGGTCTCTGCCTGTTCCCGTTACTACCACATGCGCTCCTAGTTCAGCTAATCGTACAGCCGCAGCTCTTCCTATTCCTCTCATGCGACCCGCACCTGTTACTATTGCGACTTTATCTGCTAGTTCTTTCATACGTTACTCCTGAATCGAAGGTTTTAAAAAGCCATGGTTTGCCGCTTGCTCATACGCATGAGCAGTTTTTAATAAAGTTTTTTCTGAATGATGAGGTCCCATTAGTTGCACACCGATAGGCATATCTTTTATCAAACCAGCTGGTATTGAAATTGCCGGAATACCTGCAATATTAGCTGGAATCGTAAAGATATCATTCAGATACATTTGTACTGGATCTGATATTTTATCTCCTAAGGGGAAAGCCACCGTTGGCGTTGATGGTGCGATTATAATATCCACGTCTTTAAATACTTTTACGAAGTCTTGACGTATTAGTGATCGAACTTGCTGTGCTTTTAAATAATAGGCATCGTAATATCCGGATGACAAAGCATATGTGCCTAGCAAAATACGCCTTTTAACCTCCGGTCCGAATCCATGTTGCCTTGTTTTTTCTAGAGCATCCCAAACATCGGTGGATTCCGAATGAGAGTAGCCGAATTTTACACCGTCATACCTTGATAAATTCGAAGATGCTTCTGCAGGGGCGATAATGTAGTAGACGGCCAGAGCGTGGGAAGTATGCGGGAGAGATACCTCTGAAATGACAGCACCCATGTCCTCCATAGTTTTTATAGAAGATCTGACAGTATTTGCCACATCTGAATCCATTCCATCAACGAAGTATTCTTTCGGGACTCCAATCTTTAAACCTTTTACATCGCCATCTAAATATTCAGCATATGCTGGAACATCTTCTGTGTTTGATGTGCTATCTTTCGGGTCATTTCCTGAAATTGCTTCTAATACAAAAGCTGAGTCCTGTACATTTTTAGTTAATGGTCCTATTTGATCTAATGAGCTTGCGAATGCAACTAGTCCGTATCGACTGACTCGTCCGTAAGTTGGCTTTAATCCTACCACTCCACAAAATGAAGCAGGTTGCCGTACGCTGCCTCCAGTATCAGACCCAATAGAAAAAAGGCATTGTTCTGCACTTACCGATGCAGCAGGTCCGCCGCTGCTCCCGCCTGGCACAGTGTTAAGGTCATGAGGGTTTTTCGTAGGGAAAAACACAGAATTTTCTGTTGAAGACCCCATAGCAAATTCATCCAGATTTCCTTTGCCCAAAAGTACTGCACCGGTTGACTTAAGTTTCGTGATGGCAGTAGCGTCATAATTTGGGACAAAATTTTCGAGCATTTTTGAAGCACAAGTGGTAGTGATTCCAGTTGTACAGATATTATCTTTAGCCTGGAAAGGTATACCGGTTAATAGAGATCCTTCGCCTCTGGCAAGAATTGAATCTGCATTAAGCGCAGATTTCAGTGCAGATTCTTCAGTAACTGAGATAAATGAGTTAATTTTTGAATCGGTTTGCTTTATGCGCTGAATAACTGATTCGGTCAGTTCGACTGCAGACAATTGTTTTCTGGCTAATAGGAGATGGGCTTCAGAAATTGTTAGAGACCAGGGATTAGATGAAGTCATGCTATTCTAGCACCGGTCTTACTCGAACAAAATTCTGTTCTTTTTTTGGAGCATTATCAAGCATGACTTCGTCTGCTTTGTCATTCGTTATTTTGTCACTTCTTAAAACTGTGTTAAGGCTAGTTGGATGCGCTGTAGTTTCAATGTGTTCAGTATTTATAGTATTTAGCGATTGGAACTGCTCTAGAATTTGCGAAAGTTGACCTCCAATGAGCTGAAGCTCTTCTTCGGTCATACCTATTTTTGCAAGACTCGCTATATGTTTTACTTCATCGTTTGATAAATTCATTTTTGTATTGTCATTATTAATTGTGTTGTAAATTCAGATATTAATTTAGTCGTTAACTTGTAAGCTGATGAACGTATAGTTAAAATCCAACAGATATTATTTAGTAATTTATCTGTAGATTCAAATTATATACATTACTTCTACAGAATAAATCTTAATAAATATAAAATCTGTGTAATAGAAACCTGTGTTTCTTGGAGAAAAAAATGAGAGCAACTTTGAGAACTGCAAATGTACAAATTCCTAAACTTATTAAGCTGACTGCTTTGATCTGGACTGTAAGTTTATTTATTGTCATTGTTGCATGCGGGGGTAATTCATCAACAGGAAACTCTGCTGGAGGTAGCGATTCAAGTGATTCGGTCCTGATTGAGAGTGGTGAAAAGCCTGCGCCAGATGATTCTCAAGGAGAATTTATTCTTGTGGATGAGATGAAAGCTGCCAGGCAATTACACAGTGCAATTAAATTACCAGACGGCCGAATCTTTGTTGTGGGAGGACGTGGCCCAGGAGCAAATTTAAATAATACTGTTTATGAGTCAGCTGAACTATATGATTCGAAATTGGATGAATGGACGTTGACTGGATCTATGGTCGATCAACGCCATGATTTATGTGCTTCTTTATTGCAGGATGGAAAGGTTTTAGCCGCTGGAGGGCGCGGCAAGCTTAATATGGCTATGCCAACGGCCGAGGTTTGGGATCCCGAGACTGGAGAATGGTCTCAGACAGGAAACTTAAATATCGGACGGGATTACATGCCATGTTTAACCCTCGATGATGGGCGCGTAATGATTATTGGTGGGGAAGAAAGAGATTACGCGCTGGAGGCGACGACAGAACTTTGGGATCCTTCTACTGGCAAATGGTCACAAGCTACTCCTATGTCTGCACCCAGAGCGCGGCATACAGCGACTTTGCTTGATGATGGAAGGGTGCTAGTTACTGGCGGTGGAAAGCTAGATCCACCTTATGAAAAAACTAGTGAAATATATGACCCAGCGACTGACACTTGGGTTGTCGGCGCAGAAATGAGTACTGGAAGAGCATCCCATAGTGCCATAAAACTTTCAGATGGAAGCGTTCTAGTAGTGGGGGGTCGCGGAAAAAAATTGACCTCTGAAGTTTATGATCCGCTGACCGATACATGGACTAAAGCAGGAAATACTGAGATACCACGTTCCGAGGCTTTTGCAGTAAGAATGTTGGATGGAAGGGTATTAATTACCGGTGGCATTGGTTTAAGGATTTCTGGTGAAATATTCGATCCTGACACAGGTGATTGGACAAGAACACTAGATATGCATGATACTCGGTATCGACATCAGATGATCGTACTTGATAGCGGAAAAATTTTAGTAATTGGCGGTAACGGTAAAGAAGGCCTATTGGCTGAAACTGAATTATTTACTCCATAGATAAGGTGAAATATGAAAATTCTATTTTTAATTACAGCATTATGCTCTCTCTTAGTTATTAGTTATTCTTGTGCTTCTTCTGACTCTACAGATGAGGCAATGACAACAGATAAAAATCAAGAGGGATCAGTAGAAAATGACACTGGTTCAGTTGAATCAATACCACCCGGTGAATTTGTACGGGTCGCAGATATGAAAAATTTCCGAATACAACACTCGGCAATTTTGCTAGATGATGGAAAAGTATTGGTGATGGGAGGCAAAGGACTTGGGGAGAAAACAAGCCATAACACATATATTTTTGAGACCGCAGAAATATATGACCCGAGCGCAGATACTTGGACATTTACTGGCATGATGGCTATAAACCGATATGCTTTTGCATCGGGGCTGCTGCCGGATGGAAGGGTTATAGTCGCTGGAGGCAGAGGTATTCTAACTCATGCATATCCTGATGCAGAGATATGGGATTCTGCAACAGGAGAATTTGAATCTATAGCACCTATGTTAGAACCCAGAGACGAAGTTAAAGGAGCGGTTTTGAGTGATGGAAGGTTTTTTGTGTCCGGAGGTTACAACGTGAACTATGGCCTGCGTAAAACGGCCGAGATATATGATCCAGCAACTGACACTTGGACAGAAATATCTTCTCTGGTTGATAAAAGGGCTAATCATACCGTTACTGTATTGCAAGACGGAAGGGTACTAGTAACTGGAGGTGGTAAGGAAGATGGCCCTTATCTTAAATCAGCGGAAATTTATGACTCCGAATCAGACACTTGGACAACCGCTGCGCCAATGGCAATAAGCAGACATTCACATACGGCGACCTTATTGCAAGATGGAAGAGTTTTGGTGGTTGGTGGTCGGGGAAAGAGAAATAATGCTGAGATATTTGATCCGGCAGCTAACACATGGACAAGGACTCCAGATTTATCAGAGCCTCGAGGACAACATACAGCTGTGATTACAACTGACGGCAAGGTAATCGTTGCTGGGGGTATGGGTAATCGCAGCTCTGTAGAGCTATACGACCCGGAAACCGATACTTGGACAGCTTTGGCTAATATGGAGGAGCCAAGGTTTAGGCATGTTTCTGTGGTGTTGAATGACGGAACTGTGCTTGTAGCCGGTGGAAACGGCAAAGAAATGATATTGGCTGAAGTAGAAAAGTTTACTCGTTAAAAATATTATAGCTGTTGATTTTTAATTTAGGATCTATTAGCCCATTCCATTGTGGCATCGATACCATGAGATATGAAGCTATTTAAGATATCATCGGTTTTTTCTAAGATTGATGCTATTGACTGTGACTCAGTTAAACTAGGGCTAGATAAAACATAAGATACGGTGTCTTGGTGTTTTGAGGGGCGTCCAATTCCAATTCTTAACCTTGGAAAATCGTTAGTTCCGATACGTTCGCAAACGGATTTCATGCCATTGTGCCCGCCAGGCCCGCCCTGCTTTTTTAATCTAATATTTCCAGGTGCGATATCCATGTCATCGTAAACTACCAACAGACAATTCGGAGACGCTTTGTAATCTTTTAGTAATGCTCGTGCCGCCAAACCGCTATCGTTCATATACGTTTTTGATTTGCCAATGACTATTGTTTCTCCGTATAGTTTTCCGACCCACGAATCATACGCTCTTTTATTTGAATTCATGTCTAACTGGTATTTATCAATTATTGTTTTTATCGCCCACAACCCCACATTGTGCCGTGTGCTGTGATAGTCGGTTTCGGGGTTACCAATTCCTAACACAATTAATTTAGGAATTTTGAAATTCCGACGTTTTGATAGCCGAGGTATAAAGCCAGTTAAATCAGATGGATTAATCATAATGAAATCTTACTAATTTTCCTTCAAAACTGAGGCTCATACGCTGTAGGTGTGCTTGCCGCCCGTCTTTTGCAACAACCTAATACCGTCTATTTTAATGGTTCGTTCAGCGGATTTACACATGTCATAGATTGTTAAACAAGAAACTGACACTGCCATTAAAGCCTCCATCTCAATACCTGTTTTACCGTTTGTTGAAACTTCGGAGACAACGTGAATAGCATTCTTATTTTTATTGATCGACAGGTTTACTGAAACTTGATTTACAGGGATTGGGTGGCATAATGGAATTAAATCTGAAGTTTTCTTAGAAGCCATTATTCCAGCTACTTTAGCTAGGCTTAAAACATCTCCCTTGCCGATTGCATTTTCTTCAATTAATTTAATTGTTGAAGGTTTCATGTGAACCCACCCTTCAGCTTTTGCGAAACGAAAAGTATTGGGTTTTGATCCAACATCTACCATGTTTGCGTTACCAGTCGCATCTACATGGCTTAATGATTCACCTTTTTCAGTCGGGTTTTCTTCTGCCATATCTTTTGTATTTTTAGTGACTCGTGATTGTGATTCCTTGTAAGCAATTGAATCAGCCAGTTCATTGAGGACATCGCCAGAATGTCCCCTTACCCACTCCCAGGTCACAGATTGTTGACTGGCCAGGGAATCCAATTCTTGCCAAAGATCGTTATTTGCTTTTCTGCGCCAACCTTTAGTCATCGTGTTTGTTATGTAAGTGCTATCAGTGTGCACAGTTACATTTGATTTTGGAGGTAATGACTTCAATCCTTCAATAACAGCAATCATTTCCATGCGATTATTAGTGGTTTCATCCAACCCGCCTTTTAAGATGGCTTGTTGTCCGTCAACAATTACAACGGCCCCCCAACCACCAGGGCCTGGGTTACCTGAACAAGCTCCATCCGTATATATATCTATCACTTTTTACTCAATTAATTGACCTGTATTTTATCTACCCGCCTATATGATACATTTCGACCTTTTTATTGGTATTTTCAGCAGGATTAATGTTTCGCGTCTGTGAGTACTGATCATTTCTGTTGTACCAAGTAGTGGAAATTAATTCGACCAGTTCCTGGTCTGAAGCTCCATTTCTGATAGGGGTTCTTAGATCTGTACCCTTTGTTCCAAATAGACATGTATACAAACTGCCTTCTGGAGAGAGGCGTAGCCTAGTGCAGGCCCCACAAAATGGATTTGTTACGGATGCGATTATACCTATTTCACCTGTTCCATTTATTTGCCGGTATCTCTTAGCAACCTCGCCTTCATAAAGTGGATCAAGTGGCTCAATTGGAATAGTTTGTTTGATTTGACTAATAATCTCTTTTGCAGACACTACATGTTTCATATTCCAATTATTAAGTGTTCCAACATCCATGTACTCAATGAAACGAACTATATGACCTTTGTTAAGAAAATGTTCAGCTAATTCAGTTAAAGTGTGGTCATTTACTCCCTTTTGGACAACGGAATTTATTTTTATTGGGTGAAACCCGACTTTGCTTGCGGCCTCGATACCCTTTAAAACACTTTTGACTCCAAAGTTGCGTCCATTCATTTCTCGAAAAATGGCATCATCAAGAGTATCAAGGCTAACAGTCAAGCGAGTAAGTCCGGCTTCTTTAAGAGCAAGAGCCATTTTTGGTAATAAATAACCGTTAGTTGTCATAGCTATATCTGCGAGATTGTCAATTTTAGAAATCATCTTAACTAAAACATCAACATCTCGCCTAACTAATGGCTCTCCACCAGTTATTCTGACTTTTTTAACGCCAATTTTTACTAAGAGATTTGTGATCCTTGTAATTTCCTCAAAGGTCAGCAAGCTATCTTGATCAAGAAATTCGTATCGTTCCCCGTATATTTCAGCGGGCATGCAATAAGCACACCTGAAATTACAGCGATCTGTAACCGATATTCTAAGATCTCTAACTGGTCTTTTTAATTGATCTTTTATTTCTTTTTTAGCATTCACTCTTCAATTACCCTCAACTTAATATACGAGAGTTACTGAACCAATTACTAGTTTTTCTTAGAGCAATACCTCGATGGCTAATTTGCATTTTTTCATAATCTGTTAACTGCGCCATAGACCTAGCTTCGTTCTCAGGGATAAATATTGAGTCATATCCAAATCCGTTGTTGCCTACTTCCTTAATAGCTATGCTGCCTTTGATTTCACCTCGAAAAACCTTGATATTATTTGGTGCAAAGATAACTGCGATTACACATACAAACATGGCCTTGCGCATTGGTAATGGACTATCTCGGAGCTCTATAAGTAGCTTGTCTCGGTTCTGTTTATCAGTTGCATTTTCTCCAGCATATCGGGCAGATCGAATTCCTGGGTTTCCTTTGAGTGCTTCAACGATTAAACCAGAGTCATCTGAAAGAGTCGGAATATTACTTTGAGAGTAATATTCGGTAGCTTTGATTATTGCATTTTCTTGAAAACTAAGTCCGGTTTCTTCAACTTGTTGAGATATGCCTAAACTATTTAAACTTAGTGCATTTATGCCCATCGGAAGAAGGGTGTCGGCAAATTCGCGGTATTTGCCTTGATTGTGAGTAGCTATTAGAAGTTCTATACTGCCTCCATGCTTGGGCTGTATGCTCCGTTTCGAGCTGCGCTGGTTACGAAGGCTCTTTGAAAAAAAACAGATTGTGCTTTTGCCATATTATTTTTTTCACCCCTCCACGCATTTAATGGAGCGGCCTGAAGTCCTCTGCCATATGAAAAACTTAACTCCCAAGGAGCGCCAGTTTCTATTGCATATTTATTGATAGCATCCAGGTTAACAGTTGCCTCGTTGTCACTTTGGCCTCCGGATAGAAAAACTATGCCAGGAACCGTATCAGGTACTGTGTTTTTAAAACATGATACTGTGGCTTGGGCTACTTCTTCAGGAGCAGCACGATTTTCAGCTGATTTTCCACTTAAGACCATATTCGGCTTTAAAAGTGTTCCTTTGAGATCAACTTTACTACGTGCGAGTTGATCATATACTTGTGTTAAAACGGATTCTGTGACTTTATAACATTCGTCTATGCTATGAGTTCCATCCATTAAGACCTCTGGCTCAACAATAGGTACTAATCCTGCTTCTTGACTGAGGCGTGCGAAACGGGCCAAAGCGTGTGCATTTGCCTCTATACAGTAATCAGATGGAGTAGAATTTGCGATTGATATTACAGCTCGCCATTTAGTAAATTTGGTACCTGCTTGAGCATATTCATCAAGACGTTCTCTCAAACCATCCAAACCTTCAGTTATAGTTTCATTTGGATGCCCTGCTAATGGCTTTGCGCCTTTATCCACTTTAATTCCAGGGACTATGCCTTGATCAGTAAGTATTTTAATGAGTGGCGTACCTTTGGAGTCATTTTGGTAGACAGTTTCGTGGAATAGAATTACCCCGCTAACATATTCGGAAATATTCTTGGTTTTGAATAGCATTTCACGATAATCACGTCGATTTTCCTCTGTTGATTCAGCGTTAATAGAATCGAAGCGCTTTTTTATTGTAGGTGAGCTCTCGTCAGCTGCTAAAATTCCTTTATTCGGAGCCACTATGGATGCTGCGATTTGTTCTAAAGTTTCATTTTTCATTTTGTTTTCCTGCAAAAAATTAAAATCAACTATTTTTAATAGTTTTGATAATCTGATTTACTAATCTTTTATCTCCGATAATTAACGGTACTCTTTGGTGAAGTTCGAAGGGTTGAATGTCTAAGATATCCATCACCCCATCTGAAACTGCCCCTCCTGCTTGTACGGACACATAACCCAGAGGGTTGGCTTCGTACATTAATCTTAGACGACCAACGGTGTTTTTGGTATCCGCGGTGTAAAGGAAAACTCCACCCTTCAAGAGGTTTCGATGAAAATCAGCGACAAGGGACCCAATGTATCTTTGTGACCGGCCTTCTCTCAGATCGTCAACAGCCTGCACAATTCCATTAACCCACTTTGCTGTATTACCGTCGTTGACACTGTAATAAGGCGTTTTGTTTGGATAGGTAATGTTGGCTGAAGTCAGATAAAAATTCCCATCCGCCGGGTTCATTGTGAATTCATTTACTGTGCCTTTTGTTGCCACTACAAGAACCGTACAAGAACCGTATACCACATAGGCTGCAGCAATTTGTTCTACGCCTGGCCTTAGTAACGATTCGGGATTTAGCGGTTTTGAGTTTTTTCGTTTCCAAATCCCAAATATAGATCCAATGCTCACTGCTACGTCGATATTAGAGGATCCATCTAGTGGATCCATCAAAACAATGTAATTATGCTGTTCACTATCTCCAAACGTTACAGGGTGTTCAATTTCTTCACACCCAACCATTGCCACGCGGGTTGAATCCTTGAGTTGTTTAACGAACGTATCTGAACTGAGCGCATCTAAATGTTGGACGATCTCACCTTGTACATTTACATTCCCCGTTGAACCAAGCATTCCGAGTAGATTACCGTTTCGTATTTCCCGCTCAAGCTCTTGAGCGCCTGTGGCAACAGCATAGATTACTTTTTCAAGCCCATCATAAGAGTCAGAGCCTTTGTAATTAACTTCACAGAATTCAGAGAGTGTTATGTTTGTGGATGGAGATGTCAAATTTGATCCTCTTTTTTACCATTAATATTGTATTTGGGAGTGTAACAATCGGTAAAAAAGAGTGTCAAGGAATAAGGAATTTTTATTTCATATCTTTGTTTTAATTAACGTGTTTTATAAAGTATGATTATGATAGTTTGCTTTGGAGGATGGTATTGCCTTGGTAGTAACATGCAAGGTGATGATTTGGAGGGATGGCTGAGTGGTTTAAGGCACTGGTCTTGAAAACCAGCGTACGAGCAATTGTACCGTCGGTTCGAATCCGACTCCCTCCGCCGCTTCAAGTAAACTTTATATAAATGAAGGAAATGGTGTAATCAGTCAATTTATGAAATTGCATGAGTATCAATCAAAGGCACTGTTAGCAAAGTATGGGGTCCCGGTTCCCAAGGGTGAAGTAGCTTCTAACATAAATGAAGTTTGCAAAATTGCTAACAATTTTGGCGGTAAGTGTGTAGTTAAAGTCCAGATACATGCTGGTGGCCGAGGAAAATCTGGCGGCGTCAAATTGGTAGACAGCGTTGATTCTGCTTCAGATGTGGCTAAAACAATGCTGTCTGGAAACATAGTAACTCTACAAACCACATCGGAAGGAGTGCCTGTTAATGAATTATTAATTGAGGAAGCCTTAAATGTAGTTGAAGAATTATATCTATCGATTCTTGTTGATGGTGGATTAGGGAGAGTCATTGTAATGGCAAGTGAGGCTGGAGGTATGGAAATTGAGCAGGTTGCTGAGGATACGCCAGAAAAGATACTTAAGGTAGTGATAGATCCTGCTATTGGCTTGATGTCTTATCAAGCCAGAAATTTAGCAATAGGTCTAGGTTTAAACAAGGAATTGCATGGACAATTTATTAAACTGCTGTTGAGTGCGTTCAATGCTTTCATTCAAACAGATTGTTCGTTAATAGAAATTAATCCGCTAGCGGTTACTGCTGAAGGTAGATTATTAGCTATTGATGCAAAGGCCAGTATTGATGATGATGCTTTATTTAGACAAAAAGATGAAAGTCTGAATTATGATTCCAGACAAGAGCCTGAAATAGAGATGTTAGCTAGGACCAGTGGATTAAGTTATGTGAAACTAGATGGCGATGTTGGATGCTTGGTAAATGGAGCAGGCTTAGCTATGGCTACAATGGA
>PAAV01000049.1 GCA_002699485.1 Chloroflexota bacterium | reverse complement strand
GAGGAATCTTTAGATGCATTAGAAAAAGACACGGTGTTTGCTGACATGTTAGGAGAGGAATTTGTTAAAGCGTATACAACTATGCGCTGGAACGAGGTTACACGATTCCGATCTCACATCACCGATTGGGAAAAACAAGAATATCTGGAAATATACTAGTTTAATTTTTGTTAGCTTTAAGGATGTTTCTGTAGAAGCCTATTACTAAAATCCCGTAAACAAGCATAGCTCCAGCTCCAATCATTGTCGCAAAAGGTGCCCCCATAAACTCAGCAAAAGCACCGGCTGCTAGACTACCGAAAGTCACAGTACCCCAGCTAGCCATAAATAAACCTGCCACACGTCCTCTAAATTCTGAAGTTACAGATTGCTGTAGCATAGCACCAATCAAAGTTTGGAAACCAGTAAACGACACGCCTATCAAAAGGCACCCCGCGGAAGCCATCACAATGCCAGTTGATTGAGCCAGTATAACCAATGAAATAACGCCAAATAGAATCGATAATGCTATCAATACTCCGGGACGCTTTAAGTCCCCTAACGATGCCAGGCCAATTGTACCAATGATCGAACCTACTCCAATAAGAGCCAACAGTAATCCAAGTTCAGTAGCACCTAGATCAAAAACTTTCTTTATGTAAACTGGGAAAAGGCCGCTTGTAAACGGTATTAGTATCATGGGGCCTAAAAATGATAATAGTATTAAGCCTTGGACAATCGGATTTTTAATGACCATCCCTACTGAATCTGCGAACCCAGTTAAGGCCGATTTAAATGTTAAAGATTCTTGTGGCTTCAGCTTAATTTTAATTCGACTAGCCATAAATACTGCAACAAGCTGAACGCCTGCCGCTGTAAAAATTGCTGCAGATGTCCCAAAAATTTCTATCACTATTCCACCCATGACTGGGCCAGCAAGCCTAGTGATGCTGAATGCTAATTGGATTAAAGCAAGTCCATTAATTAGCCTTTCTGGAGCAAGAATATCGGCAGTTATGGCTGTTCTAGCTGGTTCAATTAGAATCCATGAACAACCCATTAGCACGACGAAAGTAAGAATATGCCAGACCTCTATTTTGTCTAAATAAACTCCTATTCCAAACCCAATGTTGAGCAGCAATTGATAAATTGGCCCAAAAATTAAAATCTTTTGCTTATTTAAACGATCAACTAAAACACCACCAAGAGGAGCTCCCATTAAATTAGGTAACGTATCTAGCGCTAAAGCCATTGCAGTAATAAATGCAGATTCAGTTATCTCATAGACAACCCATCCAATAAAAACCTGTTGGAAAAAATAGCCTCCACTAGTCCCCATGCTAGCCATCCAAACAAACCTAAAATCATGCGATGTTAATGACAAAAATGTTCGATTTGGAAACTTAAATTTCAACATTGAACAGAAAATGCTTGTGCATATATTGGAACTCCAATTAAGTCCATATAATTGTTCTAATTTCATCCATAAGCATTTATTTGCGTAACAGAGTCTAATATATGAATAAAATATTGCCTAGGTATTGACTGAACATATCCTCGGTCATAGACTTCAATCTATCAACAACAACGGAGTGGTTTATGTGTGGTATAGCCGGTTTTTTTTATAAAAACGGTGGATCTAGTGTGCCTTTAGGGACTCAACTTACCTCTATGGCGTCTGTATTAGGAAGCAGAGGGCTAGACGGAACTGGAATGGCTCTTTATGGGGAATTGCCTGATGGACATATGGCTTTACGAATTCACCTGGAATCAAATAGATTCAATGAAAAATCTGAAAGTGATTTGGCAATATCTGAAATTACATCCAAACTAGAAAAATTAGTTTCAATTGATAACACTGAATATACAGGGAATATATTACGAATAGAGTTAAAAGAGATTGAACAGAATAAAGATATTGAGTTCATGTCAAAAGTGACATCAATAGTAGAACAATCTGGAACCGAGCTTTTCAGTATTGGTAATTCGATGGAAATTATAAAAGATATAGGGCCAGCAGTTGAATTAGAAGATTACAAGGTTGCAGAGTTTCAAGGATCCCATGGCCTGACACATACCAGATTGGCTACTGAAAGTCGTGTGGACATATGTTATTCACATCCCTTCTGGGCCAGACCGTTTCCAGATATAGCAGTGGTACATAATGGTCAATTAACCAACCATAACAAACTGAGGCGATCTCTCCAGCGCCGAGGATACGAATTTTCCACAACGAACGATTCAGAGGTGATCGCAGTTTTTATTGCCGATCAATTGTTAAATGGCTTAACTTTAGAACAATCATTAAATGAATCGATTGAACAGCTGGATGGTACTTTCACATATTTAATATCGACTACAGACGGAATTGGATTTGCTAAAGACCGTTTTTCAACTAAACCGCTGATAGTAGCAGAAAATAAATCTTTTGTTGCAATGGCATCTGAAGAAGTAGCGCTACACTCGATGATTTCAGAAGACACACATTTGTACGAACCTACAGCTAGGGCGGTGCAAACATGGCATCGATAGATTGTAATGGTCTGTCTATAAAAGAGATAAACCAAGCAATTAAAGAAGGTTTGCACAAAGATGGCGAGGTACATGTTGCAAACCCTAATTCACGGCATAATCTGGGTGTCGGATTAGATCAACCTGGCAAAGTTGTATTTCAAGGCAGCGTGGGTTATTACTGTGGCGGAATGTTAAAACAATGCACAATCGAAATTAACGGTAACGCAGGATGGTCAGTCGCCTCTGACATGCAATCAGGAACAGTAGTAGTTCATGGAAACTCCAGTGCAGCCGCTGGGGCAGCAATGAGAGGCGGAACCTTAATCGTCCATGGAAGCTCTGGACCAAGAACAGGCATATCTCAAAAAGCCGGAACTATTGTGATTGGTAAAAATGTGGATTATATGTCTGGATTTGTAATGCAGAGAGGCTTGATGGTGGTTTGTGGAGATACCGGAGATGCATTTGCAGATTCTATTTATGAAGGAACGCTGTTTGTGCTAGGTTCTGCGGATGATCTCGGCAATGATGCAATTATTACTGACAGCTCTGACGATGATAAATTAAAAGTCAGTGACTTGTTATCAAAATATAAAATTGCCGGGATACCAGAAAACCCTGAATTTAAAAAAATTGTCTCGGGAAAGAAGCTCTATAATTTTGATAAGAGCGACTTTAAATTATGGAGGGTCGCTCTATGAGTGAATCGGACTCAGAAAAAATTCGTCCACTAATTCGAGAAAGCTTTTTCTATTCACCGGAAATAATCGAGGATATTCAAGCTAAAAGCGAATTAGGTCGATATCGACTAAGAGGTTATGGCACGCTTAGAAAATTACCCTCATTTGATGACCTTACCTTTGTTACATCTGGATTGAGCAGAGTTCCATTGGAAGGTTACAGAGAAAGTTGCAGCACTAAAACAACCATTGGTGCTAGGAATGCAAGCGAACCATTACAGCTTGATACGCCAGTTTATATCACTGGAATGAGTTATGGTGCGCTGTCTAAGACAGCAAAAGTAGCGCTTGGAAAAGCTGCTAGTAGCATAGGTACAATGACTGTTACGGGAGATGGTGGCATGCTACTTGAGGAAAGGGCTGCATCAGATTTGCTAATGTATCAAGTATTGCCGAGTCGTTATGGCTTTAATCCCGATCATTTAAAACAGGCTGACGCACTTGAAATAGTAATAGGGCAGGGAGCGAAGCCAGGTACTGGCGGATTGTTGATGGGGCTTAAAGTTTCGGAAACGATAGCGGATCAGAGAGAACTACCAGCCGGAATTGACCAAAGAAGCCCAGTTAGACATCCTGACTGGATGGGTTCAGATGACTTGATGATTAAGATAGAGGAATTGCGCGAAGTAACCGAAGGTAAAGTACCTATATTCATAAAACTGGGTGCGGGACGAGTTACAGACGATGTCAAATTAGCTGCTAAAGTAGGTGCAGATGCAATTGTCATAGATGGTATGGAAGCAGGCACAGGTGCATCACCAGAATTGCAATTAGATCACACAGGTGTCCCAACAATGCCAGCTACTGCTGAGGCTGTTCGAGCACTACATGAACTAGGATTAGAAGATGAAGTTGACTTGATCATATCTGGTGGAATAACCAGTGGAGCAGATATAGCTAAAGCGCTTGCTTTAGGCGCAAAAGGTGTAGCGATAGGCACTGCAGCGCTAATAGCTTTAAATTGCAATAAGTCAATTTACGTAGAAGATTACGAGAGACTAGGCACAAGACCAGGAGCTTGTCACCACTGTCATACAGGAATGTGCCCAGTAGGTATCACAACTCAAGATCCTGAACTAGAGTCGAGACTAGATTTAGATGCAGCTGCGGAAAGAGTGGCGAATTATCTCAACGCTTTGACGCTAGAGGTTCAATTAATATCTAGGGCCTGCGGCAAGCGTGACATACATAATTTGGAACCAGAAGATTTGAGGGCTTTAACGATAGATGCTTCGGCAATGACTGGAGTTCCATTAATTGGCAATAATAAGATCTATTAATTGCCAACCGTGTTACAAAAAATCATTAATATAATTTATGAATTAAGAGGTTTGTCTTAAATGGATAAAATATTTGAAATGGAAATGGGTGGCGAAAAAATACGTGCCCGTTTGCTAACCGATGATGCTCCAATAACATGTAAAGCGTTTGAGACCGCTATGCCAACAAAAACATTTGCAGTCAATGCAAAATTTGCGGGCGATGAAACAATTGGAATGCTTTCTTTCTATGTGCCTCCAGGAGAAAATGAAGTGCCTTCTGTTGAGCCTGGAGATATTGGTTATTACCCTAGAAGCCAAACACTTTGTCTGTTTTATGGTGAAATAATGCCATTTGGATTTATTAACCTATTTGCAAAGGTATTACCCGAAGACTTAGAGAAATCCATCACCGCAGGAAAAAAGATTCTAGATGCAGGGTCAATGCCATTAACCATAACTATGTCAGACACTAGTGATTCCACATCAACATCTAAAGTTCATCATACAAACTCAACAATAAATAAAGTCATTGCATCTATTGATCAAATTTGGGAAATCGAGCCGAATGACGTGACTTTTATGCGAACTCATAAACGACCACCAATGGGGAACTTTCCTTGTGTTGTATATTCGAACTTTGATCTTTTCTGGGGAACAGAAAACTTGCATGTTGCGAGTAGTTTAGCGAGCGAACTAGAATTAGATCCCGCCAAAAAGGTTGCGCTTGGATATTTGAAACGAACACAAGAACGGTTAGGAAAATGGGGTTTTCCAGAAGCTACATCTTTAATTGAAGAATGTTTATCTGCAGTTAAGCAAGTGGACTCAAAAGAGGATTTAATAACCCTTCTTCACTGCTTAAATGTTTATTTAAATCGATTAGGAAGTTGGATAGATGCCATGATTCCTTGGAACGACATGGACAGTAATCTAAATCTTCTGAACATAGAAGATCCGAGCTAAGTATTATTTCTTTTGTCTACTATTCTCCAGCCTAAACCTACGGTTGTCGCAGCAAGCATTGCCTTAATTAAGTCACCCGGAATATATGGATACATTCCAGCTGAAAACAATTCTCCATCTGCTGGCCATCCGTAATCTCCAAATTGCAGCCACAAAAGGCCAGGAACATAAACAACCAACATGCCCAAAACCATAGTCCATAAAGATCTTCGATTCCATCCTCTTTGAGAAAGATAACCAACCAGCCAGGTTGAGGCAATAAAGCCAATCAAATATCCCCCTGTAACACCTGCACTGGTGTAAGCCCATCCTCCACTTCCATCTTTGAAAACGGGAACACCGGACATTCCTAAAAAGTAATAAACCAATATTGAAACTAGACCCCAACGCCACCCCAATACTCCACCAGCGATTAAAACACCGAATCCTTGCAATGTTATTGGCACAGGGTTGTCTGGTAAATAAAAACTGGCCCTAGCTAGGCCCGTTAAAATACCCACTATCGCTAATGCTGTAATTAACTTGTGTATAGAATTAGCAGCCGGAAACAAGGCTTCAAACAGTGAAGGGCCCGGCTTCGAAAGCCATACCCATGGCTTCGAATCAACAACCCAGCTTCCTGATTTAGTTACCATCTGCATAACATTTATCTCCTGAAAGTATTGTTAGATCACTTTATTTTTTTCATACATACAGTTTGCACACCCGCACGATCCATACCTCTTATGATCTCGCGCAGTGAAAAACTCGTCATTGAAACTAAGCTCTTGCTCATTTTTGTTAAACAATGAACTAAATATATTTTGTCCAAGTGTAGATACCGCAATGCCTCCCAAAAAGAAAATCGGTATTTGCTTTAAAAAATTTCTTTTGGTGAGGTTAATTTGAGTTTTATTAGACTTGTCCATTATTTTCTCCGAGTTTATTACCTGTTATAACTAGTTGTTCATTATATATCTGCTTCAATTCTAAAACAGAAATTATAGTTGCCAGCTTTATGTTAATCAACGCAAATTTAAGTGCGATTATTATAGTCGATTAAATTATGAAAATGATTAACCGGCCCTTTACCTGAACCAATTAAGTATGCATTTCTAATGGATAGCTGAACAAAACGTTTCGCACGACTCACTGCTTCAAACAAATCAATCCCTTCTGATAATGATACAGCTAAAGCAGCTGCGAAAGTACATCCCGTACCATGTGTGCTATTAGTATTTATTCTAGACCCAGTAAAAGCTTTATATTCAGTGCCATCATATACTAAATCAGTAGCAGGGCCCGACTCAAAACCTCCGGTGATCACCACTGCTTTTGACCCCAATTTCATAATTGATTTGGCTGAATGTCGCAACTGATCCATAGTTTCTATTCTATTTCCAATTAAAGCTTCCGCTTCCGAAACATTTGGAGTAATCACGTCTGCAATTGGCAGCAGTTTGCTCCTCAAGGTGTCGACTGCTTTCTCTGTAATTAACCTTGCTCCTGTGGTCGATATCATTACTGGATCAACAACTAATTTTGGCACATCATATTTACTCAAAGTTTCAACCACAGCATCAATGACTTCCTGATTAGCTAACATACCTGTTTTTATTCCATCAGTTCCAATATCACTCAATACAGCATCTATCTGTTTTGATATGTTAGAAGCCGGAACAGGATGTAGATCAGTAACACCAAGAGTATTCTGCGCTGTGACAGCTGTAATTACAGAAGTGCCATATGCGCCAAGCGCTGCAAACGTTTTCATGTCTGCCTGCACACCAGCGCCGGCACCAGAATCCGACCCAGCTATACTTAATATCTTTGTTACTTTGATCGATTTCATTCTCAATTTTGCCTCTGCTCAAAGATCCGAGTCATAGTTGAAATACATTTTTCATTAACTAACAACTTAACTAAAAATTTATACGTTCCTGATATATTAATTTATTGTTGATACTAATATGAATATTTTAACTAACTATCTAAAACTCATTGGGATCTATTTGAGCCCCACTCAAATAGATCAACTTTATAGTTACAGAAAAATGTTAATCGAATGGAACAAAAACATAAATCTAACAGCAATAAAAGATCCTAATGAAATCTTATTTAAACATTTCTTGGATTCTATTTCTGTCCATCTGGTAGAGCCTATATGTAATAATAAATCATTCAAAATAATAGATGTCGGGAGTGGTGCCGGTTTTCCTGGTTTAGTTTTAAAAATAGTTTTTCCTGACTGCTATATAACACTATTAGAAGCAACAAATAAAAAAGTACATTTCTTGGAACATATTAAAAACGAACTCGAACTAAAAAACTTGAACATCGTCGCCTGTAGAGCAGAAATAGCAGCACAAAATACACTGTATCGAGAACGTTTTGACCTGGTTGTTGCTCGAGGAGTAGCGAAATTGACTACGCTATCTGAATTAACTTTACCGTTTTGTAAAATTAATGGAATATGCGTACTTCATAAGGGTCCTAAAGCAAATATTGAAGTTGCTGAGTCATTAACTGCAATTGAAAAACTAGGTGGGAGCAAAACAGAACTTTTTCCAATAACACATGAACTCGATGTTCCGAAAAATGAAACAGTTTTTGTAAAACTCACTAAGTCCATGGAAACGCCTTTAAAGTTCCCTAGGCCTGATGGCGTACCTAAAAAACAACCTTTGCTGAACAAATAAATAATATGAAATTTCCTTGGAAATATTTCACCGAAAATTACAATACTTTGTTTGACGATGTAGGAAGTAGAACAGACTTAATCAACAAGTTAAGGCAAAGAGTCTTTTCATTGCCAACAATTTTCTTTTTAGCGATAACCTCTGCATTAATAATCTCTATATCAATAGGCCTTGATCTTGATTGGGGTGAAATGTTTGTAAACATAAGGGAAATGAGCCCGATTGACTATATGATCGGTTTGTGTCTTTATTACGTAAGTTTTCTTGTGCGCGGTTTACGCTGGAAAATATTAGCGCAAAATGCATCAAAAACTATGCCAGCGGATCAATTGAAGGCGAATCTACCAACAACATTAGAATTTGCTAAATTTATTTTAATCGGTTGGTTTATTAATGGTATAGCTTGGCTTAGATTAGGTGATGCCTATCGCGCATGGAGTTTCTCACGTCGATTTAAAAGCACCTTTTCATGGAGCTTGGGAACACTTTTGACCGAAAGGGTTCTAGATATGGCGACGATACTGGGTATCCTGATAGTGGCCATCTTATCTATTACGAGTATCGGCGATGAAGCATCCGATTATCTAATATATGCTGCTGCTGCAATGGCTGGTTTATTGAGTGCTTTTCTAATATTCATGCGCCTATTCGGTATGAAATTAGCAAGCCTCTTACCAAAACCGCTGTTTGCTATTTATGGTATGTTTCATAAAGGCACATTGGATAGTTTAGATATAAAACAAATGCCAATATTGATCCTGCTAAGTACTTTAGGATGGTTATTAGAGGCAGGTCGCCTTTTTTTCATTATTAAAGCGTTAAACCTTGAGTTATCAATTCCTATGGTATTGGTCGTCGCTTTAGGTCACGCAATTTTAAGTACAGTTCCGACCCCAGGGGGAATAGGGGCAGTTGAAGCAGGTGTTACCGGTTTATTAGCTTTGTCATTACCGAAAAATGATGCGGCTTCAATAGCAATTTTAGATCGGTCTATAACTCTGCTTAGTGTCATAGTTTTTGGTGGATTAGTTTTCTTTCTGTTTGAAATTCTGCAAATCAAAATATCGAAAAAACTAAAATGGCCATATAACATGAAATAGATAACAGTTATAATTACCTCTAGCCTGATAAATCCAAAATTACTAATGAATACAGTTTGAAAAACGGAGAATTTCTAATGTCTAAATTAAACCTCAGAAAACATAGTTCTGTTCAAGTTGATGGCCCTGATAGGGCTGCTGCTAGAGCTATGCTAAGAGCTTCCGGATTGGAAGATGAGGACTTTGAGAAACCGTTTGTTGCAATCGCCAATTTAGCTAGTGATGTCACTCCATGCAATATGCATTTAGACCGTATTGCAAAAGCTGCAAAGGCTGGAGTAAAGGATGCAAATCTTGTACCTTTTGGTTTTGGAACAATTACTATCAGTGACGGAATATCGATGGGCACGGAAGGAATGAAAGCTTCTTTAGTAAGCAGGGAAGTTATCGCAGATTCTATCGAAACAGTTGTTTTTGGGGAAAGCATGGATGGTTTGTTAGTTGTAGCAGCGTGCGACAAAAATATGCCTGGTGCACTAATGTCAATGGCTAGGCTGAACGTTCCATCAATATTTGTTTACGGGGGCGCAATATTAGCTGGGAATTACAAAGGTAAAGATATAAATGTTCAAGATATGTTTGAAGCTGTAGGATCATACTCACAAGGCGATTTAAGTTTAGAAGAATTAATTGCAATGGAACGAGTTGCTTGTCCAGGAGAAGGAGCTTGCTCCGGTATGTTTACCGCGAACACGATGGCCTCAGCTATAGAGGCATTAGGTATGTGCCTGCCAGGTACTGCCTCGATTCCAGCTGTAGATTCAAGAAATCTAGAGTTCGCTGAAAAAGCAGGGGCAGTTTTATATCAATTACTAGAAAATGATATAAAGCCCCGAGATATTATGACCAAAGAATCCTTCGAAAATGCAATAACCGTTGTTCTATCTATGGGAGGATCTACCAACGCTGTTTTACACCTTCTTGCGATCGCAAATGAAGCTAATGTTGATTTAGAGATCGATGATTTTGACAGACTTAGTCGTAAAACACCTTATCTTACAGATTTGAGACCAGGCGGCAGATATGTTATGCCAGATATGGATAAATCAGGTGGAGTACCTGCCTTAATGAACGAATTGCTTAAAGGCGGTCTTTTACACGGAGATGCTCTAACTTGTACTGGAAAAACTTTAGCTGAGAACCTGTCTGAATTTAAAACTTCTGCTGATAGTAAAGTGATATATCCAATAAGCGACCCACGCAGTCCGACTGGTGGACTTGTAATATTAAAAGGTAATTTAGCTCCCGAAGGAGCTGTTTTAAAGGTTTCAGGAACAAAGAATCGCACTCATAGCGGCCCAGCAAAAGTATTTGACTCTGAAAGAGCAGCTTTTGAAGCTGTAACTAAAGGGAGAATCTCTGATGGGGATGTAGTGGTAGTTCGTTACGAAGGCCCTAAAGGTGGTCCTGGAATGCAAGAGATGCTCGCTCTTACTGGAGCGATCATGGGTGCTGGGTTAGGAGAATCCACCCTACTATTGACTGACGGTCGTTTTTCTGGAGCAACAAGAGGACCAATGATTGGGCATATCGCGCCAGAAGCGATGGTAGGCGGACCAATCGCTCTTGTGCAAAATGGAGATGTCATTAATTTGGATGTTGACGCGAGAGATTTATCCGTTGATGTGAATGAGGCAGAGTTGATGAAGAGGAAGAATAATTGGAGTCCTATTGAACCTAATTATACAAGGGGAGTATTAGGGAAATACGCTAAGTTGGTAGGGACGGCGTCTAAGGGAGCTGTCACTCATTAAGAGCAAGGTAACTAAAGGCACCCATAAGAAGCACACAGGCATCCCCGCATCTATTGTTGATGCAGCCATACTTCTATGTTGGACACTAGATAAGAATGGGACGACCTATCAAATTAAAGGATTCAGAGATAAGACCAGAGCTGAAATAATCCAAGGTGTTAGGGAGACATTATCAAATAGCTTTGACCCCAGACATACCACATGGAAGGACTTGTACCCCGTATGGTTTGAACAGAGCCTAGATGAGTATGTTGATAACCGACTGAAGTCACTTCAGAGAAGAGGATTTATTGATAATAAAAGTAAGGCTATGTGGTCAATGGCTATGAATGTTCTATCCGCTGACGAGACACAAATGCTTTTATATATGTTTGTATACATTGAACCGCATAAACAATTAAATATCCCCCAGATATTAAGAGATAGGTAAGTAATAAGAATGGTAATATTTTATATAACAATCGAGGGTTAAAAAACGGTAGGGACATCCATATTAATCTTGATTCTGAATTTAAACTAAAGTTACCTTTAATAACCATAATGGCACTAGGGGAAATCTGTGTTTTTACATTATTTGTAATATTAGGCAAATTTGAACATGGAGTTACTATAAGGCAATCATTCATACGAACTGCACTGCCCTTCTTAATATGTTGGTTTGTTATATCTCCATGGCTTGGCTCTTATAAAATATCTACTCTTTATAGTCTTAAACAAACTATATGGAGAATCCCTTTAACATGGATTCTGTGTGGATTTATCGCAATCATTGCTAGATTCATATTAACCGACAAGCCATTAGTGATGAATTTTGTTATTGTTTCAATTGCAGTTCAAGGCTTGGCATTAATTGCATGGAGAGCCATGTTCATGGCTATAACTTTGCGGTTCAAAAACAATCATCTTTACTGAATTACTTTTAAAATCCTTTTAGTTACTAATTTAGTGCGTTCTTTATTTAGATTAAGAGGATGTATCGTAATAATGCCTTGCTCTAATCCTACTTCCTGAACAAAAATACCTGGGCTTCCATTTTTAAGTTCATTTGATATATCAAATGCTGATTTTTTATGAAGATTCAAATCGATCGAAATTGTAAGAATGGGTGATCCTTCTATTGGTTCATGTATTTTCGTATTTATGGTTTCATCAGTTATAGAAGAAGATATAGATTGTAAGAATTGTCTTTGTTCACTGTAAGTAGATACATAAGCATCTTCCACAAATAACTTTAAGGCAGTCAACAGGCCAATCACATTTTCTTTTGACACTTTCAACCCTCTACCAATACCGTGACGCGGTATTCCGGGAAGACTATCTTTAGGAATTAAATCGTTAGGAGGATTCCAGATTTCAAAAAATTCATCCATATCAAGATTTTGTAATGCAACTGAACTTATAAGATGTTTTTTACCGCATAATATCCCAGTCGATTGGGGACCACGTAATGCCTTACCTCCGGAGAAAGCGACAAGGTCTGCCCCCATATCAATAAACTTTCTTAAATTTTCCTTGGGAGGTAATTCTCCAGCCGCATCCACAATTATTGGTAATCCATTTCTCTTAGCTACCTTTATAACATCCTGTAAGTGAGGATGACTGTCAGGTCCCTGCGAATAATAAATGCCAACTGTCGAGTCATTAATGGCAGACTCATACTCCCATGCTTCCGTTCTTCTAACTCCGGCGTTAGCAGTTATTTCATTCATTCCGACTTCCACAAGAATTGCCCCTGCTAGTCGAGCGGCATGATCGTATCCATTACGATGCTCTCGCGAAATAATCAGCTGGTTTTTGAAACCATCAGTACGCGGAAGGCTTTCTATTTTCCCAAGGTCACAACCGGCTATTATGGCCGCAGTTCCCAGCGTAAGCCCAGCAGATGCACCTGATGTAACATATCCTGCTTCAGCACCGGTCACCTCTGATATGTACCTACTAGCTGCTCCTTGCAATTCAGACATAGATACAGATTCTGTCGCGGCTTCTCGCATCGATTCTATAACTTCTGTGGGCATCAAAGCCCCACCCACACGAGTTGATGCGCCAGAAACGTTGATAATTGGCCTGACTCCAAACTTATCGTAAATTGTTGACATTATTAAAGTCGACTTCCTTATGGTTTATATTAAATCTTTTAAGTACAAGTAAACCCGTAGATATAGATAATACATCTTAATTAATAGATATAACAAAAAAACCCGGAATACTAATATTCCGGGTTTTTTTAATTAGTTAAGTTGGCTTAGACTATTTCCAGCCTAAAGCTCCCTTTGGGTTTGGTAATAAAGAAACTCTATGTCCTTGAACACATTTGTATCTTTCTTCCCTTATCTCTCTTCGCTTACCTGAAAGCGATGACTGCTCCATGATGGACTCACAGAACGGGCAAGTCACTTCATAGACAGCTCGATTCCTAAGCCTCACTACTTGTACATAGAGTAGTGTCTCTTTCAAGTTATCGTACTCGCCCGTGTATCTTATTACATAGCGAGTGCCAGTTGTGATCAAATTTGTAGGTCTTGTTCCGTTTTTGTTAGGAACATATCCATAATCAACATAACCGCACTTTACGCACTGCGGCTCATTGTAAGATTGCATCAACCGGTTTTGGCATCTAGGACACTCGAGATTTCCGGCATCGCCGTGTCTTGGTCTAGGTACTTGCACAGGACTAGGAATAACCTTTGGTTTTGCAACCACCGGTGCTTCAGGAGCGTACGATGTTTTTAGCCTGCTAGGCGTTACCTGAATAACCATTTTAACCTCCGTCTTATTTCTTTAATCGAATATTGCCTGTTTTGGTTTCGCAATAAATTGCTAGCCTCAAAAAGATCCAGACAAACTTACTTTTTACAATTTTAAGAGTTTTTTCAGACACTAATTAAACAAAGTTTAAGATTTTGTCAATGCTATTTCTTAAGTTTTGTTTGTTTTTTGTTTATGATTTGGATAATTTTGATTTCACTAATGTCAAGAAAATAAGTAGACAGATACTGTGTAAATGAGCTAATACAGGCGTTTACACAGTATTAATGCTGTTAAATTAAGTTAATTTATAACACAATTGTTCTAATTTTTTTTTGTATTTTTTTATTAATTTAGAGTTTAAGTTTTACGTTAAAAATTAGTAGATAATTGCGTTTGACATCGCATATTTGTAAATGCTAAAGTCGACTTAGGCTAATTGTGAATATCATAGTATGCGCAAAACAAGTTTTAGACCCTGAAACCCCGGTTTCAGGTCTTGTTATAGATGAGGATTCCGTTTCTATAACTTCGAGACTAGGAACTCCTCCTGTATTAAATGGATTCGATGAAAATGCTGTAGAAGCTGCTCTTCGAATAAAAGATACAAACAACGCTCAAGTAACAATTATTTCTATTGGAAATAACTTTGTTATGGATGTCATGAAAAAACCTATCTCAATGGGTGCAGACAACCTTGTTTTGGTCCAGGGATCAGAATTTGAAAATCTAGACCCGTTTACTACGGCGAATGTCCTTTCATGCGCCATAAAAAAAATTGGCGTGCCTGATTTAATATTATGCGGGAGACAAGCCTCTGATTGGGACAATAGTCAAGTACCTCTAGTGTTAGCCGAATTACTTGATTTTACTTGCCTCACCCTAGCTCAGGACATTACTTTAGAATCGAACACTATCAATATTGAACGCGTCATTCCTGATGGATATCAGGTATTAGAATCTTCGCTTCCGGCTTTAGTTACTGTAAGTAATGAATTTGGAGAGCCACGTTATCCGACGTTAAGAGGAATAATGAATGCTGGCAAAAAAGAGCCGGAAATACTCTCGTATAATGATTTGGATATTGACTTAGATGAATATAAAAACAACGTTACCACTCTAAAACTTTCTATTCCTGAAAACGAGCAGGATTGTGAATTTATACAAGGGGTTGATGATGAAGAATCAGGCAGGCTACTTGCCTTTAAACTAAGAGAGGCCGGGTTAATTTGAATTGAGCCATACAGCTGTAATTATTGAACAGGGCCAGAGTAATTTAGATGAATCCATCGAACATATTTTGAGTCTAGCAAACTCATTAGGCGACGAAACATCAATAGTAATATTCGGGCCTGATAATACTGCTCTCTTAGAAAATTTGATTAGCTTAGACTGCAGTCAAATTTATGTTCTAAAAAATCATATGCGTTACGAAAGCCCCTTACCTGATGAGGTCGTCATTTCATCTATAGAATGGTTTTGTAAAAACAATAATGTTGACCTCGTTTTAATGAATAAAACATCTTGGTCGCTGAATATTGCCCCCAGAGTGGCATTTAGAATAGAAGGTGCTTATGCACATGACTGTATAGACATAAAACGTATTCAAAATAATGAGCTATCATGCATCAGGCCAGTTTATGGAGGTAATGCTCTAGCACATATATCCTTGACTGGAAACACCCCAAAGGTTGCAACTATACGGGCAAGATCAAGTCAAGAAATAAAAACCACCTCTGATACTAATACACCCGTATTCGAACTTGAACCAAAAATAAACGATGAAGATATCCGAGTTAAAATCGTAAAAACAGTAACGGAAATTCCCGAGGGTCCTGATCTTAGCAAAGCCGAAATTGTGATCGCAGGCGGCAGAGGTTTAGGCGGACCTGAACCTTTTGAAGCACTAAGAGAATTGGCAAACATATTAGATGGTGCAGTAGGCGCCTCAAGGGCTGCATGCGATGCTGGATGGATCGACCACAACTTCCAAATAGGGCTTACTGGCAAAACAGTAACCCCTAACGTGTATTTATCTTTCGGAATTTCTGGAGCTAGCCAACACATGGCTGGATGTTCAGGTTCGCGAAATATCGTCTCAATAAACTCAGATAAAAATGCAAATATTTTCAAGGATTCTAAGTATGGAGTTGTTGGAGATTGGAACCTTGTTCTCCCTGCTTTTACAGATGCTGTCAGGGAATTAGTAGATGAGAAATGACCATGTTAGGTTGCACAAATAGATGTATGGAGCTTTAAGATATGAATTCGTTAAAAGTTGATGTATATTATTACTTTGGAGAGTATCTAAATTGATAGATGGCGATTTTGAACTAGATGTAAATGAAATTTTAGCTGAACTGAGTGAAGCAGAGGTACTGTCTATCTTCTTCCCTATTTTTAGAAAGTCACTTGTAATAGATTTACGATCATTGGAGCTAAGCGGTCCAATGATTCAAATAATGCAAATGGTTTCTTCACCTCAAGAAAGAATACGATCGATAAGACGAGCGAGGCCTGGTTTCCCCAGAAGACCTAATTTAGCAATTTTTCCGTGGCCCCGAAATGTTAATAGCCTAGTGTCAGAGGGAATATGGCAACAACTAACAAGAATGCTCATAGATGCTGGACATGAAAATGCGCAAGCTGCCACTGATAAGGCATTAGATGACCTCAATCGCCTTCAAAATGCCGAGCTCGCTAGGGTAATTGTAGGTGAAAATTACCATACAATTTGGACTAGTCAACCTACTCGTGAATAACACAATAAAAAGTTTATTTATACTTAATTAGATTATTTTCAAAATCAAAACATGTCTTCAGAATCATTAGTCGGATTTATAGGTGGTACAGGCCCTGAAGGTTTAGGGTTGGGTTTGAGATTTGCGCTTAACGGCATAAAAGTTGTTATTGGATCTCGGAGTGTAAAAAAGGCTGAGCTGGCGGTTTCCAAGATCCAATCCAAAATTCCTGATGGGTATATATCAGTTGGATTAAATAAAGAAGTAGCAGAAAAATGTGATCCAGTTTTTATTGCTGTTCCCTATCAAGCTCAAAAATCGACATTAGAAGAGCTCAAAGATAGTCTAGTAAATAAGAATGTTATTAGTGTTGTAGCGCCCTTGGAATTTGAAAACGGAGTAGCTATATCGAAAGAAGTTCCTGCAGGTTCAGCAGCTCTAGAAGCAGCTCAAATACTTGATAAATCTACTGTTGCTTCAGGATTTCACAACATCAGTGCACGAGACTTATTGGATCCAGATGCTTTGATCGATTCAGATGTGATCGTGTTTTCCGATAACGATGAATGCAAGTCTATAACTATGGAGCTTGCCAAGCTTCTACGTGGAGCCAGGGCTATTGATGGAGGAGGGCTCGTTAATTCAAGGTATACCGAAGATCTTACTGCGCTATTACTTAACATTAATAAAACATATAAAGCGCATTCTGCGATCCGTATCACAGGAATAAAAATATAGGGCTTAAGTCTGAAGAAATCAGCATTTATATATTCTGAGGAATTATCAACTCATGTTTTATCGGATACTCATCCGATGAAACCCATTCGACTAAAACAGACATATGAATTATTGCAATCATACGAAGTATTTCAGAATAAAAACGTAATAATCTCAGATCCTATTCCTGCTTCAAAAGAAGATTTGTTAACCTTTCATTCCCCTGAGTATATAAACGCTGTCGAAAAATTAAATGATGGAAAGTTGACTAAAGATGCTATTCGTTTCAACTTAGGTCCAGGCGATAATCCAATATATAAAAACATATTTGATGCATCTCTATTGTCTACAGGTGGATCATTAGTTGCAGCTAAAATGCTTGAGTCAGGAAAAGTGGATCGGGCTTTTAATATCTCTGGTGGATTGCACCATGCTATGCCAGGTTATGCATATGGATTTTGTGTTTTTAATGATCCTGTTATTGCCATAAACCATTTCTTAACAAAAGGACTTAAGGTGGCGTATGTTGATATAGATTGCCATCATGGTGATGGGGTTCAACTTGCATTCTATGACACAGACGCAGTGCTAACTATATCGATGCACGAATCGGGTCAATATCTATTTCCTGGAACTGGCTGGGTCGAAGAACTTGGGACTGGCAAAGGCAGGGGATACTCAGTCAATTTGCCTCTTCACCCTTACACCACTGCGGAAATAATAGTGTGGGCATTTAATCAAACTGTTTTACCATTAATCGATAAATTTAATCCAGATATCTTAGTAACACAGCTAGGAATAGATAGCCATTTTAATGATCCTATTACTCATCTAAACCAAACCACCCAGGGCTTCGAGTCTATACTTAAAGAATTTGCAAATTCATCTTATCCTTGGTTAGCAGTTGGTGGAGGAGGTTATGACACGATGGCTGTAGCCAGATGTTGGTCTCTAGCATTTGCAGTTATGTCTAAACAAAATATATCAAATAAAATACCGGATCAGTATTCTGACATGTATAGCGTCCACAACCTTTATGATGTACAAACTCCTTCTTTAGATGCGGATTACGAAGCTGTGGTTAAATCCTATGCTGAAAATAGCGTTCTAGGGATCCAAAAATTGATTTTTCCCTCATTTGGAATTCGGTAATGAAACTATATGACAAAATCATAGTAGGTGCCGGAGCCGCTGGATGTGTGCTGGCAAACAGGCTCTCTCAAAATCCTAATACATCTGTTTTACTTATAGAAGCGGGTAAAGATTATCCAGATGAAAACCTTATTCCAGATGGAGTTAAATTCGGTTTTGGGACGAAAGAAGGGGCTGTAGCGACAAGTCACGACTTATGGGGCTATGAAGCCAGACTCACCGACCAATCCTACCTGCACATCCCCCGAGGCAAAGTGGTAGGCGGTTCAAGTGCAATTAATGCATTAATGTTCCTAAGAGGAATACCAGAAGATTTTGATCTTTGGTCGAATTCATGTGGTAAAGAGTGGTCTTATGCAAGCCTGTTGCCATATTTCAAACAGCTAGAGAAGGATCACGATTTTAAAGACAAGTATCACGGAAATAAAGGTCCGATATCTGTAAGAAGGTTTGAGATAGATGAATGCGATCCCATCCAAAAAGCTTTTTATAACGCTTGCATAAAATATGGGTTTGATCGATGCCCGGATCATAATAATCCCGAAACTAGTGGGGTTGGACCGATACCTTTAAACCTTTGTGGACGTACTAGGATAAGTTCTATGATTGGTTATTTAAACCCTGTTAGATCCAGAGATAACATAGACATAATGCCCACCACCCTAGTAAGAAAAATACTTTTTGAATCCAGAAAAGCGATAGGGCTAGAAGTAGAACAGAACGATACTGTATTTGAAATCGAAGGCAAAGAAATTATTTTGTCCGCGGGCGCTATAGCGACACCACAAATTTTAATGCTTTCGGGGATTGGACCAAAAAGCCATTTAAGAAATTATGAGATAAAAACTATCGTAGATTCGCCAAACGTTGGCCAAAACCTGCAAGATCATCCTACTTTATTAACAGTCCATAAAACCAAACCATCCTACACATTAAATTCCTCAAAACCACTGTTGCAAATGGCATTAAGTTATACTGCCTCTGACTCGACAGATCGTAAAGATGTAATGATCACAATGGGATCATATGCAGTCGCTCCTGATAAGGAAACACAAGCAGGACTCATACATTATTCAGACAAATTAATAGGAGCCTTTATCGGTATAATACTTCAGAAATCAAATAGCTTTGGAACATTATCTCTTAGGTCAAATAAGCCCGAGGATATTCCCTTATTAGACTACAATATGCTTGATTCTAAATGTGACGTCAAACGCATTCGTGAGGCTGTTCGACTTTGCGCAGAACTTGGTTCAAGTTCCGAATTCGAGGAGTTCATAGATTATCGCATTGACCCAAGTGATGAAGAGCTTAAAACAGATTCAATGATCGACGATTGGATCTTTAAGAAAGTTCAAACTGGACATCATGTTTCCGGAACCTGTAGGATGGGCAACTCGAGTCTGAATTCAGTAGTTGATAGTCAAGGCAGAGTACATGGAACTAAATCTCTTAGGGTTTGCGATGCATCTATAATGCCAAGGCTTATTAGGGCTAACACTAACCTGACTACTATAGCGTTAGCAGAACGTATATCAGATTTCATTAGATGCAATTGATTAATAAAAAATTAATGGAAGTTATCAGATGACTAAAGTTTCGGGGTCACAATTAATCACAAGATGCCTGTCCACTTTGGGAATTGATACTGTTTTTGCAGTTGCTGGTGACCACACTTTGCCATTAATGGATACTATGCACAACTCGGGTGTCAGATTTATTGATACGCGACATGAACAAGGTGCCGTAGATATGGCAAATGCTTGGGGCAGAATTAAACATAAACCAGGCATCTCCATGTTCACCACTCCTGGACACGCAAATGCCATTCCAGGACTAGCCTTCGCGCATCAACTCGAATCACCAATAATAAATATCAGTGGTTGTGCCAGCCAAGATCGACTTGGTCAATGGGCAGCACAAGAAATTGACCAAGTAGGAATGGCTAAACCTGTTACAAAAGATGCTTGGTTAATACGGGACGTTAGACGAATACCTGAATTTTTTTGGCGTTCATACAAATTAGCAATGACAGGAAGGCGTGGTCCTATTCATTTAACTATTCCAGTTGATGTACAAACAGCGCAAGTAGATATTTCATCTGTATGGCAATACGAACCACCAAACCATACGAGTGAAGACTTAGGACAATCAGCTCCTCAAAAGATACTGGATGCAATTGAAATCCTAAACTCAGCTTCCAGTCCTGTTGTCGTAGCGGGTAATGGGGCCTGGTCTCTACAACAGGGTGACCTAGATGCATTTGCAGAAATAACTCGCATGCCTATCTTAAATGAACAAGCCGCGAGAGGAGTTATTTCTGATGAGCACCCCTATGGATTTGGTATATCAGATATAAGGGTCGTTGATTCAGCTAAATTGATATCAAAATCTGATGCAATTCTGCTATTAGGAAAGAAGCTAGATTTTACTTTTGACTTCGGTGAACCACCTTGCATCAGCAGTAATGCAAAAATCATTCAGGTTGATCCCGAACCGACAATCATTGGTCGAACACGTCGTGTTGACATTGGTATTTGCGGTAATGTCAAAGAAGTGGTTTTACAATTAACTGAAGTAGCTAAAAACAGCAAATGGAAACAGAGTAATTTAGTAGATGAATTGGCAGCCACTCACGAAAAACAACAAAATGATCTCGACTCGATGACTGGAAACAAAAACGGTATCCATGCAATGGAAGTTCATAGAGCGGCAAAAACGTTGGCTCCAAGCGACACATGCCTTGTATTTGAAGGAGCTGATTTTGGATTCTACGGCGCAGCTTATTGGCCGGCAAAAAACAAAGATAGGTGGTTCACCAACGGCGTTATGGGAATGCTGGGCTGGGCTATCCCTTTTGGAATAGGCGCTCAAGTAGCACTGCCTCAGTCAAAAGTATTGGTTTTTGCAGGAGACGGTTCATTCGGTTTTAACGGTCTGGAAATTGATACCGCCGTCCGTCATAATATTCCTGCAGTTATCCTGATAGGCAATGATTCAGTTTGGGGTATCGATTATCATCAACAAAAACAGTTTTTTGGTCAATCAATTGCCACAGAATTATTGCCGAACACTCGATATGACCTGATTGCACAAGCATTGGGAGCACATGGAGAATTTGTACAAGATTTATCTCAACTAGCTCCTGCATTAAAGCGAGCCTTTGCTTCAACAAAACCATCCGTAATAAACGTAAAGACGACCCCGTCGCCGAGTCCATTAACTAAATGGGTATTAGACACAAAACAGTATTAATTTCTCAGTATTAGGAATTGATAGATTAATTAAACTTCCTTAAAGTCTCCCTCTATTGTGTCTTTTTTAGATTCATCATCTGAATCACCATCACTTGGTGGCTGATCTTGTCCATCTCCACCAGCATCATCAGGCGCTTGACTAGCGTAAACCGCCTGGCCTACTTCCTGCATGACAGCCTGCAATTCGGTTAGCGAAACATTGGTTTGCCCCGAATCTTCTTTCTGTATTGCATCTCTAACGGCTTTAACTCCGTCTTCAACTCGAGTTTTTTGCTCGTCAGTAATAATTTCAGAATTATCCTTAATCATCTTTTCGGCAGAATATGCTGTATTTTCCGCTTCGTTGCGCAATTCAACATCTTTCCTCCGTTGTTCATCCTCTTCGGCATGTTCTTCAGCTTCTTTGACCATTTGCTCGATCTCTGATTCATCAAGGCCAGAACTAGCAGTTATAGTAATTTTTTGCTCTTTACCTGTTCCCTTATCTTTAGCAGAAACATTTAATATTCCATTAGCATCCAAATCAAATGTAACCTCCACTTGCGGTGTGCCCCGAGGCGCAGAAAGAATACCGTCCAACATAAACCGCCCTATTGTTTTATTCTCTGGAGCCATAGGTCTTTCCCCTTGGAGGACATGTACTTCGACACTAGTTTGTCCATCTGCTGCAGTAGTAAATATTTCGCTTTTTGCGGTAGGTATAGTTGTATTCCTAGGTATTAAGGCAGTGGTTACCCCTCCCATTGTCTCTATTCCTAATGTTAAAGGAGTAACATCTAATAAAAGCAGATCTTGTACTTCTCCTTGCAAAACACCCGCCTGAAGTGCCGCTCCGACAGCAACAACCTCATCTGGGTTCACTCCTTGATGAGGTTCTTTTTTGAATAAATCTAATACGGCATCCTGAACTGCAGGCATGCGAGTCATTCCACCAACAAGTATCACTTCATCAATATCGGTAGAATTTACCCCCGCATCTGATAAAGCTTTCCTGCATGGGTCCATTGTCTTTTTAACCAAGTCGCCTACAAGGTTTTCAAGGCTTGCTTTAGTTAAAGTCATTACCAAGTGCTTGGGACCGGAAGAATCAGCAGTTACAAACGGTAGGTTTATCTCTGTTTGAGTCAATGTCGAGAGTTCTATTTTTGCTCGTTCTGCTGACTCTCTTAGTCGTTGAAGAGCCATCCTGTCCTGCTTCAAGTCAATTCCATCAGATTTTTTAAATTCGTCTGCAATCCACTCAATAATTCTCTGGTCAAAGTCATCACCACCGAGGTGTGTATCTCCATTAGTCGCCTTAACTTCAACCACACCATCCGCCATTTGTAATATTGTTATATCAAACGTGCCACCACCTAAATCGTAAACAGCTATAGTTCCATCTTTAGTTTCATCAAAACCATAAGCTACAGCAGCAGCTGTTGGTTCATTTATTATCCGAAGAACTTCTAATCCAGCTATTCTTCCAGCATCTTTAGTTGCATTTCTTTGACTGTCATCAAAGTAAGCCGGCACAGTGATCACAGCTTGAGTTATTTTTTCTCCGATTTTGGCTTCAGCATCCGTTTTCATTTTCTGCAGAGTCATAGCTGCAATTTCAGGTGGAGCATAAGATTTGCCTGACATATTTACGGCCACTGCTCCGTTAGACGCCGCCTCCACCTTATACGGAACGAGTTCTATATCATTCTTTATTTCCTTGTCTCCAAAACCCATACCCATAAATCTTTTAACAGAAAAAACTGTGTTCTCTGGATTAGTAACCGCTTGTCTCCGAGCTGTTAAGCCTACATATCTTTCTCCAGATTTAGGGTTTATTGCTACAACAGATGGTGTTGTGCGCCCTCCTTCAGAATTTTCGAGAACTTTTGGTTCTCCGGCCTCTATAACTGCCATACATGAATTAGTTGTTCCTAAATCAATTCCTAATATTTTCGACATTTTCCCCCCGTATATACGTGTAATATATTATTTTTAAAATAACTGTAATTTTTTATCAAAGATCTAAGCGGTCAAGAGGTTTTCGATACAGTAACTTGAGCTGCTCTTAGTACTCTGCCATTCAATTTATACCCTTCTCTTACGACCGAAAGAACACGACCTGCGTCTTGACCCTCAACCGATTCAAAAGAAACTGCTTCGTGTTCCGCAGGTTCAAATGGCTTTCCTAGAGCCTCTATCTGGTTCAATCCCTCGGTAGTCAGCAGGTTATCAATCCCACGTTTCACTAAATCCAATCCATCTTTCCAACCGGGCACCACCGCTTCATCTGGAATGATATCCATCGCACGAGTAAAATCATCTAATACACCAAGCATCTTAATCATTAATTGACTTTGACCATATTTCCTAATTTCATCTCTTTCTTGTAAAGATCTTTTCTTTAGATTTTCGAGTTCTGCAGCTGTCCGATGGGCCAGATCTTTGTATTTTTCTGCTTCTTTCAAAGCCAGCTCTAATTCAGTCATTTCCCCACCAGACGTATCTTCAGTTACGACATCTTTATTCGCCTCGTTCTGGTTATCGCTTTGTTCTTTTATATCTTGATTCATTTAGCACCTAACTTTTAAAAATTACAGCTCATTAGATGTCATGCCCAGTAACTCGAACATTTCATTCAAACTTAAATTCAGAGCGCGCTGTAAATTGACACCTTCCAAAGAGCCTGAATAGAGCCTTAGTTTAAGAAGTCGATTAAATAGCGCAAGGACTAGCTCAACTCCTGCAAGATTCAATCCAAGATCATTAACTAGATACTTGATTAATCTCAGCCGGGCCATATCTTCTTCAGAATAAAGACGGAGCATGCCACCAGTTCGGAAAGGGCTTATCAAACCTACTCTTTCGTACT
Organism: Chloroflexota bacterium; assembly: GCA_002699485.1. Taxonomy (GTDB): domain Bacteria; phylum Chloroflexota; class Dehalococcoidia; order Lucifugimonadales; family UBA2962; genus UBA2962. The sequence continues at coordinate 147,415 of PAAV01000049.1, read as the reverse complement.
TACGCAAAGTCTGAGGATGCATCTCCAATAATCGTGCAGCAACACTGATTATGTAGACTCCATCCCCACTGGCGCTGTATTCAATTCTTCTATTCATTGGCTATATCTATTTAAAAACATTAGGACAGATTATGTGATTAGCTAATACTAACCATATTCTCTTATTGTCGTTTTATTGGAATGAATTACTACTCTAAACCTGACAACATATATTATATTAGTTGATACGGCCCGTATCAATACCTAAAGCAAGGATTTATGTTTAAGATATTTTTAGAAACAAAACTTATCTCACTGGATTTAAGGAAATATAACTAACCACAACAGGTTAAAACAGCCAAACAGAGTATATATCATAAAACCAAATATTAATCATTATCATATATTACTTCACAGGATAATAAGTGAGGTGCATAATAATAAACTTAGATTGTAATCAACGATACTAAAGAAAGAAGTTAATTATGTTACGTTTCAAGGGATGCCCCAGATGCAAAGGGGACATTAATAAAAATTCAGACACCTACGGCTCCTATTTAGAATGCCTGCAGTGCGGTCATATGGTATACCTATCCGATAGGTCAAAAAGAACCTTAAGACGCCATGGCTCTACTGATAAAACTGCTGCTGCTTAAAACAGATAGTAAAGATTATTAATTAAATCGCTGTTCTTTCCACGGGTCTCCATCCATATGATAACCTCGAGACTCCCAGAAACCAGCACGATTTTCTGTCATAAATTCTACTCCGTTAACCCACTTTGCGCTTTTCCACCCATACCGTTTTGGAACTACTAGCCTCAGTGGACCACCGTGGTTTGAGGAAAGATCGAGTCCATCATGTCGATATGCAAAAATCACATCTTCATCAGTAAGGACATGCAATGGAAGATTAGTGGTGTATCCACCATAGCAATGGATCATCGCATATCGAGTGTCTTTCGGAACATCGACAAAATCTATAATTGATTTGAAACTCACTCCATCCCAAGTGTTCACTAGCCTGCTCCATTGTGTCACACAATGAAATTCTGCCTCGATCGAGACTCGTTTAAGACCCATTATGTCGTCCCATTTCAAAGTAATATCGTTTTGAGTTAAGCCGAATAATTTGAGATTCCACTGAGCAATATCTATCTTTGGAGTTTCACCAAATGTTAACACCGGGAATTTTTCCGTTACAAATTGTCCGGGAGGAGCTCCCCTATCGTGATTCTTACTGAAAATACGCCCTTTAAGTTTTCCTAGTTTGGTTTTCATGGTTACAATTTTATACATGAACGTACAAATGTGTATCTTAATCAGAAAACTTTACCCTATGGACAGTCAAGCGAGTGTTAAAATTTTACTATGAGTGAGAAGGATCATAATAAAATCAGTAATCCAAATTTCCGACTAAATGTACTAGATAACGGATTACGGGTAATCACGACTGAAATGCCTGGAGTGCAATCTGCTTCAATTAGTCTATTAATAGGCGTTGGCTCAAGGCACGAAACAGATCAATATGCAGGCGTTTCACATTTTCTTGAACATATTGTTTTCAAGGGCACGGACAGACGCCCAGACCCTAAATTGATCAGTGGGGCTATTGAAGGTGTTGGAGGAATAATTAATGCAGAAACAGAACAAGAATTAACAAATTACTGGTGCAAAGTGCCTGCTAATTATGTTGCTGAGTCTTTAGATCTATTGTTAGATATGATCAGAAATTCTTCAATAGATGAGAATGAGGTAATAAAAGAACGTGATGTCATTATTGACGAACTTGCAATGACGCATGATCACCCAGAGTATCAAGTTGAGACATTAATCGATGGAATGTTGTGGCCAGATCACCCTTTGAGCAGAGATATAGGAGGTACGAAGGAAACCGTATGCAACATCACTCCGGCAATATTAAAAGCCCATATTAAAAAATATTATAGCCCGCTAAATACAGTTGTCAGCGTAGCAGGAAATATCAATCACGATAAAATTTTACAGCAAATCGATAAATTAACCGCCGATTGGCATGGATCTAATCCTCCTGATTGCATTCCATATTCAAACAATAGATACAGAGCTAAGTCCAAGGTAAAGTACAGACGTACGGAACAAGCTTATCTGTCGATGGCTTTACCAGCGATATCGATTTTTCACGATGATAGAGATGCATTAGGCTTGTTAAATGTAGCGATTGGTGAAGGTATGAGTAGCAGGCTATTCATAGAACTTAGAGAAAATCGTGGCCTCGCATATGACGTTCACTCATCATTGGTTCACTTCCAAGATTGCGGAGCATTTACTGTTAGGGCAGGAGTTGAGCCTAGAAAAGTTTATGACGCAGCCAAGCTTATATTAGAACAGTTGGAAGATATAAAATCTGGTATTGAGCTGAGCGAGTTTAATAAAGCCAAGAAAATGGCTGCTGGACGTTTAATGTTAAGGATGGAAGATAGCAGGTCGGTTGCCAGCTGGTTTGGTATCCAAGAAATGCTATTAAATGAGATAATAGGACCAGAAACAGCAATACATAGGTTAAATTCTGTTACACCTGACGATGTAAATAGGATTTCGAAGAGCGTATTCGAGTTTATTAACCTCAACATAGCGGTTGTCGGTCCATGCAGAGGAGTTAAAAGACTAGAACACCTTATTCATCGTTAATTGTTAGGGATTATGCAATAAGACGAAATGGTAACAACGGATGCAAGCAGGTAGATGAAAGACGTATTTAAAGAAACAAAAAAATTATTAGGCGAAGGGCAACAAGCCGTCTTGGCTACGGTAGTAAAAACAAAAGGATCTACTCCACAAAAACCTGGAGCTAAACTGTTAGTGCGACAGGATGGTAGTGGAGTTGGAACTCTTGGCGGGGGATGCGTTGAGGGAGATATTTGGTTTGCTGCCCAACAGTTATTAAAAAATGTTGGCCCTAGTCAATTTCGTGAGTACCAGTTAAACGAAGATCTTGCTGCAGAAGAAGGCCTTGTATGCGGCGGAAGCATGTATTTCATGATCGATCCAATATATGAACCAGATGAGGTCTTGGGATTCACAAGAGAAATAAATGATGCGTATTCTGGAATGGACCCTGTAGCTCTTGCTACATTAATTAGCAATCCTGGAGAAAATCTATTGCCACTTGGATCTGGGGTCGACACGGGTCGAAAATTATTTATTAGAGAAGATGGCTCATCAGTCGGTAGTTTAGGATCACAAGCTATTGATAATGATGCGATTCTTAGAAGTAAGCAATTAATGGTTCACGGGGCAAATGAATATGTGGTTACCGAAAATGGCACTGAATATTTCATTGAAGGATACACTAGCCCTCCAAAACTGATTCTAGTTGGAGGCGGTCATGTCTCAAAGGCCATCTCTTCATTAGCAGACAAACTCGGGTTCCATGTTTATGTAACTGATGACAGATCTGAATTTGCCAACAAAGAAAGATTCCCTGAAGCAAAAAATACCGTTGCTATGCAACCTGAGGATGCCTTACAGCAAATCCATATAACGAAAAATTCATTTATCGTTGTGGCAACACGTGGTCATAGATATGACAGTGTTGCTCTCGCTGCTGCTGCCAAAACCTCAGCAAGCTATGTCGGCTTACTCGGATCCAAGCGTAAGATTATTCTTATCTATGAAGACCTGATTAAAATGGGCCTTCCCAAAGATAGGATAAAAGAGTTAAGGGCGCCGATTGGGCTAGCAATAAATGCCAGAACTCCAGATGAAATAGCTATCAGCATCATATCTGAAATGTTGATGTTCAGGTTAGGTGGTAGCGGCCAAAACATGAAGCTAGATGAAAAGCTAATCGAAAACATATTTTCCAAACATGCCAAAGCTCTAAGTTAGCTTAATCCGTATTTTGCATACTTAGATCAATGCCTTATTAAAACTAATTTACCAATGATCGCAGCAATATTAACAAGCGCAGGTGAATCATCACGGATGGGAACACCAAAGCCATTACTTAAATGGCCTGATGTAAATTTGGGCAGAGATGTTAAGTTGATCGAATACCAAATATCTCAGTTATCAGCATCCAAAGTCGACCAAATAATTGTAGTCCTAGGACATGAATCAGCCAAAATCGTTAATTACGTATCAGGCGATAGAGTCAATTACGTAATTAATAATGAGTATAAAAAAGGTAAATCAGGCTCTATAAAGACTGGCTTAAATAAACTCGATGATGCAGCTGATGCAATCTTGCTGTTAGCAATAGATCAACCACGGTCAGCTTCAGTAATAAATAAAGTAATAGGCTTTCATCGTTGGGATCAAAGGCAAATCACATCGCCAACGTATCTTGGGAAGGGCGGACACCCGATTATATTCTCCGCTGATCTAAAACCAGAACTTTTGTCGATTACAGAAGAAACACAGGGAATTAGAGATGTGATTATCAAAAATGAACAAAGCGTACAGAGAATTGCAATCGATTCCGATGAAATTCGTTTAGATTTAAATACTCCAAATGAATACAATATAGCTTATAGGCAAGAATGGGGAAAAATTAAATTATAAATTAGAGGCATAATCATCCATTGAATCAATCTATAGGTCACACAGTTTTAAAATCGCAAGAATTTATGTCATCCAATTCAATAGATGGATGGTTAATATACGACTACCGTTATTCTAACCCTGTAATGGAAGACACAATCGGCCATATTCCTAATATGACACGTCCATATTGGTTTTGGATACCTGTTGATAGTGATCCCTTAATACTTTCGAGCACTGTTGATATTGAAAGGTTTCCACAAAGCAATATACACAAATTATCGTGGTCAAGTCGTATCGAAATGATAAATGTTTTGAATAAGACATTAGGAAAATCGAAAACTGTAGCAATGGAATATTCACCAAACTGCGAACTGCCAAGAGTCTCAAGAGTTGATGCCGGCACAATAGAATTGGTTAAGCAAGCGGGTGTTAATGTTGTCTCATCAGCAGATTTATTTCAATATTCAACTCAAGTTTGGTCCCAAAATGATTTAAAGTCTCATCAGAAAGCGTCTAAATTACTTACAAAAATTGTTCATGAAGCGTTCAGTTTTATTGGAAAAAATATTACTGAGGATATCACTGAGTTCGAAGTGGCAGAATTCATCAGATCCAGATTCATCGAAGAAAATATGGTCATTACAGACGGGCCTGTGGTAGCAACTAATGCACATTCATCTGATCCTCATTATGAGCCTGACAGAGAAAACTGTTCTGTTATACAAAAGAATGATTGGGTATTAATAGATTTATGGTCCAGTTTGTCCGGAGAAGGAAACATGGCAGCTGATATCACTTGGACAGGATATGTAGGAGATAGCATTCCACCAGAGAATCAGGCTGTATTTGACATTGTCATTGGGGCTCGAGACTGTGCGTTAGATTACCTTGTAAATGCTCACCAAAAAGGAAAGCTTGTTAAGGGTTATGAAATAGATAAGATTGCAAGAGAATATATATCCAAAGCAGGTTACGGCGACTATTTCAAACATCGACTTGGACACAGCATTGGAAAAGAAATTCATTCCAACGCAGTTAACCTTGATTCGTACGAAACATATGATACGAGAAATATCATACCTGGCATTTGTTTCTCTATAGAACCAGGGATATATCTTCCTGAATTTGGAGTCAGATCTGAAATAGATGTGTTTCTTTCAAAGGAAGGCCCGATACCAACAACTGAAATGCAAACTTCGCCAGTATTTATCGATGAAAATTAATCAGATGATGGTAACCGCTTAGGTTCCTGCACGACCATCTGTTGGCCGTTGCATTTTAGATCACCTTTTCCCGGCTTTACACACAATAATGTAACCCCTGTTTCAATTGACCTGTAACGTTTTCCAAGTTGCGTTGACATTATTTACCCTTTATATCTAATGGTGTATCACAACAAGTCAATTCACCGTTACCTGGCCTTGTAACAACGAACTCTGCTTCGCATGACAAGCATATTAATCTAGTACCTGTTTCGTTTATTGTTTCGCTCATATTAATTAACTATTCCATAATGCCATAAATTTTGTCATGTTTCCAACTAAACATTGGTAACAATGCCTCCTACAATTATGAATAATCCCATAACAATTATGAATAATCCTAAATTCACTTTGCTAGATACTGATATTAATAACTTAATAGTAAACAAACCAACCACAAATGCGATTACTGCAGATAATAGTGCCTCAACAGACCAAGCAAATCCTTGAGTAATACCTATCCATAAAGCAGCGCCCAAACTTACAGGCATACTCATGATGTAGCTCAGAGCCAAAATTTCTCTACGGTCTATTCCTCGAAGAGTCAATGCGGAGATAGTCATGCCGGATCGACTAAATCCTGGAATCACTGAAACTCCTTGGGCTATGCCAGCAACAATACCGTCAACAAAATTTAATTCAGATGCAGGGCGATCATTAAACACCCTGTACCTCAGTTGCACTAAGCCTGTTACAAGCATGGCTACCCCAACAAAAATCATAAATAGACTTCCTGCAACTTGTGTCAGCTCATCCACTCCGATATATATACCAAACCCAATAGGGGCACTAATTACAGTGGAAGTAAGCAGAAATTTTAACTTAGACGAATATTGACCTTTGGAATTGGTCAATTCTAATGTTAGATTCCACAAGGATTTCCTGAAAACGATTGCAGCAGACGGTACTGTTCCTAAATGTAGCCATAATGCAAACTGTATTGATTCTTGATAACTTTTTTCAAAAACAAAAGAATAGATAGTCGCTATCATACCTTCCGAAGAAACGGGTAACCATTCAAATAAACCTTGGCATACACCCATGAGTAGCATAGGAATCATTTAACAATATTTTCCTGAAAAATTGATTTAGATATTTTAAAACAACCTATTTTTATTATGCTTAGCTCCACTCTCAAAGATATAATCACATTAGTATTAATTCGGGGAAGTGTCGGAATTGGTAGACGAGCATGATTTAGGATCATGTGCCGTAAGGCGTGTGGGTTCGAGTCCCTCCTTCCCCAGTTTAAAGTAATTGTACCAATAATAAGCTCTCTATTAACTTCAGTTCAACAACTTAAACAAAAAAATAGAATTTAGTTATTAGAATAATGACATCAACACACATCGCCAATATTCGTAATTTCTGTATCATCGCTCATATTGATCACGGTAAGTCTACTCTTGCTGACAGATTAATTGCTGAAACCGGTGCCATCAGTTCACGTGATCTCTTGGAACAACATCTAGATACTATGGATTTAGAAAGAGAAAGAGGTATTACAATAAAGGCACAGGCGGTACGTCTATCACACCAATCTACTGATAAGTCAAAATTCCAGCTAAATCTGATAGACACTCCTGGCCACGTGGATTTTACATATGAAGTTTCTAGATCCTTGGCTGCATGCGAAGGAGCTCTCTTAGTTATTGACGCCACACAAGGCATTCAAGCGCAAACATTAGCAAATGTATATTTGGCAATAGAGCGCAATTTAAAAATAATACCTGTGATAAATAAAATTGATCTTGATGCAGCTGAACCAGAAAGAGTTGCATCCGAAGTGTGCCAAAGCTTTGGGTTCAATGAATCAGAAGTGCTTTATGTGTCGGGTAAAACTGGAGATGGAGTTACTAGTTTATTGGATGCGATAGTGGAAAGAATACCTCCTCCCAAAGGAGATTCTAACGGACCGCTACGGGCGCTTATTTTTGATTCCAAGTATGATCCATACAAAGGTGTGATTGCTTACGTCCGTGTATTCGATGGATCTTTACCTTCAAGATCTAACCTAAAATTAATGGCAAAAGGAACTACCGGAGAATCTTTAGAAGTTGGGGCTTTTAGCCCTAAAGAATCTCCCACAAAGTATTTGTATACCGGAGAGGTGGGTTATATTGCGACTGGGTTCAAGCAAGTAGGGGATGCACCAGTTGGTGACACTATTACAACAGTTAATAATGGATCCATACACCCTTGGGAAACTTACCGTCCAACAAAACCGATGGTTTTCGCAGGTTTATACCCAGCCGACGGAGAAAGTTATTCAGACCTAAGAGATGCATTAGAAAAACTGGCTATAAACGACGCTGCCTTAACTTATCAGCCGGAGCAGTCTACAGCATTAGGACCAGGGTTTCGATGTGGATTTTTAGGGCTACTTCATATGGAAATAATCCAAGAGAGGCTAGAGAGAGAATATGATTTAACTCTACTCGCCACTGCACCCGGTGTAGCATATGAGATCTTGTTGACCGACGGCACGTCTTTAGCAATTGATAACCCAGCTGATATGCCTCCCCCACAAACAATAGCTGAGATAAAAGAACCCTGGTTAAATTTGAATATATTGGCGCCAGACGGCTATATAGGTACCATTATGGAATTGGTAAACGGGCGTAGAGGCGAACTCGAACGCATGGAATACATTCAATCTTCTGGAGATGACTTCGATCCTGGAGTGGCCCAAGGACATAGAGTAATGTTCGAATACAAGGTACCTCTATCGGAAGTTTTGATCGACTTTGCAGACCAGCTAAAATCTCGGACACAGGGATATGCTTCAATGGATTATTCCATGTCAGGTTATAAAGTTGGAAAGTTAGTAAAATTAGAAATCCTCGTCAACGGAGAGTCAGTAGATGCCCTGTCATTTGTTTCTCATAAAACAAATGCATACCAGCACGGGCGTGATTTAACAGCAAAATTAAAGGACCTGATACCGAGGCAACTATTTGAGGTGCCAATTCAAGCAGCTATAGGAAACAAGATTCTTGCAAGAGAAACTGTCAGAGCCTTACGTAAAAATGTTTTGGCAAAGTGTTATGGAGGGGATGTGACTAGGAAAAGAAAATTGCTGGAAAAACAAGCTGAGGGCAAGAAGCGGATGAAAAAAATTGGTAGAGTAGAAATACCCCAAGAGGCTTTTCTTTCAATATTAAAAATTGAGAGATAAAACATATCAGCCTAACTACAAATCCTCCATTTTGAATAGCAATGATTAGATAAATTGATTTATGAAAAAGGTTGCATAAACAGATAACTGTATCTAAGATTAAATTGGCTGTGCTAGGTGGGGAGCTAGCGGTGCCCTGTACTCGCAATCCGCTAAAGCGAGACTGAATTCCCTATCAAGGTCAATTTGATTCACCAATGTGTTTTTGATTCGATGTTGAGAGTTGGGTCCTACGCGACGAAAGCTTGCCAAACCCCGTCAGGTCCGGAAGGAAGCAGCGGTAAGTAAGTTATTTCGGGTGCCGTGGGATCACCTGACTTGAGTCGATACTTTAACTCAAGTGCAATCTGAAAGATCGACAAAGGGTGCACAGCCACCAAAGTTTCGTAAATACTTCCAAAAAGGTTTTTAGCTTCAAAAAAACAAAAAAGTGAATAATGAAAGCGAAGAAATCCCTCGGTCAGAATTTTTTAGTAGATATAAATGTGGCTCACCGCATTGTTGATGCTATTTCACCTTCATTGAATGACACAGTAATAGAAATAGGTCCAGGAAAAGGCATTCTAACGAAGATTCTACTCAACAAAGTTAAAAATCTTATTTGTATAGAAATGGATGATTTACTGTCGGACAAGTTACGATCAAAATTTGATTCCTATCCTAATTTAACAGTGATAAACGATAATGCTTTAAGCGTCGATATCAATCAATTAATTCCTGCAAATACTGAATATAAAATGATTGGAAATTTACCTTATAACGTAGCCTCGCCCATTATCCGCCGTTACCTAACATTTACTCACAAGCCGATCTTGATTGCCGCGATGTTACAAAAAGAGGTTGCTGACGTTATTACTGCTCAACCAGGCAAAATGGGATATCTTTCAGTTGAATTTCAATCTCAGTGTTTAGTCCACAAACATTTCACTGTCGGACCATCGGTTTTTAAGCCGAAACCGAAAGTAAGATCAACGGTCATCTCATTGGAACCAGATGATCGGGTTTCAATTAATCAATATCCTGATTCAAGTTTCTTGGATATGGTAAGGGCTGGATTTTCAGCCCGTAGAAAACAAATACATAATTGCTTGGAAAGCGCGATGGATATACCTAAAAGTGAGATTGGACTCGCTTTGAAAACAGCAGGAATCGATTCTAAATTAAGACCTCAGGCTTTATCTTTATCTGATTGGGAAAGGCTCTATACAATTTTTTATGAGATGGAAGTTAAGTTTTGAGTGAATTAAACCTTCTTGCCCCGGCAAAAATAAATTTGACATTAGAGATTTTAGGGAAAAGACCTGATAACTTTCATGACTTAACATCAATTATGATGTCGGTAGATCTAAATGATGAAATTAAAATAGAGAAATCATCCACACTAGAAGTTTTTTGTACTAATAGGCTGATAGCAAAGGATTTCAATTTGGCATACATGGCAGCTAAAAAACTAAAGGACCAATTCAAAATATCAAAAGGAGCAAAAATTACTATATCCAAAAATATACCTATTGCTGCTGGCCTAGGAGGTGGAAGTAGTGACGCAGCGATGACTTTGATTGGCTTAAATAAATTCTGGGGACTAGATTTAAACCTTAATCAGTTATTCCCTATAGCATCCGCCTTGGGCTCAGATATACCATTTTTCCTGTATAACGGCACTGCAATGGTTCAGGGAAAAGGAGAACTTATACGAGCACTGCCACTCGCAAATATAAAACATGCTGTAATTTTGTCACCTGATATATCCATTAAAAATAAAACTGCACATATGTTTAGCACGGTAAGATCTCAGGACTATACTAAAGGTGCATTAACGCGAAAACTTGAGGCTAGAATACGACGTCAGGGCGATATTCCGTCTGAATTACTATTCAATGTTTTTGATGAAATTTCAATCCGCGCATTTCCGGAATTAAACTTGATACGCCAGATGTTCTCTGATGTCTGGAGCGGAGAGGTCCATCTGTGTGGTGCCGGGCCATCATTATTCACCCTAGTTGAATCTAGGGAAAACGCTACCGCTCTTTCATTGTTGTTGAATAGAAAAACAGGCTTCAAGGCTTATGTCGTGGAGCCTACTAAGCCAGTTGAATGGAAGTAAACAGCAATGGTTGAAGCAATAATCTCTGGCGCACTTTTAGGCCTATTAATGGCCTCCGTGTTTGTTTCTGGGGGTGCATTGATAGTTACGCAATATATAAAACCAGAATCCTCACTAATAAAATTTCTTAATTCTCGACGACGACCAACAGTTTTTGTACTTTCAATGATCGTATTAATCTATATTTTATGGTCTGTAGTAGGAATAATTCACGGTGCAGCTTTCGTGTTAATCGAAAAATTAAACCCTCTGAACGGGCTTGGCAGTCCAAACTTATTTTTTACCTTGTTAACCCTGGCGATACCTGCCTTTACAACAATAATCATTGCCTACACTAAAAAGCCCGCGCTGTTGAAAACATTGCCGATTATATTAATCTTTGTAGGTATTTTTGGGTGGATGTTACCATACACGCTGAACTAGCATGAGCTACACTGCAGCCTCGTGTTGTTCGTTTGCATGATAAGAACTACGAACTAAAGGTCCAGCTGCAACATGTTTGAATCCGAGAGATAATCCTTCTTCTTTTATTTTCTGGAAATCGCTATTTGTGTACCATTTGACTACCGGCCAATGCTTTTGTGATGGCCTTAAATACTGTCCAACGGTTAATAAATCACAATCAGAATCCCTCAAATCATTCATTGTTTGAGTAATTTCGCTGTAAGTTTCACCTAAGCCTACCATCATTCCAGATTTTGTCGGGATTTCGGGTTTAATATTTTTCGCATTTCTAAGTAACTTAAGTGACATATCATAATCACCCTTTGGCCTTACTTTAGGGAAAATCCTGCGAACAGTCTCTATGTTGTGGTTCAAGGTACTAGGGTTAGAGTTCATAACAGTTTTTAACGCATCTTGATCTCCATTGAAATCTGGAATCAATACTTCTACTTTACAATCAGGAACGCGCTTATTTATAAGGCGTATACACGAAGCGAAAAAAGAAGCTCCACCATCTTTCAAATCGTCTCGATCTACAGAGGTTATAACAGCATATTCTAATTTCATTCGTTCGACAGTTTGAGCAAGGCGCCCAGGTTCAAACAGATCTGGTTCTTTGGGCTTTCCGGTATTGACCGCACAGTAAGAACATGCCCGTGTACAGGTATCACCTAATATCATAAAAGTAGCTGTTCCAAGGGTCCAGCACTCTCCAATGTTTGGACAATGTGCCTCTTCGCACACTGTATTAAGAGCCCCTTCTTTCAATAACTGTTTGAGCTCTAGATATTTGGCGCTACCAGGAGCTTTAACCTTCAGCCAAGAAGGTAAGCGTCTAGGAGTTCTCTTTTCCGTTAATTCAACCATATCAGTCATATTATCAAAACATTGCACTATCTTTGTAGTCTGATGCTGTATTTGTATGTAAAGTAATGTTAATTAACTTACTGGAACAAGGTCCACCTAAATATTGCTTGATACATTTGAAAACATAGAAACGGTGCGTCTAAAGTTAGGCGAGTTTGATTCACTCGGAGACACAAGCGCTTTATATGAGGATGTTGAAATAAAGGTTTTCGGAGGAATACCAAATGAGGAAGTATTGGTTGGAATACATCGATATACAAAAAGGCGTAAGGAAATCATATTTGGAGTTGTTTTAGATGTAATAGTAAGCTCAGAACATAGAATCCAGCCCCCTTGCCCGTACTTTGGACCATGTAGCGGTTGTCAGTGGCAGCATATCGATTATTCCTACCAATTGATTATTAAAAACAAAGAGGTAACAAATCAATTCCGAGCATATGCTGAACTTTCAGAGATAAATGTCCAGCCAACCTTGCCCAGCCCTGACACATTTAACTATAGAAATCATGCAAGGTTTACTGTTAGAAAAGAGGGCAAATTAGGATTTGTTAATCGGATTACACGTCGATTTGTAGCTATAGATGACTGTAGATTAATGACTGCGGGAATAAATAAAATTCTGGCCCTATTGCAAGGTAAAGTTGGAGAAACAAGCCAATTAACTGTAAGACATGGAATCAATACACACGAATGGCTAATTCAGCCCATAATTAAAAATCCACAGGTAGAGATAATGACAGGACAGACCCATTATCGTGAATCGTTGAATAATCGGCTTTTCAGAGTAGCTTCACCATCGTTTTTCCAAGTTAATACTTTACAGGCTGAAAAGCTAGGAAAGATTGTGAAGGAAAAATGTAATCTGAGCAGCTCAAGTAAAGTAGTGGATGCTTATGCAGGAGTTGGCACCTTCACGGCCATCGTGTCAGAGGAAGCATTACAGGTAATTGCCATCGAAGAATCTGGAGCAGCAATTAAAGATGCAAAGATTAATTTAACAGGGCTAAATAACGTAGAATTCATTGAATCAAAAACAGAACAGGGCATATTAAACCTCTCTTTTAATCCAGATGCTGTGATTTTAGATCCACCTAGATATGGGTGTCATATAGAAGTTTTGAAATCTATTTTAATTAAACTACCAAAACGTGTAGTTTATGTGTCCTGTGATCCTAATACTCTAGCCCGTGATTTGTCATTCCTGGTTAAGGGAGGATATGCAATTATCGACGTCCAACCAATTGACATGTTTCCGCAGACTCATCATATAGAGTGTGTTGTAACATTAGAGCCGAATAAATAGAGATCTGTGTAACACAATATTTTCTATGGCCAATCACATCAATAAACAGTCTCCGTTTTTGGTGTTAGCTTCTAAGTCTCCAAGGCGTATTGAGCTCATCCGAAGTTCTTGGCCACATTCTTTTACCATAAAACCATCTAGCGAAAAAGAAGATGAGCCTAATAAAAATGAATCTGTTCAATCTTATACATCAAGAATAGCCTTAGAAAAAGTTAAGGCGATCTCCAATAACGAGTATCCGAATAGATTTTTCGTGGGTGCAGACACTGCTGTATCAGTCGATGGAAGTATTTTACTTAAACCGTCGTCAGAATTTGATGCGTTAAAAATGCTCGATAAGCTAAGAGACAGAGTCCATATAGTTTCAACATCAATTTCAATAACTTCAATGCTGATTAACCAACCAATAATTGTTAGCAAAACCACGAGAGTTGAATTTAGGAATTACACTGACGACGAAATCAACCAGTATGTTTCGACTGGTGCTCCATTTGACAAATCGGGAGGTTATGCAATTCAAGACAGACGATTTAAACCTGCAACCAAAATAGATGGATGTTATTTAAACGTAGTTGGGTTACCAATATGCGCTTTAAAGGAACAAATTGATAAAATATCGCCAGATTATGCTAAAAGCATTAGACTTCTTTCTTGCAATGATTGCTAAAACAACGAGGTCGAGCTGCTGTCGAGCTGCTATAGAAGCACTGGAGGTCAAATGAATTTTCTGGGGATGGGATCCCTTGAGATACTAACTGTTTTTATAATTGCATTTCTAATTTTAGGTCCCACCAAAATGATTGGAATGGGAAAAGAAATTGGGAAGTTTGTTCGTGACGCTCGCAAAATGGGTTCTGATCTTCAAAATTCTATAACTGAAGGGAATGAAAAACCAATTAAGTCGTTGAGATCATTGGTCGACTTTGATGAAGTAGCCTTGGATGATGAGTCCGAAAATCCAACTTCCCTGTTAAATGAACCCAAAACTTCAAAATCGGGCGAGGAAAATGAAAAGGATGGGTCATTTGACAAGTCCTAACGACATGAACATGGGGCAACATGTAGGTGAGCTACGTAAGAGGCTGATGTGGTCAGCTGGATTTATCTTTTTAACAACAGCACTAGCGTTTGTCTTTCACGCCCAGATATTAACCTTATTAATGGAACCAGCTCAAGGGTTTGCCAACGTCCCACAAGGGAAGCCAGTATATCTTGATTTAACAGAGTTTATAGGAATAGCAATGAAGGCTTCCTTAACTGTAGGAGTTACTGCGTCGTTACCATTCGTGCTTTTCCAAGTTGTTCTGTTCTTAGCACCAGGATTAAAACCCAATGAGCGCCGTTATCTTTATGTTCTTTTACCTGTAAGTTTAATCGTTTTTGTTATAGGCGCCGGATTTGGTTATAGAGTTATATTCCCTCCAGCAGTTAACTTTTTACTTAATTTTGGAAGTGAAATAGCAACTCCAATGCCTCGCATAGGCACTTATGTTAACTTGATGTTATCTTTATTATTTTGGATGGGTATTGTGTTTGAAACACCAGTAGTGCTGTTTTTCCTATCGCGACTGGGAATTGTGAGCCCAGAGTGGCTAGCTCGTAGACGAAAATATGCAGTTATCATTGCATTTATACTCGGTGCACTAATAACCCCTACATTTGATCCGATCAACCAAACCTTAGTTGCTGTACCAATAATTATATTGTTCGAAGCGGGAATCTGGTTAGCTAAGTTAGGAAGGTCTTTAAGGAACCGTGCGGCTGAGCGTGCCGAGATGTTATGAATCTAATATACAATTTATGCTTGGTTGTCTTTAGGCAGGTTAGCAACTTAACTATCTAACAATTGCATATCCCTCACGACGGTTGTCTGCCCCAGCACGCAAGACGCCCAGGCCACTGTTGATTTCAATCGCGCATAGATTGCCAGCTCTTATATCCCAATCATCCCACAACTCGATCTTGTGTCCCCGTCGCCTCAATTCAGATACTACCGCATCCCCTATTCGACCTTCGATATTTACTAAACCCGGGTTATAAGCATGTGGCCAAAATGAACCTGGGTAGCTGCTAGTAGAAAACCGCGGTGCATCTATAGCTTGTTGTGGATCCATTCCAAAGTCAACGATATTAATAAACATTTCGGTCATTGCTTGACACTGAACATCTCCTCCTGGAGTACCAAACGGCATCCATGGTCGACCATCCTTGAATGCCAAGGCTGGGTTTGGAGTGAGGCGCGGACGTTTACCCGGAGCTACTGAGCTGGGATGAGAGGCATCTAGCCATGATTGGTTTCCACGAGACGACAGGATAAATCCTAGCCCCGGCACCATTGGCGTGCTATCAAAAGTATCACTGGGGGTAGCAGAAAACACATTACCCCATTCATCGACTACACACGTGTAACTTGTATCCTCGCCTAGGCCCCCTAAAGTTGCTATAGGTGGATCAACTGCATGATTGAGTGAAGACCCATACTGAAAACCCCATGGATTTCCAGGTAACGGCATTTCACTACTTGCTTGTTGGCTGTCAAGTTCCATACCTCTGGATTTGGCAAACAGCTTCGAAATGAGTCCTTCAATAGGCACGTTAACAAACTCAGGATCTCCATAATATGTATGTCTATCCGAAAAACCAAGCTTAAAAACTTCTAGCAAGGTATGAATATAATCCGCGCTGTTATAGCCCATACTCTGTAAATCGATTTTTTCCAGTATGTTTAGGAACTCTATAAGGAGTGGTCCTTGACACCATACTCCACAGGTTGCTATATCAATACCCTTGTAGTTACCCCATAAGACTGGCTCTAATTTAACTCGAAATGTCGCCATGTCTTCCAAGGTGAGAAGCCCTCCCTGGTCGTTACAGAACTTAACCATCTCTTCGGCCAAATCACCTTTATAGAAAAAGTCCCGAGTGGCGCGTATCGCCCCCTCGCGGCCTTTAGATGAAGCAGCTTGCTCTACATCTATCATTCTTGCAAAGGTGTTCGCCAGATCAGATTGCACTAACACTTCTCCAATTTGAGGAACCGATCCATTTGGCATAAATATTTCCCGCGTGGAAGACCACGGTATACCTTTCCCGATGTATTTACTTAACAGCGGTGTAACCGGAAATCCTTCTCTTGCAAGTTCAAGTGCTGGCCTCACAACCTGTTCAAACGACATGGTTCCATAAAGCTCTATGGCAGTAAGCCATGCGTCGGCAGCAGCGGGGGTTACGGTCCGAAGAATACCCTCAGGTAATTCGCCGTCATGATTACGTTCGAAAAATTCTACCGATGCCGCTCTCGGCCACCTACCTAACCCGCTAATCGTGATAGTCTCATTCTTGGCTGCACTATGAATCATTATCGGTGCAACTCCGCCAAAGCTAGTCCATTGAGGAAGTACAACATTGAGCGCGATTCCAGAAGCCACGCCAGCATCAATTGCATTGCCTCCTTCTTCCAAAATACGAAAGCCGGCGGTCGCTGCATGGTAGTGTCCCGACGAAACGCCGTGCTTCACGCCCATCAAGGTTGGCTTATATGAACGGGGAGATGACCCCATTTAGGCGTCTCCAATTTGAATTAATTTACAAATAAATTTAGTTAACTGAGCGTATCACTCCGACAACACGGCCTTGCACAGAAACTTTGTCCGCGGGAACATATATGGGATCCATGGTAGGGTTCGCAGGTTGCAGCCTAACCGTCCCATTTTCTAAGTAAAAATGTTTAAGAGTTACTTCTTGATTATCTTGAATCCATGCGGCCACCATTTCACCGTTAACTGCATTTTGTGTAGGCTCCAATAAAACCAAATCTCCATCAGTTATGAAAGCATCAATCATTGATTGACCTTTTACTCGTACTCCAAAAACGTCATCTTTTCCATCAACTAAAAAGTTTGGCAGATCTACAGTTTCGGTATTTTCATGATTCCAATTGTCTTGAGTATTAACCGGAAGAGGCTCTCCAGCGGCTATATTACTTAAGATAGGCACTGAAACAAAGTCCTGGATTTTGGGTTTATTTGAGCCCAATAGCTCTATTCCACGTGAAACCTCGGTTTCACGCTTTAAATATCCATCTCTTTGTAGAATGCGAAGATTGTAGTCAACAACCGATGTAGAACTGACATTACATCCGGTCTGTATATCCCTTACTGTTGGAGGATACGAGTGTTCATCTAGAAAATTCTTGATAAATGTCAAAATGTTTTCTTGTCTTTCCGATAACTTCTTAACCATATTTAATTCCTTATTTGATTCACATTTAGTATCAAATTAAAGTTATTTTGCAGAGTGAATAGAAACCGATCTGCAGTTTGCGCACGTATGTTCTGTATTAATTTAGCACTGGTGTTCTTAAGTGTCAAGGCGTTGACAGTATCTAAATCTAGCATTATTGTTGGATCAATCTAATAGCATGAAATTTGGTTTTGTACTCCCTAACAGAGGTCCCCTCTCAACCAGAGAAGGGCTTATCAACCTTGCCAGTCAAGGTGAATCTTTAGGGTTTGATTTTATGGCTGTGTCAGATCATGTAGTTGTGCCTCGGGATATATCATCAACTTACCCCTATACAGACTCCGGGGAATTTCCCGGAGGCGAATTTGTTGGAGACTGCTTAGAACAATTAACAACCCTTGCCTTCATTGCTGGAGCAACATCTAAAGCACAACTTTTAACAAGTGTTATGGTGACACCGTATAGATCAGCCATACATGCGGGCAAAGTATTAGCAACCATTGACGTACTGTCAAAAGGCAGATTACTACTAGGTCTTGGCGCAGGATGGATGGAAGAGGAGTTCAAAGCTCTGGGGTTAAATACATACGAATTAAGAGGTCGTGTTACCGATGAGTACATTTCAGCATTTAAGGAAATGTGGACATCGAATAATCCAGACTTTAAAGGTCATCATGTCTCTTTTAGCAATATATCTTTCGAGCCAAAACCAACGCAAAAACCACACCCGCCAATATGGACCGGTGGAGAAAGTCCTGCTGCCTTACGGCGAGCTGGAAGGTATGCTGATGTTTGGTATCCAATAGGTAATAATCCAAAATACAGATTACAAAAACCAGAAAAGCTTTACAGTTACTTTGAGAGAGTTAAACAAAATGCTGATGAAGCTGGCAGAGATCCTGAAAGCATATCACTAGCATATGCCGCTAGCTGGTACGATGAAACAAAAGCTCATATAACTCAGGATGGTGACAGAACTATTTTGACCGGCAGCTTTAATCAAATAGCATCTGACATTGATCAGCTTAAAGAGGTCGGCGTTGATTATCTTTTAATTGATGTACTTGGATTTGACCTGCTTTCTTCATCAACAGGAGAATCTAAAGAACGAATGGATGCATTTTACACAGAAATAATTTCTCAGGTGATAAATTGAAATTCGGTTTCGAAGTCCCTACATCTGGTGTTTTTGCGGGTCCCGACAATTTAGCCCTGGTAGCTAGACACGGAGAACAAATAGGTTTTGATTATTTACATATAGGTGACCATCTAGTTATCCCAAGATCAATTCAATCAAGCTACCCATACAGTGACTCGGGAGCTTTCCTGGGAGAATGGTCGAGTAAAGAAAACCAAGGTGAAGATGATCTTGGATTACATTTCGAACAACTTACGACGCTGTCTTATTTAGCCGCTAATACAAATAAAATTAAACTTTTAAGCTCGGTATGTATATTGCCATATCGCCAGCCAGTTCTGACAGCGAAGATATTGGCCACAATCGACGTCCTTTCTAACGGCCGGTTAATTGTGGGTTGCGGTGCTGGATGGATGGAAGAAGAATTCGAGGCACTCGGACTAGATACTTTTAAAAAACGTGGCTCTGTAACTAACGAATATATCGATGCTTTCAGAGAACTATGGACCAGTCCAAACCCTACATTCAAAGGCGAATATGTCTCTTTTTCAGACATATACTTTGCACCCAAACCTATCCAAAAGCCTTATCCTCCCATTTGGATTGGCGGAGAGAGTCCGGCTGCGATTAGGAGAGCCGCAAATTATGGAGATGTTTGGTACCCATTTGGAAACAACCCGCAATATCCACTAGACACGATAGGTCGTCTAAAAAATGGCATTGAAAAATTGAACTGTAAGTTAGATGAGGCTGATCGAGATATTAATAAAATAGGTATCGCTCTAAGCGCTGAAATGTGGTATTCGGATACGGATCCAATATTTGATAAAAATGGAAATAGGAAATTGTTGACCGGCGAACCCTCGCAAGTTGCAGAAGACATATATAACCTTGCAGAAATTGGAGTCAGTTATTTAACACTGGACTACAAAGGAACGGATATAGATGAAACTCTATATAAGATGGAAAGATTCACGAAACTTGTTAAAGCTCTCTTGTAAGTATACTGGTGTGATTTTAAACTTACAGAAATTTGATATTAAATGAGTATTCGAGATACAAGCGTCAGGAGAAATTTATGTTAGGCGATATAAAATCGAGACCACTAATTAGTATTAAATACTGTGTGCCTTGAGATTATGTTCCACAGGCAGTTAGCCTGTCCAAGCAACTAATGAACTTATGTTCATGGGATATAAGTGGAATTTCGTTAATTCCAGCTGATGGTGGAGCTTTCGAAGTTTCTGTTGGCGATAAATTGATGTATTCAAAGCTAGAAACAGGGGAATTTCCCGAAGAGTCAACATTAGTTGACCAGATCAGATCAGAGTTATTTACTGGAAAGAGATAAATAGCTCATTAGCAGATAAAGATGGATGGAAAGGTAAAAATTTGGAAGATAAAGAATTTTCTGGAAAAGTCGCATTAGTAACCGGCGCAGCAAACGGTATTGGCAGGGCAAGTGCAATAAAGTTTGCGGCAAAAGGAGCAAAAGTAATCTGTTCTGATGTCAATGAAATCTCCGGAAATAAAACAGTATCCAAGATTATAGAAAATGGCGGTTCGGCTCATTTTATTCGTGCTGACGTGTCAAACGGATCAGAGGTAAAAGCACTAATGGAGCAGATCATCAAGTCCCATAATCAATTAGATTTTGCATTTAATAACGCCGGCATTGGATTGTTTGATAAACCAATAGATCAATGCACAGAAGAGGATTATGACAAAGTTATGAACATAAACTCTAAAGGTGTCTGGTTATGTATGAAATATGAAATTCCAATAATGTTGGAGCAACAAAGCGGCTGTATAGTAAATGCAGCTTCACAAGCAGGTCTGGTTGGAGGTGCTGGTTTATCTATATATGTGGCGAGTAAACACGCAGTTGTTGGCTTTACACAGAGCGCTGCACTTGAATATGGTGCCAAAGGAATTCGAATTAATTCTGTAGCTCCAGGCATCATTGATACACAAATCAACCAACCATTTTGGGATGATCATCCAGAATTATATGAAGAATGGAAATCAGGTGTACCGATGAAAAGATATGGAACTGCCGATGAGGTTGCAGAGATGGTTGTATGGCTATGTACGAAAGATGCATCTTTCGTACACGGAGCTACCATGCCGGTAGATGCAGGAATGCTAGCACGATAATGACAAGCTAATTAATGTAAATATTTACCTAAAATTAAAACACAAGAGAAAACAGTGACAGAATTATTAAAAAACAAAGTAGCGTTAATTACTGGAGGCAACTCCGGTATTGGTAAAGCAATTTCAATTAGAGCGGCCAGTGAAGGAGCAAAAATTGTAATAGGAGCGCGAGACGAAAAAACTGGCAAAGAAACAGTTGATTACATTTTAAGTAAGGGTGGAGAGGCGTTTTTCATAAAGGCAGACATGTCAGATCCGAAACAAATTGACAGTTTGTTTGAAAAAACGATAGAAAAATACGGCGAAGTTGATTTGGCTTGTAATAACTCAGCCACAGGCGGACCACAATTACCTATACACGAAATCGATTCTGATATTTGGAATCATATGATGTCAGTAAATTTAACTGCGCCATTTTTATGCATGAAGCATGAAATTCAACATATGTTATCTAAAGGTGGCGGAAGCATTGTCAATATGTCCTCTGCAAATGGGTTAATTGGCACAAAAGGTTTTACTACTTACACTGCTAATAAACATGGTTTGAACGGACTGACAAAAAGCGCTGCTTTAGACTACGCCGATAAAGGAATCCGCATAAATGCCGTTTGTCCTGGCGGTGTGGAAACTCCTATGTTCAATCAAACATATGGTAAAAATTCTGAAGCGTGGAAAAAAGCACGAGATTTTCACCCAATCAAACAATTAGGAACTCCAGAAAGTATTGCTGGATTAGTTACATTTTTATGGTCTGATGCATCATCATATGTCACCGGTTCGTGTCTATCTATAGATGGAGCTTTAACTGCGCAGTAATCTTTTACGTCTCTCGTGAAACATGTAATGATTGGCCCATCCAGCATAATCCCCAAAATATTCCCTAGCCCAATCTTTTATAATCATTCTGTTGACCGATGGGTTTTTGAGCCTATTTTTAGTTCTCTTTTTATTTGCCAACTGATTTAAATATTTTCTTTGAATATAATCATCTAGTTCTTCAGGATAAAGTTCTTTGATAATCCGATCAATCCAAACATCGACAGGAAAAGCGTCATCCTTACCCATAGAAAACAACATTATGCAATTCGCGACTTTATCCCCAACACCAGGTATTTTAGTTAGGGTAATTAGGGCTTCTTCATAAGGTTCTTCTAATAATGCCCATGGGTTGATTACATGTTGTGAGACCAATTTTACAGCTTCATAGATATACTCTGCTCTATAACCGAGCTTAAGCTGTCTAAGAATAGGGATACTGGCATTTTCCAATTGTTTCGGGGAGGGAAAAGTGTGTCTTATACTTCCAAAAGCTTCAATCTTTTCTCCGTAAGCTGCAGACATGTCTTCAACATTTTGCTTGACCCTCAACACATTAGAATTAGAGGAACATATGAATGAAATTAGACATTCCCAAGGATCTTGTTTCAAGATTCTCATACCTTTGTATTGATCAATATACGATTGGATGTTTCGGTCTACAGCAATTGATTTCAATATAATTTCCAAATCATCATGCAAAGACAGATAATACTTCAGCTGAGGTTTAAGCTCTTTTTCACTTTGAGGAAAAGATTCGAATTCTAGTCCGTCGGTAATTTGCTTTATCAGAATAATCGATTTGTCTAGCACACCTTCAAAATAGTCACTTCGATTTTTCCATCGAAATGCTTGACCACTGTCTAATGTTGATTCCAGATTAAAGGGCGACTCAATTCTAATTAACAAAATCTTGTTAACTCAAAAATTGTTCGATCAGCTTAGGCATCTCTAAAGTTGTGGTCTTAACAACGCTGGCCGGTGGCATAGATTCCAAGAATACTTTGCCATAACCTTTTGAGAGAATCCTTTTGTCTAATACTGCAGCCACGCCTCGATCTGTTTCTGTCCTTATCAATCTGCCAAATCCCTGCCTTAACCTGATTACTGCTTGAGGTACCGCGTATTCTTTGAATGGTTCCTGAAACCAATCTGACCTAGCTGCAAAAATTGGATCAGTTGGGACATTAAATGGTAAGCGCGTTAGTAGAAGCAGCTGCAACGATTCCCCCGGGAGATCAACCCCTTCCCAAAAACTAGATGTGCCAAGCAACAATGATCGTGGATTCTTCTGAAAAAGACTAATAATTTTATTTGGATTTCCATCTATGCCTTGGGCCAAAACCTGTATGTCATAAGATTTGAGTGTGTCTTTAATATCTTTATAAGTTTTATTTAATGAACTATATGAAGTAAATAAGGCCATAGCTTTTCCTTGAGAAGCCACTACAGAGTTAGTTATAGCATTATTTATGGCACCTTGATAATTAGGTAGATTTGGTTCGGGCATATCCTCTGGAACACATAATACTGAGTTCGCGGCATAATCAAACGGGGAGCCAAGCAATAATTCAGTTGAATCTTGAAACCCGGTACGTTCGGTAACATAGTCAAAGTTGTTTCCAGTTGCCAATGTTGCACTTGTCATAATTACTGTAGATGTTTTTGAATACACTGACTCGGATAAAACATCACCAACATATAGGGGAGCTGATTGTATCGATATACTTCTCTCTCTAGAACTACGATTTGAGGAAGCATTTGATACCCAATACACACCATCTTTAGAAGGATGAATAATGAATTCCTCAAGATGGCCCCTTAACTCTTGATTGGATTGGATTAGATCTATTACTTCGTCTAAGACCCTGTCACACGCATCATGATTTGTATTACCTAAAGCAACAACAGCCTCATTAAGCAAATCACCTACTTTGTCTAACGCTAAGTCTATCTTTTGCCAATCGATTTCAATCTCAGACCATGCGGGCTGAGATCTAATTCCAGCAGTAATTCTAATGTCAGAGATAATATTAGTATTATATGACGAGGTATTTTGAACTTCACTTCCAACTTTTTCAATACTAGCAAGTAAACTGGCGGTATAGTCACGAGCCTTAGGAATAAACTCTGAAATATCCGATAATATCTTTCCTAAGGTTTGTATTCGACTCAAGCTGAGTTTATTCTCCTTAAATAGTTTTAACCCTGTATGTAACGCTCCTTTTTCAGACATTATTTGAGTCAAGTGGTCGTTTATGTTGTTTCCATTTAATTCAAAACCAAGTTGCCTAGTAGCTGAATCCTCTAGATGATGAGCTTCATCGATTATTAAAATGTCATAATCTGGCAATATAGATCCATCAGAAACTATATCGGCCATCAGTAGAGAATGATTAGTAATCACGAGGTGTGACGAAGAGGCTTTATCCCTGGCGCTTCTGAGAAAGCATGCTCCACTAATCCCTTTGCATAAGGCGCTTCCCTGAGCCGATAACCTGCTCCATACCGCTGAAGCTCCCCGAGAACCCAAATTCAATTCTGATTTATCTCCAGTTTTAGTTTGTCGCAACCAAACAAAAACTTTCGATATTAAGCGACCTTCTGTCCATGTCGGTTTATCAGTCAATCGCATTCGCAATAGTTTATTTAAACAAAGATAATTGTCTCGTCCCTTCAGCTGTGTAAACCTCAGTTTTTCAACATCTATCGAATCTATATCTTTCAAGGCTTCAATCACTAAAGGCATATCCTTTGTTAATAATTGTTCTTGTAAATTAATAGTGTTGGTTGATACCACAATTCTTTTATTGTTTTTTAATGCATAAATAACAGATGGAAGTAGGTAGGCAAGAGACTTCCCTACACCTGTGCCTGCTTCGACGATTAATCGAGTTTGATCATCTCCAATTCCTGAGTTTATGGTCTCAGCTATCGTTTTAGCCATCGTCAGCTGTTCAGGTCTTTCTTCAAATCTCAACATTGAGTTCGACAAACTGCCTTTGGCGGACAAAGCAGTCTCAATTAACATTAGATCTACCGGAGTAGCTTGTTCGATCTTTTTTATTGAAGACTCTTTCGTTAGCCTGGCACGAATTTTCTCAACATCAAATCCAATAACTTGTTGAGATTTAATTTCAGACTTGTTTCTGCTTGCCATAAGACCAGACAGGACATAAGCCAATCTGGAACCACATTGGATCGCTGTTCTATTTAGCTCAAATAAAATATCGTCTTCCAATTTGTCAGCTGACTTCAATAAATAATTAAAAACATGAGCCGTTACTGCTGCGTCTTCCAAGGCTCGGTGCGCTTTATCGTGGGTTATATCTAAATCCTTCGCAATATTTGAAAGTGAATAAGAACTAATACCAGGCAGTAAAACATAAGCCATGTCCCAAGTGTCTGAAACCGGATTATCGATTTTCAGACCACTTTTATTCAAAAAGCCCAGGTCAAATTGAACATTATGCCCGACTACAGGAGCGTCGCCGATAAATTCACGTAGCTGTTCTTTTATGTCTTCAAATACAGGGGCGCTATTAACCTCGTTTTGAGTTATACCAGTAAAATTTGTTGTGAAATCACTCAATATGGACATTGGATTCACGAGTGACCTATAAGTTTCCATATGTCGCCCGCCAACAAATTTTACGCATCCCACTTCTATAATTGAATCTTTATCTTCAGAGAGTCCCGTGGTTTCCGTATCAATGGCAACCCAAGTCTCTTTTAAAGGAGATATCCTATTGTCGATATTTAACATCTGCTCACTTACTATTTTTTAGGATGCTCCGGAACATATTGCTTCTTGAATTTCCTCTAGCACTTCTGGACTTTTCTCTGAATTTGCATGACTGTTTAATATTTCCATAGCACTCTTGCCGCCGATACGACCAAGAGCCCATGCAGCATGGGAACGGACTAAATCAGGATAATCTGTTTGAATCACTTTTCTTAAAGCCGGCACCGCTACCGGATCACCAATGTTACCCAAAGCTACGCATACATTCCTCTGAAAACCTGAGAGTTTTGCTCGTTTTATAGCGCTATCTTTAAATATCTTATTGAATTCCAATTGGGATAAATCTAATAATGGGATTAAATCCATAGCTGAAAATTCATGTAGCTTAGTAAATTTAGGATCTAAAGAGATCACTGCTTTTCGGTTAACTGGACATACGTCTTGGCATATGTCACATCCGAATATCCAGTCTCCCATCAAATGCCTGAGGTCACGTGGTATTGAATCTCTAAGTTCGATTGTAAGAAAGGATATACATTTTGTGTTATCGATTACGTAAGGAGCTACAATTGCCCCAGTCGGGCATTGTTCTATACAAATTACGCAGCTCCCACAAGTCTTGTTCAATGGTAAATCAGGTGCTAATTCAATGTCCGTAATGACTTGAGATAAAAAAACCCATGAGCCAAAGTTCTGAGTTAATATATTTGTATTTTTCCCAAACCAACCAACTCCTGCTCTTTCTGCTGCAGCTCTATCATTCATCGGGCCGTCATCAACGAATATTCTTGTTTTAACATCTTCTCCAGCGAGTAGTTTCAATTCCTCCACAAAACACCGTAATCTTTGTTTGATCACATCATGATAATCTTCACCCCAAGCGTACCGTGCAATTTTTCCCGTTATTTTGTTTTTATTCTTATTCTCTCTCGTGTTGTATGACACTGCTAACGAGATTATGGATCGCGCATCCTCGAGGAGCATGCCAGGATCATTAGCTTTTTTAACCCGATCCTCTGTATACCAAGACAAGCCATCCATCAATCCAGATTTAACTCGAGCAATACTAACTTGTTCATCACGTACGAACTTTTCTGCCGATGTAATTCCAACTAAATCGAAGCCTGATTTAAGTCCTAAATTTTTTATCTGTCTCTCAAGTTTTACCATGATTACTTAGTATGCATTACTATCTCCACAAGATGTGTCATTGGTTAGCCCTTTTATCTGACATTCAACTAGCAATGATCCATTTTTTACAAATTTGCTGTTGACCTTCCTTCTCACGTGGGAATATCCTTGATTATAACTTCTTTATTATTTCAAGAAATAACAATGATTGGAGGGATAATCAATGTCCGTTCCGGAAATTAAGGAACTCAGCCGAGCATATGGATTCGACGAAGTAGCTATAGCGCCTGGCGAAATCACGATTAACCCTGATCAAACAAATACAGAATTCTCTATTACCAGTCATACTTTTAAAATACCTGTTATATCCTCTGCAATGGACGCAATCGGTTCTCCGGAATTTGCCGGACATATGGAAAAAGTTGGTGGCTTGTCCGTAATGAATTTAGAAGGTATTCAAACAAGATATGCTAACCCAACTGAACCACTATCACGAATCATTGATGCCTCAGATAATGATGTAACTTCTGTACTCCAAGAAGTTTACTCTGGCAAAGTCGATCCTAATTTAGTTGGTGAACGAGTACAAGAAATTAAATCAACAGGAGCAAGATGTGCTGTATCAATAACCCCCGCCAGTACTAAAAAGTTGGCTCCACTTGCTGCCGAAGCTGGCGCAGACATGGTTTTCGTGCAATCTACAGTTACTACTGCGAGACATGTGTCAAAATCAAAGCGAGGTTTAATATTTTCAGAATTACTTGATTTGATTGATATACCTATAATAGTGGGCAACTGTGTGTCATATAACGTTGCATTGGAATTAATGGATACTGGGGTACACGGCGTATTAATTGGAGTAGGGCCAGGAGCAGCATGCACAACTCGGGAAGTAACCGGTGTAGGCGTACCTCAAGTTACAGCAACTTTACAGGTTTCTGCAGCAAGAGACGAATACTTAAAACAAACTGGCAGATATGTACCGGTGATCACTGACGGCGGTATACGCACAGGTGGAGATGTGTGTAAATCATTCGTTTCAGGTGCAGATGCAATAATGATAGGATCCCCTTTAGCCCAGTCAGAGGAAGCACCTGGCGGGGGTTACAACTGGGGAATGGCAGGGCCACATCCGCGACTACCAAGAGGAACCAGGGTAAATGTTGGCACCCAAGGGCCATTAGAGCAGATCCTTTTTGGGCCAACTTCAAAAACTAATGGCACTCAAAACCTGATTGGGGCATTGGAAGAATGTATGGGTATGGTGGGTGCATTTAACATCAGAGAAATGCAAAAGGCAAATATGATAGTAGCTCCTTCAATAAAAACTGAGGGTAAGTACTTCCAAATGGGTGGAAGATAGTTACCAAGCAACCTAGCTCGAGCATCACAATAATTTTTGAACTTCAATCACCCTAGGTAAACCCAATAGGTCATTATGCAGAGTTATCTTCGACATTGGCATTAATTCTGACGTTAACCTCAATGCATCATTTGCATTGTCAGAAAAAATCTCAAATAGCAAACTTCCTCTATCAGAAAGTAATGTATTTGCTTGTTGAACCAAACAGCGAATAATATCCAAACCATCAATCCCACCATTTAATGCTATCTCTGGTTCATGTTTAATTTCTTTATCTAATGTTTCATAAATATTTTCAGGCACATAAGGCGGGTTTGAAACAATCAAATCAAACTTTAATCCTGGTTTGAAAGATGTTAATAAGTCCGAATTAACTAAATCAATTCTTCCGATCATGTCGTATAGCATGATATTTTTCCTTGCCAGCTGTAACGCATGAGTACTCTTATCTACAGCTATTATCTTAAGATTAGGTAATTGCGATGCTATCGAAACGGCTATACAGCCGCTCCCAGTGCCTATATCAGCGATCAAACCTCCATCTTTAAATTTAGCAATTGATAAATCAACTAATAGTTCGGTTTCGGGCCTGGGAATCAACACGTCTTCGGAAACATAAAACTCTATCCCATAAAACTCTTTGAAACCCAAAATATAAGGCGTCGGCTCACCTAACAACCTTCGTTCAATTAATCTTTCAATTAACAGCACCTCTTGTTCAAGAAGAGCGTCAGGCAAATGAGAGTAAAAGTCACTTTTAGTGTAACCAAGCGCTGATCTCAATAGCAACTCACATTCAAGGGCACTATCAGTTATTGAATATTTCTTTAACCGATCAATACCTTTTAGCCATAAGCCTCGTAAAGTTTGGTCTTTAAATTCCTGATTCTTCAAGCTTAATTTGTTGTTCCCGATCGATGAGACCATTTATAAATGGTTCAAGTTCACCATCCAGTACTTCATCAAGGTTGTATTGAGACATATTAGTTCTGTGATCAGTTACTCTTTGTTGAGGAAAATTATAGGTGCGTACTCTTTCAGAACGGTCTCCTGAACCAACTTGAGATTTTCTGTCGTCACTAATTTCCTTTTGTTGTCGCTCCAATTCCTGTTTGTATACTCTTGATCTTAAAACTGCCATTGCTTTTTCTTTATTTTTGTGCTGAGATCGTTCATCTTGGCAAATAGCCAAAATGCCAGTAGGTAAGTGCTTAATTCTTACGGCTGTTGCCACCTTCTGAACACTTTGTCCACCGTGTCCACTAGCATGAAATATATCGATCTGGAGTTCTTCATTTCTTATCTCTATGTCTACTTCTTCTGCTTCTGGCAACACAGCAACAGTTGCTGCAGAAGTGTGAATACGTCCACTAGACTCTGTCACCGGCACACGCTGAACTCTATGTCCACCACTTTCATGTTTCAAGATACTAAAAGCTCCATCGCCTTTAATTTGAATCACCACTTCTTTCACACCACCGGTGTCTGATTCACTAGTCGACAAAATCTCTAATGGCCAACCCCTTCTTTGCGAATAACGAGAGTACATACGATATAAATCTGCAGCAAAAAGGGAGGCTTCTTCTCCTCCTGTGCCTGCTCGAATTTCCATAATCACGTTTTTGAAATCATTCGGATCTTTAGGAAGCAAAGCTATTCTCAGTTCTTGTTCAAGATTCAGTTTTTTTTCCTGAAGATCCGGTAATTCTAAATTAGCTAGTTCAACGACTTCCTTATCACTATCGTTTCTTATAATGTTTTTGAGCTGATCTATCTGTTCTACAACAATTGAGAATTCTTCTGACAATTCTGCCAATGGTTTGATCATGGCGTGTTCTCTTAGCAAACCTTGAGACTTACTGAAGTCACTAACTAAATCAGGGTCTGCAAGCATTGTTTCAAGCTCGTTAATTCGGGTTTTAATTGTTTGTATCTTTTCTAACATGTTGTCGACAATACGATTTTACTTGTGCATTTATCTGTTAACTTGAATGAATCAACTAAAGCTCGAAAGATATTCAATAAGATTTGCCTCTAAAATAGTTTCTTGTGAATGTGCTGAGAAGTCCCTCAAAACCACCTCACGATTCTGTAATTCATCGTCACCAATAATAATAGCGTGTGTTGCTGATATAGATGTTGCATATCTTAACTGACTTTTCATTCCCCTAGTTGGAGCCAAAACAGCTGGTATCCCAGCTTTCCTAATTCTTGAAGTTAATAACACTGCTCTTTCTTTGGCTGCATCTCCAATATGTGTCACTAAAAGTTTCATCACAATATTCGATTCTGACTCAGAAGACGTGTCTCCAATAGCTGAAGCAACGCGCTCGAGGCCCATACCAAAGCCAATGCCGGGAGTTGGTTTCCCTCCAAGCATTTCGATTAGGCCATCATATCTACCGCCTCCTATTAATGTGTTTTGACTCTTCTCGAGTGAAGGGACTATTTCAAATACAGTTCGAGAATAATAATCAAATCCCCTAACTAATTTATGATCCACTTCATATGGAATAGAAAGGGTATCCAGATTCTTTAATAAAGTCGCCCAATGTTCGCTTGATTCTGAATTAATGTAGTCAATAGACCTTGGAGCTTTATTATTTATTTCAAACAT
Organism: Chloroflexota bacterium; assembly: GCA_002699485.1. Classification (GTDB taxonomy): domain Bacteria; phylum Chloroflexota; class Dehalococcoidia; order Lucifugimonadales; family UBA2962; genus UBA2962. The sequence continues at coordinate 116,543 of PAAV01000049.1, read as the reverse complement.
TTTTGGATCTTTGGAATCAAGGACGCGTAGCGGGTTTGAAGAGATCCTTTCCTTAATCGTTTCCGGCATCTGGTCTATTTTCGATTTTAGGTAATCTTGCAAGTTCGAAACATATAGTCCCCTGCTATCACTATCACCCATTGTGTTGATTTTAAGTTTTATGTCTGAAATACCTAATCGCTGCAATATATTCCATGCTAGGTCAATGACCTCAACGTCTATTTCAGGTTCAGCAGATCCTAAAACCTCAATCCCGAATTGATGATGCTGCCTATATCTTCCAGACTGTGGTCTTTCATATCTGAAAACCGGACAAAAATAATAAAGTCTGACTGGTTGAGGTAAGTTATGCATGCCGTGTTCAATATAAGCTCTGCATACAGGAGCGGTTCCTTCTGGCCTAAGAGTAAGCAAGTCTCCACCTCTATCCGGAAACGTGTACGTCTCTTTTTCCATAATATCTGTCACATCTCCGACTCCCCTGGAGAATAGTTTGGCATCTTCTATTACTGGAGTATCAATTCGCTCATACCCATATGACTCTGATATTTCTTCTAAAACTTTATTGATTCTTCGCCAAAGTCGCTGTTGGCCTGGCATCCTATCGTATGTGCCCCGGGGAGCTTGAAAGATCATCGTGATCGATTTCCTTAAGATTTAACTTAAATTTTCTTTAAATTCTAATAGCAATCACTTCGATTATCGCCGAATACGATGTCAGTTCAAAGAGTAAAAAGATATTAAAATTTGGGTAAATAGACTATTCTTAATATAGGTAATTGAACTAGTTCTTGAATAATAAAGGTAATTAACTTAAAACACCTGTCATTAATATGGAAACCCTATTAAAAAAAGCTGGAAAGTATATACCTGAAGAGCAATTGGCCCTAATTGCTAATGCATATGAGTTTGCTAAAGAGGCTCATAGCGGTCAAACCCGGCGCTCAGGTGAGCCATTTATAGAGCATCCGCTTCAGACAGCCATATACTTGGCAGAACTTAAGCTTGATTCTAAAGCAATAGCAGCGGCCCTTCTGCATGATGTTATGGAAGACTGTGACGTGTCTTATACTGACTTGGAAAACGAATTCGGAATAGAAGTAGCCAATCTAGTTTCCGGAGTAACTAAACTAACAAAAAATGAATCTCTAGACGAAAAAGACACAGTGCTTTTAACTGATTTTGAAGACACGGATGATTTTTTTACTAACCAATCCTTAATTAACACTGATGAAGAATTGTCTGTTAAATCAGATTTATATTCGAATAAAGAGCGAGCTCGAGTAGAAAATTTGAGAAAACTACTTATGTCCATGGCAGAGGACATTAGAGTCGTATTAATAAAATTGGCAGACAGATTGCATAACATGAGAACATTAAAGGCTCTTCCTAAAGCTCGCAGACTTTCGATAGCACAAGAAACACTAGATATATATGCCCCTCTGGCTCATAGGCTAGGTATTTGGGAAATAAAATGGCGCCTCGAGGACTTAGCTTTTCAACATCTAAATCCAACGGATTATAAAAAGATCTCTAAATTACTAAGATCCAAAAGAGTTTCAAGAGAAGAATATATAGAAGGGATACGGTCTAAGCTTACAGAGTCTTTGAAAGATTCTGGGATTGAAGCTGTTGTTACCGGCAGGCCAAAACATATCTACTCTATTCATAAAAAAATACAGCGGTATCAAGATCAAAATATGACGATTGGGGATATATACGATCTTTTTGCTCTCAGGATTATCGTTAATGGTGTAAACGACTGTTACTCCGCGCTCGGAATCGTACACTCTCTTTGGCGTCCATTACGCGATCAATTTGATGATTATATTGCAAACCCTAAAGACAACTTATATCAATCTATTCATACAGCGGTATTATGTAAAGGAGCTTTCCCGGTAGAGGTGCAAATCAGAACCACAGAAATGCATGAATTAGCTGAATATGGAGTTGCTGCTCACTGGCTCTATAAAGAAGGTAGGGATTCGGATCCTCAATTTGATAAAAAAATGCTATGGCTACGCCAACTACTTGATTGGCAAAGGGACGTAAGTGGAGCTGAAGACTTTATTGAATCTTTCAAAACCGACATATTTGATAGTCAGGTATATGTATATACTCCAAAAGGAGATTTAAAAGAACTACCTTCCGGTTCAACTCCATTAGATTTTGCTTATCAAATACACACTGATATCGGCCACCAATGTGTTGGAGCTCATATAAATGGCAAGCTGGTTTCTCTACAATACAAATTGAAAAATGGAGACAGCATTGAAATTGTGACAAGCAAGACTGAACGTGGGCCTAGTATTGATTGGTTAAACCCCAACTTAGGGTATATAAAGACAAATTCAGCTCGGCAAAAAATCAGACAGTGGTTTAATCGACAAGAACAAAGAATTAATATACAGCGCGGTAAAGAGCTATATAGCAAACAGGTTCGAAGATTGACCACCAACTTAAACTTAAACGAGATATCGAAAATCATGGGAATGGAGTCTTCTGATGAGTTGTATCATTCAATCGGCACAGGCTCGGTTACTGTATCTCAGATAGCTGCGAAATTAAGTGCACCAAATAATAGTGAACCCTCGTCTAAGTCAATTAAATCGATTGGCCCGGCCAGCGGGATTGATGTGTTGGGAGTAGGGGATTTGTTAACTAGAATGGCACAATGCTGTAACCCAATTAGAGGAGATAATATAGCTGGCTATATTACACGTAGCAGAGGCGTTACAGTACATCGTACGGATTGCCCTAATATTAAGAACGAAAATGTTCAAGAAACTTTAATAAAAGTTGATTGGGGCCAAGCCAGAACATTGTACCCCGTGGATATACAAATTGATGCTTATGACAGAGTAGGACTTCTGAAAGATATTACTGCCCTTGTCTCTGAACATCGTGTTAATATAGCCAATTGCGAAACGCGTGAAGTCGCAGATCGTAGTATCATTACTATGACCTTATACACCCGAGGCATAGATGAATTGAACAAAGTGTTCTCAAAGCTAGAGGGAGTAAAGGGTGTTACCAATATAATTAGATCACCTGATCAATCAGTTATCTCTAATAAATAATAATTCGGAGTATTTATTAATGCCAAGCAAAAAATCACACCGTGTGTCGGTTCGCAGAAATTTACAAAATGCACCGCTACGAACCAAGGCTAAAAACTTAATCGCATCAGCAAGAACTGCTATTGAGTCCGATGAACTTGATAGCGCACAAGAGTTTGTCCAAAGTGCAGTTTCAGCCTTAGATAGAGCAGCTAAAAAAGGTGCTATTCATAAATCTAACGCTTCCAGACGCAAATCACGCATAATGACTCAGATGGCTGCAGCTAAGAAAGACAAGTAACAAGACCTCAGATATGTTTTGAGTTGGTATCTATTTAGATTCCAATTGACTGAAGATAATCATGAAGTCGCTGTAATATGGCACTATTTTGCTCTTTAGAGAATCCATCAACATTACTAATACGTTTTTGAGAAACTCCATCAACTGCCCCAGCTTCCACAAATCCGTCTAAAATCTCTACTTCTCTTTGAATTGAAGGAAGTAAGTTAATATTTTTTTTCTCCGATAAGGCTGCGATTAAACCATATCCTCCCCAATTAGAGGTGCTTGCAACAATAAGTTCGTTTACTTTAGTAATACATGGTTTCTCAATTAGTATCTTTGGGTTATTGGCAATTATCTGATCGCAATTACCCATGCCTACCTCATTGCCTCCATCTCCAACCGCAACGGTATTTTGATGGTTTGTAAAAAGATAATCCGTTTTCGCGTTGTACTCCGATATGTCTTTACCGTGCATATTCCGAAATTTATATTCATCAGTAAACCCACATCTCTCTATACCAACAACAACAGAGGGTTGGTATTTCTTTAGCAAATCATTTGCAAACTTATTACTTTCTTCATTTGACAATATTGGAAAATCTATTATCTCTGCAGCATTACCAACAACTGACCTAATCAGTGGGGTCGTATATAAATCAGAAATATAAACCACTTTATAGTCTAATTTCGATAAAGCCTCTCCAATGACTACTGCTCCTGGAGGTCCGTCAGTTTCCGTAGCTTCTGCGGCAAGAATATAAAATCCAGTTACAATAAATACTGTACCTGAGTTTTTTGACAGAATTTCTGCTGCCTCGCCGCAAAAGTTTATTGGCAAATGTTCTCTTAATAAGGAGATGCCTCGTCTGTCGTGGTCCAAAATAATATCTTCAATCGTTTCCATATATAACTCTCTTAGTTTTCTTAATGCGATTACAGAACTGAATATTCCTCATCAATAGCATCGGTAATAAACATGTATCCAGGGGCATGCGTAATCATTAAATCGGGCTTGGATTTCATCGCTACTGCCTGAGGAGTAACACCGCAAGCCCAAAACACCGGTACCTCATCATTCTTTACTTCTATAGGTTCTCCTAAATCAGGCTTGTTAATATCCATAATACCGATCTCTTCAGGGTTACCAATTTGCACTGGAGCCCCATGCACAGATGGAAAACGAGATGTTACCTGTACTGATCTTACAACCTGCTTTTTTTTAATAGGCCTCATCGAAACAACCATCGGACCTGAAAAAGATCCAGCAGGATTGGTTGGGATATTGGTTATAAACATTGGTACAGTGGTATCAGTTTCAAGATGCCGTAGAGGTATCCCTGCTCTTATCAAAGCCGTTTCAAAACCGAAACTACATCCGGTAAGAAAAGCAACCATATCGTCTGTCCAGTATTCCGCAATATCTGTAACCTCGGCATCTAGCTTACCATGCCGGTAAACGCGGTACTTAGGTATGTCATACCTGAGATCTGATCCCGGAGCCATCAAAACAGGTTCATAAGAACCGGCTTCAGTTACTTCCAATACAGGACATGGTTTAGGATTACGGTTACAAAAAAGCAGGAATTCAAAGGCAAGGCCCTTTGGAACAATGACCAGGTTTGCTTGCACATACCCAGGAGCCATCCCAGCTGTGGATTTATCGATCTTACCATTCCTAATCAAAGTCCTAATTTCTTTTGGATTGTTTGGCAATGTTTTTATATTCATTAGACTGAACTCCCTATATGACGTTATTTTATTTCACAGATTCGATTAAATACAGAATTTAGATTGTTCTATGTTTATCATCGTCATTTTGATTAACTAAATCTTTTAATTCATACAACTTGGTAATAGCTTCCAATGGTGTCATCTTCTCAAGATTTAAACTTTTTACGCTATCAATTAATTCAGAGTCTGATAACTCAAACGATAGTTGGCTGTCATTGATGCTGTTTTTATTTTTAGCATTAGATCCATTGGTGGATTCTAATTGATCTAATATTCGACCGGCTCTCTTTATAACTTCTTGTGGCAAGCCTGCTAATTTGGCCACATGAACCCCATAGCTACGCGTAGCGGCACCTGGAACTATATTGTGTAAAAACGCCACCCCATCCTGATTCTCTGAAACTCGCACATTATAATTTTTGATTCGAGGAAACTCCTCTGCCATACTAATCAATTCATGATAATGAGTTGCAAATAACGTCCTGCATTTTAAATTCGAGTTGCAATTAATATACTCGATTATTGACTGGGCTATTGCCAAACCGTCATAAGTAGATGTCCCTCGACCCACTTCATCAAGCACTATTAAGGATTTATTTGTAGCTTGGTTCAGTATGGAAGCCGTTTCAACCATCTCAACCATAAAGGTTGATTGACCAACAGCGATATCGTCATTCAAGCCAACGCGAGTAAATATTCGATCAACTAACCCGATTTCAGCCTCGCTGGCAGGAACAAAGCTCCCAATTTGCGCCATCAGAACTATTAATGCTACTTGCCGAATATAAGTAGATTTACCAGACATATTTGGCCCAGTTAAAACAATCAATTGAGAGTCATCATTTGATAAATTAGCATCGTTAGGAACAAATTCACCATATGGCACCAATTTTTCAACAGTAGGGTGTCTGCCATCTTTAACCACTATCGAAGTTTTATTGTTTAATTTAGGGCTTATATATTCATTTGAAACAGCTACTTCTGCTAGAGACCTAACCACATCTATGTTAGCAATAAGTTCTGCAGTTTTAAGAACATTTTCATATGATTCAGAAAGCTCCATACAGACTTTTCTATATACACTTTTTTCTAGTTCATTTATCTTATCTTTAGCAGATAGCACCTTGGATTCATACTCTTTCATCTCAGGAGTTATAAATCGTTCTGAATTCGTAAGAGTTTGCCTCCTGATGTAATTGGATGGGACCTTAGATATGTGGCTTTTATTTACGTCTATGTAATATCCAAACACCTTGTTATAACTGACCTTAAGCGATTTTATGCCAGTACGTTGTCTTTCATCTGTTTCTAATCTTGAAATGTAATCAATTGCAGATCCCGCATCAGATCTCACTTCATCCAATTCATTCGAATATCCTGACTTTATTACTTTCCCATCTCCTACAATCTGACTAGGTTGTTCACGAATAGAGTTTTCAATCAAGTTAATTATTTCTTGATGATCTAATAATTGATTTGAAATGCTATTAATTTCCGGAACAGTCTTATCAACCAAGATTTCTTTGATTTTTGGTATTTTGGCTAGACTCTCTCTAATTGCTATTAAATCATTGGGGTTTGCTGAGCCAGATTTCGTTTTATTTATTAAGCGTTCGATATCCGAAATTCTTCTTAGCAAAGAGCCCACTTTCTGACGCCCTTGTGAATTTGTGTAAAACCACTCTACTTTCTTTTGGCGTTCCTCTAATGGTTTAATTTCAATTAACGGACGACTAATCCATTCTCTTAGCAACCTAGCTCCCATTGGTGTAAAAGTTTTATTTAATACAGTAAATAAGCTGGTGTCTTGATCACCCCATCTCCCGCTTTGAAACAGTTCTAAGTTATGGCTAGTTTGCCGATCTAAAACCATATATTCTTCAATTGAAAAACTTTTTATGGTATGTAATGTCGACACAGCTCCTGACTGGTTATTCTGCAAATACGCCAAGATGCCTGCCGCGGCCTGAATAGCTAGGGGAGAATTTGTGAGACCAAAAGAGTCTAAGGAATGAACCTTAAAATGACTTTGTAAAGCTTCAGTTGAAACTTCGATACTTTCAGATACTTTTGGCAGATTACTTATATATGTGTTACTTAAATTTAGTGTGCAAGCATCATTAACCAGTGTCTCTCCAGGGGCCAATATTGACAACTGAGCCTCTAGTTTATCAATCGGAATTTGTGAAGTATAAAACTGACCTGTAGTAATATCTGCATAAGATAAGCCGGCTTGATTTTCCGATACAACAATTGCTGCTAAATAGTTGTTAGTTTTTGGATCGAGCATGTTGTCTTCAATAACTGTTCCAGCCGTGACAACTCGAACTACTTTTCTTTCAACAGGGCCTTTAGATTCTCCCACATCAGAAACCTGTTCACACAGTGCTACTTTGTACCCTTTATTTATTAATCTTCCAAGATAGTTATTAAGGGCATGGTAAGGTATTCCTGCCATCGGAATTCGATTAGACTTACCAAATTCTCTGGAAGTTAAAGCTATTTCCAACACTCTGGAAACAATCTCGGCGTCATCGTCAAATGTTTCATAGAAATCACCCATTCTAAAGAACAAAATTTCTTCAGAATATTGTTTTTTAATCTTAAGATATTGAAGGCGCGCGGGAGTTGTCATTCAGTCATTGTAACGGTGTAGATATCAAGAGACAAAAAACTTATAGGAAATGATAAATTTATTTGCAATTTAAATAGGCTGTTTATACAGACAGTTATCTAATCTTCTTTCCAAAATCTCTCTTCATCCACTGTGAAGCCAAGTGGAACCATCTTACTCTTAACATCTTCGATCATTCCTGGATGGCCACATGCATATATTAAAGTGTCTTCAGGTGAAAGTTCCTTATCATTTATGTAGTCTTCGACAATGGCATTAACTCGACCTTTTGCCCCGGTCCATAATGCATTCTTTTGCTCATCGGGCCTACTTACAGTAGGAACAAATGTCACTAAATCAGGGTATTTAGAAGCGGCCTCCTCTAGTTCTGAATCATATGTGAATTCATCGAGATAGCTGGCTCCCATTAACACATGCATTTCGTGCTGGGTAGATTGTAATTCCTGTTTTTCAATTTTTTTTATGTAATCTCTAATAAAACTTACATATGGAACCACACCTGTGACAGTTGCAAGTAACAAATGTTTCCGCCATTCATTGTTGAAAACAAAGATACCCTTAGCCCTTGGCCTTATTGTAATCGAATCCCCGGCACTTAAATCCCATATTAATGGAGTTAAAACACCACCTTCATTTTCAGGCACTAACTCCACAAATAATTCAAGGTCACGTTCATAAGGGGCTGAAACTATAGAATATGCTCTTTCAATTCCATTTATTCCAATAGTGCAGTATTGGCCCGGTTTAAATATATATTCCTCAGGTTTTTCAATCCAAATTTTCAACAAGTCGTCAGTAATGTCTTCTCTTCTATTGACCTTAACTTCCAATAGTTTTTTTTGGCTTTTAAAATTTTTTGCTGGCTCTTTTATATTTGTCACTAGTAACTCTCAAATAAAATTTAAAAAGAAAGAATTCCACAACGCTAGGCTAGACTGTAATACGGTGATTAACAAAATTGTCGGGAATCTATTCGCTTCTTTCTATTATACGGTTTTTAATTTAACAGGAATTAAAGACAGGTTCTTTGCGTTTAATACAGGATCTGGATCAGAGGTTAAATCTAAACGTCCGGCATAAGAGCCAAACAATTCAGTAGTTGAAACTAGCCCTTGCTGTATACCGTTGATATGAACCTTCAACTTCAATTTTATTTCATCACCTTCAAGCTCAACAAGATCTCCATCTTTAAGATTTAGTCCTTTTGCATCCAAAGGGTGCATTTCGAGGATTTCTTCTCGCGATATCTCATTTCTCTTATTATTTTTCACGAGTTCAAATTCTCGTTCCGACTGCAAGAGCACTCGGCCCTCGGCCAAAATAAAGCCATGATTTGTGCCTCTTGAAGTTGCAGGCATCTGTAGATCTACACTCACAAATTTGCCATGTTCGGCATCCGGGTCTTTTGCCGTGTGCAAAATTGAAAGTCCATCAGATTCTTTATGCGAACATGGCCATTGTACGCCCTGTGTACTTCGTAATTTTTCATATGAAATACCTTTGTAACCTTCAACCTGACGCCTAAGTTCATCAAAGATCTGCATCGATGTCTGATATTCAAAACCATTAACATTTAATTCGTTTGCTACTTGATTCAAAACACTCCAGCTCGGAGATTGATATCCCTTTCTAGATGTCGCCGAATTCAAAATTTGTACTCGTCTTTCTAAATTAGTGTATGTCCCTTCCGTTTCAGCAAATGTTTCCGCCGGAAAAACCATGTCAGCCTTGGCGGTCAGTTCATTCTCCAGTGAGGAATGTACAACCAACAATTCTAATTTATCTATTAATTTCACTAGTTCAGCTAACTCTCCATTAACCAGTGAAGGGCTATCTCCTAACACATGCAAGGCTTTCAACTTACCAGACTTAACTGCGCCAGCCAGCTCTTCTATTGATAATCCTGCTTCTTTAGGGATAGGAAAGCCAACCAATTTTTCGAATTCTGACACTTTTCGGGCATCATCGATGCTTATATAACCAGGTAACTTATCAGGCATACAACCTGCATCCTTGGCTCCTTGTTCATTAGCACCGTTCAACAATGGATATAGACCCCCACCTTCAACACCTATATTTCCTGTAGACATCGATAGGTTTACGAGCATCTTTACACAATCGGGCCTAACTGCTGCATCAAGTGTTTCCAGGCCATAAAGAATAGCCAATGGATTTGCCTTGGCAAGGATACGCGCTGCTTTCCTTATTTCATCCGCTTCGATTCCAGTTATCCCTTCCGCCTTAACGATGTCGAATGAAACAACAGACTTTCTCATCCGATCGGAATCAACAGTATTTTTATTTATGAAATCATGATCATCTAAAGTTTCGTCAATAATAACCTTGAGAATGGCGCCTATCAAAACGGCCTCTGTATTTGGTTTCGGTCGAAGCCAGATGGATGAAATTTTCGTTAGTTCAGTCTCGCGCTGATCAATAACGATAAGATCAGATCCGTTTTTAACTGCTTTTTTTATTGGTAATGCAGCGACGTTATGCTGTTCAGTCATATTAGCTGATACAACTAAAAATGCTTGGGATTTTTCGAGGTCCCAAATAGGATTGGTTCCAGCATAAGTACCAAGCATTTGACCTAAATACTCGACTAATTCAGGTCTAATGTTAGAAGATACATTTACATTATTGGTACCCATAACACTACGTCCAAATTTTTGCGCAACAAATGCGTCTTCATTGGTAGACCTAGGAGATAATAACAAATAATATTCGTTATTGTTCCGGTAATCACTTAGTTTTTCTGCAAGTGATGAAATTGCGTCGTTCCAACCTACTTCCTTTAGTTCTCCTTCACTTCTAATCATTGGAGTCTTTATTCTTTGTTTGCTATTAACAAAGTTCACTCCAAACTTTCCTTTGTAGCACGACTGGCCTCTGTTAACTTCAGACTGACTATCTGGAATTGCACGAATAAGTTTGTCTCTTTTATTTATTTCAAGCTTCATCGTGCATCCAACGGGGCAATGCGGGCAGACCGATTCAACAGTTTTTGTAGCCTTATCCCATTTATAATCCCTTTCCACCAATGCTCCTGTTGGGCAAGCATCTATACATGCACCACAAAACTCGCAACCTGATTCAAGTAGAGAGGTTCCTTGAGATGTGCCAATCACGGTTTTCCCTGCTCGATTCAAAAATGTTAATGCGCTATCACCTCTAATTTCATCACACACTCTTACACAACGGCCACATACGATGCACAAATTCATGTCCATATCCCAGAAAGGATCAGCGGTCTTTAAAGGTATCTCCCTATTCTGGTATGTAAGTGGTGTTTCCATGTCCATCTCTAACCATCGAACAGTGTCTTTTAATTCACATCTCTCATTTTTAGGGCAAGTGACACAACGATCATTTACTGATACATGACGCAAACATACATCTGTTGGACCGCATAGCTCAATCCTATGACATGTTAAACATCCATGCGGATGTTCCGATAGAAGTAAATCCATTATGCCTCTTCGGAGTTCAACAATTTCTGGGGTATCGGTTTTTACAACCATGTCTGGGCTCACCGGTGTTGTGCAGGATGCTGGGGTACCTCTCACTCCATCTACCGTAACCACACACATACGACATGCCCCAAAAGGTTTAGTACCGGGATAGTAACAAAGATAGGGAATGTAAATGCCTGCTTCCATTGCTGCCTGAAGAATCATCTGGCCAGGTTTCGCTTTAATCTCTTTACCATCAATATTGATGACTAGATCTTCACTCATTTTTTTCTCCAACTTGTTTTGCAATATTAATTGGCACAGCATTTTTTATAGGAGAATCCGCAAATGGCCTCGTATTTATTGGGGTAAAATACGGTTTGTCGCACGAACCAGTCAAACACTTTCCATCATCAACGCAGGCGTTCCAATCTTCTTTAAAATGCTTCATTGCTGATTCGATTGGATTGAAGCCTAATTGTCCATGTCCGCAGAGCGAGCCTGCTTGCATTGTTTGTCCAATCTGCTTCATTAAATCAACATCACCCATCCTGGCTTTATTAGATGACATTCGCTCAACAATCTCTAACAGATTAGTAGTGCCTAGACGACAAGGAAAGCACTTACCACACGATTCAAATTGGCAAAATGCTACTAGAACCCTGGTCAGATCAACGGCACAAGTACGATCATCAGCCACGATTATCCCTCCCGAACCCAATATCGCTCCGGCTTCTCTCATTTCATCAAAATCTAAGCGTATTTCAAGGGAATCCGAACTTAAGACCCCTCCGAGAGGTCCTCCAGTTTGTAACATTTTTAACTTACGGCCACCAGGAACCCCTCCACCAATATCATCAATAACCTCACCTATTGTAAGACCCATTGGAACTTCATATAAACCAGGATATTTTATGTTGCCGCTCAAACATATAATCGCAGTTCCCGTACTTTTATTTACACCAATAGATGAAAACCATTCAGGTCCATTTTCAAGAATGGAAGGTGCATAAGAAAGAGACTTTACGTTATTAATAGTGCTTGGGCGTCCCCAAACACCATATGCTGCTGGGAAAGGTGGTCTTGCTCTAGGCATTGATCTTTTACCTTCAACTGCCTCCATGAGCGCCGTTTCCTCACCGGCTACATATGACTCACCTGTTAATGACACCTCTAAATCAAAACTGAAATCAGATCCAAGTATATTCTGACCCAGCAAACCAACTTCATATGCCTGTTTTATTGCGTCTTCTGTTGTTTTTATTGGACCATCATGTCCATGTCTTATAAAAATAATTCCATTAGTAGAGCCTGTAGCGTACGCGGCTATAGTCATTCCTTCAATCGTGGTATAAGGATCACTCTCCAAAATAGCTTTGTCATTAAAAGCTCCAGGGTCACCCTCTTCGCAGTTACAAAGAATATACTTTGGTTTCTCTCCTCTGGTCATAAAGCTCCACTTCACGCCCGTCGGGAATGCTGCGCCTCCGCGTCCTCTTAAACCTGAAGATTTAACCTCTTCAATTACATCTTCAGGTTTAAGATCAGTTAAAGATCTATTCAAACCTAAGTAGCCCCCTCGAGCTATGTACTGATATATATCTTTAGGATCAATATGTCCAGCATTTCGAAGGGCAATTCGGTGTTGAAGTTTGATCTGGGGCAATTCGTTGAAATTTGGTAAATCGTTTAATTTAGTATCACCAATATCTAAGACTCCGAGTAGATTTTTCTTAGGAAGTTTTCCTTTAAGTAAGCATCTGTCAATCAAATCCATTACTAAGTCTGCGGTTATGTTTCCATATACGGCTCGATGTTGCTTAGGTAATAAAATATCCACCACTGGAGATGCGTAACAAATGCCTAGGCATCCAACCTCACTCACATTTGCTTCAATTCCTTTTGCCTTTAACTGCTGTTTGATTTCGGCGAGTGTTTCGTATGCTCCAGAGGCTTGGCCGCAGCACATAGACATCCCTATTCTGATCCAAGGAACGTTTCCCTCTGTGAGTTCTGACCACCTAGAATCAGCTAATGTCTTAAGGTTTTCATAAGAGCTCATTAGCTTACTCCCTTAGCGCTTTCTCTCAACGAAGAAACATGAGATTGAGCTTGTTTGGCTGAAACTTTTCCATACATTCGATGATTTATACTCATTACAGGAGCTTGAGGGCATGCCCCTAAACACGTATTAAATTTGAACGTCACGATTTTATCTGTGGTGTCTCCTTCTCCGTCAAGATCCAACTCATCCAAAACAGACTTAATTACCTCCGTTGCTCCAACTAAATGACAAGATGGTCCCCAACAAACTTCAACAGTATTCTTGGAAGGAGGATCAAATCGAAAATTTGGATAAAAGGATGCTACACCCCAGACTTCGTTAATAGTCGAATCATTATATTCGGCAACTATAGATATCGCTTCTTCCGGGATATAACCCAAATCATCTTCTATTGATAGTAAAGATGATAGTACTGTAACAGTCGGCCTCTTCTGGGTCCTTACCGCTTTATTTATGCGATCTTTGAGGTCTTGTTTTTCTGAATCTGGCGTAGGGCCTATTTTAGGCGTTACATCCGATGGCAAACCTGATCTCCTAATTTGATAAATGATTCACAAATGCTACCAGCAAATCCTACCAGAAAGATATTGTTGCAACAACGCATATCTAATCTGGCAAACTATAGTCTTTTAACAATAGTTTTGCTACATCACGGCCCATGCGAACCGAATAGTTGGTTCCCCTATCCTCAGGGTATATTTGAGTAGTATTTGCTAAATATAGGTTTTCAAAAGGCGTCCTATGTCCCGGAATACGCTCCGAATAGTTAACACCTATGATCGGCTGAGCGGCCCCCACTTTATGGTAGTAAGTTTTTACAATCCAAGATTTATCGAATTCAGGTGTAATTTTTTTTATGTGTGGTAGATATTCTGCTAGCAGCTGTTTATGATCCATTTGATAAAGCGGATGGTCAATATTTAGGTAATTAGATAAATAAACAATATGTTTGCCGCCATAAAGAGATGAATCTATCATATTAGTATGTTCTATCAAACCTACGAATGGTATTGATCGATCAGCAACGTTCAGCCAATAAACATTCGTCAAGGGGCGGTCCAATATTAATATAATGAGCACTGCTGACATATACTGAACTGTTGTAAGCCTGTTCTCATATTCTTTAGGCATTTTTGGAACAAGTTTTGGGAACACAAATGAAGGTGTAGTAGACAAGATTGCATCGAATTTTTCAGTAAGCTCTTCCTTAGAATCAGATCCGGATTCGATTGATAGCCCCACAGCTTTTCCCTCCTTGATGATTATCTTTTTAACCCCCGTAGATAATCTTACTGTACCTCCCATTAACTCAATCTTTTTAGCCAACGTGTCAAAAATTTCGCCAAAACTCCCTTTAGGATAACCCAAAAGTTCTTTCGCCATATTCTTGCCACGTGAAGCGAACCTGGTATGTATTTTTCCCCAAAACCATGGCATGCCTATTTCGTTGTAATGTCGATCTCCAAATTTTCCACGTAAAAGAGGCCCCCAAACTACTTCGTAGACTCTTTTACCGGCCCAAGTTTTTATCCATTCATCAGTAGTTACATTTTCAAGAGCTTTCCAATCCTTTTTTGATTTCAAAATCATTGTTACTAAACCCATACGGATTCGATCAAGAATACTTAAAGGAGAAAACTTTAAAAGGTCGAGGGGAGTAACAAGATTAAATATTTTCCCACCATAAAATATGCCAACTTTAGACTCATGCCATTCCATACGATCCGAAAGGCCAATTTCCGACATCAACGATAGTATGTCAGTATCTGAAGTAAATAAGTGATGATATCCGCGTTCTAAAGGTGTAGATTCAACATCAAATGTTGACGCTTGACCTCCAACAAATGATGCCTTTTCATATATAACGACTTCTACACCAGCAAGTGCCAATTCATAAGCTGCAGCTAAGCCAGCTGCTCCCGCTCCAATAATTCCTACTTTCAATCCGTATCCTCTTTATTATTTTTACCCATAAGCCATAAATGATTAAGTGATATATTGTCCCACCACAATATTATCTGTCCGAGCAATATAATAGGTATAAGTAAAGTAGCATGAACAACTGCTGCATATCCAGCAGCTATGGACCTATCGATTATGCCTAAAGGTATTAAAACCAATGTTTCCCGAGCAATTATTTCAAATAAACCAATACCTCCCGGTGCAGCAGGAATTGAAGCTCCAATATTAGTAATGGCTGTCACTAGAACAGAAATTAGGGCTAAATTAACATGACCGCCTAAATGATTTTGGAAGTCAAATGAAATTCCGATCAGGTAGAAAAGCGCTGCTTCAAACAGCCAAATCGGAACAGAAACAATAAACATTCCCATGATTAACTGAGGGTTTTTTAATGCCGACAGGCCTACTACGAAAGTTTCAGCGAGATTATTTAAGACTAATTTGATCTTGGCTGGGAATCTAGAAAATATTTTTGACGTGATTGCCAATGTAAATTCAGGGTAACGAGCTACAAGCATAAACACTGTGAAACAGAGTATAAATGGAATTGTCGCCCCTAAAACTATTAATGGCCATGCAATTCCCGATTTCTCGCCTAATCCTTCGACAACCCCACCCACTCCCAATGGAACAATGAAGGCAATTGCCACAATAAAAATTAACAATGTAAGAGCATCAATCACTCGTTCAACAAATACAGTTGCCAATGCAGCACTCACACTTACTCCCTCACGCTCTCTGAGGTAATAACTTCTCACAAATTCACCCAATCTCATTGGCAAAATATTATTGGCCATATATCCTACGACCACAACCGGATAGAGCCTGGACATACTGATATCCTGCATGTGTGTTAATAACATTTTCCATCTCAATGTTCTGAACAGGAGTGATATGAAATACATTGCAATAGCCGGTAAGATGAACACATAATTAGCCTCAACAAGAGAGTCGAACATCTTAACCACATCCACCGTGAGCAGAAAAGCAATGAGCAAAATTGCAGTTAGCCCGATTCCAATCCAAGTTTTATAACGATTCAACATAATTTATGAATATACTTTTCGGTTAAGAGACTTTCAGAACTTTTAAATTGCTTGGCAAATTTCCTTACACAATTTAGCCATATATTTAAAACATAATATAATTATTCTAATTCAAGGGATCTAAATTTTCGCATCTCAGAGTCATCAAAGTATACATATGCATCTTCACTCGACAAATTATGATTAAGGTCACGATATAGAAAATAATCCATAGATCTTACCCATGCAGACCGATCAAATATCGATTGAATTATCTTTTTTAAGCTAAGGTCCCTATAAGTTTGTTCCGGAAACCACCATCTATGTCTAAATCGAATACCTTCTCCGTATTTTTCTTTTACAGGTTCTTGCACCGCTAATTTGTTTTGAGAGTGAATTATTAGGACTTCCTGTTCCATCATGCTAGAAGGTAAATGTTGACCATACTGAGGATATCCCGCTAAGGCAATATCTCTTAAATACCATGCCCAAGGCCATTGGAACCCGCTGGTAGAATCCACATCCACAGTAGGCTTACTTCCACCTGTTAATTCTAATGTGGATATATGACTAGCTAATGACGGCACGTCAGGCGAAGTCTGGGTGTAAACCAACATTTCCACAGGAATATCGCCATTTTTATATGTGGCAATAACTCCAGTCCGTACGGTTAAGCCAAATAAAATCAAAACAATAGTTAAAACAACCACCTTTAAAGAGCTTTTATAGAAATCAACTCTTAGTAAAAACCCAAACCCTAATAGCACTAAAACCAGTCCAGAGAGCAATAAAACCAACATCCATAAATTACCTGCATTGCCATCTATACCGAAAAATGCCAATCTCCAAGCAAAAAATAAAAAGGCTAAAGTTAGTAATGCCAGAGGGATATTTTTCACATTAACGTATTTTGAGACAGTTTGGGTTTTAATATAATCACCCAAAACTTTCCCAGAAAGAACTATCAAAGGCATGGTTATGTGGACCAAAAGCCAGGGCATTTTCTCGCTAGCTATCGTATACATTAAGAAAGTTGCCAAAGACCAAAATATTAGGAATTTAGCAAATGCTTCTTTCTTTTTAAAGTAGTAGATAACGGCTGTTAGCGAAACTAATAATGGAAGAAACTCATACAAGGCGGTAATTAATAAATAGTAATATGCGGGTTGATTTCCTCTGCTTTCTCCCTGCTGAACTACCCAATAACCAAGAGACTGCCACAATCCAGACCCAACACCGTTTAGATTATCGAAAAAAGTGGTGTGGAATAATATCCAAGGAATATAAAAAATCAGGGCAGATATTAACCAAGCCCTCCAGTTCCAGCGAAGACCAATCACACAGCCTACGAAAAAACAAATTCCTATTACTACACCAGCAATTACTAACCCCCCTCCAGTTGGTGATCCAATATTTGGTCCACTTTCAGAAGCGAGTACTAAATTCGAGCCAGCAACCTGAAAAATAGAAATAAACCCTGACCAAAGAGGCAAAGATATAGTCCACATCACAATTAAAAATGATGTTTCACGAGAAATATTTTGGAGAGATCTAATTTCGATAAGCTTTTTATACAGCCCGGCGATTACTTTTAGAATGGCATTAAGTATTGGAACGCCATAAAGATTATTTTGCTTATATATCAGATGTACGTTTCTAAAGATCAAAACAAAGCCCAAGTATATGGAAAGAATACCTACTGTGAAATATGTGCTCTCTTTTGATGAAAATGATAAAGCCAAAGCAAATGCTGTCGCGTACAAATACCTGTTTTTACCAGATTCCAAATATCTCCATAGAAATGCTATTAACGCAAAAGTCCAAACAGCCATAAGGATGTCGTTTCTTGCAAATCGACTGAAATAAAGTAGTGCCGGAGAAAAGGCCAACAACAGAGCTGTGATAAAGCAACCCAATCTGCCGAGTTTATCTCTAAGTAGCAAGGGGCAAAGAATTAATAAAATCCCGAATAACGCGTATAAACTCCTTGATGTAAAATCTGTGACTCCAAAAATATAAAAAAGTGCAGCATTAAGTTCGAATTGAAGCGGGCCATGCATCATTGGATTATGAAGATATCCGTTTCCTGCAAATAATTGCCATGAAAAGTACGCATGCAGGCTTTCATCGTGATGCAATGCCCTAGAGCCTAAATTCCAAAAGCGCATTATTCCTGCAACGATAAGCAAAGCAACGTATGCCGTTACTTCAATTCGATTAACTTTTAAGAATCTGGAGATTTCAATTATTAGGTTCAAGAACCCTTTACTGTATGGTCCGATCGGTGACTTAGTTTTTAAAATATTAGTCTCTGTTATTAACGTCTTATACAAAGGGAATTTACCTTACCTTATAAATGACCACAGTGTCGGTATCAAATACTTTATTCATGAAACCTTCAAATTTACTTAGCGCGCTAGTTCCATACTTTCGCCTCTCCCTTGGCCCAATATATACATAACTAACGTTATACTTGGCCAATAAACCGTATGTCTCTGTTGGATCTAAACTCTGATAAATTCTTTCAACATCATTTGCGCGCTGAGAAATGCCTAAATCGGATCCTCTCCATTGTATTTCATGTGCTGGCCAACCAAGAATTGTCGGTATCCCTGTGCTAGAAGAAATTCTTCCATATTCACTATATGAAGTACCGACTGCTTCAACCAGTGCATCATGTTTTACAGATGTTCTCACTAGAAAATTAATCGCCTCTAATTCATCAGGGTTTTTGTTTTTTATATGCTCCAACCCATCTAAGCTTCTGAAATTACTTGTATCAACTTTGGTAAAGGCTGCTGCAGGTGCATAATACAAAGAGACTGAAAGCATTAGAACTAAAATAACACCAAAACTTGCAATAATCAGTTTGTGTATTCCTCTGGACTTGGTTAATAAATAGCCTGCGTGGTATATTCCAATTCCGGCAGAAATTGATAAGAGAATCCATGCTTGATAATACAATTTAAATACGGTATTCATCCTGCTTCCGAATTGGTCACTAACGATAATCAGCTCTGGAATCATTATCAATATAAAAGCCGAACAAACCAAAACCATAGTTACAGATATCCCTAGAGTTTTAGTTCCTCCTATCCTGCCATCTCTGAGCAGGTATAACGCAGAATAAATTGTCATAAATATAACGACCATAATGGGTAGTAATTTAATGAATCGTCTAAGTATCGAAACTTCTGGACTGCCAGTCCATCCAATCAAAATCAACCAGACTAGAAACGGTAGCATCGTAATTGCCATTGATATCCATACGTTTTGCAGCCATCCATGTCTTAATTTTGATTTGGAAAAAACGTATAAAACAACTGGTACGAGTATTACCATAAATAATCCCCAGACAATGAAAAAATGTATCGGTCTTGAAGTTATGTCTGTTACCGGGGCCAAGCCAGAAAACTGGCTTTGAAAATAAAAATAATATGGGGAATACAGTAAAAACGCTGCTCCAAATACAATTATGAAAATTGGTATGGCTTTAACGAGAATTCCTGAAAACGATAGCTTCTGTTCTTTATGGATTTTAAATAACACAGCACCGGCAAAAACTAAGCCAAATATAGGTAAGTCCCAGGCATTGACGAACCCTAGAGCGCCTAAAATAAACCCAATACAAATAAGTTGTGGGGCATTATTTATTACAGCACTAACGTAAGTGGTTAATACCCTTCGAACTGGTAAATTGCCAATAAAAAACCGACCTGGCATAACAGTTATTGGGCTCAAAATAAAGTTTGTCACTAACCCCAAAAATAGCGTTACGAAAGGTAGAGACAAAAAGTGTGGATGGAGATCTCCAAGTAAGCTAGAAAATACAGGGAATTCATGAATTGTATAATCTAAGCCCACTCCATTTTCAAAAGTATTAATAACTCTCGTGGCACGCCACCACCACCAAAACTCAGTAGGCCTCCAGCTGTCTGTTAAATTGGTTACAGGTCCAGTAATTCCATCAATTGAAAGCCAATTCCAAAACGAGTCACTTCCAATACCGTTATATCGCAGAAATTCTAGTGCTCCCTCAAAATTAGACGCTGCTAGAAGGATAACTGTTGAAATTATGCCAGCCAGTATGGCAAATTTAATTTTACCTCCATCAATTTTTATGATGTTATAAACCAAACCAATTACACCAACAGATGTTATTGCAGGAATTAATGAAAGGGCTAAGTTATAAGCAACGCTTGATTTTGTGCTAACTAAGTTAGAGAAAAAACCCACTATCCAATAACCAAAATAATAATAGCTAATGGACTCGCCTCTCATCCATGGATCCTCCGGTGGTGCAAACTCGGTTATCATGGATGCATTTAAGAAAGCCATGTCCATTGGCTGCTCTGTATGGGATATTGATGGGTCATAAAACCTATAAAGAGTCCACAAGAAAAATAGCGCCAAAAGTATCACTTGTGTAACTGCTATCAACCAAACGTGCCTTCGGAGATGGTTAATTATTTGTTTTCTGTGACTCCAACTGATGTAGATAGATGGAACAGCTATAATTATTAATGATAAAACCGGTCCAAGCCTACTGGCAGAGACCACATTAGTGTAACTTAAAATCCAAGTGAGATACGCCGCAATAACTATCCCTAACGGCATAGCTAGGGTAATCCCTCTGTCAGGCATCCACCTGAATATCACAAAGGATATAGGAAACGCAATTATTCCTATAAATTCAATCGTGAGGATCCAGATTAAAGGGTCAGTCAACTATTTTCTCCAGCATTAAACCATTATGCAAAAATGTACCTGTAGTTTACATCGATTATCCGATTTAATTTATAAGCTTTATGAAATCCTAAAGACTGGATAGGTTATTTTATGAAGGCGCAGAAAATAAATCTTGTGCAAATTGATTTGGGTCAAATAATTGTAAATCTGAGATATTTTCTCCGGTTCCTATATACAAAACAGGCATTTCAAATTCAGAGTAAACTGACAGGATAACCCCTCCTCTCGAGCTGCCATCGAGCTTTGTTAATACTATTCCATCACATCCAATGGAACCAAGAAAGGATCTCGCTTGTTGTAGTCCATTTTGACCAGTAGAAGCATCCAACACTAGAAGTATTTTAGGCTTACTAATCCCTGTTTTTGCAGCTACTCGAGTCATCTTATTCAACTCATCCATCAAATTTACACTATTATGCATGCGGCCAGCAGTATCAATTAAAACAACATCGATTTTGCGAGCCTTTGCTGCCTCGATTGTGTCAAAAGCAACCGCACTTGGGTCTGAGCCATGGGAGTGAGCAATTACATCTGAATTTAACCTTTCTCCCCAAATTTTGACCTGGTCAATGGCGGCGGCTCTGAAAGTATCTGCGGCCCCAATAATCACTTTGTGTCCAGAATCAATATACATTTGAGCCATTTTCGCAAGAGTTGTTGTCTTGCCTACTCCATTGACACCTACAAATAAGATCACAATAGGATTATTACTGCTAGAAGGTTGAAAAGTGTTAATTAATGCCGAGTAATCTAAATCATGGGATAAAAGAGCCTTTACTTCGGACTTTAGAACCTCAAACACCTCGGCCGGGTCATCGATTACGTTTGTCTGGACTTGAGATCTAACGTTGTCGATTAGACCCGAGGCTATAGGTACACCCACATCAGATAGTATCAGGGCCTCTTCGAGATCGTCCCATATATCATCATTCAGGGTTTTAACCTTAAACAGTGAGTTTATCTTTGAGAACCATGGTTGTCCGGTTTTCATAGAGAGGACTCCCTGTTAGTAGAGGATCTGATAGAGTCGTATTCTGTATTTAAATCCACAATTTCTCCTAACAAAAAAAGCTCATACCGACCATTATGAAGATTATCATTAGGCCTCGATATGAGCTAGACTACTTACGTTGTGAGTTGTTCTAAATTAAGTGCTGAAATCTCCTAAAGTCTTTCCTTGCCTCATCGGCAGTTGGACCACAATTCGTGCGCCTAGCATTTAGAGACCTCATATAAAAATCAAACCCTGATTTTAGGTTTGAACGCTTCCTTACATTTCTAAATAATTTTGTCATTAAATCTTCCTTTGCTTACAAAATTTTCGGTAATTTGACGACCCTTAATACAATTATCAGACATAAGTAACATCATTCAAAGATATAATATAATATAATTAATATTAAATTTTATGATAATAGGGGATGGAATAAACATGGAGCTTAGAGAATTAAGGAGTTTCGTGGCTGCTGCAAGATTAAGAAGTATTACAAAAGCAGCTGAAGAGCTAGGTATAGGCCAGCCAACCGCCACTACACATATTAAAAAGTTAGAACAGGAGCTTGGCACCTTGCTTTTCGACAGGATAAAAAGGCCTATTCAATTAACCGCTTCGGGAACAACTCTTGCGGATCTGGCAAAGCCACTTTTAGATGGTATCGATTCTTTATTAGACGAAACTGGAATAGCAGAGCAGGTTAGCCCTGTAAGGGTTGCAGCCACACATGACATAATTCCTCACAGATTGTTACAAGTGGTGAGAATCTTTCTAAAACAAAATCCTCATGGACATATACGAATATTATCTGGAAGGCGAGATGAGGTCTTAAACATGGTAGGTGAAGGTACGGTTGATATTGGACTCGTACCTGGACCGGAAAGGGGTGTTGATTTTGAATTTCAACCGTTGTTTGCTTATGAAAGAGTTCTAATAGCTCCGTTAAATCACCCGTTGTTGAATTCAACTATTACCTCATTAGACGAAATTGCATCTTGGCCGTTAATTATGATGGGAAGAGGTACCTATACTAGATTGATGCTTGAAACGGAATTCAGGAGACGTGGCCTAGAATATGAAATAATCGTTGAATTAGACAGCATGGATATGATTAAGCGATATGTGGCTCTAGGAATGGGAATCTCAGTTGGGCCTCGTTTGGCAATCGATCCAACCGATCATGAATCATTTGGAGTGGTAGGGCTGGCTCACATGCTTCCCGTAGAGCAGGCTGGAATCATTAACCTAAGGGGCAAAACAATGTCTACTCCGACAAAGGCATTCGTGCAGCTTTTGAGAGATACACTATCACTATCTTAAGCGGCTAAAAATTTCTGAAACCAACTAAAACCGCTTTAATTATGAGACGATGAGAGTATTCAAGCCTGGGAATACATGTAACCAGACTTATACGGAAATCATCTGATCCATATATAGTTAATTCATCGGCATGTAATACTTCTGATGATGTAACCTGATATAGGTATTCACCTGTGCTACTATGCAATATTATGTCGATCCCTCCCTCTCCAATCTCATTTATTTCACGTAAAAGTTCAGGTATTTCAGGAAGCCTCCGAAAGACATTACCTTCGCCACTAAATGGACTCTCTAGATGCCCAAAAAACCACCCATTCCCTATTTCTCCCGGATCAGCCGTCTCAGGAATATGTCCTACTGTGTTATCGGGGGTTTCATATTCTCTACTATCGCCAAGATCAATAATTCCTAATTCATCAACCCGCGAATCAACATTCAACATTGGTATTACAATTCTGGCAGCTGTGCCTTTTGGGGCAAACATTGACACATCATCCAAAGAAGGCGCTAACTCAAATCCCTCTGCAATGTGACTGGCTTGCCTTAAATCAGTTCCAGTTTTAATAGGATCATGCCAATATTTTGGATGGAATAAAACTCCAAAATGCATATTGGAAAAATGGACTGGAAGGTCAATTACAGACAGCTGTTTACTGTCCTGTTCATCTATAGTAACTGCAATGTTTTCATTAATAACATCATTATTCAAACTTACATTTAATTGATCTAAGTTTGATTTTTCATTAATGATAAAAATTAAATAGCCACCAACAAGCAGTAGAACAACTACCCCGATGACCATCATCGCCACGCCTAAACTTAAACTCTTATTCAAGCCACATCCAAAGTGAAGATTGAATTAATCGCATCGTTAATTGACACCATTGATCTCCATTACTATCTGCATTTTATAAAAGTTGATATGCAGTCAAGTAATTAAATCTAGTTTTAACCTCGAGTTCTTGGAACGTGACTATCCCCGCTACTTATTGGTTCATTTATATATACATCACCATTGCGGATTTTTATGTTATAACCACAACTCGGCAGGCTGCACACCCAGGCTTTATAGTGTATTGGAGCTCCTTGGCTGCCAAAATCGGACAGTGGAAGCAGATTACCATTAGAACACTCTTTACATATCGGAAATTCAGAACCCATCTTCGTTTACCCCTTATCTACTAATTCACAAAATTAAACACTATATGGGGAAAGTATAGCACTCAATTTGAATTATTGAACTGTAATCTCTTTTGCGCACCTAGCTGGGTAATAATCAAAACAGTTTAAAGGAGATTAAAAAGGGTCTTTGCGTTATCTCCCAAAATAAGTTTCTGGTCATCATTAGATATATTACTTTGTTCAATTTCGTTTTTTATGCGTGAAAATTTAAGTAAAGGATAGTCACTCGCAGCAAGAATATGATCGGGGCCCATTATGCTATTGACAATCTCAAAAATTTTAGGCTCATATAAAAATGGCGATGCTGCAGTATCAAAAAACACAGATTCGGATAATTTTTTTATTTCCGGCATTAGAGCGTAAAATGGTAGTCCGCCACCCCAATGAGAAAGTATAATCTTGGCCCCATCAGCTAACTTTAATAACCTTTCCAATTTCTCAGGAGTATTAGTGCCTTTACCAGGGTATAAATGACCTAATGGCTCAGAACAGTGTATCGATAAAATAAGGTCTTTGGCTTTGACTTCTTGGATAACAGAGGTCATAAGCTCGTATCCACCTTCTGAGAAAAGCTGGTGATCTAAATGCAACTCGCCTATTCCTTTCAGACCAATATCTGCACAATTTTTGATTTGATCTACTGCATTCATAGACGATAGATCAATGGAGCCAAATCCAATTAGCCTGTCAGAAAACCGGAGACATGATTCAGAGATATACTGATTAGATTTCTCAGCAAGTTCAGGATTAGTCCACCCAATGCCCATCACCACCGATACGTTAACACCTGTTTCATCCATAGTCTCTATAAGATCCTCTACAGTGACTAATTTGGACCGCGAATTCGAATATAATTCGTTGAATGTTTTGTCTTTCGTTAAAAGAGATTGCCTGTCACGCAAAAACTCAGGAGGGAAAATATGCACGTGAGAATCGACTATCAAACCCGACCGTAACTATCTTCGAATCGTTCTATGTCATCTTCATCTATAACTTCACCTGATTGCACTTCAACAATTTCCAATATTTCTGTTCCATGATTAAGTAATCTGTGCTTTACTCCCTGAGGAACGTATGTTGATTGATTTTCTAACAATTCGTAAGTGTCTGAGCCACATATCACCTTTGCTTTACCTTTAACTACGACCCAGTGTTCCGCACGGTGTTTGTGACGTTGCAATGATATTGACTGTCCGGGTTCAATTCTTAGATGCTTAACCTGGAACCCTCGTCCTTTATCCAATATCTCATATGTACCCCATGGCCGATGAGACTTTAGATGTTTAGCATGTTCGGTACGACCTGATGTACGAATTTTTGCAACCAATTTACCAATATCATTGATCTTCTCTTTGGAGGTTACTAATATTGCATCAGGAGTTTCAACTATAACAACGTTATCAAGGCCTACTGCTGCTAATAAACGTCCGTCTGAGATAACTATTGAGTTTGAAACATCCTCTGGCAGAACATCCCCCTTGATAACATTATTATCAGCATCAGAAGGCAATTTATCTGCTATTGCAGTCCATGTCCCGAGATCAGACCAGCCTGCACTATATTCAAATACTACTGAGCATGGATCATCACGATCTATGTCTATATTTTCAGCAACAGCATAATCAATGGAATCTGAAGGGCTTTGGCTAAATGTGATCTTATCTGGTCTGAAAAAATTTCCATCAATTGAACCTTTTTCATATGCTTCAACACATGCTTGGCCAATCTCGGGACGAAATTCTTTTACAAGGTCCATCCATAAACTCGCCTTCATCATAAACATTCCACTATTCCACAAATATTGCCCTGAATCTAAATATTTCTTCGCGGTTTCTAAATTGGGTTTTTCCACAAATTTTGCGACTTTCATAACATTTGACTCACCATTTTCAAAATTGCCTAACATTGGTGCCGTCTTTATATAACCAAATCCAGTTTCGGGTGCAGTAGGTGGCACTCCAAAAGTTATAAAGCATCCTTGATCAGCAAGGGCTGCAGCTTCTTTTACTACTTTATGAAAAACTTCTGATTTATCAATATGTTGATCTGCTGGCAATGCAAGTAAAGTCGAATCTTGGTCATTTTTTAAAGCCCAAAGAGCCGCTAGAGTTAAAGCCGGTGCGGTATTCTTACCGATTGGTTCAAGTATTGTTGCGTCCGGCGTCCTCTTTATTTCTTTAAGTTGCTCATTTATAAGAAACCTGTGCTGTTCATTGCAAATAACAATTGGAGGAGAACTACTGAAGTTACTATTGAGTCCATCCAAGCGCAATACGGTGTCTTGAAGCATAGTGTGTTCAGTTGCCAATTTAAGGAATTGCTTGGGAAAATCCTCCCTAGATAATGGCCAAAGCCTTGTGCCGGAACCACCGGCTAATATAACAGGCCTAATCATTGAAGTCGTATGGGATGATATTTATTAACATTATTTCAATAACAATCTTGCAGGGTATTTTTAAACATTGTTTTCTTCAAACCTCTAAACAATATGACTATATTTTCTAAACAATGTGATATTTTGTTAGTATACGATCAATAATATCGAAAATTATATCAGGCAGCCACTTAGTATTAACTTGCTTCAATAACTCATTGTGATTGCATCTTTGATAAATACAATAACGATAGCCAAAAAATTGATTAATAAAGTTGGTCTAACAATTTGAATAAGTATCAGATTCAACGTTTAGGGCTGAGGGTCGAAAATGATCCTCGGTTATCCATGGATGATATTACTGAAATTGTCATTAAAGCCGAGAGTGCTGGCTTCGAATCGGTATGGATACCTGAAGGCGGGGGTTATGACTCGATTTCCCTGATTGGATACCTGTCATCGATTACAAAAACTATCCGGTTAGGCACTGGAATTCTACCGATTTTTTCAAGAACTCCTACTGTGACTGCGATGACAGCAGCTAATCTAGACAGAATGACGAATCATCGTTTTTCACTAGGATTGGGAATCGGCCATAAATTAGTGGTGCAAAAAATTCATGGAAGCACATTCGATGATCCTGTTGGAAGAACTGAAGAAACAGTTAGCATCATAAGGCAATTATTAAGTGGTAAAGCATTCAGTGTGACCGGTGAACATTTTCAGATTAATAATGCTAGACTTGGCCTAGCAGCGAAAGACGTTTGTGTGCCAATATATCTTGCTGCTCTAAGGCCAAAAATGATTCGAATCTCGGGAGAAATTTCTGATGGTGTTTTATTAAATTGGACTGCCGTAAGCAAGTTAAAAGATTTTATCCAAATATTTAAATCTGCCCATAATAAGGCAAATAATAAATTGAACCCAGATATAGCTGGTTATATTAGAACTTATGTAGGATCTAAAAACATTGACGCCGCTCGAACAAAACTCAAAAGAGAAATAGCACAGTATTCTAGACATCCTAATTATCGAAGTTATTTTGTCTCATGTGGATTTGAAAAAGAAATGATTTCAGCAGAATCAGCTTTGAATTCTAATGATATAGATACCGCAATAGCATCTATATCATCAAACATGGAAAAAGAAGTGGCAATGGTTGGACGCCCCGCTGATTGTTATGATCAAATTACAAAGCGAACTTCGCTAGGTCTTGACCTGCCGGTACTAGCTCCTTTTGGAGTTAACGATAATATAAAAGTCGATTATTTAAACACTATAAAAGCATTCGCCCAATAATATAGAGAGGTTAATTGAGTAAAAATGGCTGGACGTAGCAAAATATACAAAGATTTAGGAATTAAACCCATCATAAATGCCCATGGGCACCCGACTGCTATTGGCGGCAACAATCCTTCAAAGGTTGTTAAAGAGGCAATGGAAGATTCTTCTCTGGACTATGTAGAAATGAGCGAACTAGTCAAGATTTCTGGTGAAAGAATTTCAGAAATGTTGAATGTGCCATTCGCCATGGTAACTCCCGGATGTTCTGCAGCTCTTTCACTTGGAGCAGCTGCATGCATTACACGAAATAATGAGGATGTCATTGAACAATTACCTGATGTTACTGGACTGCCAAATGAGTTCATAATACAAAAACAACTGAGGGTAAGCTATGACAAAGCTGTAACGGTGCCAGGCGGAGTGCTAATTGAAGTTGGAAATGAAGAGGGCACTAGTGAAAAAGATATCGAGGAGGCAATAAATGAAAAGACAGCTGGCATTCATTATCTAGCAGGCGGACTATACGATGATCCTGATGAGCGAGAGCAACGAACCGATATTGTGGCATTTAACAAATTAACTAAATTGTCTCAACGAAACAATATGCCTTTACTAATAGATGCTGCTGGCCAAGTTTATCCAACTAATCGATTAAGCCACTACGCCCAGAATGGAGCTGATTTGGTTGGGTATGGAGGAAAATATTTTGAGGGTTTAAACACTAGTGGCCTGCTAGTTGGAGCTAATGAACACTTGATGCGTCTTGCATATCGATTAAGCTTCGTTGGTTTTGAATTCGAGCATACGAGGGTTTTTGGTCGCTCAATCAAAATGGATCGCCAAACCGTCATCGGAACGTATGTTGCGCTGCAAGAATGGCTCAAAATGGACCATGAATCGCGTTTAGCAGAATATGAAAATAGAATTAATACTATTCGCGATGAAATTGCAAATCTTCCCGGTGTAACCGTAGCTGATTTTCCTGATAAAGGTATGGTAGAGGGGTTGAGACTTACATTAGATAAAAGTGTCGCTCGTCTATCAGCTGAACAGTTAGAAAATTCACTTAGAAATGGTCAGCCGATCATCCACTTAAGAACTGACTCGGTGTCAGATTCGCTCATAATACGCATACAGACTGTAGACTCGGGAGATGAGCAATTAATACTTAAAAGGCTGCAAGAAGAACTGGGTTAAATTAAAATTTAATACAATCGTAATGTTAAACATAGAGCTTATACAGTCAGATACAGAAAATGTTCGTGCTTCTCTTATTAGGCGAGGTGAAGCGGCGCCTATAGACGAATTAGTTAGTTTAGACAATAAACGTAAATTGATTCAAAAAGAATTAGATGACTTAAGGTCGCAACGAAAAAAAGCTAACCAGCAAATTGGCCGTGATAATAAACCTAGTAGTTCCGCCCTTAATGAAATGAAAGCTGCGGGCCAAAAAGTAAAAAAATTAGAAATTGAATACAAATCTATCCAACAAGATATTAGAACCATCCTATTGGATATACCTAATATTCCTAGGCCGGACGTGCCTGACGGAAAAGACGAATCATCAAATCAGATCGTTCGTACTGTAGAAAGTCCGGTCAAACCAATCTCAAATGCTCGTCCATACTGGGAAATTACAAAAGATTTAGGAATGATTGATCTGACTGCTTCAGCAAAAATATCTGGATCAAGGTTTTATGTCCTAAATGGTAAGGCTGCAAAACTACAACGCTCTTTAATAAGCTGGATGCTAGACATCCATGTCGAGGAACATGGATACCAAGAATTGTATTTACCTTATTTAGTGAACACTGAAACCGTAACAGGAAGTGGCCATTTGCCAAAATTTAGTGAAACTATGTATCACGATCAGGAAGATGATTTATGGCTAATTCCAACTGCTGAGGTACCAATAACTAGCATGTTTCGGGAAGAAATACTTAAACCTGATCAAATTCCTGCACAATTTGTCGCGCATACTCCGTGCTTTCGCAGAGAAAAAGCTGCTGCCGGCAGTCAAACTAGAGGCATTAAAAGAGTTCATCAGTTTGATAAGGTTGAAATGTACAAATTTGTTAGTCCAGAAGACTCAGATAAAGAACTTTTAAAACTTGTAGATAATGCAGAAGAAATCATCAGAAGATTAGAGCTTACATATAGGGTTGTCGAGCTATGTGCTGGAGACCTTGGATTTTCTGCGGTAAAAACTTTCGACCTGGAAACATGGTCACCTGGAAGCAATGACTGGTTAGAGGTGAGTAGCTGCTCTAATTGTGATGATTTTCAATCGAGGCGAGCAAACATAAGATACAGACCAGAATCGACTTCTAAACCTATGCATCCTCATAGCTTAAATGGGTCAGGCTTAGCTATACCCAGAATAATGATTGCATTAATTGAAAACTACCAACAGAGTGATGGCTCTGTAGTTGTTCCAGAAGTTTTAAGGAAATACACGGGGTTTGACAAGATCGATAGCTAGTCTGCTTTGCTTATTTAATTTAAGTATAGTTTTTTTAAATCGGTCTTTAAAATTTTACCTAATGAGTTCTTTGGCATTGTCTCAACAAAGATAATCTGTTCGGGTTTTTTAAAGCTCGCTAATAGTTTTTTACAATGTATTATTAGATCCTTTTCTGTAACCTCAGAATTGCTTGATTTGATAACAAAAGCCAAGATAGTCTCGCCCCAATGATTATCTGGTTTTCCTATTACTGCTGCTTCATCTACACAAGCATGTTGTAACAGGACACTTTCAATTTCGTTTGGTGAGATACGTTCTCCTCCCCGCTTAATAAAGTCTTTTAACCTTCCATGAAGAAAGATATATCCATCCTCGTCGACATATCCCATGTCTCCAGTATGTAACCATCCATCCTTGATTATTAAAGAGGAAGAAGTATTGTCATTCCAGTATCTATCCATAATCTGTTCACTACGAACTAATATCTCACCTATCTGACCAGAGGGCATAATGGATTCATTCGAATAAATACGTACTTCGATTCCTTCTAAAGCCCGTCCTATAGAGCCCAGCCTGTGTAGCTTCTTTTCTAAATCAGCAGAACTTCCAGTCAATTTATGGTCTTCTGGGGTTAAAGCAGCTATTGTAGAACCTGACTCAGTTTGCCCAAAAGCATTGATAAAGGAAACCTGCGGTAATTTATTAATGGCTGTGGTTATTACTTTCAAGGGCATAACAGCAGCACCGTATGTAATCATTTGAAGGCTGGAAAGGTTCGCTTCTTTGAAAAAGTCTTCTTCTAGAATCATCTTAAGCATTGTGGGTACCAAAGTTGACCTAGAAATTTTATGTTTCCCTATTATTTCAAGCCATTCTACTGGATGAAATTGACGCTGTATTACTAACTTTCGACCTTCATAAATTGAAGCCAGCAAAATATGTATTCCTGCTATGTGATACAGGGGCATGCTAAGCAAAACGACCTCACTGTTTTCAATATCAGGAAAGGCATTATCTAGTAGTTTCCCGACTAACGATTGGTGAGTTAACAACACCCCTTTAGCACGACCTGTAGTACCCGACGTGTAAAGTATTATGGCATGATCAGTAGAGTCTATTTTGGGGTGCAAGCAATCGGTTTGTTTAAGAATGTCATTAAAAGGAATCCATTTCTCTGTAAACACATTATTTTCAAACGAAACCAATTTAATATGATGATTTATATTAGCTTCGATAGATAGGATTGTTTTTCGATAGTCCTCACCGACCACAACTACGGAAGCCTCGCAGTCGTTCAGTAAAAATTCGATTTCTGATGGTTTAGCTCGGTAATTTATAGGTACAGATATGCCGCCAGCTCTTGCAATACCGTAGATTAATTTAACTTGTCTATCACTATTAACATCGAGAATTGCAACTCTATCGCGTGGCTTAACTCCAATTGCAATCAATCCTGAAGCTATAAGGTCTACTTGATGGTCAAGCTGAGCAAATGAAGTGCAATCGTTATCAAAAACAGTAGCAACCCTATCTGGCATAATCTCAGCTACTATGGAAAGAGTTTCAGAAAAATTCATGTTTATTTATTAGATTTTATATTTCCAATCAATCTTTTTTCTAGATTTAAGCCAAGAGTCATTGGCATATACCATCCATCCAATACTGCTGTTTTCATAGCTGTTAACACTTCTAGGTCTGGCACAACAATTTCTTCGGCTAAATTGAATGCAGTTTTTAATAAAACATCGATAGAAACCATTTTATGTATCAAACCAAGTTCAAAAGCTCTCTGGGCGGTCATTCGATCACTTCGATCACTTAAAAACTGTTTCATTGCATGAGTTTTGCCAATTGCCCTGGGAAAACTTTGTGTTCCACCGGCACCAGGTATAAAACCATGTGCCACCTCTGGCATCCCAAACACAGCATCTTCAGAAGCAACTCTAATATCACATAGTGAGGTTATTTCAAGCCCCGCTCCAATTACATACCCATGGACTGCCGCTATCAACGGTTTTTCGATTTGACTTAATAGACCCCATAGATCTCGTCGTTTTCTGATCGCTCTAGATTCGGTTTGAGATCTGGTTTTCCCAAACTCAATTAGATCAGCTCCCGAACAAAAGCCTCTTTCTCCAGCACCATAAATAATGCATACTTTAGCCTCTTCATCATGTGAATAAGCCATTAGGGCGTCAAAAATCAAATCTCGCATGGATTGGGTAATTGCATTTATAGACTCTGGCCGATTTAATTGTATGGTAGCAATCGAACCTTGTTTACTGTATATGACAAATTTATCAGTCACCTTTAAACTCCGGCTTCCTTTTCTCCGCAAAGGCGCGTAGCCCCTCGGCTCTATCATTAGTTGAATGCAATAATGTAGCTAAATCTAGTTCGAGTCGCATACCTTCTTCAATACTCAGATCAGATCCGGAATTAACTGCCTCTTTCAAATATTGCACCGCTACAGGGCCATGATTTGCAACTATTGATCCAAATTCAACTGACAATTGTTCATCATGGACCTCAGAAGTTGTACCTGACACGAGCCCATATTCCAAGGCTTGAATTTCATTGATTTTTGAACCGGTTAACATCAAATATAAAGCTCTTGAAGGCCCGATTGCGCGAGTAAGTCGTTGTGTGCCTCCATCCCATGGAATGCAACCGGATTTAACATGAGTTAAACCAAAAATTGTTTCTGAGGATGCAAATCTAATATCACAAGCTAAAGCCAATTCCATCCCTTGATCCAGCACTTTACCACGAAGTGATGCGATGGTGATTTTCCTGGCATTAGCTATGTTTGATGCTATGCGATGAGAATCCAAATCAACCTTTCTAAGTGGACTTTCTAAAGCGGAGCCAGCTGAAAAATTACTACCCTTAGAAGACAAAATAATTGCACGAACTTCAGGATTATCGTCAAAACTTTTAATGACTTCCTTTAACTCAGCAACCATAAGTTCATTAATTAAATTTGAACTGTCTGTTCCTTGAATTCTAATTAAGCCAACATGTTCCTTGATAGAAACTTGTATCGTAGACAAATTTTTAAATTCAAAATCTATTTCCCGTGTCATAGCTAATTCTTTCGAGTGATTACTCGTCTATGTCTGCCGGACTCACAACGATCTGCCTATCAGCTCCGGAGCCAACACTCTGAGTAACTACTTCAGGGTTATCTGATAATGCTAAATGCACTAGTCTCCTGTCATATGCAGTCATAGGCTCTAGGGTTATAGATCTTCCACTCTGAGCAACTGTAAGAGACACATTTCTTGCCATATTTTGTAAGGATTTCTTGCGTCGTTCTTGATATCCACCCACATCGATTATCGCATTAGGTCTAAATCCAAGTTGGATATTTGCAATAAAATTAACCAAAAATTGCAAGCTTCGCAATGTTTCCCCTTGCCGCCCAATCAAAAGTCCTGAATCTTCACCTTCAATATTGAAAACTGGCCCACCACCTTCTTCTCCAATTGAGCGCCTCAAAGTCGATACAGCATCTACGCCCATTTGACTTAATAAATTATCTAAAACATGTGAGACAGCTTTAACAACATCACCTGCAACTTCATCAGGGCCAAAATCAACAATACTCACCCTGACTTCAGCTTCTTCATAACCAAGACCAAGTAGACCGGGTTTCCCCCTACTAACGACGTCTATTTCTACTTCTTCTCGATTTGCGTCTAGTTGCTTTAGTGCTATTTCTATTGCGTCTTCGACGGTCTTCGCCGTCATCACTATCGTGTTCTTTTTCATTACCTACCTCTTCATCTCCTGATGAAGCTAATACTGCAGCAGGAGCAGGTTGCGATGCAACCTGAAAATTAAGTATTTTAAGTACGGGATCCCATCCTGTGACGAAGCCTTGGATAATAATTCCAACTATATTTGAAACTATCCAGTAGATTGCTAATCCACTTGGGAATTGGATTGTAAAAAACCCAAACATCACTGGCATCATCCATAACATCATACGATTTGTCGAATCTTGTTGTGGAGACGTTGAGGGCATCGTCGTCATTTTTTGCATGACAAACATTGATACTCCAACCAATACCGGGAGGATTATGCGAGTGGGATCGGGTACTGCTAAATCGAGCCCCAAAAAATCTCCATTTATTGGCACCGCCTTATGCACTGAAGGTAGCCACCAATATAGTTTGTTAGAAAGAGTTGCTAGTCGTTCTGGCGTGGACGGAAGTGTTTGTATTATCGCTTGATATAAACCAATCCAAATTGGAAATTGTATAAACATTGGACCCAAACATCCAAGTGGGTTGATGCCGTTTTCTCGGTATATTCGCATTGTTTCTTGGGACACTTTTTGACGGTCATTCTTATATCTTTCTTGCATCGATTTAAGCTTAGGTTGAATAGCTTGCATCGCTTTCATTTGTTTGCTTTGCTTTACAGTTAATGGGAATAAAATAGCCCGTATTATCAAAGTAAAAAGTATTATCGATACACCAAAATTAGAAAATGCCAATTCATAGAGTATTACCAGGCTGTTTATCATTGGCCTGATAATTGCTCCATTCCAGATGCCGCCTAAAAATTCCATTTCACAAATCCTCGCTTGGCATCAACATGCTTTAGCCCGATCAAGATCAATATTTTGATCCTCGGTAATATAATTCCACTTCTCATCCGGATCGCCATTCGCTTTTATATTTAGGGCAATTATGGAACGATTTGATACGCCCATGTAGATGGCATCGTCACCTTTTACAATACTAGTCCTTAGGTCATGTCCTATGTTACACCGCTTCTGGCTGGCACCTGTTTTTGATGAAACAACCCGAAGCTTCCCGTCATCTGAACCAAATATAACCCAATCATCGAAGATTAAAGGTGAGCCAATAATTGGACCGTCTGTCTCGACCTTCCATGTCAATCTTCCGCTATCTATATCGATTGCGTATAAGTTTCCATCGAGTGAGGGGGCATACACGTGTGTTTCAGTTGTTACAGGCTTGCCCCAATACCAGCCTTCAGCATCTGTAAAACTCCATAACTCGTTCCCAGATTCAGCCTGCAGGGCATAAAAAACTCCATCAAAACTACCAAATAAAACCGTGTCACCAACTTTACTTGGAGAAGTAATGATCGCTCCTCCTGTTTCAAAACTCCAATTCAAAGAGCCATCAGTGACGTCTAAAGCATAAAAGTTTTTATCCAAAGATCCAAAAAATACTTGTCCATCTGAAATTAATGGCTTAGTCCATATTTTTGAGCCTGTCTCAAAGCTCCAGATATTTGAGTTATCTTCGATGTCGAATCCATAGATGCTCCCATCAGATGAACCTACTAACAGTATCCCCTCACCATACTCGACTCCACCAACCACACTATCTTTGTTTTCACCAATTGGAATCGGCTGCTCCCATAAACTGCCATCTGATTTAGATATTGAGTATAAATAACCATCATAGCCTGCTACATAAATAAGATCGTCGACAATTATAGGGTCTCCATAAAACGCTCTATCACTTTCTTCACCGATAGAAGGTTCAAAATGCCAGATGTAATCTCCGGAAACAGCATCTATTGCTATAATCTCTCCCTGCATCGTGCCCGTATAAAGGACGCTATCCTGTACTACACCACTAGACCAACCCGCAGGCCTCGTAATCCCGCCGCAAGCCCCACCAGGCACACATGCAAACAAGGCCAGACTCACCAATATAATTAGTAGCATATGTGTTGATTTAAATGAGAGTAATTGA
Organism: Chloroflexota bacterium; assembly: GCA_002699485.1. Lineage (GTDB taxonomy): Bacteria > Chloroflexota > Dehalococcoidia > Lucifugimonadales > UBA2962 > UBA2962. Next base: position 80,214 of record PAAV01000049.1, on the reverse strand, counting down.
CGATTCATACTCATAAAGTTTTTCTGATTCAAAGGCGTAAATCCATTTTTTTCAATTATGGCACCGGGTCATATCCGGTTTTACCAAAAGGACGACAGTTAAGCAGCCTAGAAATTGTCATCAATGAACCTGTCATCAATCCGTGTTTCGATATAGCTTCATGTCCATAATTCGAACACGTGGGCTCGTGCCTACACCTATACCCTAAATATGGAGAAATGATCTGCTGATAAATAACTATTATCAGTAGCGCTAACTTTTTCATTGCATTTATCTCGTTTTCGATTCCAGTCGATCAGTAGCTATTCCAGATTTCATTAATAATCTAGACACTGATCTTTCAATTTCTTTATATGTGCAGCCTACAGAACCTTTTCTTGCTATTAATACCGCATCCCATCCTCCGCTGTAATCACAGTTAGTTACAGCAGTCCGCAATCTGCGCTTCATTTGATTACGTATAACGGCATTTCCAATACGCTTGCTAACTGAAAAACCAAATCTTGTTGTAACGGAAGGGGGTGTTTGATTCGATGCTACTAGCACAAACTTTCGGTCCGACCAACTTTCCCCTGATTCCATCACCCTTTGGAAGTCCAACTTTTTTCTAAGACTTTGAAGCGTAGGCAATGTATTACACTAGATTAAAAAATTAATATTAATCTATACCTGTACTGTGAGCTGTTTACGTCCTTTAAAAGTGCGTCTTTTAAGCACGTTTCTACCTGCACGAGTTTTCATTCTGGATCTGAATCCATGCACTCTCATTCGACGTCGATTTTTTGGTTGATAAGTTCTTTTAGACATGACTTTATCTGTTAATTTCCCAAACGATTATATTAGCGTCCACGTATTGGGGTCAATTTGTTTACATTTACAATCTTAAGATTTAATTAGGCTTAAATCTGTATCGTTTATTTTACCTTTGACTCTATTATTAATAAAGCACTATACTTTTGTTTACTAGGCGCGATTAACCAATATGAATGACTCAATAGATGAAAAAAAGGTGTTGATTACCGAACTTACACAAAAAGCTGTAAGGCTATGGGGTTCAAAAAGAACACAAGATTCAAGCAACAATATAATTGAGGCTGCTGATCATATATTGAAAGTTAATGGTGCTGAAATTGACGATGGAGAAGCACCCCTGTTTCACCCACCCATACAAGAAGACAGCGCTTAAAGAAGTTTAAGTTGTAGTTCAAGAACAATATGGTCACAGTAAACAACCCATTAAAAGAACAGCTTACTAAGAATGGTTATTTGGTCGCTAAAGGACTTCTTGATGATCAATTAGACCTGAAACCCGTTCGACAAGAATACAAAAAAGTTTTAGATGATCTGGCATCTGAATGGTATTCGCAACAAAAGATCGCTTCTACTTACGAAGATCTGACACTAGGCAAACAATTATGCAGCATTTTGAATGACTATCCTGAAGCCCCATATTATGAATATATGGACATAAGCTTGCCTAAAATGACCGCAGAGTCAATAAAATCTGCTGGATATGGAGGAATTGATGCAGATAGCTTAATGCATACCGGACCAGCAATTTTCAGTCTGTTAACTAATCCAAAGTTGCTAGATATGGTTGAACAAATAATCGGACCAGAAATTTACTCCAATCCAGTTCAACACGTCCGTATTAAACCTCCAATTAAAAATATCAGCAAAAAGCTTCAAAAAAAATCTTTTGGTTCAGGTTTAGTAACCGGGACTCAATGGCATCAAGACCAAGGGGTGATCACCTCAGATGCAGATAATAGTGAAATATTGACAGTCTGGATTCCTATGACAATTGCAAATATAGAAAATGGTTGTCTTGTTGTTGCTAAGAACAGTCATAATAATGGATTAGTTTTGCACTGCACCAAAACTGAAAAAAGACCTCAATGGAAACAAATTGAAATTCCTGGAAAATATGTCACTGAAGATAATATAGCATTGGAAATGGAACCGGGCGATGTACTGTTTTTAACCAAATTAACCAAGCACTGTTCCCTAGAAAATCAAAGTGATGATATTAGATGGAGTTTTGATTTAAGATATCAGCCTATTGGGCAGCCTACTGGACGAGCTCATTTTCCTGGATTTGTGGCTAGAAGCAAACATACCCCTGACAGCGTATTGAAGGATCACAAGCTATGGCGAAGCATGTGGCAGGATGCTAAATATAAGTTGATTGAAAAAAATGAGTCGGAATACTTCAACAGATGGGATCCTGAAGATATCCGATGTGCATAAAAACCCCTACACTCCATAAAGATCGAGTCAAGACACCTTAATTAAGGTTTTGCCTAAATTCTCCCCGTTTAGCATGCCAATAAAAGTTTGCGGGGCATTTCTTATGCCTTCCACGATATCTTCCTTGTACTTCAACTTATCTTGATTTATCCACTTAGAAAGTCTATGAAGAGCTTCGTCATACCTTGCCTCATAAGCAAAAACTAAGAAGCCTTCCATCTTTGCCTGTGATTTAGTCAAATGGAACAAATTTCTCGGGCCAAGCTCAGGTTCTTCTAAATTATATTGAGAAACTTGTCCACAAATAGCGATTCTAGCTCCAGTGTTGATTCTCTTTATGACTTCATCGGTAACAAATCCACCTACATTATCAAAATAAATATCAATTCCATCAGGACAGGCAGAGTTAAGTGAAGTTCCCACATTTTCTGTTTTGTAATTTATCCCAGCATCAAACCCCAATTCGTCTACAATAAATTGTACTTTCTCGTTTGTACCAGCAGTACCAATAACTCTACATCCCATGATCTTTGCTATTTGTCCTGCAATTTGACCTACTGCACCAGAAGCGGCCGAAACAACTACAGTATCGCCAGCTATAGGTTGACATACGTCTAATAACCCAAAATATGCAGTCAGACCAGGCATCCCTAGCACCCCTATACTAGATTGTATCGGTCCTAAATCAGGGTTTATCTTCCGTAAACCTACACCGTTCGATAAAGCGTATGACTGCCAGCCAAAACTCCCTTCAACAATTTCTCCCTTAGAGAATAGTGAGGTCCTTGATTCGATGATTGTTCCAACTGCACCACCCACCATAACGTCACCAACCTCAACAGAAGGTGCATAGGATTTGACATCGTTCATTCGGCCTCTCATATATGGGTCAAGAGATAGCCAATCTATTTTAACCAGTAACTCACCTTCCTTAATCTTGGGAATCTCAGATTCAATCACTAAAAAATCTTCGTTTCTGGGATATCCCTTAGGCCTAGCAGCCAGAAGCACTTTTATGTTTGATTCGCTATTCAATCGACTTGCCTAAGTTTTTGTACTCTTTAATCATTAATTTCTTAACACTTCAGCTTGTAGCTCGCTTAAGGATTGAATACCCTTTTTTGCTAAATCCAAAGCTCCCATTAAACTGTCGTGGTCAAAAACAAACTCTTCACCTGTAGCCTGAATCTCTACAAATTGCCCGCTTCCCGTCATTACTACATTGAAATCCACTTCTGCACTCGAATCTTCTTCATACACAAGATCCAGCAGTAATTTTCCACCTACAAGTCCAACACTCGTGGCTGCCACAGGGTATTTCAAAGGGTTTTGCAACAAATCACCGCGATTTATTAACTCCCGACAAGCTAATTCAAAAGCCACATACGATCCTGTTATCGCCGATGTGCGAGTCCCTCCATCGGCTTGCAGCACATCACAATCTATAGTTACAGTCTTTTCTCCTAATAGGCCCAAGTCCGTTACCGCTCTTATAGAACGACCAATTAACCTTTGTATTTCTTTCGCACGCCCACCGCTAGAGCGAGATCTGCTAATGCGAGTATGAGTTGAGCGAGGTAACATCGAATACTCAGCAGTAACCCATCCCTTGCCCTGTCCTTTTAAAAATGCAGGGACACCCTCTTCAATAGATACTGCACAAAGAACTTTTGTGTTACCAGTTTCGATGACGACGGACCCTTCTGCATATTGCTGTGCGCCAGGTGTTATTGTTACATTTCGCATCTCGTCAAACTGCCTGCCATCCTCTCTTTTCACTGTTATTCCCCTTACCAAATTGGTTTAGAGTGTAGTGTATCAGTCTATTGGTTAATGCTTCTGCCGTGTAAGATATTTATAGTAATCAAATCTGATTATTATTCTCAAATGATTTAGTTACTTAAATTAATGAACAAAAACACTGAAAAAAATACCGCACCAAATATAGACGAGGTCTTACATAGCGCCTTGAAAGAATTGAATGCGACCAAAACTTTAGAATCCCTTGATGAATGGAGAGTTCGGTATTTAGGCCGTAAAGGTATTGTTGTTCAATTGAAACGTTCTATATCTGATTTACCCTCAGCAGAACGACCGGAATTTGGCCATGCAATCAATAGCGCCTCCGCACTGCTAGAAGAAAAACTACTGGGCCAGCGTACCAAAATTTCAACCAATAATAGCCCAAATCACACAGAATCAATAGATGTGACTTTGCCTGGTATACCAATCAATAATGGATCCCTACACCCTATTACCCAAACTATTCGTGATATATGTGAAGCCTTCTCATCAATGGGGTTCGAAATCATCGAAGGCCCAGAAGTAGAGCTTGATCATTACAATTTTCAGATGCTTAATATACCGAAGCATCATCCAGCTAGAGATGGGTTCAATACTCTATGGATTGACCAAGAAGATGATAGTGGGGAAAGACCTATGTTACTCCGCACGCACACATCTCCGATGCAAATCAGGACTATGGAAAAGCAAGATCCTCCTGTTCGTCTTGTAGTGCCAGGAAAAGTGTATCGATATGAAGCGACTGATTCTTCACATGAGTGGCATTTTTCACAGATTGAAGGGTTAGCAGTTGACAAGGGTATAACCTTTGCAAACTTAAAAGGCACTCTCTACGAATTTGCTCGAATATTATTCGGAGAAGATGTGAAAGTTCGCTTTCGATGTGACTACTTTCCATTTGTGGAACCCGGAGCCGAAATGGCAATTGACTGGAATTCCAGAACCAAAGACACTGATAAAAACATAGATGAGGAGAACTGGATAGAAATTTTGGGTGCCGGCATGGTCCACCCTAAGGTATTAAAGGCCGTCGGATATGATACTGACAAGTACACTGGTTTTGCTTTTGGAATTGGAGTGGAAAGGATCGCGATGCTCAAAAATGGCATAGACGATATCAGACTTTTCTATAATAACGATATTAGATTTCTTGGACAATTTTAACGAAAAATGCTTGTTCCTTTATCTTGGTTAAAACAATATGTTGAGATCGATTTGCCACCACGGCAAATTGCTCATTTACTAACTATGGCTGGTGTAGAGGTTGCCGATTATCAAGATATTGGCGGCCATCTTGATGACAATAAATTTATTGTTGGTGAGATTGTTAAAATTGAGCCCCACCCAAATGCAGACCGCATAAAATTACCTGTAGTTGATATAGGTGCAGAAACTACTGTTCAGGTTGTCTGTGGTGCACCTAATATTCGCGAGGGCCAAAAAATAGCTTTTGCTAAATTAGGGGCTAAGGTTTTTAACACACGTACTGAAAAAGTGGAGCAACTTCGGGAAGCAAACATTCGTGGAGTGAAGTCACAAGGGATGATTTGCTCGGTTAAAGAACTCGGTATTGGCGACGACCATGAAGGAATCATGGAGCTCGATAATTCAACTGAAATTGGACTCCCGTTAAGCAGCGTTGTGAGCGATGTGGTTTTTGATATTGATGTAACACCGAACAGAGCTGACTGTCTTTCTGTTTTAGGAATCGCAAGAGAGCTTGCTGCTTTGACTGGCAAGACTGTAGCTGAACCAGATTTGAGTTTTTCAACCACCGATAAATTGACCAAAAATATAATTTCAATTGATGTTAGAGACCCTGATTTATGTTTGCGATACACTGCAAGCATAATAGAAGGGGTCAAAATCAAGGAGTCTCCCCAGTGGCTTCAAGATATATTAGTAAAAAGTGGCCAAAGGCCAATAAATAATGTTGTTGATATAACCAATTATGTGATGTTGGAGTTGAATCAACCATTACATGCATTTGATATTGATTCGATAAATGATCATTCAATAATTGTTAGAAAAGCAATAAGCAAGGAGAAGTTGACAACTTTAGATGGGGAACAAAGAGAACTTGAACCACCCATGCTTGTCATTGCAGATACATCTGGCGCAATTGGTCTGGCAGGAATCATGGGAGGTTCTAATTCCGAGGTAAGTGACAAAACCAATACAATTTTACTTGAAGCAGCAAATTTTGAGCCAATAAATACCAGAAGGACTTCTTCAAATCTCAGATTAAGTACTGCAGCATCTTACAGATTCGAGCGCACTTTAAGTCCAGATCTAGCAGAAATTGGGCTTCGCCGAGCGACGGCATTGATAAAACAGATCGCTGGCGGAGAAGTATATGATGAAATTGTAGACATAAGGTCTAAAACCTCTAAAGCTCATAATATACCGTTCGAAAGAACAAGATTAAATCAAGTTCTTGGAGCGAGTATTAAGTATCAAGATGCAATTAAAGTACTTGAGTCTTTGGGATTTGTTTCAGACAACGCTATGGATGACGATATAAATCTAATTGACACTATTGAACCGTCTCCTTCATCTCGATCTGAGACTACATACTTCACGCCTCCCTATTGGCGAACAGAAATCGAGATACAAGAGGATTTAATAGAGGAAGTAGCTAGAATCACAGGCTACGAAGCAATCCCAACGACTATGATTTCTACGCCAATACCCCATCATCGACCAAGAGGCATGTGGCATTTTAAAGAAAATATTAAAGATAAAATTTCTGCCCTAGGTTTAGTTGAAATAATCACCTACAACGTAAATTCTGAACAGGAACTGGTAGACACTTACTCATGGGATTTAAAAAACCCACCTCTATCCTTGGCTAATCCCATGACATCCGATCAACGTTTTTTACGGCCTTCATTGGTAGCAAACATGCTTAAAACCATGAGCATGAACAAAAAACTCAGTCGAGAAGAACCTTTACGCCTATTTGAATTGGGAAGAATCTTTATACCTAATTTAACTACAGATGATTTCAACCTGCCAATTGAAAAAGAATCACTAATCGCAGGTTTTTGCGGGAATAGAAATATTCGAAACTGGTCATCTAAGCCTACTCAAATGGGTTTTTATGATGCAAAAGGGGTTCTAAATACTCTCTTAACTGAATTTGGCCTGGATGTTGAATTTCAAGAAAAATCAGATCCTTTGTATCTTGAGGGCAGGGCGGCTAATGTCATTTATAAAAAACAAACTATAGGTGATATCGGTGAGCTTAATACCAGCGTCCTCAACAAGTTTGATCTGGAAGAGAATTTAATCAGTATTTTTAGGGTAGACATACGTCAGCTACATGGCTTGATTGGTATTCGGGACAGAATATACAAAAAATTCAGTAAATATCCAGAGTCATCTCGTGACCTAGCCTTAATTGTTGATAAGGATTTGCCCGTTTTTCAGATCGAAGCTGTATTTAAGAAACATAAATATGTAAAAGATATTTTTCCTTTTGACATTTACACGGATGATTCTTTAGGTTCAAACAAGAAATCTGTGGCTTTTCAGGTTGTCTTCCAATCCGTAAAAGATACCCTAACTGCAGAGCAAATAGACCGATGCATGGAAGATGTTTTGAATAAATTACAAAGGTCTATAAAAGTTGAGATGAGGCAAGCATAGTTTGGCTGTAAAGCACCAAGATGGCCATCATGAGTCGATGATAGATGTAGAAGATGCATTATCTAAGATCCTATCAGTATTTAGTCCTCTATCTACCCAGGAAAGCGATATCTTACGAACAAATGGCATGGTATTGGCTGAAGATGTAATAAGCGAAATTAACATACCTCCATTAGATAACTCCGCAATGGATGGATATGCAGTTAAATATGAAAATATTAAGAATGCCTCGTTTAAAAACCCAAAAAGCTTAAAAGTAGTAGCAACAACCGCTGCAGGAGAATTACCATATTCGGCTTTATCCAATAATGAGTCCGTTCGAATTATGACAGGGGCACCAATTCCCACGGGAGCAAACGCAGTAGTACCTTTCGAGGAAACTGGAGACGAAATTAATTGTACAAGCTCAAACACTGCTAACGAGGTTCGAATTCATACAAGTTCAGCTCTCGGAAAAAATGTGCGTAAGGCGGGACAGGATGTAAAAAGTGGTGAAACCATTCTCGAGTCAGGTACAGTTTTGCATCCTTCACATATAGCTTTGATTGCGTCTGTTGGGAAAGCATCCGTAAAAGTATTTCGAAGGCCTGAAGTTGCTATTTTGGCAACGGGAAATGAAATAACCAAACCCGGAAACAAACTACATCAAGGCAAGATATATGACTCAAATTCTTATGGCATAGCATCCGCGGTTATGGAGGCAGGCGGGAACCCCACTATAGTAGGTATTGCTAGAGATAATTTTGAATCGATAGAAAAAAAACTCGATAAGTGTAATAAGTCTGATCTAGTAATCACATCTGCCGGGGTTTCAAAAGGTGATTTCGATATAGTAAAAGACGTCCTTTCAAAAAATGGAACGATTGAATTCCATTCTGTGCGAATGAAACCAGGGAAGCCTTTGGCTTTTGGGGTGCTAAGACAAAATGGCAAACTTGTACCACTAGTTGGTCTACCAGGAAACCCAGTAAGCGCACTAGTTGCTTTTGAACAATTCTGTAGGCCGGCGATCAGATTGATGTTAGGGCACGAGTTCATTCCTAGAGCAACTATCAAGGCGATTTTAGACGACGAAATAGATAATCAGGATGGACGTCGAATTTATGCTCGTGCGTTCGTCTATAAAAAACACGATGAATATCATGTGTCTCTTTCTGGAGTTCAGTCTTCAAACATTTTGAGCACAATGGCAAAAGCCAATGGTTTAGCAATATGCCCCGAAAATAAAACAGGTATTAAGGCAGGCGAAACCGTTACTGTTATGATGTTGTATTGGCCACCAGAAGTGTTTTAATCCATTACTCAATATAAACTATTAGTCAGGAGGTTTGAGAAGTATGAAAAAATTACGGGAAACTAAATTGGAATTTGATGAAGATCTTGAAAATATAAAATATGCTATTGATTTAAATAATGATTCACATAGATCTGTAGCTATGATAATTGCAGATCGAAGGGATTATGCTGTTAAGCAGTCAGATAACATGGAAAATGTTCTTAGTTCAAATCTAAAGGAGCTTGTAAAAGATATATCTGTCAAAGCAATTGACTCACAAGAATATCTTTTGCCGGACATGCCACTCAAAGAAGCTGTTTTCCGTGCGGTTTTAGCAAATAAAAACAAGCCGATTTCTGCTGTTGCTATTAGCCAAAAGTTGAAAAATTCGTGGCCAGTTAACACTTACCCAAGAGATATTTCGCCTAAAGTTATACAATCATTGTTAGAAAATATGAACGATTATCCAATCAGAAAGATTATTCCTGCTGAACCTCAATCAGGTAAATAATAAGTTTTATAAAAATTGCCTCTCATCCACTAGGTAATTACAGGATTATTTTATAAGGTTTGTAACCAATTATGATTATTAATAAAAATAGCGGTTCTAAGGTGAATTATGTCTAAGTCGTTAGCTTTTTTTAGAGGCAAAATTGTACCTTCTCAAGAAGCAAACTTAAGCATAAGTACCCATGCTTTACATTACGGCACAGGCGTTTTTGAAGGTATTCGAGGTAATTGGAACTCTGAACACAAATCAATGTATGTGTTTCGAATGAAAGAGCATTACGAGCGATTACTACTAGGATGCAAGATGTTGATGCTAGACATACCGTATTCTGTAAAGGACTTGTGTGAAATCACTGAAAATCTAATAAAAGAATGTGGATACCAAGAAGATATTTATATTAGACCTTTGGCTTACAAAAGCGAAGAGCTGGTTGCCAACTTAAAACTACATGAGTTAAGTAGCGATTTTGCGTTAATCATGATTCCTTTCGGAGCTTACATAGATTCCGATGGCGCCATCAACTGTTGTACCTCTTCGTGGCGACGTATCGATGACACAATCATCCCTCCAAGAGTTAAGATTACGGGCACATATGTAAATGGCATTTTGGCAAAAACTGAGGCCATATTAGCAGGATTTGACGAGGCGATAATGCTAAATCAAGATGGAGCAGTCTCAGAAGGCACCGGCGAAAATCTATTTATGGTCGTAGGAAATGAAATTCACACACCATTAATCTCAGATAATAACCTTACAGGTATAACTCGAGACTGCGCTATTACCCTTGCGACATCTGAACTCGGACTGAAGGTTATAGAAAGACGTATAAGACGAAGCGAACTGTATTTATCAGACGAAGTTTTCCTCACGGGCACTGCTGCACATATCACTCCTGTAGGCAAAATTGATAATCGTTCCGTAGGAAATGGAGACGTCGGGTCAATAACTGAAAAACTCAGAGGTATATATGCCGAAACAGTTCGTGGCAATAACCCCAAATATAAACACTGGTGTCATACAGTAAAAATGGGTACTTCCTAACAAATATAAAATGAGCCTCTTCTTTGTCGACTACATGATTTTTGTCGGTTGTAGTACGATCGGGTCAATACAAATTGCTGCATATTTTGGAAGTTTACAGGCATTGCTAATTCTAAGACAACGTATTGCATCACTGGTATTCGGAGCAGCCATTATAATAGGTTCCATTTTTTGGTTTTTCCTTTCAGAAGACCGCAATATTAACGATACAGCTGGAGGTCTGGATGCAAATAGGCAGGCCGTCGGTTTCTTTGTGGGGGCTTTGATTGGAACTATATTAACTTTAATAATCACTTCTATAATTAATTTCGATCTCAAATTTAGTAGCGACAATAAAGATTTCGATGACCTGGATGCTCTAAGAGAACAAAATTATTTCCTCGCCATCAAAGATGAGTATTTTCAATTTCGAAGGAATTCGAGAGCTTATTTGGCAAAACATTTCACAGATTTACCTAAAAATATAATCTATCAATTGGCAGCAAAGATCATTGTTAAGTTTAGATGAAAAAATTCTATTTGCACTGAATGATTTGAATGGTAAATACAGATCATTAGACTCAATCATATCCTGGACCGTAAGCGACTATTTAATTCCTGTTTGTTTGTGCCTTGCCTTAATTTACATATGGTTTATAGGGCATAACAAACAGACAAGATATAAATATCAACTAGGTGTGTTTTCTGCCTTAGCTGCAATGGCAATTTCAAGTGGCATTTCACAGCTTATAAGTGCTTTAATAGAACGTCCTCGTCCGTTTTTAACACACGATCTAGTAGTACTCTTTTACAAGCCTACAGACTTCTCCTTCCCTTCGAACTCTGTGGCTGCATGTTTTGCAATCGCTGCAGTAGTGTCTACATTTAATAAAAAACTTGGACTTCTCTTGTTTGTCCTAGTAGGGATTTTGGCATTTAGCCGAGTTTATGTTGGAGTACATTACCCTAGTGACGTATTAATGGGAGCTATTATAGGCATTTTATCCATAATTCCTGTATATCTGCTTAGGAAACTCATGGAACCCATGCCGACATGTTTTATAAAAGTAGCAAGAATATTTCGATTAGCATAATCTTCAAATAGGTTTATATTTTCATGAAAGGAACCAATTATGCAAACGCATGATCTGTTGATAAAAAATGGCAGAGTTATTGATCCAGAATCAGATACAGACACGCAAAGACATATTGCTATAAATAATGGAAGAATTAGTGTTATCGAAGACATATGGGGCAGTAAGCTACAAGGCGTTGAGGAGATAGATGCAACCGGATTAATAGTATCTCCGGGATTTATAGACCTACACGCCCACGGACAAGACATAGAGAACTACCGGGTTCAAGCAATGGATGGCGTTACTACTGCCCTAGAACTTGAAGTGGGAACCGCAGACGTCGATGAATGGTATGACATCAGAAAAAATAAAACCCCTATTAACTATGGTGTCAGTTCTGGTCATATTCCAGCGCGAATATCTATTATGGAGGATGGGTTCAGTTTAATCCCAAGTAAGGATGCTGCTCATCGGACAGCTAACAAAACGGAGTTAACAAGCATACTAGAAACTATAAATGTTGGATTAAAACGTGGAGGGTTAGCAGTTGGTTTTGGATTGCAGTATACGCCAGGGGCTTCTAGAACCGAAATTATCGAAGCCTTCAAAATAGCTAAGAGTTTTTCTGCGCCTTGTCATGTTCATATTCGCGGTATGGGAAATCCACCTGATAAAGGAAATAAATTAGGTGCTATAGAGAGCATACAAGAAGTTATAGCAAATGCAACGATAACAGGCGCAGCCCTGCATGTAGTTCATATATCAAGTGTTGGCCTGTCGGTAACTGAAGATCTTCTAGAAATAGTAGAACATTCAAGCATTAATGGTCTCGATATAACAACCGAATGTTATCCCTATAGCGCAGGAATGACATTAATTGAATCTGCCATATTTGACGAGGGATGGCAGGAAAACCTTGGAGTAAATTACGAACAACTATTATGGCCAAGCACAGGGGAGATATTGAATAAAACCTCTTTTGAAAAATACCGAACGCTAGGCGGTATGGTAGTAGTGAATTTTATCCCTGAAGCTTCTGTAATTGCTTCAGTAACGAGCCCTTTAACCTCTATAGCCACGGACGGGTGGCTAAAGAATAAAAAAGGCCATCCGAGAACTTCAGGATCTTACGCAAAAATCCTAGGTGAATTTGTTAGACAAAACAAAACCATGACTTTCATGGATGCAATTCGTAAATCAAGTTTAATGCCAGCTCAGCGTCTAGAAAAACGAGCACCTGATTTCTCAAGAAAAGGCAGGATTAAAGTAGGTGCAGACGCAGATATTTGTATTTTTGATCCTGTCCGAGTTATTGATAATTCTAGCTATTCAAATCCATCTGCTGTATCAACTGGTTTTCATCATGTGATTGTAAATGGGGTGCCTTTAGTATCAGGAGGCAAAATAAAAGGTGATGTGTTCCCTGGTAAAGCAGCCAGGGCTCCTATCGGTTAAAGATAGGTATCGCTTATTATTTTCTAGGCAACTTTGGTATTTCCAGTTCAGCAGTTATCCCATCAAACCATTCGATGACTTCCTTATGGAGCGGGATACCATTGTCAATCCGATTGAGTTCTTCCTCATATTCCGGAAGACCTGGATACAACACTCGATCTTGCCCTGGAGCAGGTTTTGTATCACGCAAGGTAGTAAGCATTTCATCCATAGTGTCTAAAAACAGATCCGGGTCAGTAAAAGCCTCGATATTATAAGCAGCAAAATAATGATCCTGAGCTAACCTTTCACCTGGTAACATACCTGGCCTAGCTCCCGATAGCATCGTGCCTAAAACCTCCGGTATCATTGCCAGACCAAAACCCTTATGGGAACCTTGTTCTCTAACTCCCCCTAAAGGTAATTGCCAATAATTTCCACTTCCTGGAGAATGCACCGGATCAACAATTGGAGTCCCATCAAGTTTTGCTATCCATCCCGGTTCAAGCATTGATCCCACCCTTTCAGCTAAACCGATTTTGTTTCCAGCTATCGCACTTGTTGCTGCATCAAAAAGTAGGTACGGCTGACTTCTAGCAGGCGCAGCTATTGCTATGGGATTTGTACCAAACCTTGGTTCGGCTCCAAACGTGGGTAAAACAAAAACCCTAGTTCCAGAACCGCCTGAGGTAGTGGTCATTCCAACCATACCTTCTTTTGCGGCTAGCATAGCATGATGACCTATTGCTCCCATGTGACCACTATTTTGCATAACACAAACGCCTATACCAACATTTTTTGCCTTTGCAATTGCTCTTTTCATTGCGCCTGGGGCAAGTATGACTCCTAATCCTCTATCTCCATCCAATGAAACAGTTCCAGGTGTTTCCCTTATAACTTTAACCTCAGGCTTAGAATTTAATTTTCCTGATTGAAACTCCTTCACATAAGCTCGCAACATGTTCGAAACACCGTGAGTTTCTACGCCTCTTAGGTCAGTCGATACAAGCGTATCAGCCCCTGCTGCAGAATGTTCCTCAGAACAACCCATTTTTAAAAATATTGCTGATACCGTATTCCTTAAGTCTTTATGATCAATACGGATCTGGTCATCTTCTGGAACTTTAAATCTTTCTAACAAATTTTAGTTATCCTTTAAATACATATATGTCTTTTATGACTTTTTAATTTTTCTTAGTTAGCTCTTCTAACAGTCGAGATATGACAATTCTCATCTCATCTTGATCAACATTAAGCGGATCAACAGCTAGAGTATCAGGGCCAGCTAACCAATACAGATAGATTGGGGTTTCGCCCTGCTTCATTCGTTCTAAAACAGCATCTCTAGATGGACCATTCCATTCCTTGGTAAACCGGAATACGGCATTTGGAATAAGATAATTTTTATAATCATGTTCGATAGAAACATCGAGGCCTGGCAACTCAATTAAAGCATCGACCACCATCTGAGACAGATCACGAAATATGGCTGTTTCCTCATCTTCATTTGTTGCCATTAATAGTTCTACTGATTGCAGGAGACCGATTATCTCTTCCTTGCTAACTTTAAGGCCTCTTCCAATAAATTGGTTAGGAGATGCATTATCCCTGGCTGCCTGAATCAAATCTTTTCTTCCAACCATAATGCCTGTGCCTTGTGGACCCCTTATGCCTTTGCCGCCACTATATAAGACTAAATCAGCTCCTTGCTCTATGTATTTTGTGAAGTTACTTCTTGGTGGAATCATCGTTGCCGCATCAACAATCACCGGTAACTCATGTTTATGGGCAATCTCTACTACTTCTTTTAATGGCATAGCATTTCTTGATACGAAAGGAGCGTCGAGGTAGGCAATGGCAGCCGTGTTTTCATTTATTGCAGCCTCCAACTCCCAAGGTAAACACCTTAGAAAATCCCCTACACCTACTAGTTTCGCTCCAACAGCTGTATAACATTGATCATATGGAAATCGATGGATATTATGAATTATGATCTCATTACGCATCCCCTCGGTATTCGGTAGTTTGCGCATCTTTTTCTTGTCGCTACCAGCGACTACTGCTGCTGCCTGTAATATCAGTGCCCCTGCAGACCCTGAAGTGACCATTCCAGCCTCTGCACCAGCATATGAAGCTAAAATTTCTCCAGCCTTATCATTTAACTGGTGCAAGTCAATCATTGTCTGAGACGCTGCATTCATTGCACTATGCACTTCTGGCCGTAATTTAGTACCCCCGAACATAGTTATAGGACCTGCTGCGTTTATCACAGGTGTTACTCCAATATTTTTATAAATACTGTTAGGGTTAATTTCATGAACCATTTATGGAAACCTCGCTATTTGTATTTTCTAATGAGCCTAATTCTTGCTACAAACTAAATTAATTTTATAAAACACACCAGTAATAATATAAAGTTCTCAAAACTTTCGCTAATAAATCAACTTAAATCATAAGCATAGCATCACCAAAAGAATAAAATCGATAACCATTGTCGACTGCATGATTATACGTTTTAAATAAATTTTCTTTACCTATCAATGCACTTACTAACAAAAGTAATGTAGATTTTGGCAAATGAAAATTTGACACTAAACCGTCAATTATTTTGAATTGGTGCCCTGGAGTTATAAATAAATTAGTGCTCCCAGATCCGTGGCCAATAATATAGTTCGATGCACCCCGATTTTCCTTAATGTTGGATTCCAAAAGTCTTACACAGGTAGTCCCTACGCTTATCACTCTCCTCCCTTCGGCTTTAGCTTTGTTTATCGTTTTTGCTGCTGATTCAAGCAGCAAAAATTCCTCCGAGTCCATTTTGTGATCATGTATGTTATCTGCCGAAATCGGGCGAAACGTTCCCCATCCTATATCCAAAGTGGCAAAAATGATTTCCACTCCTATTTTCCTGAGATCTCCCATTAGTTGGTCTGTGAAATGTAATCCTGCTGTTGGCGCAGCGACGCTTTTTGGCACAGATGAATAAATTGTTTGATATCTCTCCGGATCGTTCAATGTTTGAGTTATATAAGGTGGAACAGGAATCACTCCTTCTTCCATCAAATTTAATTCTTTAGGAATAACAACTACTCTCGTACCTTCATCTTCAACAGAATCGACTTTACAGGTCAATTCATTATTGCCAATAAAAAATTGAGCACCTTTCCTCATTTTGTAGCCAGGTTTAACAAGAGCACGCCAAGTGTCTTCGTGAATCTGTTTTAGTAAAAGTAATTCGACTTTCGAACCCTTGTCTGTTTTTCCAAACAAGCGTGCTGGCATAACCCTGGTATCGTTAAAAACCAGCACGTCACCTTTGGTCAAATAATGAGGCAAATCGTAAAAATGGCGATCCTCTAGAAGTCCTTTATCAATGTGAAATACTAATAACTTGGAATGGTCCCTTGGTTCGGAGGGAGACTGTGCGATCAACTGTTTTGGCAGATTGTAATCGTACTCTTGTAGGCTTAAAAATTTGTTAGTTCCCATAGATCAATATATTGCGTATAGTATTACTGGATAAAATGTTGGTCTGCTAATTCTAAAGCAATTCGAAACAGATTTCGTGAAGGGTTTTATTAATACAGGAGTTGAAAATGGATAACAAAGCGAAGGGAATGGTACAAACAGTTTTAGGGTTAAGGCACCCGTCTGAGCTTGGAATCACGTTAACTCATGAACATTTATTAATCGACCTCACATGCTATTTTCGAATGCCTGAAGAAGCAACTGCCAGAGCAATAGTAGATAAGCCAATAACTATGGAGATGTTAGGAAGTCTACGAAAACATTTTTACCATAGTAAAGATGCACAAACGATGTTTGATGAGAATCTAGCGATCGAAGAGATTCTTAAATATAAATATGCTGGAGGTCGATCCATTGTCGACACCACTTCTATCGGTATAGCACGAGATCCTCTTGCTCTTGCACGTATATCACGTGCAACGGGTCTAAATATAATCATGGGCGGAAGTTATTATGTAATTGACTCCCATCCTGAGGATATGTCAGACCGAACAGAGGACTCTCTAACCGAACAGATCGTCAAAGACGTCACTATTGGCGTTGGAGATACCGGAGTAAAAACTGGGGTTATCGGAGAAATCGGCAATTACTACCCTATAGGAGAAAATGAGACCAAAATCCTAAGAGCTTCTGCCCAAGCCCAAGTGGAAACTGGAGCCCCTATACTTATTCATCCCGGAATACATCCAGATTCTCCTCTTCAGATTTTAAAAGTTTTAACTGATAACGGAGCTTCTGCGGATAACATAATTTTTGGACACCTGGATAACATTCGACCTATGTCAGCTATAAAAGAGCTCGCTAGTTCGGGTTGCTATTTGGAATATGACCGTTTTGGAGCTGAAGACACAAGTTTTGAATATGAGAGCGGAGAAGTAAGCACAACTTCTGTTAGTGATGCTCAACGTCTTGAATCGCTAGACTATTTAATTTCTGAAGGATTAGGTAGTCAAATAACGATGGCTCATGATGTTTGTCTTAAACCGGAAACAGTGAGATATGGTGGGAGGGGATTTGCGCATATTCTAGACAGTATAATTCCCAGAATGCTTAAACGAGGAATATCTCAACGGCAAATTGATGCAATGTTGATAGATAATCCAGCCAAAGCCTTGAAATTTAAATAGCTGCAGTTAAAAAAAACATCTGTCTTAACAGAGTTTGTCGTCATTCAGTAGTTATTCAGCAGTTAATTTCGCAGCTTTCATAGTGTTATACAAAAGCATCGCAATTGTCATGGGGCCTACACCTCCAGGTACTGGAGTTATTGCAGATGCTTTTCCTGAAACACCAATATATTCAACATCACCTACAAGTTTATAGCCAGACTTTCTTGATAAGTCCGGTTTTCGGTTGATGCCCACATCAATTACGACCACCCCATCTGACACCATATCTGAAGTTATTAATTCAGGCATTCCCACTGCAGCTATCAGAATATCTGCTTGGCGAGTGAATGCACTCATATCTTTTGTACCGGTATGGCATATAGTAACTGTTGCATTAGCTGCCCTATCTTTCTGAAATAATAAAGCTGAAATTGGCTTTCCAACGATATCGGATCTGCCACAAACAACAACATGTTTGCCAGAGGGATTATTATTAGTTCGAATTAATAATTCTTGAATTCCTGCTGGGGTGGCAGGCACGAATCTGGGGGTTCCTGCAAGCAATAACCCTACATTTTCGGGATGTAGCCCATCAACATCCTTCATTGGATTAATACGCCTGATAATTGACTTTTCATCTAGGTGATCAGGTAAAGGAAGCTGCACTAATATCCCGTGAACAGTCTCATCTCTATTAAGTTCATCTAATTTAGATTCAATGGTGGCGCTGTCTACATCTTGATGAAATTTTATATCCATTGGATTCATGCCAATTTCACTTGCCGATTTTTGTTTATTTCTTACATAGACCTGCGAAGCTGGATTATCGCCTACAAGCACCACAGCCAATCCTGGCACAATCCCTGTATCGCTCGTTAGCGAGCTCACTGATACTTGTACTTCACTTCTAATTTCTGCTGCAATAGCTTTTCCATCAATTACTCTGGCCAAAAGCACCCTCCAATCGGTGATTATAGACTGCTAATTATCAAAAGTCTTTTTTAAAACTTGGACTATCACAGCATGTTGTGCTAATAATTTTCGTAAATAACGGTAAAATTTGAATAACATGACTCTTGTACACGGAATAGACATAATTGAAATAGATAGGATTAGAAAAGTAGCCGATCAGTACGGCCATCGCTTCTATAATCGGATCTATTCAAAATTTGAGATCGATTATTGCAAAGGTAATCCTTCAAAACTGGCAACAAGGTTTGCCGCTAAAGAAGCGGTTATGAAAGCTTTGGGCACAGGTGTTAGAGGCGTTTCCTGGAAAGAAATTGAAATTGTTCGTCAGCCGGGTAAAGCCCCACAGGTGTGTCTTCACGGTCGCGCAAAAAAACGTGCTAAGGCCTTGGGTATAGATGAGATGGCCATATCGTTGTCTCATTCCGATAAATTTGCTATCGCATCAGTTGTGGCAGAAAGTCAAACCAGTAACTACTAACAGTATATGAAAATCGTTAATACTAATCAGATGAGAAGCCTCGAGCAGCGGTCCTTAGAATTCAATATAAGCACTGACACTCTAATGGAAAATGCAGGATTAGAAGCAGCGCAAATTTGCAAGGAAGTGGTTTCAAAAACACCGTACTCTAAAACCGATAATATTTTAATTCTCGCTGGATCTGGAAATAATGGAGGTGATGCAATAGTAACTGGCAGGATACTTTCAGATTGGGACTACAATGTGACCATTTACAATTGCTCTAGGTCAGGACGAGTTCACGAAAAAGCATCTACGTTGTCCAATTCTTCAATTTTAGTTAACTCTAAATCTGATCCAAACTTTGATCTGCTGTTGAACCTTGTTTCAAAGGCATCGATCATAGTTGATGGCATAATTGGAACAGGGATAACTGGAAATATTTCTGGCAAATTAAAATTAATGCTGAAAATATTGGAAACGGCTCAGAAAAGCAATCAGGAATTGACCGTCGTTGCTCTTGATGTTCCAACAGGTATAGATGCTGACACTGGAAACGTTCATTCTTCTAATGTAACTGCTGACATAACAATCGCTTTTGGATATCCGAAAATTGCAAATTACACTATGCCTGGTGCAAAACATTGTGGATCTGTTTCTGTAGCCGATATAGGAATGCCTGAGGGAATAGATGAAGAGATTGAAACTGCCTTATTAACAGATGAATTAATCATACCTAAGTTGCCAAAACGCCCATTGGATGCCCACAAGGGCACTTTTGGCAAGGTTTTGTTTATTGGAGGCTGTCAGCGCTATAAAGGCGCATCATATCTTGCCACACGGGCTTCAGCTCGTACCGGCGCTGGCCTTGTTACTGCAGCTATCCCCCCCAGTATACAAATTGGCTTGTCAGAAAAAGTTCCGGAAATTACTTACTTGATGGTTGCTGAAACAACAGATGGCTATATTGATGCTGGTGCTGATAAACAAGTTATGGAGGCTATCGAAAATTTTAATACTGTTTTGATAGGTTGCGGCATGGGAATTACTGATTCCACCATTAGCCTCATTTATAGCTTATTACTTTCCAATGCTCAGTTACCATCACCAGTTATAGACGCTGATGCCCTAACAATTCTTTCTAAAAGACCAGACTGGTATTTAAAGTTTGATCAGCTTGCTATATTAACGCCTCATATTGGCGAAATGTCTCGTTTAATTGGATCCAATCTTTCAATTCACAAAAATATCTCCACCGAAAAATTAATCACATATGCAAATAAATGGAACAAGATTATCGTGATGAAAGGGCCGTACACTAGAGTAGTTTCGCCTGACGGGCTTGTTTTTATAAGTCCAATGGCAAATCCCGGATTAGCATCTGCCGGTACAGGTGACGTACTAGCAGGGACAATTGCTGGACTTTTAGCACAGGGACTTAATATGGCAAACGCTGCTGTCACAGGCGTTTATATCCACTCACTTGCAGGGCAACGTGTAAAAAACATGATGGGTGATACAGGAATGTTGGCTAGTGACATATTAAACGAATTGCCATTAACTATCGCTAATTTAAAAGGATTGAATGTTTGACACAACATAAGGTACCCAATAAATCCAAATATGTATCTAAATTATTTGGAGATATAGCCCGGAGATATGATTTATTAAATCATTTAATGTCATTTGGCCAACATCAAACATGGCGGAGGCAGGCAGTGAAAATGGTCGATCAAAATCTCAGCGTTACAGGCCCGGTACTTGATGTAGCTACTGGAACCTGCGACTTTGCTATAGATATTGAATCATTTAAACAAAAGGCCTCAGTTATCGGAATCGATTTTTCGTTACCTATGCTCAAAGCAGGGATCAAAAAAATTACACAGAAAAATCTTAATCAAACTATTAACGTAATGATCGCAGACGGACATGAGCTTCCATTCGAAAAGAACACTTTTGCTATAGTTACGATTGGTTTTGGAATTAGAAATTTCGATAACCCTGAAGCGGCACTGAAAGAAATGAATCGTGTTTTGAAGCCAGGTGGTCGATTAGCGATTTTAGAAATTTTTTCGATACACAACCGTAAATTTACATCCAGATTGTTTAATCTTGCATTTAAAATAGTAGCTCCAATTTTAGGATCTCTATTCGCCAATAACAGACAGGCATATGAATACTTGCCTGCTTCTACAGTATCTTTTATGTCTGCCAGTCAACTTATTGATTTAACAACGAGGTGTGGTTTCTCGCCTGTTTCAAACAAAGAGTTCGCATTTGGCTCAGTTAGCATATTAATCAGCGAGAAGGGCAATTAGACCCACTCTAATATGGTTAACAAAGATAAATCAATGATATAATAATTTTTTCTTTTTTAATGTTGCCACATATATGGCAACTTGTTTTTTTTTCGAGGAGAATTTTGGTTACTGAATTAACAAATAATTACGAACTGGTCACGATACACAGTCCTGAAGCATCACAAGATGAGACGAATGAGTCTATAAAAGTTATAAATGACTTCGTTTCAAGTAACGATGGTGTTGTTTCGGAACACGATGAATGGGGAATGAAAACATTAGCCTTTCCAATAAAAAAATTTACCGAAGGTAATTACTCTTTGATTAAATTTTCTATTTTGAGCGACAAAATTAATGAACTAAACGGAATGCTTCAAATGAATGAAAGCATTTTGAGGCATTTGATAGTTAAGGTGTAGCTCCGTGAGTATGAACAAAATTTTAGTAATCGGTAATGTCGGGTCTGATCCAGAGATGCGATATACTCCTAATGGAACAGCGGTTACTTCATTTTCCCTCGCCACTAATAGAGTTTATACAACTGCTAGTGGTGAACGAAGAGAGGAAACAGAGTGGTTTACAGTAAATGCTTGGGGCCGAGAAGCTGAAAACAGTAACCAATATGTTACTAAAGGTATGAAAATATACGCAGAAGGAAGACTAAAAACTGATACTTGGACAGGTAATGATGGTCAAAACCGGTTCAGGTTACAAATTAATGCTGACAGGATACTGTTTCTAGACAGATCAGGTGAATTCTCACAGGCTAAGCCTGAGGAAAGCGCTCAACCTTCAGAGCCCAATAATCAATCGGATACCACTGAGGCAGCACCTCCTGAAGATGTAGAGGATTTACCCTGGTAAATTAAAACTGACTGCTTTATTAATCAAAATAAAATTCGGGACACTAATTTAAAATGACATCCAACCAATCAACATATTCCAAACCTATGAATAGACGACCCAAGGGTCGTTTTTATGCTCGACGAAAAGTTTGCTCTTTTTGTGTCGGTGATGCTGACTCAAAAGTTAAGAATCCTGTTCAAATAGACTACAAAAAAGCTGATTTATTACGTAAATTTGTCTCTGACCGATATAAGATTGAAACTAAGCGTAAAACTGGCACTTGCTCCAAATGCCAACGATCGTTAGCAACTGCGATTAAAAGAGCCAGATTTTTGGCTCTACTGCCTTATACCCCGAATCATCAAGGAACTTATAAAGGTACAAGGTAGATATCATAGACGGAAATATTAAGTTGAACTTCAAACTTAACGTCATCACTAAAACCAAAACTTCAATATCTACATCAATAAGAATCTAACGTTGCAAAATTCTGATAACAAGAAACTCTCAACATCTGATCGCAGGCGCTTAGCAGTCAAAGGCCGCACTAACTCCACTCGACAAAAATTATTATTCATAATCATTGGAGGGGCTTTAGTAATTATTGCAGCAATCCTTGTTGCTGGGTACATGGTCGCTTTTGTTATGCCCCCGAGGGAGGTTATAGTCAAAGTCAATGAAACGAATTACTCCCGTGGAGATCTAATTAAGGCTCTCAGAGTGCGACAAGAAGGCGCCAAGTTTTTCGGTATGGATTTTGAGGCTAGTAAAGAAATTTTTGAGGCTCTTCAGCTATTTATAGAAGATGAGATATTAACTCAAGTTGCAGCGAAATGGAACATTACAGTAACTGAAGATGAGGTTAACAGGCAAATTGAAAGCCTGTTCATAATCGGAGACACTGAATTTGAAATTGAGATATTTCGAAGAGATTTCGATGAACGTTATCGTGACTATTTAAATCAAATTCGTTTATCTGAAGAGGAGCATCGAGAAGTCACGCGCAGATCAATACAAAGAGGTAAATTTAGGGAATTTATAGGGGAACAGATTCCCACTGTTACTGAGCACGTCCATGTTCATCGGATCGTTATGCCCATAAGTGGGGAAATCGATATTATGGCCTCTAAGCTCAATGACGGGCTTCGTGAAGCAACAACCCCAGAAGAAAGACAATTAGTATGGAAAGATGTTACTCGTGAATTTTCATGGGATGATGCAGAAATAAAACGACTTGGTGGCGACATAGGTTGGATGCCCATCAGTTCTAGAAGCACTTATGCAAGTAAGATTGTATCCCTTACCGTGGGAGAGCTAAGTGAGCCGATCCCAGATGTTGAAAACCCCAAATCTATTCTATTTTTTATGATTTCCGAAAAAGATACGGCTAGGCAACTAAGTATTGCTGATCTAGAGGAACAGAAATCACTAGCTCTGAAAACATGGATAAATAACGAACGTGAGAACCATGAAATCTATGCTCGTTTTGATTCAGAGATATATACCTGGCTATTACAGCAACTACAGCAAACGAATGAAACAACACCCACGCCAGCTGCAGGTCTGGACGGATTAAATTTGGGATTATAGCCTCTAGGCATAAAAACAAATGGTCAAACCAAAATCGCTAGGGCACGTAGTGTTACGAGTAAGAGAACTTACTAGAGCTGAAAGTTTTTACACGAAAATATTGTCATTAGATGTACAGGCAAAAATCGATGACAAAATGGTGTTTTTAACATCCAATAGCGAATCATCACATGAGTTGGCGTTATTGGAAATAGGTAAAAATGCACCAGGCCCTAACCCAGACGGTGTTGGTCTCTATCATACCGCTTGGAGATACTCATCTCTTGAAGAACTGAGGAAGCTACATAAAACGCTAATTGAAAATAGCATTGAATCCGGAATAGGAAACCATGGAATATCAATCGGGATTTATTTTTTTGATCCCGATGGGAATGAAATCGAGGCCTATTACGAATTACCAAAAACTTATTGGCCAAAAGAAAATATATTTTCTGGGGACTATTTTCCAGATGGTTTAGATACTGAGTTAAACACTCTTGAAAAAACTCAATAGGTCTTTAAAAACATTAGACTTTAATTGATCAAATGAAACCCATCTATTAATGAGATGTCCCATTAACAGAAACCTGTACCTGCTCTTCTTCTTGCTGCGCTTCATCTCCCAATGCGTCGATACCTCTTCTAACTTGACCAAGAACTAACGATAGTCTTTCTTCGATATTGAACAACACTTCTTTGGAATATTGATCCGCCCCATCTTTCCTTTGAGTGGCATCTGTCTGTGCCTTACCTACAATTTGTTCTGCTTCACCCTGGCTTTGTTGCACAATATCAGCAGCTTTAGAATTAGCTTCAGATATAATCTCTTCACATTTTAGTTGAGCGCCTCTAGTAACCTCGTTCTCACTAACCTTTTGATCATAATCTGTGCGGGCCTTCTCAATTATAGAAGCAGATTCTTGTTGAGCTATTTCTTTAGTTCTTTTTGCTTCTAGATATGCTTGATTAATAATACTTTCTTTCTGTTTAATGACTTCAGAAGCTTCTAAAATCTCCTCAGGCATAGACTCACTCAAAGCATCATAAATCGATTTTAATTTCTTAATATCAACCATCGCCTTATTGCCAATACCTGGCACCTTACTAGCACTTTTTATACTTCCTTCTAAATCGTCAAGTATATTTTTCATCTCACTTTGCATTCTATTCTCCTTAATTTGTATTCAATTTTGCGGAAATTAGATCAGACACCCCTGTAGGAACTAATTTTTCGACATTTCCACCTAATTGAGCTACTTCCTTTATTCGCGACGAATGTATAAATTGATGTTCTAGAGAGCTCATAACGCACACGACTTCAATATTCGGGAACAAGCTGCGCCACATGTGTGCCATCTCAAATTCAACCTCAAAGTCAATGCCTGCCCTGAGCCCTCTTAAAATAAAATCAGCATTAACTTTAATAGCGAAGTCAACTGCGAGTCCGCTAAACGGAATTACGTCTATATTTTTCTTATCGATAACGGATTTACTAAACATTTCGACGCGTTCCTCCGTGTTAAATAACAAGTTTTTTGGGGGACTGTCATAAATCCCAATAATTAATTTGTCGAATAGTTTAGATGCCCTGCCAGCCACATCTACATGTCCGTTATGTACGGGATCAAATGTGCCTGGATATATTGCTGTTACCATTTTTTTAGTTTGCCGATAGTCCAAAAATAGTTATAGATGAATCACCATATTGTCGATTTTGCCTAGAAATCAAATTATTGTAGTTCTCTTTTAGGGCCATCCCTGTACTGTGTTCCGCAATCAAAACCCCGGAGGGTTTCATTAATACATCCCAGATGGGATTTCCTAAAACTTCTTCCCATGGATTCTTTTTATATGGGGGATCCAAAAACACCAGATCATATCCTCCGTCGTGGCCACCGAAATTGTCCTCGTATTCCTTCAATAAAGTATCGAAAGATTTTTCCACTTTCGCCTTTATCACTTTTGCCCGGCCTTGGTATCCGAGCAATTTGATATTCATATCTATAATTTTGCAAAGCCTTGAATTGACCTCCACAAAGTCTGCGTGAGCAGCTCCTCTACTTAATGCTTCAAGTCCAAATGCTCCTGAGCCAGCATATAAGTCCAAAACTCTTGACGGTTCGGTCAACCCCTTCAAAATAGAGAAAATCGCTAACCTTAGCTTCTGAGACGTAGGTCTAATGTCCGCTGATATAGAATAAAGCCTACGACCTCGATCTTTTCCTCCAGATATCTGAGTTCCCATAGAGTTTTTAGTTGATATTCATTTCATTAAATTTTAATCAGCACTTACTCAACTAAATGTGGATACTAGCAGTGAGGTATCGGTCTTTAAAGTAGTTTTTGTACAAATTTTAGACAAAGTCGAAAAATTCGTTTTGCAGGCTACAGTGTGGTCAGATACAATTTACAAGCAAAGTAAGTTTATATCTTTGATAAGCTTGATTCGATCTTTTTATGTACAATTCAATCAAACTGAAAACTTACTAAATCAACAATGAATACTAACGAAGAAAACGTTTCTAACAATAACCTTTTTGAGGTCAGAAAACAAAAACTAGAGCGGTTAAAGAAAAAAGGGGTAAATCCTTACCCGCACAATTACAATCGATCTCATACAACCTCAGAAGCTATAGCGCTTCTAGAAACGATCGAGTCGACCGAGCATCCTTCTAATGAAACAGAAGTGGCTATTGCTGGGCGATTAATGAATGTTCGAGATATGGGTAAAGTAACTTTTGTAGATATACAAGATATCTCTGGACAAATACAAGCATTACTTAGAAAAAACCTCCTCGGGTCAGATTACGATTTAATTGCTGATTTAGATATTGGCGATTGGATTGGAATAAATGGTCCGGTAATTAGAACAAGGCGGGGAGAGCCTTCAGTAGAAGCTAACGGTATTGAGGTTTTGTGTAAATCCCTTCGCCCACTTCCTGAAAAATGGCACGGATTGACCGATACTGAAATTAGGTTTCGTCACCGACATTTAGATCTAATTGCCAATGAACAAGCCCGCAAAGTGGCCATGACCAGACCAAAAATTGTCTCATCAATGAGACGGTTTTTGGACGACACTGGTTTTATTGAAGTAGAAACCCCAGTACTAGTGCCGGTAGCGGCCGGGGCCATGGCAAGACCTTTTGTTACACATCATAATCAACTACATCGCGATCTTTATATGAGAATTGCTACTGAACTATATTTGAAGCGATTAGTTGTGGGTGGCTTAGAAAAAGTATATGAAATAGGTAGGGTGTTTAGAAATGAAGGCGTGGATTTAAATCATAATCCAGAATTTACTATGCTTGAGTGCTATGAAGCTTTAGCTGATTATAACGATATGATGCAAATGGTGGAGAACATGATTGCACATATCTCCAAAAATGTACTCAATACAACGACAGTTACAATAAACCAAGAAAAAGTCGATTTAGATGAACCTTGGCCACGCTTGAATTTAAGAGAACAATTAATTGAGCATGCCAATGTCGATTTCCTTGAATGTGCGGATTTAGATTCATTAAAAAAACGAATGGATAAATTGGGCTTAGATTCTTCACAACAAACCAATTGGTCTGGATTACTAGACAAGCTAATTTCCGATACCGTCGAACCCACGCTTATACGGCCATCATTTCTTATAGACTATCCTGTAGAAATGTCTCCCTTAGCAAAAAAAAGCAGCCTCGATGAACGTATAGTTGAACGTTTTGAAGGATTTATTAGCGGTATGGAAATATGTAATTCATTCTCTGAGCTAAATGATCCTGTGGACCAAAGGCAGAGGTTTGAACATCAAGAATCCATGAGAATCTCTTCCGGCTCAAAAAACGACGATGCTTATGATCGACTTGATGAGGATTTTCTTGTCGCTATCGAACAGGGTATGCCTCCTACAGCAGGTTTGGGTTTGGGTATTGATAGATTGACGATGATCCTATTAAATGAACCCTCTATAAGGGAAGTTATATTGTTTCCTCAATTGAGGTCCAACTAATAAATTCGATTTTGCTAAGTTAATTAATAAGAGTTTTCAATGAAAGAATATGTAGTGCCTCCTACAATGACGGCGCTCAGAAAAATGAAAAGTGGGCCAGGAGCTGATCTTGTGACTGTATCAGTTCCAAGTATCGATAATAATGACGTATTACTGCGAGTCGATGCTGCGAGCATCTGTGGTACTGATCTTCACATATTGGAATGGGATACTTGGAGTAGTAACAGAATAAAAGCACCCATAACTTTAGGTCATGAAATGTCCGGTACAGTAGTCGCAACAGGGTCCAGTGTTGATCCAACGTTGATAGGCGAATTTGTTTCGTGTGAAAGTCATATAACATGCGGATCGTGTTTTCAATGTGAATCCGGTACTCCTCATATGTGCCCAAAAACTGAAATCATTGGAGTGGACAGAGACGGCTGTTTTGCAGAATATATATCCGTTCCAGAGAAGATTTTATGGCATACAGATAGCTCCAAGTTAAAGCCAGAGATAGCTGCGTTACAGGAAGCTTTCGGCGGGGCAGTACGATCATCATTAGCACAAAATCCACATAATAAAACTGTTGGCGTACTTGGGTGTGGTCCCATAGGTTTGTTTTCAATAGCTATACTCAAGGCTGCTGGCGCTTCCCACGTCATTGCTACAGACACAAATGAGTACAGATTGTCTCTTGCCTCAGAAATAGGTGCCGATGCGGTATTCAATCCATGTAATGAACCTTCAAACGGTACTGTTGAATGGTTATCTAAAGCAGGAAAACATGGCGTTGACATCATACTTGAGATGAGTGGAGCGCCAGCATCAATTGATGCTGCATTTAAAGGTGTGCGTCGCGGTGGTTTTGTTAATTTATTTGGGATTCCGCCTAAACCAATTTCAGTTGATATAGCCGAGGACCTTATATTTAAAAATCTAACTATACTTGCCCTCAATGGCAGAGAAATCTTCGAAACCTGGCACAAGACAAGAGAGTTATTAGAAACCGGTCTAGTAGATTTAAATCCTTTGATAACACACACATTACCCTTAGAGGAAGTTATGGATGCATTTGATCTATTAAAGGGTGGTAACGCCTGTAAAATAGTAATCAAGCCTACACACAACTAGTCACTGTAGTTAACTTATATGTGTGCGGTAAATCAGACCCTAACGGCAACTATATCGAGCCAATTGCGGGTGGTATAAGTTATTTTCATCTCTCTAAAGGTCTCTTTAGCTGCCTTGATCAATGATTCGCTAGCTTTGTCCAAAGGAACACCGGGCATAGCCCCTTCAATAAAATCAGAAAACTTAGATATATCTACCCATCCTTGTAGTGGGACTTCCACTGAGTCCACTTTTTCTTTGAGGATTTTAAACCCGTTACGTTCGACTAAAGTTTTGTACTCGTCTGCGCTTAATTGTTTACGTGATTCTACTTTTTCTAATTTATTTGCCCGCAAACCGTGTTCTTTGCTCAATATACGATGAGATTTAAACATCCATTTGCGATAGAAAGCTAAAGTATCCTGTGAAACAGGTCCTTCATAAAAAGACGTATTAAAAACGAATTTTCCTCCAGGCTTAATAGTTTTAGCAATTCCCTGAATCAGTTCATCTTTATCCGGCACATAATGAATCGCATTACAATAAAATACCGCGTCCACTTTTTCCTTTATCGCTTCAGATAATTGTTCAACCTGGCTTTCCATAAAAACAACTGCAGAGTCTCTAACATCTTTAAGTTCAAGAACTGCTTCTCTAAGAGCGGTGGCCGAGTGATCAACACCAATAATCATTGTATTTCTAGCATCACTGAGATGGGCCATAATCCTTTTAGTGACCAACCCTGTTCCACAGGCAAGGTCAATAATGCGTCCGCCGTCCTGAATTTCAGCTAATTCAATTAAGCGATCGGTAGTCTTTTCATAGAAAGGATTGCTGGAGAATTTTGTGAACGTGTACTCTTTTTCAGCCATAATTATTTTAATCTCCACGATTCGAGTTCATTAAAACAGATGTATATTATAGTTGTTATATCACTAAAAGTATGCAGATTATACTTTGTTTACTGATTTTACGGCCTAAACATTGTTAATGTTCAACTTACTCAATATTGAAGGTATTGATTTAGCTTCATCCGTTGTTAATGGTTTATGAGGCTCGGTGAGAAAATCAAATTCAATGATTCCAAGTTCAACTAAGGCTTTTTTATATCCCGAAAAAATTGATCCCTGTGTACTTTCATGAGGTTTTCTAAGCAACCCAAGTCGCAGTGCTGTCATCACTTTTTCATTAAGCAATTTTATCTTTTCCAAATTGGACGATTCACTGGAATTCCATATATCAACAAATATTCCAGGAATCACATTAGCCAGAGCTGGGACTACTCCTTGTGCACCCAAAGCAAGCGCCACACCAACCCTTACTGAAGTGCCTAGCGTCGAGCACAAATCAAAACCCATATTATCCCGCAATATATGTAGCTCAGTAAGTAATTCTCCTGTACCAGAGCTGTCCTTAATACCAGATATGACACCCTCACTAGCTAATGTTGCTACTGTAGAAGGCGACACCGGTGTTTTATGCATGATTGGTATATTGTATATCCATAGTGGCACATCTACTGAATGTCGAATAGCCCTATAATGATCAGCTATTTCAGCTTGAGTATGGGAAAAAAAATAAGGAGGTGTTGCAGCAATTGCTGATACACCATTCCCTATACTTTGTTTCGCCAACTCTACTGTGAGCCGGGTACTCGGCATCGTAACATTACCTATTACCGGGACTTTCCCATTTACCTCGTCGACTACCAATTGGATAGTCTTCACGCGTTCTTCTTCTCTTAAAGCTGGAAACTCAGAGGATGTTCCTGAGGCCCACAGACCATGTACCCCATTAGATAATTGGTATTTAACCAGTTTCCTTAAAGATTTTTCATCTATTTTTTCTTGTTGATCAATTGGGGTCAGTAATGGAGTGATAACTCCCTTGAATAAACTGTCACTCATATTTAATTTCCTTTTTAAATAAATAAAGGGTCAATCTTGGTAAATTGACCCTTTATTGTTTCACTTAACTAAACATTCGATCGAGGTTTTTAGCTTTGATTGCTAATTGCATCAAGAACTACGCTTGGCTTCATTGGCATAGACTCCAGTCTGGCTCCGACTGCATCAGTTATTGCGTTAGCAATACCTGCCTGTGGGGTAATTAAACTCACCTCACCAACTCCTCTAACACCATAAGGATGTCCTGGGTTGGCAACTTCTACTATTACCGTATCTATCATTGGAAGATCCAAGCTAGTTGGCATTCTGTAATCTAAGAAGCTAGAGTTATCAATAGTGCCTTTATCCGAATAATAATACTCTTCATTTAACGCCCATCCAATTCCTTGAACACTTGCGCCTTGCATCTGGCCTTCAACATAACTTGGATGTATAGCTTTACCTGCATCTTGAATCATTGTGAACCTAAGAATGTCCACCTTGCCTGTTTCAGGATCAATCTCAGTGTCAACAATATTTGCAGCGAATGCTCCACCTACTCCTGCAGGATTTACCGACCCTCTTCCGATTATAGGTCCACCTGTATCATTTAGCTGCGCAGATAAATCCTTGAATGTCATGTTCAGCTCGGTGTCAGTTTTGGATCTCAAAACGCCTTCTTCCATCTCTACAGAATCAGGATCTACACCCCATATCGTTGCAGCTCTATCAATTAACTGTGCCTTCACATCATTTGCTGCTTCATATGCTGCCCATCCGGTAGCGAAAGTGGTTCTACTCCCACCTGTGCCAAAGGAAAAGCCAATACTGTCCGTGTCGGCAACCTTTGGTTTGACGTCTTCGGCGGAAATTCCAAGAACCTCAGCCGCTTGCATTGAAATTGAAGCTCTTGAGCCTCCAATGTCGGGACTACCTTCAACAAGGTTGATTGTTCCATCACCATTAACACTAATTGTTGCCGTGGAATGTAACCCAGCATTAAACCAAAATCCAAATGCCACTCCTCTACCCACTTTTCCTCCATTTTTCGCTGGAGTCAAAGGTGATTGGTAATGGTCATGATCTCTCAGTGCTTCTAAAGTCTCAATACCTCCCACTTTCGGGTGTATAGGACCGTCCGCACGTCGGGTACCCTCTTTAGCACAATTCTGCAACCTGAATTCTACTGGATCAGCCCCGATTTCTTTACTCAACTCATCAATAACTTGTTCAATTCCAAACGCAGCATTTGGTGCACCTGGTGCTCTATATGCTCCTGCTTTTGGTTTATTAACAACCACATCGTATCCATCTACAACAACATTAGGAATGTCATAGGCAGCAAATGATGTCATGCCTGCTGCGCCAACAGGTGAGCCTGGATATGCGCCTGCTTCAAACCTTAATTCTGTTTTAGCAGCAACTATGCGTCCGTCTTTTGTGGCTCCCATCTTGACTTTCACGTTTGATCCAGATGTTGGCCCTGTGCCTCCAAACACCTCAGCTCGTGTCATTACAATTTTAACTGGACGACGAGTTTTTTTAGAAAGAAGTACTGCCGCAAGTTCATGGTATAGGGGGAATTTGCCGCCAAAGCCACCTCCTATTTCCATTGGAGTAACTTTGACTCGTGACTGCGGTATGTCTAATGCTAATGCAAGTGCATCTCTATATTGAAATGGTCCCTGTGTACTTAACCAAACATGTATACGGTCGTCATCATTCCATAAAGCTGTTACATTACAAGGCTCTATATAACCTTGATGAACAGTTGCTGTATTAAATTCTCTTTCTACAACTACATCTGCTTCCGCAAAACCTTTATCGATATCACCCATCTTGTGCTGGAAGTGGTCTGCTACATTCGAGTTTCCAAATTCATCTGTTGTCAAATCAGAATGTAGAATTGGTGCGGTTTTTGCCATTGCCTCAGGAGCAGTCAAAACAGGTTCAAGGACATCGTACTCAACTTCAATCAAATTGACCGCTTCTTCTGCGGTATGAACATCTTGAGCCGCTACTGCTGCTACTGCGTGTCCCTGATATAAAACTTTATCTGTTGCGATTGCATTATCTCTAAGATACTTCATTGGCTGAGGGCCAAGTCCAAAATCAGCACTTTCGCCCTTTTGTGGAGCAATAGTATCTGCTCCAGTGACGATAGCCAGTACACCTTTCAAAGATTCTGCTTTAGACGTGTTAATAGATTTTATCTTAGCATGAGCGTGCGGGCTCCTTAAAACTTTAGCGTAAAGCAAATCAGCTGGATTATAGTCAGCCCCATATTGAGCTCTTCCAGTAACTTTATCCGCTCCATCAGGCCTTATTGGCCTTGTGCCCACAACTTTAAATTCCTCGTTAGATAAAACTTTATTTGGTTCGTATGTTGTCGTCACTTTGCAATCTCCTTAAATATCTCAAAGTAATTCTTCTGTTAGTTTGGTAATGCAGTTTAACCGCCTCCTAAAGCCGGCAAAAAATGCACCTCGCTATTTTCTTGGACTTTAGCTAATACCCCAACTGGACTAACCTCACCATCAACTGCAACGGTAATATTTCCCTTAAGCTTGAATCCATCCATTAGCCTATCTTTTACACCTGGATGACTTTGCTCTAACTTATTTATTATCTCTCTAACAGTTAATCCTGTAACGTCCAGCTGTGACTGTCCATCAGTTAATTCTTGCATCAAAGATGGTATAAACACAGTGGCCATTTGATTTCACCTTAATTTTACTATTAGTTAGACCAGAGCTGTTTCATAATGGCTGCCGGATTCATAGGCATCTTTTCCATTCTTACTCCAACTGCTGATTTTATTGCATTGGCTACAGATGCTTGAGGCGAAACTATATTTGCCTCACCCACTCCTCGGACACCATAAGGGTGGCCGGGGTTAGCTACTTCTACTATCACGGTATCAATCATTGGAAGATCTAAACTTGTCGGCATTCTATAGTCTAAGAATGTAGGATTATTCATTCTTCCATCGTCTGAGTAATAATACTCTTCGTTTAATGCCCATCCAATTCCCTGTACGCTACCACCTTGCATCTGTCCTTCAACATAACTAGGGTGAATAGCTTTACCAGCATCTTGGACTACAGTGAATCTCAAAACTTCCGTCTTGCCAGTTTCAGGGTCAACCTCAATGTCAACGATTTGACCACAAAATGAGCCGCCAGGTCCTGATGGGTCAACAGCTCCGCGTCCAACTATTGGTCCACCCGTATCATTAAGTTGAGCAGATAAGTCCTTAAAACTCATATTCAGCTCTGTATCAGTCTTGGATCGTAAAACTCCTTCTTCCATCTCTACGGAATCAGCATCTACTCCCCATATCGTTGCAGCTCTGTCAATTAGTTGAGCCTTTACGTCATTTGCTGCTTCATATGCTGCCCATCCTGTAGCAAATGTTGTTCTGCTACCACCTGTAATAGCTGTATATCCCACCGAATCAGTATCGGCAACTTGTGGCTTTACATCTTCGTAAGAAATTCCTAATACTTCTGCCGCATGCATTGCAATTGAAGCCCTTGAGCCCCCAATATCGGTAGACCCTTCAACAAGGTTAACCGTACCGTCATTATTAACAGAGATATTACATGCTGATTGCATGCCAATGTTAAACCAGAAACCTATCCCAACCCCTCTTCCAACTTTTCCGCCGTATTTAGCAGGGGTAAGAGGAGATTGATAATGATCATGCCCTTTCATTGCTTCTAAAACTTCTACACATCCAATCCTAGGGTGAATTGGGCCGTCAGCACGGCGAGTACCCTCTTTTGCCGCATTTTGAAGCCTGAGTTCCACCGGGTCAATATTAAGCTTTTCAGCTATTTCATCTATAACTTGCTCAGTAGCAAATGCAGCGTTTGGCGCACCTGGAGCTCTATAAGCTGCCGTTTTTGGTTTATTTACTACGACGTCGTAACCATCGATAGTCACGTTATCTATATCGTACGCTGTGAATACGCACATTGCTGCTGCGCCGACAGGAGAGCCAGGATAAGCTCCTGCTTCCATGCTTAACTCAGCTTCAGCTGCCACAATTTTACCGTCATTTGTTGCGCCGATTTTTACAGTCATATGAGACCCTGGAGTAGGACCAGTTCCTTCAAACACTTCTGCACGTGACATAACCATCTTAACTGGTTTATGTCCTACTTTTTTAGAGAGCAATGCTGCAACAGGATCTTCGTATACATTAATTTTTCCCCCAAAACCGCCTCCGATTTCCATAGGGGTAACCTTTACCTGTGATACAGGAACTGCCAAGGCTTCGGAAACGGCTGCCCGAACAGTAAAAGCTCCTTGCGTGCTAGTCCAAACATGTATCCTGTCATCATCATTCCATAAAGCTGTAACGTTGTGAGGTTCAATATATCCTTGATGAACGGTTGCTGTATCAAAGGTTCTTTCAACAGTAACATCTGCCTGAGAAAATCCTTTATTCACATCGCCCATTTTATGTTGAAAATGTTCCGCTACATTCGAATTGATCTTGGTTTGCTTTTCAAATTCTTTAGTAAAAAGGTCATCATGTAGTATTGGTGCGTTTTTAGCCATTCCCTGTGGGGCGGTTAAAACGGCATCAAGAACTTCGTATTCCACCTCTATTAGGCTCAGCGCTGTCTCAGCAACATGCACGCTTATGGCTGCTACTGCTGCGATTGCTTGCCCTTTATATAACGCTTTTTTATCCGCTAATATATTTCCTCTGAAATAATTCATCGGTGAATCGCCGAGGCCGTAATTTGCGGTGTCTTTAGTTTTAGGAAAATCTTTTGCACTTACAACAGCTTTGACTCCTTCAAGGGCTAAAGCTTTAGTAAAATCAATCGACTTAATATTTGCGTGTGCATGGGGGCTGCGCAGCGTTTTTGCATAAATTAATCCTGTTAACTGCAAATCTGCTCCATATTGGGCACGGCCGGTGACTTTATCAGCACCATCAGGCCTAACTGGCCTAGTTCCCACGACTTTAAACTCTTTGTTAGATAAAACTTGATTTG
Organism: Chloroflexota bacterium; assembly: GCA_002699485.1. Taxonomy (GTDB): domain Bacteria; phylum Chloroflexota; class Dehalococcoidia; order Lucifugimonadales; family UBA2962; genus UBA2962. Next base: position 44,416 of record PAAV01000049.1, on the reverse strand, counting down.
GTTCGTATGTTGTAGTCATTTCACCCTCAAAATAATTTTATGAACTTAGCTTGCCATTTCCTTGGCTGCTGCGATAACCGCTTTGACGATTTTGTCGTAACCTGTACATCGGCAAAGATTGCCGGCCAACCACATTCTTATTCTTTCTTCAGATGGGTTAGGCTCTTTTTCTAGTAAAGCTTTTGAAGACACCAAAAACCCAGGTGTGCATATGCCACACTGTAAGGCTGCATTTTCTAAAAACGCCTGCTGAATTGGATGTAATCCGTCTGCACTTGCAATACCCTCAACGGTCTCAATATGTGCTCCTTCTGCTTCCACACCTAATACGAGACAGCTATCAACGATCCTGCCGTCCATATTAACTGTACATGCTCCACAGTTACCGTCGTTACAGCCCTCTTTAGATCCAGTTAGTTGCACTACATCTCTAAGTACTTCTAACAGGCTTTGTCTTGGCTCTGCCAAAAACTCAACTGCCTCTCCATTTATTGTTGTCGTCACATGAACTTTAGTCGATGGCATTTTAATTTTCCTCCCGTGCGCGCTCAACAGCGGTATGTAATGCTCTACGGGTTAGTACCTCGCAGAGGTGTTTTCTGAATTCTATAGTTCCTCTCATGTCAGTGATCGGAGTTGCTGCCTCCTTAGCAAGCTCAGCAGCAGCCTGGATATTTTCATCACTTGGCTCTTTGCCAACCAAAGCATTTCCTGCAGCTTCAACAAATAGAGGAGTCGGAGCTACCGAGGCTAATGCAACTCTGGCAGCTTGAACTTTACCGTCATTCAACTGAACAGAAACTCCCGCTCCTGCTACAGCAATGTCCATCTCATTCCTTGGTATAAAACGTATATATCTTGCTCCGAATCCTTTAGAGGGTGCGGGAACGCTGATAGATACAAGGATTTCTCCACTAGCTAAAGTTGTTCGGCCAGGGCCACTACATATATCTTCTACTGGAACGGCCTGAATTCCTTTTGCGCTAGCGATATTTGCAATAGCATTATGAGCAATTAGTGTCGGTATTGCGTCAGCGCTAGGTGCGGCATTCATTAAGTTTCCACCCAGAGAAGCCCTGCCCTGAATTTGTATTCCACCGATAAGACTGGCCGAGTCCATTATTCCAGGATATGCTTCGGCTATCTTAGCGTCACCGTAAATTCTGTGGCAAGGAACAGCAGCTCCTATAGTCAGGCCATTTTGCTTGCTATAAGTTAGCTGATTAAGTTCTTCTATATGTTTGCCATCAATTACGGCTTCTAGCTGGTACCGGCCACCTCTCATTTGTACGATCAAGTCGGTACCACCAGCGAGTACTCGAGCTTTGTCTTTATACTTTGTTAACAGGCTTACTGCCTCATCAACGGTAGTGGGTCTAATATAATCAATTGAATTCAATTGCCAGCCTCCTCATTTCATTATCAAGTTCTTTAACTAAGTAGGTGAATATTATAGTTAAATTGACTTAGTATCAATCCAACCGATTGAACCTTTAACCCAGTTCTGAAACGGGCCACAGTATAACAGACCTACATCGCGTCAACAACGACTGGGTTTAATCCAAGTTTATACAAAAATCGCATTAATAGAAAACCAGACGATTTATGATGGTTTTTTTAAAATAATCTGCTGATTTATTAATTGATTTTTGCTTTTTATGGTGTCCAAATTTCAACTTCGGTAGTTATTGCCCTATCACCACTTTCTACATCTGTTGAGTTACCGCCTACTATCAATATTCGGCCATCGTCTAATAAAGTCATGCTATGAGCATATCTTGCTATCGCGCTTTTTGGGCCAGGGCTAAAAGTATTGGTTTCGGGATCGAATATATCGGTCGAATCGACTTTCCCTATTCCACCTGTGACTAAAACCCTTCCATCAGCAAGCAATACTGCTGCGTGCTCAGCACGCCATTCAGTCATTTCCCCTACATCAGTCCAAGTGTCGGATTCAGGATCATATACTTCACCTTTCGACACTTTTCCTTTGCCCCCTGTTATCAACACTCTTCCGTCATTTAGTAAAGTGGCCGTATGGGCTGAATGAGATAAGTTGGTTTCTGCACCTAGACTCCATGTGTTTTGCTCAGGATCATAGATTTCTACCACTTTTGTTTTAGAATCCCGTCCTCCACCTCCAACAACTAAAACTCTCCCATCATTAAGTAATGTCGCCGTATGCATCGCACGCTTTACTTCTAATGATCCAGCATCAGACCAAGCATCTGTTTCGGGATCATAAATCTCTGCCTCGGGTACAAGGATTGTATCTTCCCTCTCTCCTGCAACAACTAAAACTCTGCCATCATTAAGGACGACTGACCTATGGCGCCACCGTGGTGTGGCCATTTCAGCCGCGACTGACCAGCTATTAGAATTAGGATCAAAGATTTCGACAGTAGTTTGAGGTTTTTGTCTAACGGCAGCACCCCCAATAATGATGACTCTACCATCGTTTAGCAAATTTCCGCTGGGCACTTCTCTGATATCTCGCATCAAGGGAGCTTCGATCCATTTACCTGTAGCTGGATCATAAAGTTCAGAGTCAGCTATGCCAGATGGTTCCCATGCTGAAGCTCCACCCCTGCTTTTACCGGCCATGGCAATTACCCGCCCGTCATTTAGTTTTATCGTTACATGCCAGCCCCTGGCATAAGCCATTTTTCCGGTATCGCTAAACTTTCCTGGGCCTAGCGGCTTAGCTTGTTCTGGCTCAGCGTCTGAGACAGACTGGTCGCTCTGCGATGCTGCAGCGTCTGTTGAATTTTCCAACTCGCTGTCACTTGAACATGCAAATAAAAGCACCATCAAAAGCGCTAAACTACTAATAATTAAAACAGGTAGTCGATTTCTAGGAATCATCATAATTTCTCCTATCAACTGAACTTCACTGGCTTCCAACAAAATACACAAAATGCTTCCGCGAACCACTGGTGAATTTGTCCATTTTCAGCACATTCTAACAAGTTATTCAGTTTAATAATAATTTTCCAAAAACCTTAGGTATTAGCTAAGACTATGATAGTCTTGACAAATTGTTGAAACTTGGAGCATCTAATGGGCAATGTAACTGGTAGTTATTTAATAGCAAAGACATTGAAAGAAGAGGGCGTAGAAGTTCTTTTTTATCTAATGGGAGGGCCAAATTTTGACATTGTAATGGCATGCCAAGATTTAGGTATTAAAACGGTGGATTTTCGCCATGAACAAGCGGCTGCTTTTGCTGCTCATGCCTATGCGAGATTGACCGGAAAACCCGGTGTATGTACAGCTGCATCAGGGCCAGGAACTCTCAACTTACTCACTGGAGTATATACAGCATCCATAGACTGTGCGCCAATGATTATTTTAGGTGGTGCAGGACCCGTGCACGAAATTGGCAGAGAAGCCTTTCAAGAGGTTGATCAAGTAGGAATATTTGAACCACTTTGTAAATACGTTCACCAGCCCACGCTTGCCGAAAGGTACCCAGAAATAATCTCAACGGCGTTCAGGCAGGCCACCTCAGGACGCCCGGGGCCAGTATATATTGATTGCGGCGCAGACGTGTTGTACGAAGAAGTAGAGGAATCAAAGGTTGTTAAAGCTCCTCGTCCTGTGGTTAAGTCACGACCCAGTGCTGACCCGAAAGCAATTGAAGACGCTATCAACCTAATTTCCGCAGCCAAGAAGCCTATAATTTTTGGGGGTGGCGGAGTATTTTTCTCCGGCGCTTCAGATGAGTTTCAACGCTTCATCGATATAACCAAAATTCCTTTCTACACTGCTCCGATGTCCAGAGGATTAGCACCTGAAGATCATCCGGTATCTTTCCCTGCAGCTCGGAGTAAGGCAATGCGCGAGGCTGATCTTATATTGGTTATTGGCACAAGACTAAATTGGATGATGCAATACGGTCGTAGATTCTCTAATGAAGCTAAATTAATTCAAATCGACATTGAGGAATCTGAGCTCGGCCATAACCGTGACTGTGATCTCGGAATTGTTGCTGATGCCAAGATGGCATTGGCTCAACTAGCTGATGCCGCCAGCCAACGAAAAGATGATTTCGATGGCAAACTTGAATCTGACTGGATTCACGGTCTATCAGAGTATCAAACAAATAAAGCTGCAAACATGGAAGCAGTACTTAACTCAAATCAGGTTCCAATACATCCACTGCGTCTTTGCAGCGAGATTAATAAATTTTTAGATCGGGACGCGATAGTTACAGTTGACGGAAATGAAATTCTGCATTTCGGAAGGCAGTCTATAAACACTTACCTTCCAGGCCATAGGCTCAATTCTGGTGTCACTGGAACAATGGGAGTTGGATTACCTTACGGCATCGGATCTATTCTGGCCAAACCAGATAAGCAAAACCTGGTGTTACACGGTGATGGTTCAATGGGTATGAATGCTATGGAACTAGATACACTAGTGAGGTTTAACCTCCCAGTAGTCACTGTTATTTCTAATAATGCGGGCTGGACAGCACGAACTCCAAACCAACGAAAACCTGGACGTGAACTTGGATTCACTCCTTTTCATGAAATGGCCAAAGTTCTTGGATGTTACGGTGAAAGAGTAGAGGATCCCGATGAAATAAGACCAGCACTGGAAAGAGCTTTCAGCTCCGGAAAACCAGCTGTTATCGATGTAATAGTGGAGCCGACAGCTGCCGGAACCTCAGCTGCTTGGGGCGGATCAAGAATGGAATAGCTTTTAGCTTTTAATTTTACTCACCATGTGGTGTTTCTGCTGCATCCATAAATCATCTGATGAGTAGATCGGAAATTCGGCTGTTTCCATGAAAGTTATTTGTGGGTCGTTCTCAAAATAGTCTTCCACTTCAGCTCTCCAATTTAAGTAATGGGGGTATTTTATATGGGCATCAACGGCCGCTTGATCTTTATACACTTCATAAAAGTGGACACGTGTGGCAACCTCTTTATCCTTCAGAATATCAAACCTGAAACAGCCAGGTTCATTGCCAACAGAGCCTTCTGCATCTCCATAACTGGCCTGCATAAATTGATCCAAATTTGCGAGTTTAATATTAAAAGTTACAAATATAGCTATCATTTTGATCTCCTAACTGAAACTAAAGACATTATAATGTCATATCCAAGGCCAATGTAATCTGGCTATTGTAATTGGCTATATAAAACTATGAGATTTGAACAATTAATCAGAGAGGTTAAGGACTTTCCAAAACCTGGAATAAATTTCAGAGACATTACTCCTGTTTTGCAAAACCCAACTGGATTTAAAGAAATTATCGATTCGTTTACAGAAAGATATCAAGGCCAAAACATCCAGGGAATCGCTGGAATTGAATCTCGAGGTTTTTTAATTGCGGCTCCCCTGGCAAAAGAACTCGAGTTACCTCTTTTACTCATTCGCAAAAAAGGCAAACTTCCATTTAAAACGAAATCCATTACATACGACTTAGAATATGGTACGGATTCTTTAGAAATTCACATCGACTCTGCAGCTAAATCAGATAGAATCGTTTTAATTGATGACCTACTAGCTACAGGAGGAACTCTTGCTGCCGCCGCCAAGTTAATTGAAAACCTAGGTGCAACAGTAGTTGAGTTAGGAGTAATCATAGAGCTCGTCGAGTTAAATGGTCGAAACAAACTAAATCACTTACCAGTACATAGTTTATGTCAAGTGTGAATGATAATATCAATTTGACAACGGTATAAATTCAATATAAAAAGTCGAGATACTCCTCAAATAAACTATGATTATAGGAGGACTGAAAAATGGCAATTATAACAATAGGCGGATTGACCGGGTCTGGCGGCAGGCATATTGGTAAAGCGGTAGCCGAAACACTGGGTTTCGATTACATTGACCGATTAATTTTGTCTGATGCTGCTAAACAAATAGGGTCAACCGTACAGGCAATGCAAGAAAAAGAAGATAAACATGTCTCCCTGATTCAAAACATATCTTCTTTAGCCCAAAGAATTCTTGAACGCTCAGCTATGAGTGGTGTCGGTGGTGATCCTCATTTTGGACCTGGTGCCGCTGCATTCCTTATAAACGAATATGCCGACTTCCCAAAAGCCACCATACTTAAGGGCTCTCACATGGAAGATAAAGATTATATTGATGGACTCTCTTCAGTAATCGTTGACATAGCTAAACTTGATAATGCTGTCATTGTCGGCAGGGGGGCTGCAGCTATATTAAAAGATGATGAAAGTGTCCTGAAAATTGGATTAACCTCTGCTATAGAAGATCGAATTGGCCGTATTTCTAAGCGAGACGATATCGATGAGGCAGATGCAAAAAGAATTGTTAATGAGAAAGATTCCGCTCGATCTGAATTTTATAAAACCTTTTTTGATTTTGATGGCCCAGAGGACCCAAAGCAGTTTCACTTATCGATAAATACCACGTTGATTAAGCTAGACTCAGCAATTTCAATGATTCTGGGAGCTACAAAGACTTTCAAAGAAGGAATATTAACTCATCAGTAAGTCTAAAATAGCTATCAAATAATTTATTACCAAACTATCTGTATTATTCATGTTTTCATTTTCTAAACAAACTATAAAAGAAATGGCAGATCATTGTATTGCAGAAAACCCAAATGAAGCTTGTGGAATCATTTTAGGCAAAACATTATTGGATCAATTTAAAGATATATGTGTAAATAAATTCTCAATAGACTACAAGGACATCTTATTCAACTCTCATTTGGTGGATGATTTAAAACTCACACATTCCAATATAAAAGAAATTCTGACGACTTTGACGAATACAGAAACTCAAATCAACGTACTTGACGATCAAAATCTTGCAACTGTGAGTGCTTCGATAGAATTTGTGTGTCAAAATGGCGGGGGCGATATCGCAATATCCATAGTAAAAATTACTAACACCGCAAAAAGTCCATATAGATATCAGATGGATCCCCAAGAATTTTTAGATGCGGATAAAAAAGCTGACCAGCTTGGTTTAAGTATTGTGGGTTTCTACCATTCACACACTCACAGTGCAGCATATCCGTCAGACACAGATGTGCGCTTAGCAATTGAAAGCGGATGGACTGACCCATACTATATATTGATTTCACTGGAGGATATGGACGCGCCGGTGGTCAGAATGTATCAAATAAATTTAGACGAGTCGGTAATTGAAAAAAATTATTCCTTAAACGGCAATCCTGCGAACCTTTATTAATTGGTGATCCGATATTTCAGTGTATGATCTGGGAATTCAGCAATATATCCCTTCACGGTTCCTCCGCCAACCACCATGATCGATCCATCCCTTAAAGGGGTTACTGTTAACAAATTACGTCCTTCTGGCAAATAACTAATTACTGCCCACTGGTCATTTTCAATATCATAGGATTCTACTGGAAGTACTCCAGTCCCTATCGGGTCTCCTCCTCCAATTAAAATAACTTTGCCCCCAGGAACAAGCACAGCTGAATGATCTTTTCTAGGCACCAGTTCAGTTGCTATTAACGTCCATTCATTCGAAATGGGATCATATATTTCTGCAGTCGTTTCAGGACCTAGCAAATCCCCCTCTTCAACTGTTGTGCCCCCGGTAACCAATACCCTGCCGTCTGGCAGCAATGTAGCCCTATGTCCTAAACGAGCGCGATTCAGTTCAGAAGCTGTAGACCACGAGTTTTCTACTGGGTCATAAATCTCTGTTAATGATAGCGTGTCTCCCATGGTTACAGATGACATTCCACCAGTAACTAATATTCTATTATCAATAAGCTTAACGGCTGAGTGAGCCATCCTTGACTGAATCATTGGCTCCAACTCTGACCAGCTATTAGATTCCGGGTCATAAACTTCAATAGAATTCAGTGTTGAAACACCAGACCTACCTCCTATAATCATCACCCTGCCATCTTCAAGGGTTATTGCCTGAGCTAGTTGCTTTTTATAAGCCATATCAGGAGCATTTTCCCATTCATCAGTTTTTGGGTCATATATTTCTGCACTGTTTAAGTCCTTATTGCCCCTGAACAGCGGCTCCTCTTCCCCCTCTTTTAGAACTACGCGCCCTGTACCTCCAGCTACTAAAACCCTGCCATCAGGAAGTAAAGACGCAGTGTGAAAAGTTCTTTCCCAATTAAATCGACTTGTTCTTGCCCATTCAGTGCTTCCCAATGGAAGAATCTCTCCGTTGACTACTGATGCCCTCCTAAAACTAAGTCGTTTCCTGCCTCCGATTATCAATACGGAATCATTCTGAAGTAGAGTGGCTGTATGCCCCCATCTGCCAAACTCCAGTTCTCCCATCAACTCCCACCCAGGCTCAAGTGTTATTCCAAGCTCTTCCTGGACCTCCTTGACGGGGTCAGGGGTAGCAGTTGGCGTAGGCAATGGAGTTTTCGCTGGAACGACGGTGAAATCCATCACCAAGGTGTCCGATGCTTCTATATAGTTTCGTGTCTCAACGGAGCAGCCTGCAATAAACCCAAAAAGACAAACACATTGGAATATTAAAGTGAGGCGAAGTATATTTATAAAATTCAAATCAACTTACTCCGGTAAGAGCATTACGAGGATTTTCCACCATTATTTGATGAAACTGTTCTTTGCTTAAACCAATTTCATCTAGGTATGGATAGAGTCTGCTAGAAATAAAATTATATCCAAAGCCACCATTCATTTTGTAGTGAGAATTAACGCATACATCATGTGAAAGCAACAATTTATGAATAAATCCAGCCTGAACAATTTTTTTAATATTCTTTAGGTCTCTTTGTAATAGAAACTGGTTTTCATCCTGCATTCCGTCAAATGATATAAATGCGCCTCTTTTAGCGATCTCGATATGGTATTCATGATAAGGATAATCATGAGCATGGCCTACAATAACTCTATTCGGCTTAACGCCTTCTTCAGATAAAATATCTAATTGTTTTAGGCCAACCGGCGAAAACAGTCCATGAGTTGCTATCGTTACACCGGTCTCGAGATGCGCTCTAGCACCAGCTCTCAATACACGTTCCTCCACCGGCGACACCCAAGTTTCATGCGCTCCCAACTCTCCAATAAGCCCTGCTCGTACTCCAGTATCATCTATCCCTTGATTTAGATCTTTAATCATTTCATCCGCTATAGCGTTGGTTCTGCTACGGTATAAGCTCTGATCATAGAAAGGTTCTCTGTACCATCCACATCCCAATATGATATTAAGGCCTGTTTTTTTTGCAATTTCACGTACCGCGCTTGGTTGCTGTTCTAAGCCCCGATTTGTTTGATCGACCAAAGTAACCCCACCAGAATTTCGATAATGCATCAATTCAACATAAGCGGAATCGGGGTCATCAAGAACTCTATTAGTATCAAGATAATCGGCCAAAATAGATAAGAAAACATGTTCGTGAATTAGTGTAAATCCGATTTGTTCTGCGGCTATAGGGCCAGTTACTGTCATAACTGAGTCTTGTTGTAAATTACTATTCAATAGCGAGACACCTCGCTGGATTCGACTGCATGATTGTATTCCAATCATCTGTAGTCATCCCTTGCCCTATCAATTGATCACGGAGTGTTGAAATTACATAGACATAACCACCGCCTCCATAAGCGGTCAAATGATTTTTTACCGAGACTCCATTTGAAATTAAGATTTGTTTGATTAGACCTTTCTTGACCATGTTCATACACATAGATACATGTCTTGACATAAGATCTTTTGACTTAACGGGAAAGGTGTTCAGACAAACAAACGAGCCTCGTGCAGCTACTCGGAAATAAAACTCATCATTTAAGCTGCCGTTAATATGATTAACAATGACCTTTCTCAGGTCTGCGCCTTCATCTTCTAATATGTCCAGCTGATCATTTGCCGTTGAAATATGGGTGCCAGCAATGGCCAAAGTCCTCCCCGTTTTAACCTGAGCCCTCGCCGCGGCTCTATGCATTCTTTCCTCGAATGGGGTTACCCATCGCGCATTAACGTTTATTTCACCAATAATGCCTGCTTTAATGCCTGTGTCATCAATTCCTTCGGTCAGGTCTTTAACCATTATCTCGCTTAATTGATCGACCTTGGTTTTCGGAAAATCCAATTCATAGTAGGCCTCTTTGAACCACCCTGTTCCGGTTATGATGTTAATTCCTGTTCGCTCAGACAGGTTTTTCAAAGCATGGATATTTCTGTTAACCCCACGTGATGTTTGATCCACTAAAGTTTTACCACCCAAGTCCTTAAACTTGGTTAATTCGTCTTCAGCTAAAACAGGATCATCCAAAATGTTCGACCCCATCCAATTGTCTCTTTTGTGATTTATAAAGACATGTTCATGAGGCAGAGTAATGCCAAGGTCGTTTGTGGAAATAGGGCCTGTTACTGTATCGATAGCAATCAAGACAAGTCTCCTGTGAGAGCTCTTCTTGGGTTATCAACCATAACCTGATGAAACATTTCATCGCTGAATCCAATACCCACTAAATGAGTCAATAGCCTAGTTGAGATAAAGTCATACCCGCAACCCCCGTAAGATTCATAGTGAGTTCGGTAACAAACATCGTGTGACAATAAAATTCGATCTAAATTTCCAGCTTCTATTAAATGCTTAATTAATGTTAAACATTTCTTAAGTTCATATGGGTTAGTATCGGACAAGTTATCGAATGAAAGCCACGCACCCCTTTTTATTATCTCTTCATGAAACTCGGGATATGGCCAGCTACCACAATGCCCAACCACAACACGATTTAAGTCAACTTTTTCTTCTTTCAGAATATCAAGTTGCTCTAAGGCTACTGGACTATTGGTTCCGTGAGTCGCAATTGTTAGACCTGTCCTATGATGAGCTCTAGCCCCTGCTCTCAAAACTCTTTCTTCTACTGGAGACACCCATTTTTCATGAGCTCCTAATTCACCAATTATTCCTGCCTTTACACCCGAATCATCGATACCTTCAGTAATATCAGAAATCATCTGCTCTGCTATCTGATCTACATACCAATGATTTAAATACTGTTCATAGTAAGGTTCGCGATACCAACCACAGCCAAGTATTATGTTAAGGCCAGTTCTTTCAGCTAACTTTTTTACTGCCAAGGGGTCTTGACCCAAGCCGCGATTAGTCTGATCAACTAAGGTTACCCCACCAGCATCTTTGTATCTCATGACCTCTAGATATGCTAGTTCCGGCTCATATAAAAGATTATTCACAGACCAGCTATCTTTTAATAAATCAAGTAGAAGATGCTCATGCATCAAGGTAAATCCAAGATTGCTAGCTTCGATAGGCCCTGTAACCGTCATAACTTGCGACATATCTATATTTTAGTGTTTTGTCTGTATCTTTGCAGTTTTGATCTTACTGTATGCAAACACAGCAAATCATTGATTGTTGATTTTTTAAATTTACTTAACGAAACTATCTATACCTTTTAGGAGCATATCTATATCATCTCGGTCATTGAAAATATGCGGGTCTACTCTAAATATTTCGCCATGATAATAGGTGTCAACTTTATTATTATGTAAATGCTTCCAAAGCTCATCTGCTGCTTCATGCCGTGCTGAAATCACCCCTAATCTATAATTTGGATCATCATGGGTAGTCACGTCGATTCCTAATTCTTTCATGCCGGCAATTGCATACCCACTCAAATCCAAGTTGTGGTGCTCTACTACACTCATATCAGTTTCTACGAGGATTTCTAAGCCTGGTTTAGTGAAAGCTAATCCAAGCAAATTCGGCATCCCTAATTCGAATCTTTGTGCATTATCTTTCAGCTTGAAATCGTGTATGTCGAAGCTGTGTGTGCTTGCATATCCGGCTCTAGTAGGTTTTTTACTATGATGACGTTTAGCAACATACAAAAATGCTACTCCAGCAGCTCCAAGCAACCATTTCATAGCGGTAGTGGCGAAAAAATCCACCCCAGTATCATGCAGGTCTATCTCCATTGCCCCAGCAGACTGCGCGCCATCAACAATTACTAATGCTCCTTTTGCATGAGCTATTTCTGCAACTTTCTTGATGTCCTGTTTAAATCCTTCAATCGGTGTAACGTGTGATATACATACAGCCACTGTGTTTTCATCGATGCTTTGTTCAAAATCCTCCAAATGGATAATTCCATCCTCTCTCGCATGTACAAATCTTTTAGTTAAGGCCTCATGTGGAGGTAAATGCCATGGAAAAACGCTAGAAGGATACGAGAAGTCATCAAAAACAACATTGCCCTCAGCAACAGGGTCGATCAAATCAAAAGCTATATTACATCCAGCAGATGTGCTTTCAACAATAGCTACTTCGCCTTCATCACATCCTGTTAGTTGTGCGAACATACGACGGCAATCCGAGGCGTCAGCGTCTAAGCCATTAACGTACATATCATCAGGGTCTTCTGAAAGCCAATCCATATGCTTCTTCATAGCTTTTTCATGGCGAACGGACACTGGAGCCAGGCCGCCACTAAAGAGGTATGCTCTTTCTTTCGTTATAGGGTATAGGTCTCTAATCTGTTTGGCATTCATAACATATTTCCTAATATTAGTGTTCAAAGACTATAACATCGTGGAGCGGAATCAGCCAAGTACCTTATATTCTTGAGTTTCAATCAGGGATTAGTTTAATTTTACTGCCCAACTTTGTTAAAAAGTGGTGTAAAAAGTGGTGTAGAATTAGTTATGTGGCTGTCGCCGAAGCCAGAATGTGAACTCTCTGGTAAATCGGGTCAGCCATTTCTTATTTAGAATACTGAGTTTTAACCAAAGATTAGCGTAAAAAGATTCTCTTGCGCAGGGATGTTAATATAAGGCCAAATCTAATCATTAATAGATAAATATTGTTAACTTTAGTTATTAGTTAAAGAAGGTGTTCAGATGTTTAAGCCAATACTAATAGGATTATTAATCACAATACTTGCGATAGCTTGCTCTTCTGAAAGCACAAGCTCCGATTCTGAGTCTGCACAACCAAGCGGAGATTCTTCCGTTTCCGCTCAAGATGGGGCCACCATTGAGGATGCTGTTGAGGTGTCTATGGATCTAGGCGAATTCGTCACCGCTTCAGACATGATGGCGAAGAGGGAGCGGTATGCTGCCCTCTTGCTCAGCGACGGTAGGGTGCTAGCCGTGGGAGGACGTGGCTTGGGTATTGGCACTTTGATTGCAACTATGCACGAGACAGCAGAGCTCCTCGACCCCGAGACCCTAGAGTGGACCTCGACCGGTTCGATGGCGGAGGGTCGCCGCTCTCCTGCCATGGTGGAGTTAGAGGATGGTCGCGTGTTGGTGGCGGGCGGACTGTTGCCAACTAAATTTACGACTGACACCGCAGAGATATGGGATCCAACGCAAGGTACATGGACGACCGTTACGCCCATGGCTCGAACCCGTGATGGTATGGGAGCTGTCAGGCTGCCGGATGGCAGGGTAATGGTAATCGGAGGCAAGATGGACGGCAAAATGATCGGTACTCTTGAGAAAAGCGAGATCTACGACGCCGGCAGCGACACCTGGATTGAGGCGGCACCAATGTCTGAAAAACGGATCAATCACACGGTTACTTTGCTGTCGGACGACAGGGTTCTAGTGACTGGTGGCGGCAAGGAAGACGGTCCTTATTCCAAGACTGTGGAGATTTATGACCCCAGCGCCGACACTTGGGTTGAGGCGGCGCCAATGACGGTTTCTAGGTCCTTCCACACGGCTACGTTATTGGAGGACGGCCGGGTTCTGGTCATAGGAGGCAGGGGTAAGAAGATGACCGCAGAGCTATATGATCCAGTTGCCGATGCGTGGTCCAGCGCAGGTGAGACAGAGATTGCAAGAGCCGAGCATGAAGCCACCCTTCTGCAAGACGGAAGAGTGTTTGTGACCGGAGGACTAGGCAACCTTGCAGAGAGCGAAATCTACGACCCAGTTGCCGGCACGTGGAGCACCAGCAGCTCCCTTAATATCGGTCGTTATCGCCACTTCACTTTGCTCCTGTCGAATGGTCGGATCGTCACTTTCGGCGGCATAGGAGCTGACGGAATTCTCGCCTCATCCGAAGTGCTGGATTAGTAGGACCTTTGTAGCTCCTCGGCGAAGTAGAACAGGTCCGGCAGCCCGCCTGTATGGATAAACAATACTGTCTGACCCTGACGAATGACGCCGGACCGAGCTTGATCAATAATGCCGGCCATCACCTTACCCGTATGGACGGGGTCGAGAAGTAGACCCTCTAATTCGGCCGCCATTTGTATCGCCTCTGTACAGGCAGGGCTTATACGGCCATATCCAGGGCCGATGTAATCGGATGTCTGCACCACATCTTCCCAACCCATGCGCTGGTCGAAGCCCATGTGTTTCAGGGCGTTGTTTGACCAGCCCACTACATCGGCAAACGATTCTTCCGGAGTGCCAATCAGAACGCCAAGTATCTCCCAAGGCAATCCTAATGCTGCCGCGCCAATTTGCAGGCCACCCAGGCCTCCGCCACTGGCTATGTAGATCTTCACGTGATCGACGTTTATCGCATCCAATTGGGTAGCTATCTCAAGAGTGGCGTCCATATAAGAAATCACGGCCGAAGAACGCGACATGTGCTCTTTGACATGGTTGTAAGGTGTTAGACCTTCGTTTCTTAGCTGATTCTCGATGCCCTCTACATATCCTGAAATCTCGTCCTTGTCAGTAGTATCAAGCAAACGAATGTCCGCCCCTAAAAGATCTTGAATCAGCAAATTACCCTGAAACGGTCTGCCTTTAAGGTCAATAGATCCATAGCTACCAGTCGCGATACAAATGTAGTCCATACCAACTTTCTTAGATGCAGCCCCAATAATGCGGGAGTTGTTGGTCAAACCGTAAACATGTATGGAAACATCGGCCCCTTTTTCAAGTGCATCCGCCATGCAGAAGTCCATGTGCCTGACCTTATTGCCTCCTAATACGAGACCGGTCAGATCATCTCGTTTGATAAGGATTCGCACCCCCAGTTCCCGCGACAGATTTTCAGCCTCTTGCAGAGGTGTAGGTATCGTTGCAATCCTCACTCTAGGAAGTGTGTCTAGACGTGAGCGAAGTTGTTGGCGGCTCATTGGCGGCATCTGAATCACTGGGCCAAACACCCCCCATCTACGACCAGCTCTGCACCGGTGACGTAAGAGGACTCGTCTGAAGCCAAAAAGAGGATGGCATTGGCCACCTCTTGTGCCGTCGCTAGGCGGCCCATTGGTATTCCACTTATCCTGCGTTTCAGAACAGCCGGATCTCCGAGCGAATCGACTGTGAACGGTGTGTCGGCGAACCCGGGGTGGAGAGAGTTCACTCGTATGCCATCCCCGGCAAGCTGTATAGCAGCCGACTTGGTAAACGAGCGAATCGCGCCTTTTGCCGTCGCGTACGCCGTGCTGCTGGGGTTGCCCACCATCGCAGCAATCGAGGAGATGTTCACTATTGACCCGCCACCAGTTTGCCGCATGACCGGCGCAACGTACTTCGTGCCCAAAAAAGCTCCCGTCGCGTGCACTGCTAACACTCGCTCCCAATCCTCTTCCGAAGTATGCTCCACATCGAACGCGGCTAGAATCCCAGCGTTGTTCACCAGCACATCCAAACGCCCATAGGCATCCTGTGCTGCCAAGATTGCCGCCTGCCATTCAGCAGATTTGGTAACGTCTAGACGAGCAAACAGGGCTTTCGATCCACTGTCTTCAATCTGTGACGCTGTCAGTTGGCCATTTTTTTCGTCGACATCGGTTATAACGACCGATGCTCCTTCTCTCGCAGCAGTGCGAGCGAATGCTCCCCCGAAACCCATCAACTGTCCATCCAGGCCATTTGCGCCACCGGTGATTAACACCACTTTTCCAGCGAGTCGGTCGTTCATTGGGCGTTGTGCCCCCCATCGATGACCAACTCCGCACCAGTAATGTAAGACGACTCGTCCGAAGCCAAAAACAGGATGCTATTCGCGATCTCCTCGGACTCTGCATACCGGCCCATGGGAATCTGCGAAGTGCGGTCTGCATACAGCTCGGGATCGGTGAAAAGTGGTAAAGCCGCTGGTGTCTTGGTATAGCCAGGATGCACGGAATTCACCCTGATATTCTCACTTGCATATTGGATAGCCACCGTCTTTGACATATGCCGCATTCCTGCCTTCGCCGTCGAGTATGAGGTGATCGTATCGACTCCGACAATTCCATGAATCGACGAGACGTTTATGATCGACCCTCCACCGCGCTTTCGCATCTCGGGGATGGCGTACTTCATGCCCAGCATCGCTCCTCGGACATGTACTCCCAGTTGGCGATCCAGCCCTTCAACCGTAGTGAACTCAACTTTCAGAGCCTCCTCAGCATTCTGAGGGCCATCGGGGTCGGAGTAGTCGCCGTCGTAATCACGGCCAGTGCCAGCGTTGTTTACCAGCACATCTAGAGCTCCTTCAGCTTTTACGATAGAGTCAATTGTGTTTTGCCACAAAGCCTCGTCGGTCACATCGAGATGGACATAGTGTGCCGCTCCCCCAGTCTCACGAATCTGTGCAGCAGTCCGCTCACCCAACTCATCGTTGATGTCGGCCAAATATACGGTTGCTCCCTCGCGTACAAACGCCCAGGCTGTTGCGCCACCTATTCCTCTGATTTCCCCCTTAAGCCCTGTGGCAGCACCAGTAATGATGGCAGTTTTACCCCGCATACGCATATGTTGTACACCTTTGTTAGGATTTTAATTAAATATTCTACTTTCTATGAGCTATGCTTACTTCCACTCCCAAAGCTCCCACGCGGCGTTACCTTCAGCATCCACGTCCCAATCATAAATAACTGCCGCTCCATTCAACTTCGCAAGTGATGGGGCTGACGTTTGAAAATAGCATACCCCTTTGAAAGTAGAGCCTCCATCTTCTGTAAAAGTGCCGGTGCCGGTAGCTCTAAAAGTTGCTACTCCATCAGCAGCAATAACGATACCAGAGTTTGGGCATTCTCCGAGAAGTATTCCGTCAGGCCCCATTTCAGCTTCATAAGTAGCCATCATTTGTACTATTTGTGCTCCCGCCAAAGTCCCTTGTCCAGTTGTTGCGGTCACTTCAAATACAGGATTGGTTCCATTTGCTGTTAAAGCTCTTGCTGTTGCAACCGCCTTAATCGAGCCAATCTTTTCTGCTTTTGACATGTTCTGACCTCCCAGTCATCTAATAGTGTTTTCATCACAATACCACAACTCATTGCTATTAAATCACCATTAAATATTTATTATTCCTCTTGTGATTGATCAGATACGGGTAATTTACAAGTTTGTCTTTTACCAAACCATTGATATCTCTTTTTAGCAATGAAATTATATATTTTGTTTCTGATAAAGGTTGGGATCAAATATAAAACATAACTGAACCTGTAAATACCACCTAGATCAAATAATATAGCCAAAATTGCGTCGGATTTGACCATCAACTGGCCTCGTCGGAGGTAGACTACGTTTTCTAGGTTTTTTATCTTTTCAACAGGATATCCATTCTGAGTAAGTAGGCCCAAAGCCAATTCGCTCTGTAAAGGCACAAAAGTGAATGAACTTTCTGTATTTTTTGCTGATATGAAATCAATCGAGAAACTACATAAATTGCAATATCCGTCGAAGAAAATAACCCGATTCTTGTCTGACTGTTTAAGCAAACCTATATCCGTCCGTTTCTTTACATAACCTGACAGACTTACTCTTCACGTTCCAGCTTACTGAAAACTTTGGCTAATATCCTATTAACCAAAAGCGGTATAAGAAACCATAAAACTATAAAAACCAGCAACAATAGAATGATGGTGATTGTTAAGCCATCCATAACTACCTCTTAATTACTAATTTTAGGTGAATTTAATTTTGGCTGAACGGTGATTCCATTAATTTCCATGGCATTTCTTATACTTTTTGTCACTTCCGCAAGGACATTTTTCATTACGGCCTACTTTACCGTGTTGATTTTTGATCAGTTTCTTTTCTGTACAAGACAAACAGGTGCACGCCG
The DNA here is from genome assembly GCA_002699485.1 of Chloroflexota bacterium. GTDB lineage: Bacteria > Chloroflexota > Dehalococcoidia > Lucifugimonadales > UBA2962 > UBA2962. The sequence goes on along the minus strand of PAAV01000049.1, from coordinate 26,460 downwards.
CTGGATGTTCTTTGTACCAATTAGGCCGATTCAAGCTTAACTAGACCTTTTCGGAACTAACAGGCCTGCTGACTAAAACTGATATAACAACCTTGTCATCCAGCTTTAGGGTGTCATGAGACACCACTTTCCAATTACCTCCGTGCATATCCTCTAAACCATTACTTAGCGTCTCAGCTAATTGCGCAAGTTCTGACCCTAGCTTTAAGGTAATCTCACTCTCAGCCGAATTAGCCAGTCCTTTTTCTAATTCGATTGTTCGCACGGTAAAAGCGTATTCCAGTTTACCTGTCATTAATTCAATTTATCTCCATTATTATCTATTGGCTTGTCAGCGAATTTGGTGCGGTCAATTTTCTTGTTTTTACGAAGCCGACTATGCACTGCTAACCCTGGCATTACCAAACCCAATAAAATCCATGCTGCGTTAACTTGCCCAGCTCCATTATTGGGAGCCATGCATCCCCCACTACTTAATTCCTGAGATGACGGCTCGGAAGAAACCGCTGTTGGATTCGGAGATGCAGCCGTATCTGCAGGCGTTGGTACTGGCATGGATGTTGCTGTAGGCACTACTGTAGGCTGAATCTCTGGCTCTGTAGTTGCAGGTGGTGTTGGCTCTGGTTTAAGTCTAGGCTCTGGTGTTGGCATATCATCCAAAGGTTGATAACAAAATCCCATTGCCTCTCTTTCTCTCTGGTCCGGAGGAGCGCCACCTCCAATAGAAAGATCTTTAAACCGCTCTGGACCAAGTGTTGTTTCTAAACATTCTAAAATCTTTGGATCATCTGTGCCAAAAGGAGATCGACTATTATTTTGACTGAAAGCCTCTTCTTCTCGATCTAATTTCGGTCCATCAAAATCAGGGTCGCCTAATTCAGGATCACCTAATTTCCTGTCAAGACCATCAAAATCAGGATCGCCTAATTCAGGATCACCTAATTTCCTGTCAAGACCATCAAAATCAGGATCGCCTAATTCAGGATCACCTAATTCAGGATCACCTAATTTTGGTTTTGGCTTATCCAAATCAAATCCCATTGACCCGTCTGCGGATTCCACTATTCCAGGACTATATGAGGTTACCTGCCCTTCCCAAAAATATATTCCGATTCCTCCAGGATCCATGTCTCTACGCGTGACTATAACTCGCGTCATGTCATCAGATATATAAGTGAATAATCCATCACACCCAGGCCTGCAACCGGTTGTCGATAGCGCAAAATTCCCGATCTCTCTTCCAGATAAATCTAATAAGGTTTCTCCTGCCAAAATATACTTGCCATCTTTGGTAAACATGCCTGAATGGGAAAAAAATGGAACATGCCAAATTTTCTCACCAGTGTAAATGTCAAAAAGAGTTAGAGCGTACTGACCACCACCACCAGCAACTAAATGTTTACCGTCAGGTGAAAAGTCTAGCCAGCTAACTATGTCATCCATGTCTTTGAACAAAACAAGTTCGCCGGTTTCGGTGTCAATAATTGCTAGATCACCGTATTTGCCACCAACGCCAAGAAGATCTCCTTGTTTGGAAAACTTAAAAGCACCTAGATATGGCCAGCTACCATTATAAGTTTTCCAAATTACCGAACCATCAGAAGCTGACAATTTATATGTATATCCATCACCAGAGCCAGCATAAATATATTTATCTGACTCATCAAATAATATTCCTCTTACCTGGCCCCTGATAAAAACACTCCAAATCAACTCTCCAGTCATCAAGTCATAAAGTAAGAATGTTCCTTCGGTTGCACCAACAGCCAGATACTTGTTTGTATTTGATATCTGAACTTCCTTACTTCCCAACTTAGGATGTGTAGTTTCAGTGACTTCTTCGGCTGCTTTTGTCCAAACTTCACTTCCATCAGAAGCATCTAAAACACCAAATTTTCCGCATGCTCCATCGGGAACCGGTCTCTTGGCTTTGCCACTACAATTCGAAGTTGTAAACGCTGCATAATTACCGTCGTTTGATAATGATACTCCCCAGCCTTCCCAGCCCATTTTGTAAGACCAAGCGAGCTCGCCATCCATAGTAAATAGTGATACTAAGGATTTAGTCTCTTGTTGAGGGTAATCTGAGCTCCAATTTTCCATTCCATTAATAAGCAAAATTTTAGTCCCTGCATCATCCACGTCACCTCTCCAATAACCGACGTCTGGTTCGTTATAATTTAGAAGACGATAGTCAGCTTTGGCTTTTGGAGATACTAGAGTCAATGTTATTTGCTGGCTTGACTCTTTAGCAAAGCTCAATGCCCGGGCACGCCTTGTGTCTTCATAAGATGCGCTATCACTCATTAATGAAGTAAGTCCGAAGGAAGGAGTTTGCGCAAAAATTACCCAATCATCTCTATCTGGAAGATTCTGAAAGCTAAACCTGCCGTCATCGCCAGTTTGTGAAATTGTAGTGTCCCAATTACCGCTAGACAAAACAACCTCCATTCCAGAAAGAGGTTCGCCAATTTCATTAACAACTATGCCACCAAAGGTAATTGGCCCGCTAACACCGTCTCCCCTAAGAGGGGTGTCTTTACTGATTGATCTGTCGCCTGGCTGCTCCATAACATGACGCTTGGTCTCAACTATCGTGTAAGGTATAGTAATATCCCACGTTTTTGATGCATTTGTATCTTTATCAGTAAATGTCCATCGATAAGTTCGTTCATGGCTTCCAATCTCATTAGTTTCCCATGGCAAAAAGGCTGGAATCTCACCCCATTTCTCATCCATTTTTGTGTAGATATATTCACTTTCCCCGGGTTCAAGCCAAAGAAAACTTGGCTCAGGTGTAACAGTCTCGATAACCATAGGGTATGGGGCTATTACCTCTGTCCTGAACTCTATATACAATGAAGATGTACCTGAATTCGTCACTTTTATGCGATGTTTCATAATCTTTTTTAATGGTAATTGGCCTTCCGGCAACGGATAAAAGTCTATAACTAGTGCATCTAATGGATTTGTTTCAGATTCGATCCGGCCCGTATCGTCAAAAATAGTTACAATTGCCAAAATGGAAATTGTAACCAGCAAAGATGAAATAAGCTTAAACATCAAATCATTAAATCTCCACCATTAATATCCAAAGACGCTCCAGTAATGTAAGCAGCGCGATTAGAACAAAGGAAAGCAACTAGCTCAGCGACTTCTTCGGGTTCTCCTAAACGACTTATCGGGAAGGAATCTGCATATCTTTGAGTTTTCACAGGGTCAATTGTATTTCTAACCATTTCTGTATCAATTAGGCCTGGGCACACAGAATTGACCGTGATGCCATACCCTGCTTCCTCTTTAGCTAGATGCCTAGTGAATCCTAATATCCCTGCCTTCGCAGAAGTATAGTGAGCTCCACCCACCGTAGATATATTCTTACCTGCTGTAGATGAAAAGTTGACTATTCTGCCCCAATTATTTTTTCGCATTATCTTCAATACAGCCTGTGAAAATAGAAATGTTCCTTTTAAATTAACTGACACCACCCAATCCCATTCTTTTTCATCGATATCAATTACAGCAGTCGGCCTCAGTACACCAGCATTATTTATAAGAATATCGACTTGTCCAAACTGAGCCACGGTGTCCTTTACGGCTTTTTCAACATCTTCTTTTTTTGTAACGTCACCGGTGACCGCCATGGTTTCACAATCATATTCATTCAACGATTCTATAGCAGCTTGAGCCTGATCTGGGTTTACATCAAAAACCACAATTTTTGATCCACCCTTCGCAAGACGCTCTGCTACCGCTTTCCCCATTCCTTGGCCAGCTCCAGTAATAATCGCAGTTTTATTCACGAATTCGTTGTTATAATTTTCCATTTCTATCGTTCCTAATTTACTAAATTATTTTAAGGTCACTACCTGCCTTTGCAAATGCAGCTATTGCCTTATCTAATTGTGTTCTATTGTGTGCTGCTGACATTTGAAGTCGTATCCTTGCTTGCCCCTTTGGCACAACAGGAAATGAAAAACCTACGCAGAATATTCCCTGATCATTAACTGCTTTAGCCAGTTCAACATTCTTAATTTCGTCTCCGATCATAACTGGAACTATCGGGTGGCTTCCGGGGATGATATCAAATCCTAAATTCGTCATCTCTCTTCTAAAATATGTAGTGTTCTCTCTTAATTTTTCCCTCAGTTCAGGCTGTTTATCTATTAAGTCGAATGCTTTCATAGAGCCCATAACGACTGCAGGCGCTAAGGAATTTGAAAAGAGATAAGGGCGCGATCTTTGTCTCAGGAATTCTATAATTTCTTTTCGTCCTGTAGTAAAACCCCCAGAAGCACCACCTAAAGCTTTTCCTAATGTACTTGTAGTTATGTCGATTCTATCTCGAACATCCAGTTCATCAGCTGTACCTCTACCGTTAGGTCCAAAAAAACCAGTCGCATGGGAATCATCGACCATAACGAGAGCATCGTATTTTTCTGCTAAATCACATATGCCTTTCAAAGGCGCAATGTCCCCTTGCATAGAAAAAACACCATCTGTGGCGATCATCTTGAATCTGGAATCAACTGTCTCTTTTAGGCGAGATTCCAGGTCCTCTAAATTTGCATGCTTGTAGACCTTCCTATTAGCCTTGCATAACCTTATTCCATCTATTATTGATGCGTGGTTTAACTCGTCGGATATGATCGCATCATCTGGCCCAAGCAGGGTTTCAAACAGGCCAGTATTTGCATCGAAGCAAGATGTATACAATATTGTGGCTTCTGTGTTCATAAATTCACTAATTTTGTTTTCAAGCTCCAAATGTATATCTTGAGTTCCGCATATAAAACGTACCGATGCCACTCCAAAACCATGAGTATTAATAGCATTTGTTGCGCTGTTTATTAGTTCCTGAGAATTTGCTAGTCCTAAATAATTATTTGCGCAAAAGTTAATCATTTCTCCTGTATTAGTGGATATGTCTGAACTCTGAGAACTAATAATAGCCTTTTCACTTTTATATAAGCCTGACTTTTTTATTTGTTCCAATTCAAGCGTCAGTTGTGATTTATATCGATCGTAAGCTGTCATAAATATTGGCTCCTCCATAAACTCGTGACGGCAAGCAGGTTAACTTCGTGTATATATCGTGTCAACATCAAAAGTTTCATATGATAAGTGTAAATAGTAAAATTTAATTTGGTTTCAATTAATTAAACTTTTATTTCTTCACGGATATATCAATTGTGAAAATACTTTGTCTTGGGGCTAGTTTTACCGGCACCTATTTGGCGTCTAATTTTGGTAATGATAATACAATCAAATTCCTAACCCGTCAGCCTTCGTTAGTTAAGAACCGGGGATTTATTGCTATTAATTCAATTTTGTCAGATGAAATCGATGCTCCTGAGTTAATTCTAGATACCATACCTCCTGTATTAGATGCTAACGGAGAGCTGTCGCTTCCATATGGCAATATCATCGATAAGCTTATGTCTTCAATTGAAAAAGTCGTATATCTCCATATATCATCAACCTCTGTGTATGCTTCAAGTTTTAGGTCCAGCAATAATATTGATGTTCCCGTCGTTGATGAAGACACACCGGCTAGCCCTGACACTAAAAGAGGGGAAACCCGGCTCAATTTGGAAGATCATATTCTCAAAAGATACGACAATAGTCGAATCATAAGGGCTGGAGGAATATACGGGCCCGACCGCTCATTAATTAACCGATTTGTCCATGGAAACTTTAGCCGCATCAATGATGATAATAGAATGGTTTCAAGAATTCATGTTTGGGATCTTTGCAGGATTATTTTATCGTTTGGAAAAATCAACCCAAGTGTAATTACAAATGTCGTAAATGGGGTAGATGAGTTATCTTCTAGTAATCAAGAGTCATTTGCCTATATCGAAAAAGTGACAGGAATACCTGCGCCTGTAAATCTAAAAGCAGATACCATTGTGGGGCGAAAAGTAACGAGCAAATATGCATTAAATCTTCTTGATAATAAATATACTTTTCCAACATTTCAAGAAGGGTTTTTGGATTGCATAAATGAAAAGGAATAAATAAAGACATGGTTACCATAGAGCCGGAGTGGACATCAGACTTTGAGCGTTTAGGCCATCTAACAGATGATCAAATTGATCTTGCAGTTGCATCTATTTTAATAGCCCAATCTAATTACTCAGAACTGGAAGGAGAATCAGAACTAGAAGCCTTAGACTCAATGGCTTCTGTGCTAATCGACAGAATTCATGAAAGTAAAGATGACTCGCCTTTACATACAATGAATTTACTCAGTGGTTGGCTATACGAAGAATTACAGTATAAAGGCAATCATGATAATTATTACGATCCAAGAAATAGTTATATAAATGATATTATCGATCGACGCCTAGGAATCCCCATAAGCCTGGCATTGGTCTATATTGAGGTCGGGAAACGAGCTGGTATTCCGTTAGTTGGCATAGGGATGCCCGGACATTTTTTAGTAGGCCACCTTGGGATATCGGATCATTTCATCGATCCGTTTCACAGCGGATCTATAATATCAAGACAAGAGGCTATCGCTTTATTTAAGCGAATAACCGCTAATCGACAACAATGGAATGAATCCTTTCTTGACCCTATTACAAACAGAGAATTTATCATCAGAATGTTACGCAATTTAAAGGCCGCCCACCTCAAAATTAATGATTTATCACAAACAGTAAAGGTTTTGGACATGTTAGTTGCCATAAACCCAGCCGTCATAGAGGAACGACGAGATCGTGGCTTGATACATTACCAACTGGGTAACCGTGCTCAAGCACTGGCTGATTTAAAATTTTTCTCAGATTCTTCTGATCCTTCAAATAAAGATAAAATGGTAACAAAGATAATTGAAGCCCTTGGAGCTTAAACAAGCTCTTTATAAACTACAAATAAGAGGTAATTATGGACTGCCCGAGAGATAAATCTACTCTTGAAACAAAAAATGAGCGCGGAATTGAAATCGACCAATGCCCCTCATGTAACGGTAAATGGCTAGATCAGCATGAGCTAGATCTCTTAGAAGACACCGTATTTATAGCTGAGTTAAAGAAAGGCACACGAATGTACGCTATCAGGGAAAGCGATATCAGTTGCCTAAAATGTAACGAGCAAATGGCTACCTTTAACTATCGCGCATATAACCTTCCTATTGATTACTGCACTGATCAACATGGATTCTGGCTCGACGGTGGAGAAGACAAAGAAATATTAAGCTTAATGAAAAAACGAATTGGAGATTTGAAAAGATCCAGATCTGCTGAAAGTGCTTGGAATGATAATCTTCTAGGCGTTGCAGGTGGGAAATCTATATTTGATCGAATAAAAGATTTTTTCAGATAATCCGAATTATCAGATGTAATCTTTAAACTACTTTAATTATTCTATCCAAGTAGGCCGACGTTTGTTTATGAATGCAGATATACCTTCTTTTGCATCTGGGTGTTCCAAATGTTTTACCATCTGATCTTTTGCAAAATCATAAGCGGATTCAATATTTAATTCGATCTGTTTGTAAAAAGCTTTTTTACCCATAGAAATTACTGCTGGGCTGCTATTAGCTATTTTATGAGCTAAAGAGAGAGTCTCATCCTTTAGATTGTTTTTTGGCACTACTCGACTAATTAATCCGAGAGATTTAGCTTCTTCAGCATTGATTGGCTCTCCGGTTAACATCATATCCAAAGCTTTTTTTTGAGGTATCGCTCGAGATAGCGCTACCCCCGGCATTGTACAAAATAAACCGATATTTACACCTGGAGTTGCAAATTGAGAATCGGATGAAGCAATACCGATGTCACATGTTGCCACTAATTGACACCCGGCTGCCGTTGCTAGTCCATTGACAGAGGCAATAATTGGCTTTGGTGTTGCACGGATCTGCTCCATAGTCTTGGCACATTGATCAAATAGTTTTATGTGATCATTAGAAGTTCCATTATTAATCTCATGGAGGTCATGCCCTGCACTGAAAACTGGTCCTTCAGCTTTAATCACCAATACTCTCAAAGTCGTATCATTAGCGAAGCTCTCTATTTCTGCACTTAAAGCTACCAGCTTTTCTAAAGATAAAGTGTTTCTTTTTTCAGACTGCCTCAAGGTGATAACCAAAACAGGTGTATCCCGCTCAGACAAGATCCCTTCATTTGATATTGATTTAACCATTGCTATTGTTAATTAATTCTCTTTTGTTTATCTTTCCATTCCAGTTCTCTCAAAACATACTTTTGTATTTTTCCAGTAGCTGTTTTTGGCAGTGGTCCGAAATCTACATATTTTGGAGCTTTAAAATGGGCAAGCCTTTCCTTGCAGAATTTTATGATCTCTTCACTGTCTATTTTTTCTTCTTTGGGAACCACAAAAGCCTTTGGCACTTCACCCCATTTTTCATCTGGCACGCCTATAACGGATACTTCTAACACCCCTGGGTGTTCCATTATTACTTTTTCGACTTGCTGACTTGATATGTTTTCCCCACCAGAAATAATTACATCTTTCGCTCGATCTTGTAGTTCTATATATCCATCTAAGTGCCAAACAGCAAGGTCTCCTGAGTGAAACCAATCGCCCTCGAATGCCTGCTGGGTCGCTTCTGGGCTTTCATGGTATCCTGTCATAACATTGTTTCCTCTCATTACAACTTCCCCAACCGTGGAACCGTCACGGGGAACTTCTTGCATTTTTTTATCAACAACCTTAAGTCCTGTTTGAGCCACAATATAAGGTACACCCTGGCGTGATTTGAGTTTGCTTTGTTCAGAATCTGATAAGTTCGACCATGAGTCTTGGATAGCACATATAGTATGAGGTCCATATGTTTCAGTTAAACCATATGTATGGTACAAAGTTGCACCCATACCTTCTATACTGCGTATAACTTGTGGAGCAGGGGGTGCTCCAGCAGTCATTATGTTCAAACCTGAAATATTCGCTGTCTTTGACTCTTTTGAAGAATACATACTAGTTAAAACTGTAGGTGCTCCGCACATATGCGTGATCGACTCTTTAGAAATTAGATTAAATATTTCTTTTGGATCCGCTTTTCGTAAACATATATGTGTGCCACCAACAGCAGTTACACCCCATGTAAAACACCAACCATTACAATGAAACATGGGCAGAGTCCATAAGTACCTAGTTTCCCAATTCATACTACATTCCAAGGCTTCCCCTATCCCAGCTAAGTAAGCCCCTCTAGCATGATATTCGACTCCTTTTGGTAACCCAGTAGTGCCAGAGGTGTAATTAATGGCGATCGTGGCTAGTTCGTTGCTCAACTCGACGTTTATAGGAACAGTTGCTGCTCTAGATAAGTAAGTTTGGTAATCAGTGTCAGATAATTCCGGGACGACAGGAAAGTCGTCTGCAACTTGTATAAATTCTGTAACCGTTTCAAGTTGATCGATTATCTCTAAAATCTTTTTAGAAAATTCTGCATCTAAAACAAGAACTTTGACTTTAGAATGGTTCAAGATATATAAAATCTCACGAGACGAAAGTCTTATATTTATTGCAACGAGTATAGCCCCTAACTTCATTGGAGCATAATGACCTTCAAGCATGGCGGGAATGTTTGGGCAAAGAAAACCCACCCTATCCCCTGCAGATACACCGCTATTACTTAAGGCATGCGCCAGTTGATTTACACGATCAGCAAATTCGGAATATGTATACCGCTGATCCTTATAAATCACAGCTTCTTTATCTGGGTAAACAAAAGAACTTCTATCTAAAAATGAAACGGGGTTCAGCTGGTCATAAGAGACTGATTTAATCATCTGGGATACCCCCTTTTGAAAATTATATTTTTTATACTCGAAGCTTCACAAACAATTCGTTAACACTATAGCATCAAGGGTCAATATATAGCTTCAGTTATTTATGGGCTAAAAATAACTCTCATTGTAAATAACGTTTGCGATATAATAGGACTTTAAACACATTAAAGCTAATGTTCGGTGTAACAATCCACTCTATTTATCAAAGATGACTTTATATTTTTCTCGATTTGTACTTTTCTGCGCTGATGCAGTAAATGATTTTATGTATAAAAATTGCCCTTATGTAGCAGGAGCTATAGCGTTTTATACAATGTTTAGCCTTTTCCCTCTATTTTTGGGAGTTGTATCCATACTTGGATTTGCCCTCGGCCCTCAGGCAGAACAATCTGAGCTAGTTCAACAGATTGCAGACGTTGTGCCTATATCAAAAGAATTTATTGAAAACACCTTGGGCGATGTCATTAATGCCAGAGCGATTACAGGTGTTTTTGGAGTGTTAGGTGTCACCTGGGCTAGCACAGCAGCATTTGGAGCAATCCGTAAAGGAATAAATAATGCATGGGGCATAAGAAAAACCAGACCGTTCCTAAGGGAACGCTTTATGGATATTTCTCTAGTAATCGGCGGTGGAACTTTAGTAGTAGTGCTTCTATTTATTACTCCTGTATTCAGCTTGATGAAAGAATTCACCGGGATTATTGCCCCAAATTCGTTTTTACAGAATGGAATCTTGTGGGATCTAGCTACAAACCTAGTATCTCCTGTCATATCATTCATCATTTTTACGTTAATTTACTATTTCATTCCTAATACGCATGTTCGCATACAAGATGTATGGCCAACTGCCCTAGGAGTGGCGATAGCTTTTTGGATAGAAAATGCTGTATTCGTTTGGTGGGTACAAACTTTTCCAATACATAACGCCGTTTATGGACCAGTAGGCGCAATATTGGCACTTTTAACTTGGGTATATATATCTGCAACCATTTTGCTATTTGGGGCACTATTATGCTCTAGGTACTCTGCTTACACTAGAGCTTATGAAGGTGTTAGGACGACAAACATGACCGGTCTCAAATTAGTCCTTTCATCTGTTACGCGCGTCCGGTTAAGAAACGTTAAGGATCCTTCGGCAATCTTTACTATCTAAAATAAATTTTCGAATTGTACCCAACTTGGTATATACAAGGGTAAAAAAATCCCTGTTGCGAATTCTTACGCAGTCTGCAAGTATATTTATATGCAAATCGGACAATTCGAAATACCTGAACCGGTTCCAGAGCTTAAAAACACAGTAGCCTTTGCTATGTTGAAACCCTGGATTGATGTAGGCAGAGTAGGAAGTTTAGTGCTGAACAAACTCGAAGGCCATTTTGATGCTAAAGAGTTGACCAGATTGTCTACCCCAGGAATGTATTTTGATTTCACTAGATATCGCCCTCGCTTGATCATGTCTGGAAATAAAAGAATACTTTCAGTTCCAAACACAATAATCCGACATGCTTATGATGTTGAAAATGATAGGTCAATGCTATTTTTACATATACGAGAACCTCACATGGCAGGAGAGGATTACGCATCATCAATTTCTAAATTACTCACTCACTTCAATGTAAAAGAATATTGTCGAATTGGTGGCATGTATGATTCTGTTCCGCATTCTAGAAAGCTTGTGGTTACAGGAAGCTTGGCTGAAGAGCAATATGTACTAGCAGAGGACTTAATAACCTCTAGATCAAGCAAGTACACCGGCCCCACCAGTATCGTCAATCTTGTAAGCGACCACATGGTTAAACAGGACTGTAATGTAACTAGTTTGATGGTTCACATGCCACAGTACGCTAAGTTAGACACAGACCAAATGGGAGTCTCTCGTCTATTAGAATGTATCTGTGCAATACACAACATTGATAATTCGATAGCCGAAAATTCCCTCGGAGAAAGTCAGTATAAAGAAATAGATAAGGCCGTAGCTGGTAACTCAGAAATTCAATTGTTAATCAAACAACTTGAAGCATATTACGATCGCAGCCATGATACCGGTGGAGAAATTTCAGACACTAAAGAATCGAATTTGTCTCCTGAAATAGAAAGTTTTTTGAACGAAATGGGAGAACAATTCAATCAAAAATAGCAAGCATACCGCTTAGTTTGATTATTTATTTAAAGCCTGTTTGGCATCCTCAGTTATTTCGAACCGACGTGGCCTTCTATTAGGATTGGGCTCTGTCACTCCCATTTCCAGTAATATGGGCAAGATATATTTAACAAATCGTTGCCCAACGGCACCGCTAGTCCCGTTAGCTAAAGGATGATCGGGGTAAATATTTTTCACAACATCTCTACAGTCTGTACTTTTAAATAACCCAAGAGGCATTTTATCTACGATTTCGGTCGCTATTGCCTTATCTTTTGCAGGGTCGGGTGTTGATTTCGTATTTACAAAAGTTTTTTCTTTGTCATCAAAACTTTTAGTTCGTTCCGAGGTTTTTTCGGGTTTAGGAAAAGTCTTGCTTTTATCAGTGCGTGAATCGGATTTAGTGTAATTACTATTGCTATCCTCGACAGGACTTTTATCAGCCGAATTGCGGGTGTCGTCATGATTTATCTGAGATGTTTTACCTGTCCCTCTAGATACATTTCTGTTTGAATAAGGGCGAGTCCTATTACCTGGACCTCTTAAATTGTTACGGTCTGAATAACCTGAGCTATCTTGGGATGAACTTCTGTTTGATGTGCGATTTGAATAGGTTCTACCGCTTTGAGAAGGCCCTCTATTAGGTGATCGATTCGAGTAACTCGATTGACCTGTTTTAACAACAAAATTATGCTCGTTTGGAAAATACCGTCTAATGTTTAAAGATTTTGTGCCTCTTCGATCAGTTAAAACCCAGAGAAAAGGCGGGTTGGCCTTTTCTTCTTCTGGAGCTTCTTCTCGGATTTTGACATACAAAGACATAAAGTCACTATCGTCACTAAATACCGCAACGCTTTTCACTCGCCTTCTGACAAAATCCGCAATTACATCGCTAGCAATCGCTATATCAGCGGAATTTTTCGAGAGATGCCCGCTAAATCGCTGTACTCCGCGAACTCTGACTTCAGATTTCCGAAATTGACTTATAGCCCACATGCGCCATAACTCTACTTGATCACCAGGAACATATAAGGTCACCAAACTGGGTCTAGGAAAACTACTGGGCCACTGATCTAGTAATGCTGAAATAAGGCTTTTAGCATCTTCTTGAAGGTTTTCTATGTCTATGTATAATCCAGAACCGCTGGATAAGCTGTATTTTTTTGTAAATATATTTGTAATTAAGTTCAATTTTCATCTCAGGATACTAGCTTACAAATGCAAACTAATACCTTATTCCTTTTCATTTTATACTTTAAGCGGCATTAAAAGAATTCATTGGAGCGCTATTTTTCTATGCAAACACCGAATTGGATTGCTTTTATGAATCTATTTTGTATTGTCAAATCTAAAACCTGGTTCTATTAAAAAAGTTTTTGCCCATTCAACAGCAGTGCATTTATTATGACTAGCAGGTTTAACTTTTTTAATTCTGAGCACTCCTCCGTTACAAAAAATCATCATCCCCTCTTCCGTAATTTGTATCACTTCTCCCGGCAAGCCTTTATTAACAGATGAAACTATTGCAGATCCATATAGCCGCAATTCGTCACCGTTAGAGTACGTTCTTGCGCCCGGTGAGGGGTCGCTACCTCGAATTAAATCATGTATCAAGCGCACTGGTTTGTCCCAATCTATAATTACGTCTTTTCCTTTACACCATCCTTCATAAGTAGCCTTGGAGTGGTCTTGCTCGATTTTTGGCGCTGTTCCATTACGAACCATTTCTACAGATTCAATTAACGCATCCACTCCGCGAGGAAATAACTTCTTAAAATATAATGAGCCCGTACTATCATTCTGGGCAATATCAATAATTTCTTGATACAGAATTGGGCCTGTATCCAAATCTCCGTCAGGCCAGAAAATTGTAAATCCAGTTTGCTTATCTCCATTTATGATAGACCAGTTAATTGAGCTTGGTCCTCTATGTTTTGGCAACAATGAGGGATGGTATTGTATTGTTCCTTGTGTAGGGGCAATTAAAATTTGGTCAGGCACTATGTCAATAACATAAGCCATAATACATAGGTCGCTGGATAACGATTCAAAAATTTCTATACATTGACTATCTCTCATCCGGGCAAACTGAAACACAGGGATATTATTCGTCTGTGCTGTTAGTTTAATCGGATCTTGAGGTTGGTTTTCTTTGTCAGGAGGGCAAAACACCCCCACTATATTTTCTTCTTTATCAACCAGCTCTTTCAGAACCGCTTCTCCGAAAGCTGACTGGCCTATAATTGCAATTCGCACAACGCACCCCTTCCAGCCTATATATCTGGCAAGTATATTTTAATTAAGGCATTAATAAAATATAACTATTAATGATCGCTAAGATTATAATTAGTCGACTAGAAAAAAGTTTTTGTAGAATGTGGGGTTTTCGGCCTTGAATAAGAAAAATATTGAAGTTTATGATTATGCCTCTGAATTGATAGACAAGCCAAGAGCTCATTTAAAGCTATGTTTGTCTCAAGATGAAACCGGATTAAAAATCACTCACGACAATACGCTTTTGATGATATTTAAGCTGACTCATCACGGCATGATAGCTGCAGGGTTTGTTGCAAAGGCATTAGGGGTAGATGTGCCGCCTATAGGAGAATTCAGTCTCGCCAGAGTATCGACTGGGGTTTTATTCAGGGCAACATCTATTGCTCAACTTGATTATTCTAATGAGGCATCTTTCCAACTACTGGAGCGCTGGTTAGATGAAGCTGAATCACAACGTGGCAATATGCCAAAAGAATGATTGTTTTTAAATAGACTTATGTCGATCGTGTCATATAATGCGGATTACGAAATTCCTATAGTGCAGACATTTATTTGAAATATTCAGAGCTTAAGCCAGGCCAGATCATATCGACTCAACAGTTTAATTTAGATAAATCCTTCGTTAATGATTATCTTGAATCAACCAGTGAAGAGAAAGCTGAAATTTACTCTTGCTCAGTCCCGCCTATGGCTTTAGCGGCACTTGCTGTAAGGGCTGCTATCACCGATCTGCAAATCCCTGGCGGGACGCTTCATTTAACACAGGAGGTTGAGTTTTTTGGCCCTTTTCTTGTAGGCGATACGATTGCATGCACGGCAAAATTACTACAAAATTCTGTTCGGGCTGGAATGCGAATCCTGGTTATAGGGTTGTCAATCGAAAATAGTTCTGGATCCCAGCTTATGTCTGGAAAAAGCACAATCACAGTGCCGGGTTAAATTATGGATAACACATCTTTTACTGAAAACCAGCAATTGAAGCCAATCACAATGGGCATTACTCAAGCTCGCATCGATGCTTATGCCAATGCATCTGGGGATTTTAACCCCATCCACATTGACCAAGTGTTTGCATCCAAGTCACATTTTGGCAGAACAATAGCGCACGGCATGTTGATTGCTGCTATGGTTTCTAATCTGATGTCACAAAATTTCTCTGGATTGTGGTCAGAATCAGGAAAATTAAAAGTGAGATTTCGGGCACCTGTTTTTGCAGACGAGGTGGTAACAGCAAGAGGGTATATTAAAAAGGTTGAGCCATATAATTCTGGTCAGGTCAAAATCACATGTGTTATCGAGGTCGCAAAAAATACCGTGGACTCAGATGACTCCGAGGCCAAATTAGCAATTACAGGGCAAGCCTCATTAGTTGGCAACTTATAATAGATGTTTGAAGGATTTTCGATAAACTAATTCAGTTGAGCTATTTATGAATAAAAAGATTACGATCGCATTAGATGCAATGGGTGGCGATTATGGCCCGGAACAAACTGTTGCTGGCGCGGTAGAAGCTGCACGCAATCATGGCGTTGCCATACAGCTTGTTGGTGATAAGGATGCAGTCAATGAAGTACTTCTCGACCATAAAGATGTTAAGTCTTTAGACATTACGGTTATACCTTCCGTAGATGTTATTTATGAAAACGAACAACCTGCAAAAGCCCTCAGGCAAAAACAACAAGCTTCGATCGTTGTTGCTACAAAGCTGGTTGCAGCCGGTCAATCGGATGCTTGCGTTTCGATGGGTTCAACCGGAGCTTCAATGGCGGCGGCTGCAGTTATCTTTGGGTTAATGGAAGGTATAACTCGTCCTGCACTCGGGGGTCCCATTATTGGCCTAGCTCCACAAACCATTATTATCGATGTAGGAACCAACGTTGACTGTAAACCAATTCAGCTTTTATCTTTTGCAATAATTGGAGAGGTTTTTGCTAATCGTTTTTGGAACATCAATGAACCCAAAATAGGCATTTTAAGTGTTGGTTCAGAAATTGGGAAAGGCAATAAACAAGTAAAGGAAACCAGCGAGTTATTGTCCTCCAGCGGTTTAAATTTTGTAGGAAATGTTGAAGGCAGTGACTTGCCAACAGGATCTGTAAACGTAGTCGTTTGTGATGGATTTGTAGGTAACATAGTGATGAAATTAACTGAGGGGTTAGGCTCAGAAATATCTAAATATCTAACAGAATCCATGAAAGAGACGATAGATTCTGATATGGCAGCAGCTTTATCAAGGAAAATTTTCAAGGTAACAAACCCAGCGGCAGCTTATGGTGCGGGTCCCTTATTAGGCGTAAATGGCATATCACTTGTAGGCCACGGAAGGTCAAAACAAAATGAAATAGCCGGCGCTATAGCTACTGCAAAACGAGCAGTAGAGGTAGACTTTATTAATCAAATACAAAAAAGACTATCTAAAACTCTCTCGACCTTAACAGAAAACAAGCCAGATGAAAGATAATAGTGATATGAAAGATAAATATGCATTAGTAACTGGCGCAGCGAAAGGGATCGGCAAATCAAGTGTATTGCACTTGGCAAAAGCGGGCATAAATGTTGCAATCAATTATCGTTCTTCTGAGAAAGAAGCAGAGCTTTTGCGCAAGGAAGTTGAAGCCTTAGGCGTAAAAAGCTTAATTGTTAAGGCTGATGTTGGCGATGTTGATGAAGTAAAAAATATGGCTAAAACCATACTACAGGGTTTTCCCAGAATTGACATACTTGTAAATAATGCGGGAATAATCGATGACACTTTGATAGTTAGAATGAAAGATGAAAACTGGAAACCTGTAATTGATACAAATTTAAACGGTACTTTTTATTGCACAAGGGAATTCATTCGAGGAATGATGTCTAACAGGTGGGGCAGAATTATTAATATAGGGTCTATAGTTGGATCAAGAGGTAACGCAGGCCAGACAAACTATTCCGCAAGTAAAGCTGGGGTTATTGGATTGACCAAATCCATAGCCAAGGAACTAGCACCAAGAAATATTACTGCCAATGTAATTGAGCCAGGTTATATAGATACGGATACAGTAGCAGTACTTGGAGACGAATTCAAAGAGGTTATAAGAAGCAGAATACCTATGGGTGAACTAGGAAAGCCTGATGATTTAGGTCCCTTAGTTGCATTTATTGCTTCTGACCACGCTAGGTATATGACCGGACAAGTTATCTGTGTAGATGGCGGTTTAGCAGTATAAACAAAATTGTTTGTAATTATTTAGTTTGCATATTAGAGATTAAAGGAGCCAGATTATAAAAGCTGACAAAACATTAAATGGCAAGGTGGCTTTGATTACTGGTGGCTCAAGAGGGATTGGTAAGGTTATAGCATTGGATCTCGCTCGTCGGGGAGCTAGCATAGCATTTAATTACCTTAGAAGTCATGACGCGGCTGCTAAAACAGAAAAGGAAATTAAGAAGCTTGGTGTAGATTGCCTTAGTGTGAAAGCACACGTGGGAAACCCCGATAAGATAAAAGAGTTGTTTGAACAAGTCGACAAGAAATACGGCAGTTTAGATATATTAGTAAACAATGCTGCAACAGGCATCCAGCGTAACGCAATGGACCTAGAGACAAAGCATTGGGACTGGACCATGTCAGTTAACGCAAGGGGACCTTGGTTGTGTTCAATAGAGTCTTCGCGATTGATGACAAAGGGCGGATGCATCATAAACATATCGAGCTTAGGGTCTCATAGGGTTTTGCCATACTATTTTTCAGTGGGTACTTCAAAGGCCACCTTAGAGGCAATGACCAAATATCTTGCAGTAGAACTTGCGCCACTAAACATTCGTGTTAATGCAGTCTCTGGAGGTTACGTAGAAACTGATGCATTTGACTCGTTTCCAAACAAAGATGATATGGTTGCAGCTGCCGAAAGCACTGTAACGACTAGGGTCCTTGATCCACAAGATTTAGCTAACGCAGTGGCATTTCTGTGTAGCGATGAATCGGAAATGATAAGAGGTCATATTTTAGTGGTTGATGGTGGAGTAACACTAACAGGATGATCACAGATATTAACCATTCTGGAATTGTAGTTCCTGATTTAGAAATCGCCATAGATTTTTACACAAATATTATGAAGCTGGATCTGGTCGAGATACGCGAAAGAGATGGATCAGGTATATCCCAAGTTTTAGGATATGAAAATACTCATATAAAAGTGGCTGACGTAAGTACTCTGACCGGGCAAATAATTGAATTAATTGAATACATTAATCCAAAACCACAGAATGCCAAATCAAGCGAGAGGGCAGAATTAACAGCTTCACACATAGCTTTTAACGTAACAAACATACAGGAAGTTTACGAATTTTTAATTAAAAGCGGCGGGGTTTCTTTAAATCCACCTATTGAAATCACAGAAGGCAAGTCCGTTTGTTATCTACAAGACCCGTTCGGAAATTGGTTGGAACTAATTGAAATGTCTTGATGTTTTACTCTAATCTGATTGAGTTTTATGCACTTTGGCAGTAACTCTTTTTGATCCTATTGTTACCTCATCCAAGTTTGAATTTCTTGCCAGATACCCAAGGCCCACGAAGTTCTGATATGTTTTCTGTGCACAACTCGTTACTTCTCCAATCTTTTGGTCACCTGAAAAAATATCGTCGCCCTTTTTGATTCCCGGTTTATTCCAATTTAATCTTATTAACTGCCGCTTTACTTTGTCATAGGTGTTCAATCGTGCAACGACCTCTTGGCCAACATAGCATCCTTTATCAAAACTTATAGCATGAGATAAACCTGCTTCGATCGGGTTAAATCTTTCGGTCAATTCTGAGCCAAATACAGGAGTTCCCTTTTCTATACGAAAAATCTCTAAAGCTTTAGTTCCCACAAATGGCAATCCCAAACCGGTTAAATTAGAATGAATGGATTTACTGGAGTTCATTACTAAGATTTCGTAGGTGGGGATCTTTACTCGATCGGTTCTGATAATAATAACTTCTTCGTTGTTAACACTAATCTGTTTTGCTTGATTTATATCTGGAACATTAGATTCATCCTGTAGCAAAGATATAATTTTTGTTGGTGCCTCATCACCAAATAGTTGGTAAAGTTCCGTTTCAGAGGTACAGTCTTCTAGCTTCACGTCTTCATCGAATGAAAAAAAATCGATCGAATTCATAACGCTATCCTTGGCCTCTAACGCTGTAAAAACCAGTAATCTATCGCCAAAATTAGTCACTGTCAGAAAGTCGATAATTCTTCCCTTATTAGTGGTTTGAACCGTGAAGGAAACTTCATTTGTTTTAAGGTCAGCAAGCTGCTGTGTAGAAATACGATTTAATAAATCTAATGCATCTTGTCCATAAATCCAGAATCGTCCCGTGTTGGTTGCATAAGCTAAGGCTGCTTCGTTTGATAACGTCACATAATCTTGTTCTACAGAGACGTAGAATTGAGGCACGCCGCTAGTTTTAGTAGTCAAATTAACTAGCCTGTAGTTTTATTAGATACGTTGATTAGCATAATCAGGCCTCGATTTTTAAACTCCAAATGAGGTTCCACACCCACATGTTGTTTTAGCATTTGGGTTATTAAACACGAATCCTTTTCCATTTAGCCCTGACGAATAATCTAACATCGTGCCTGCTAAAAATACGTAGGACTTTTTTGGAACGTGTAGCTTTATACCTAGGTGCTCTATAGTTTTATCGTCTTCCTCAGGCCCATCTACCAAATCCAAAACGTATGTTAATCCTGAACACCCTCCTCCCTTAACTGCTACTCGCAAATCAGCTGTTGGTTTCCCGGCTTTAGATGCAAATTCTCTAACGTGCTCAGCAGCATTTTCAGATATTGTTATAGTGAGTGGTGGCCTGGGTTTTCTTTCGGTGGTCGTCACATTAAACCTTTCATTAATAGGAATAAATTTACTTGCTCTGATATTAATTTTAGAAAGACCTGGCTGTTAGGTCAACGTTTACGGGGATAAGTTTAATATGTTTCAATGTTTTGAACAAAGCAAAACTAGTGAAAACTACAAACGGGGGATATATGTCTGTCAGAATTGGTATAGGTATGTTTGGTTGGCCATTTGGCGAACAACAAGGACCTCAGCGCCTCTGGGATTGGGTTGACCAAGCTGAAAATTCCGATGTCGACTCGATTTGGCTGACCGACAGAATAGTTTCAACAAAACTCAATCTTGAGCCTATTGTGGCCTTATCTTTTATAGCAGCCAGAACCCAAAAAATGTTACTTGGTACTAGCGTTCTAGCTTTACCATTACGAAACCCTACAATTCTAGCCAAAGAAATAGCCACACTCGATTACCTGTCAGGAGGTAGGGTGTTACCCGCTATAGGGCTTGGGACAGAGCAAAATAGCGAGTATGAAGCCTGTGGTGTGAATAGGAAAGACCGCGCATCACGAACCGACGAAATGCTGTTTATCATGAGAAAGTTATGGTCTTGCCAAGAATTCAATTTTAAAGGAAACCATTTCAGTTTAAATAAAGTTGCTATCCAGCCCAAGCCTGTTAGGCCAGAATTACCTCCCATTTGGGTTGGAGGACGTAGCAAAGCAGCCCTGCGAAGAGTGGCCACACTTGGAGACGGCTGGCTAGCATCTCAGGTTACTCCTGAGGAAATCGCCAAGGGTAAACATGATATCGAACAAACAGCAATGCTAATGGACCGCAGTGTAGACACAGATCACTATGGTGTAATTTTAAATTTTGCTTTAGCCCAAACCAGTAAAGCGGCTAAAGAGCTCGCTCAACCTTATATGCTCCCAGGCAAGCAAAGGCAGGATGTAAACGAGAAAGATATAAATGCTGTTGGCACTGCAGTTGAGATTGTAGAATTAATTGACAGATTTGTTGATGCAGGAGCGACGAAGTTCGTTATTAGGCCAACTTGCCCTCCAGACAAAATGTCAGAACAATTATCACTCCTTGCCGAACATATAATTCCACACTATCATAATTGAGTTGCAGGCTAGGAGCTTTGAAGTTTTGTTCCTTTATCACCATCTAAAAACTCAGCCCAAGTTTCGTAAACAGCGGCAGAAGGGTCTCTCGCCCCAACAGTTGAACTAAATCCGCCGTCAACGGCTATAGTCTGGCCCGTGATATAGCTACTGGCATCCGAAGCCAGCAATAAAAGAATTCCGTTTAACTCTTCGGGATTGCCGAATCGACCTAATGGTATCTGTGATTTGACATGTTCTGTCACGGCAGGATTGTTTCTTACAAATGTAGACATCTCACTAGGAAAGTACCCTGGGGCAATACAGTTTACTCGGACCCCCCTGTCTGACCAATTAGCTGCCAAGTTCTGAGTAAGGTTTATAATGCCTGCTTTGGCAGCTGAATAACCCGGTGAAAGCATTCCCTTAGACCCGCCCAGACCAGCTATAGAGGCGATATTTATTATGGAACCTCCTTTACCGCTTGATAACATATAAATCCCCGCAGCTTTGGAACAATTCCATGAACCTACCAAATTCACCTTGATCGTCATTTCAAAGTCATTGCTCTCTATTCTTTCAGCAAATGGAGTGCCTTCAGAATCCATACCCGCATTATTAACTAATATATCGAGTCGATTAAATATTCGATTAACCTCTTGGAACAGTCGCTCAACATCATCTTGAACTGTAACATCAGCCCTAACTGGAATTACCCTGTGGCCGGACGAGTCTAACTTCTTTGCCATTTGCTGTAATTCCTTTTCTCGGCGAGCGCAAATCACTACATTAGCTCCATTATTTAATAGCGCCTCAGTAAAACTTATGCCTAAGCCTGATGAACATCCTGTAACAACGGCTACTTTTCCTTGAAGGTCAAACTGGTTAGCATGATTCAGCATTCCTGTTCTCCTTGATCTAATTTCAGTAATATATGTGAATTGATATTAAGTTAAGATCGCAACAAAAAAAAGCAGATTTATGAAAAAAGTAAATTTTCCCATATCAACGAGGCTCAAATGATCGCAGATCTAACAGGCAAAAATGCGCTTATAACAGGTGCTGCGAGTGGCTTAGGTAAAGGCATTGCTAAAGTGCTTGCCCAACAGGGTGCATTAATTATTGTTGCTGATATTGACAGAGAAGAGGCAAAGCTTGCCGCAAACGAATTTATAAATCTAGGATATCAGGCAATAAGCGTACAAATGGACGTTACAAGCATAGATTCAGTTGATAAAGCAGTATCAAAAGCAATCAATCAAATTGGACACATTGATAAGCTTGTTAATAATGCTGGGGTAATTGGAGCTCCAGGTTGGCACGAAAGACTAGAAGTCACTGAAGAGGATTGGGATTTCACATTCAATGTAAATGTAAAAGGAATCGTACATGTCACAGACCGAATACAGGATGACATGATTAATGGAGCTCACGGCTCCATTGTAAATATCGCATCTGTAGCAGGAAAAATGGGTAATCCAGACAGGCCAAATTACAATGCTTCCAAGGCCGCTGCTATTAGCTACACTAAGTCGTCAGCACTTAAGTTGTCAAAGTTCAACATCAATGTAAATTGCATATGTCCTGGTAATATCTGGACTCCTATGTGGGACAAGATTTCGATGCGGCAGTTTAATTTCGGCTCTGAAATCTTTTCCGAATTTTCCGATATTAAAAATAACCGTGAATTATTCCAAAGGGTAACAGAACTTTCCACACCACTTAAACGAGATCAATCTGCTGATGACATCGGCTATGCTGCAGCATTTTTGCTATCAGATGCAGCAAAAAACATAACAGGTCAATCTATTAATGTTGATGGTGGGCGAGTGATGGGTTAAGTATCTAAAATGCTTAGATACCCATCACATGATAACCAGAGTCCACATGTATAACCTCACCTGTAACGCCTGATGAAAGGTCAGAACAAAGATACAGTGCCGTTTTCGCTACATCCTCTGTCGTAATATTTTTCCCTAAAGGAGATCTTTCCGCAGCTGCTTGTTTCATAACGTTATATCCTGAAATAACCCGGGAGGAAAGAGTATCGACAGGGCCAGCCGAAATCGCATTAACCCTGATATTTTGTTGGCCCATGTCATGGGCTAATTGGCGTACTTCATTTTCAAGCGCCGCTTTAGCAGTGCTCATTACGTTGTAACCCGGGAAAACTTTCTCTGCCGCCTGAAAACTCATTGTCAAAACATTTCCTCCATCTTGCATGTGTCGGGCGGCATATTTAGTAATTGGAATTAATGAATACGAGCTGATCTCTAGCGCTAAATTAAATCCTGCGCGACTAGTATCAACAAAACGGCCTCCAAGGTCTTCTCTATTTGCAAATGCTATCGAATGAACGACTATATCGATTTTCCCCAGCTTGTTGGATATTTCATCAAAAGCTTTCTCCACATTAGAATCGTCACTAACATCACATTCAACCAGTACGGGATCATCCCAATCGGCGGTTAATTTATCAAGAGATCTTTTTAGTCGTTCATTTTGGTAAGAAAGCGCCACGGTAGCACCAGCACCTTTCAATATACTGGTGATAGACCAAGCTATTGAACGATGATTTGCCACTCCAAATACGACTGCAACTTTGTTAGATAGGTCAATTGTTTTCATACAATGCATTGTAGGGAGGTGTCCAATCAACTATCAAGTGCTTACAATGCATTATATGAGTTTATCTAGATTAGTAATTGCAATGGATATAGGGGGCACCAATTTAAGGTATGCAGTTGTAAATGAATCTGCAACGATATTGGCTAAGGGCGTAACAGAGACTTCTGAATTTGAGGGCAAAGAGGCTGTTATTAAGCGAATTCTCGATGCCGCCAGAACTGCAGTGTCGTGGGCAGATACTAAACCCATAGCGATTGGATTGGCTTTGGCAAGTCCAGTGGATCCGGTGACAGGCATAATGCAGATGCCGCCAAACATACTTAGTTTACAAGGATACTCACCCATTAAAGACTTACAAGATAACTTGGGTATCCCCGTGGTCGCTGCCAATGATGCAACATTAGCGGCTTTAGGCGAGTATAAATATGGAATCAAAAAATCTGTTTCTAACATGGTTTATTTAACTATTAGTACAGGAGTTGGGGGCGGCCAAATAATAGATGGAAAAATATATAATGGATCGAGGGGATTTGCCGCTGAATGGGGGCACCTTACTTTAGATTTTGAAGGGCCTCAATGTAATTGCGGTAGTAACGGTTGCTTTGAAACTTATTGTTCCGGGCCTGCTATTGTCCGTATAGCTGAAGAAATGCTAGCAGAAACAGTGCTCAAGTCGAGTTTAAATAAACATCTAGGAAAGCTGACTCCACAAAAGCTCGCTTCTGCTGCGAGAGCTGGCGATCAATTTTCGATAGAAGTATGGGATAAGGTTGGCAGATATTTGGGAGTTGCCTTATCTGTGATCCTCAACACTTTGGACCCTGATGTCATCGTAATAGGAGGAGGGGTTTCATCGGCATTAGATCTGATGATGAAAACAGCTGAGCGTGAAGTCAAAACGCGCGCACTATATCCTTATACCAATAACATACCTGTAACTACTGCCAAACTGGGAGACGAGGCTGGTCTAATAGGTGCTGCTGCATTAGCATTCGATAATATTAACTAACTAATACTTGTTATAAACCCACTATCATCTATAAAATAATAGTTTGTCTCGGGGTGTGGCGCAGCGGTAGCGCGCCTGTTTTGGGAACAGGAGGTCGCTGGTTCAATCCCAGTCACCCCGACCACCTTCTCGGTTACCAAGTAATAACTTTCCTGAAATAAAAAAGGAAGCGGGTTCTATATTAGGCCTGCTTTACGAACCTCAAGCAATGATTCTTTTATCGCTTTAACTGCAACATCAATATCATCAGGGGTATGTTCGGCAGAAATATAACCAATATGCATCGGGGTCATAATTACCCCCCTATCAAGCAAATTCGCCATAAATAAATCATCCGCTTCTTTAAGATTATATCTATTAATATCTCTTACAGATTTGATTGTTCCACCAGGCTGCATCCGGAAATAAAATAATGACAACGCTGAAGACATAACCGCTGGTATTTCTTCGAGCTGACAAAATTCATTTACTTCCTCTGCCAGTCTGGTTCCGTTTTTAGCAAGATTTTGATAAATCTCAGGATGATCCCGCATATAAGTAACTGCAGCTGTACCTGCTGCCATCGTTAAAGGATTTCCGCTGAAAGTTCCTGCTGTAAACACACTAGGTTCAGGGGACATGCCAGCAGAGATGTCATCATAAATATCGAATTGTCTTGTAAACACTTCCATAATATCTGCTCGTCCTGCCACTATCCCAAGAGGCAGTCCACCGCCTGGAGCCTTACCAAATATAGCCATATCCGGTTTAAGTCCAAAAAACTCTTGTGCCCCTCCGAAAGCTAGCCTGAATCCAGTAATCACCTCATCAAAAAGACAAAGGACTCCAGCCTCATTGCAAACTTTCACAAGTTCAGTTAAAAAGTCTGCTACATCGAGTCTAGGATTGGACCCTTGAACCGGTTCAATCAAAACTAAAGCCAATTCATCAGCATGTTTTCTTATTAAATCAAAGGCTTGGTCATTTAGGTACGGAAGCATTTTTACGGTGCTTTGAGTTTCTACGGGAATACCTTGCCCCATAGAATAAAAGTCAGGCTCATCTATACTGCTGGTCGGTACCACTTTAGCCAAAACATAATCATGGGCACCGTGAAAACCCCCTTCAAACATAGCGATCTTCGTTTTTCCTGTAAAAGAACGTGCTGCCCTAATAGCAAACATACTTGCTTCAGTGCCGCTGTTACAAAAAACCACTTTTTCTGCACATGGGATTGATTCCACTAGCAACCTTGCGAATGGCTCTTGATAAGGGTTTTGTAATCCAAATTGAACCCCTTTATCAACTGCCCCTTTAAGGGCGTCAACTACTACCTCAGGTGCATTTCCTAGAACATGGGGGCCAAATCCTCCAACTAGGTCAATGTATTCATTTCCATCAACATCAGTTAACTTTGAGCCTTTACCAGAATTGATGTAAACCGGATAAGGCATACTAACGGTATCCACAATTTCTTGGGCTAAAACTTCACCGCTTTTCGAATACAGATCACTAGACTTTGGGGTTTTTTCTTCAATGTTATGTATCACTTCAGTCATAATTAAACTTCCTGTATTTCATCTTAAAGACATTAATTCTCGACTTAACAGTTATGTATTGACGGTCATTATAGTTTAATTATTCAATAATAAAAAATAGGGCCCACGGAGTTAAACCCGTGGGCCCTATTTATTTAACTAGTTGACTAAGACTAGCGCTCTAACCAAGTATT
>PAAV01000048.1 GCA_002699485.1 Chloroflexota bacterium | reverse complement strand
TCTTTATCAATTTTTGCCATTGATATCTCCAAAAATCCATCGGCACAAAAAACCTCCGAAGAGCCAGTTATTCCTCCGTTCCTTTCCGAAGCGTTTTAAATATTTGACTGAGTTGTTTCTGATAATGGCAAAAATTTCTATCATTGGAGCAGCAGGAACGGTGGGCTCCTCATTTGGATATCATTTAGCAGTTCAAGCAATAGCAGACGAAATAGTGTACGTCGATATCCCCTCGAAACACTCTTTCACAGTTGGACAAGCAGAGGACACAAACCATGCCCTTGCCTATCATTCCGACACCAATGTCTCCTGTGGGGACTACTCAGACACAGAAAATTCCGATATCATAGTCATAACTGCCGGAAAACCAAGACAACCTGGGCAAACTAGAATCGATCTAGCTGCTGATAATACCGCCATTTTAGATTCTATTATTAATTCCCTTTTAGAATACAACGACGATTTTATATCGATTATAACAACCAATCCTGTAGATTTACTAAACCGATATGTATTCGAATCAGGCGACCGTCCTCGGGAAAGTGTACTAGGGTTTGGAGGCATTCTTGATTCCGCACGATTCCGTTACACACTTTCTAAAAATCTCTCTCTCCCTGTTACTGACATTGACGCAACAATTTTAGGTGAACATGGTGATTCCCAAGTGCCTATTTTTTCTCAAATCAAACTCCCTGGAAACACCACTCCTACATTTTCAAACGATGAAAAAGAAGCCATTCTCTCTAGCTTAAAAGAATCTGCAATGCGCGTAATTGAACAGAAAAAAGCCACCCAATGGGGACCATCCGCGGGATTATATCACATGGTGGCTTCCATCATAGAAAACAATAATCAGACCTACCCTTGTTCCGTGGTCCTCGACGGAGAATATGGTTTATCTGATGTTAGTCTCGGTGTTCCCATCCATCTTGGCCCCACTGGAATGAAGGACATTCTTGAATGGGATCTATCTACCCCTGAGGCAGATGCTCTCAAAAAATCAGCAGAAAAATTAGCTTCTGAGTACGCCCTTTTAAAATAATTCACCCGAATTCTTCATACAACCCGATTCCCCGCGTCATCATATAATTTTATTGCATCGACTGGACAGACCCTTGCAGCCATTTCCGCCTCAAATTCTTCTCCTTTTGGGACTTCCATTATGAATATGTCTTCTCCTTCCTCTATTGAATCTCTTAAATCTGCTTTTCCTTGTTTAAGATTTTTCTGAAATCCTTCCCACTCATGAACACATTGAAACATCCCTGTGCACGTATATCGATCAAATTCTATTTTCATATTTACCCTTTCGTCTTAGTTTGTCTTATGTATACCGAGATTTCGCAACCAATATCAAAAAATTATATCCACCATACTCATTACTTCTGCTAACTTCTTATTATCAACAGACGTGAATGTAGATGACCTATCTGATCTGCCTAATAATGCAATAGATCTGCTCAAATCTAGCGGAGTACACACACTCTACCCCCCTCAAATAATAGCCGTCGAAGCAGGAATCACTCAAGGAAAAAGTGTAGTAGCCAGTGTCCCCACCGCCAGTGGGAAAACTTTCATAGCCGAATTAGCAATGCTTTCGACAATAGCTCGTGGGGGGAAGGCACTCTACATAGTCCCCTTGCGAGCCCTAGCCAATGAAAAAAAACAAGAGTTCGATAGATTCGATGCCATTGATATATCCGTAGGAAGTTCAACCGGGGATTATGAAAGCACCGACGATTGGCTAGCAACCAAGGATATCATAGTTGCAACTTCTGAGAAAGTAGACTCTTTAATTCGAAATTTTGCCCCTTGGATTTCCGATTTAACTTGTGTTGTCGCAGACGAAATCCATCTCTTAGACGATGCTTCTAGAGGACCAACTCTAGAAATGACTTTGGCAAAACTGATTCATATCAATCCCAATATACAAATAGTTGGCCTATCTGCCACCATCGGGAATGCCAATCAAATTGCAACTTGGCTCGACGCAACCTTGATTACATCATCATGGCGACCCATCTCTCTACGAACTGGTGTTCACCATGATACTTCTATCCATTTTGATGATGGAACTACTCGTGACATTCCTAAAAAATCCAATCCAGTCGAGGACATAATCCACGATGTCCTACAAGAAGATGGGTCTGCTCTAGTTTTTGTAAGTTCTCGCAGAAATGCAGAATCTGCAGCAAAAAAAATAGCTAGTGTGACTGATGGTTTTACCAACGAAACCAAACCAAATTTAATTGAACTAGCAAACCAAGTCCGGGACGAAGGTGAAACCCAATTGGCAAACACATTGGCAAATTCCATTGAAATGGGATCTGCGTTTCACCATGCTGGGTTAGTAAATAATCACCGCAGATTAGTTGAAAAGTCCTTTCGAGAACGTACAATAAAAGTTGTATGCGCCACCCCTACCCTGGCAGCCGGTGTCAACACACCTAGTAGACGTGTTATAGTCCGAGATTGGCGTAGATACAATTCTTCCCGTGGAGGCATGGAACCACTCTCTGTCATAGAGATGCACCAAATGTTTGGTCGGGCCGGTCGGCCTAACTTAGATCCCTATGGAGAAGCAATATTGTTAGCTTCGACACCCGATGAATTCAATGAACTTTTCGATCGATATATCGGGGCAGAACCCGAATCTGTCGAATCAAAGTTAGCTGTAGAACCTGCTTTAAGAACTCATATTTTATCGGCTATAGCTACTGGATTTGCCACCACCACGGAAGGGCTCCTAGACTTTTTAGACGGAACTCTCTACGCGACACAAGCCACCGATACAAGAAGATTAAACTTTGTCGCACATTCTGTGCTTGAATATTTAGAGGTCAATGGATTTTTAACTATGGTGGACGGCGACCTCTCCGCTACAAAAATAGGAGAAGAAGTCTCTCGAATTTACCTCGATCCAATGTCTGCAGCAGAAATAATTTATGGACTAAAAACTTCTGAAAATCCTAGCTCGTTGGCTCTATGCCATCTCATCAGCCGTACTCCTGATACTTACCCATTATACCTCAAATCTGGAGACCGAGAATTTTATTACCAATTGGCATATGAATCCCAATCAGAATTATTGGGATCTTCACCCTCCGAATTTGACCCCCACTGGGAAGATTGGCTATCCGCCCTTAAAACAGCAAAAATGATAGAAGATTGGGCTGAAGAAACAGACGAAGAAACAATTACCAAACGCTATCGAATGGGCCCTGGAGACATACGTGCTAAAATAGACACCGCAGATTGGCTACTCCGGGCAGCAGAGAGGCTTGCCATCTCTTTAGATCTACAATCCACTTCCACTATCCGAAATCTACAAAGACGGGTCAAATATGGTGTAAAAGAAGAATTACTCGAACTAGTTGCAGTTCAAGGTGTAGGAAGAATTCGGGCCAGGCAATTGTTTAACCACGGAATCCACACACGATCTGATCTGCGCACAGAAGACAAACAACTTATTCTCACTGCTCTTTCTGGAAGAAAACTCACCACCGAACAAATTCTCCGAAACGCAGGACGAACTGACTCTTCATTGGAGAATATTTCTATCAACCGACCATTTTCTTCTATTAAAAACAAAAAAACATCTAACCAGGAAGATGAAGATCAAGCAAATTTAGGAGATTTCAAATGATTCTCATTGAAGGGCACTTAACCGACACAAATACCTCTTCGTTTCTCGAAAATCTCATTGGAATAGCCACTGATCAAGAATGTGTTATTCAATCATTCGACGCGCGGTATATAGCCGGGAAATCCCATCTAATTCTAGCAACAGAATATTCTAAAAGGGCATTTGAACGTGGAGATTCAATTGCAAAAGATCCTGCAGTAGAGCTTCTTTTATACGCTTCTGGAAGGCGCCAAATAAACCGTGCGATGGAGATGTGTATCGGCCCCAAAACCACCGATGTAGTAATAGCGATTTACGGAGAAAAAGAGACCATTTCTTCCGATTTACTACAGGAATTAATTCTACCCTCTGATGTGGTAAACCCCACTAAAAACCTCGAATTACTTTGTACTTTTTTCGACATAACCAAAGAAGAACTTGAAGTTTCCTCTGCTGATATAGAATCATTAGTACTCGAACGTGTGGCACTCCTCAATCTATCTAAATAACCCTCTTTTCATTTCCTGTAGTTTTATGCACTAGCACGTCGTATGGGGGTCAGGTAAAATTCATGCACCGTTACACACAACAAATCTTATTCGCTATAGTTATGTTACTAATAGATCTCCTCGTACTGCTTCCCCTTTTCATCTTCCGCGTCAACGGAATCGCTGGATATGGTGGCTGGGGATATCCTGGCCCGGGGGTCATGTTTGTAAATGTCTTACTCATTTGGCTCCTTTACATTGGAATCTTCAACGTTTTCTTGGCGGATTATGGAGGAAACATAGGAAAGAGTGTTACAAAAGCTCTCTTCGACAAATTTCTATGATGCTTCGCCCGACGTATTCCCTCTCTATTCTTAATTAGAAACACCCCCCTATGACAAATTCGATAGGATCTCGGATTCCTTCAAAATTAGGGGAAATATTTGTCACTGGATCTGGCAATTTCGTTGATGATATGGCGTTCCCCGGAATGCTCCATGCGCGTTTTGTCCGTTGCCCACACCCACACGCAAAAATTGTTTCAATAGATACTTCACATGCTCTTTCTATCCCTGGAGTTGAATTGGTTTGGACCTGGAAGGATCTATCACCTTATCTAACCTCTAATCATTTTGGGCATGATGTCCTCGATGAAGAACCTCTTGCTACCGACCGAGCCCGTTACGTAGGCGACGAAGTTGCTATAGTTCTAGCCCAAGACGCTCACACTGCACTCGAAGCATCTGAAGCTGTTAGTATAACCTATGATCTCCTTCCTGCAGTAACTAGCGTTAAAGATGCCCTTTCATCTACATCCCCCTTGCTACATCCCCGCCTAGATGAAGATCCTAGTTCGTCTGTCAAAGGAAACTTATTACATTCCTTTTCAATTAAAACCGGAGATATCCCGACAGCTCTAAAATCCCCTCATGTTTCTGTATCTGGGTCCTTCAAAACTAACCGAACTAGTCCATCTGCACTCGAGCCCCATGGAGTCATAGCCAGCTACACACCGGGAAGGGAACTGGCTATTCATTCTCCCAATCAAAAACCCCATTCGATGGTAACTAACTTAGAAACTATATTTGGGTTTGAACCCGGATTTATCACCTGGAATGTACCCGACATTGGGGGTTCTTTTGGTACTAAAGCAGAATTACTCTCTCATGAAATTTGCGCCGCTGCACTTACACTCGCAACCCGTAAACCTGTAAAGATAATCCTCGATCGATTAGAAGAATTACAGACGGGAAGGGGCCGACCCGAAGAACATTTTAATGCGTGCTTAACCGCGGATAAAAATGGTAATTTTATATCACTCACAGTTGAAATGATCCAAAACACCGGAGCATACGCTTCATACGGTATCCATACTTCTGAAACACCCGGACTTCTTGCAGCCTGTCCTTATCTAATCGAACATCAACATATATCTGGCAAAGTCGTCTACACAAATGTAGTACCATCTGGGGCTGTTAGGGGGTTCGGCGACTCTCAATATACTTTCGTCAGAGAACAACTAGTTGATGCAATCTCTAGAAAACTCAATAGAGATCCCCTTGATTTAAGATTGCAAAATATAGCCACAAAAGATCAAATGCCAATTACAACGGCAACTGGAATTAAATGGAGAAACACGGATTTACCTTCTTGTATTACTGCAGTAAGGGATTCACTTTTACCACCACCCACTCCTCCTTCAAACAATAAACTTCGAGGCATGGGAATAGCTGTTTCTGTCAAACGAAATGGAAAAAAAGGTGCGAACTCTGATTTCTCTAAAGCTACTGTTGAGGTCAATAATAAAGGCACGGTTTACATATACTCTGACGTTATCAGCGTTGGCCAGGGGACAGAGACTGGCCTTGCTCAAATAACATCAGAAATTTTGGGAATTTCTCAAAAGAGAATAAAAGTTATAACTGGAAACACGGATACAATTGCAGATGGGCATGGAGTAGGCGCCGATAGAGGCACGGTCTTCATTGGAAGTGCCACTGCAAAAGCCGCAGAAAATCTTCGAGAAAAAATTATCAAAATCGCATCTAATTTCTTACAAATAGAACCTAAACATGTAACCCTTTCTTCTGATAGGATCTTCGATGCATCCAACCCTGACAATGGAATGGAATTCACAGAATTCGCTCGCCGCGCTAGATTCGACGACCCCTCTACTAAATTAAATCAAAACGAAACTGGGGTGTCCCTAATAGGACATGCAACTTTCGAAAGCTTAGAAGCACAAACCGTAGATCCTAAAACCAGGTTGGGGAACGTTTCTCATACTTACACCCATTCTGCTGTCGGAGTAATTGTAGATGTAGACCTAGGTACTGGGGATATCGACATACTGGATATATGTGTTGCAGAGGATTTGGGTTGTGTAATTAACCCCCTTTTAGTCGAGGGACAAATTCAAGGGTGTATCGGCCACGCAGCAGGGGATGTTTTTCTCGAGAACTTTACGTACGATTCCCATGGACATCCTCACAATGGAACTCTAGTTGACTACCACCTTCCAACTACTATAGACGTACCCTTGCTAACTAAAATGCATAAAATTGAATCTCCCGATCCTGCCACCTCCCATGGCCAAAGAGGAGCTGGAGAAGGTGCATTATTACCATTCCCCGCTGCGATAGCAAATGCTATTCATGATGCCACAGGTGTTCGCTTCAGAGAGCTACCACTCTCCCCTCAAAAAATTCTCCCCTCTCTTATAGACCATGGGTTTTCAACCCACAAAAAATCATAGTTTACTGCTTTAATTTTATTCCACCACATGAAGAGACAAGAACGATTCCTTGTCTGATTCATGATAGATAGTATTGGTGGCAATCTGCATATCTCCCATTGCTGCATCACAGGGGTGAACTTCAGTATTTGAATTCCTATCCCACCTTGGAAAACTACTCGAAGAAATTTCCAATCTAATTCTATGACCTGGCTTAAATGTATGGGCAACATGCCACAAATCCACAGAGATCTCATAAACATCTCCTGGCTGCATTAATGTAGCTTCTTCCATTGAATCTCTATATCTAGCTCTCAAAATACCCTCTGTAACATTTCCACAGTACCCATTTGGTTCCACGTCTACTAGTTTAGCTGTGAAATCTGTGTCCACTGCCGAACTTGATATGAATAACTTTGCCTCAACAGGACCTGCTATCGTAACCGCCCTATCCAAACGTGGTGTTGTGTATACTAACACATCTTCCCTTTCTTCAACAACTGACTGATCTTTTACCCCTGCCTCTTGCACCTCTGGCATTTGAATTCGACCACCCATGGTTGGAACTGGATCAAGTGGATCATACTGGTAACTATCTGGACATTGCACATCTGGGGTATTCAACAACAAGGTCCCATTCCCAAACCTCGTATTTGCCTGTCCAGCGCTATGCAAATAATATTTAATATCTCTGCCCTCTGGGGGCCACGCATCCGCGTTGGTCCACTCTCTAGATCCTATATCAAAATAACGAACAAGAGGCAGTTCTTTGAGTTTCTCAGTTTCTCCTTTCAACCACGCGTCAAACCACGAAAATATAAATGGTCCAACAAAACCTGCAGCGCTGGACGCTATAGGTCCAAATACTTTATCCCCGACCCTATCATTCGCATATCCCATATATGACTCATGGGCCCATGGTCCAATTAACAACCTTTGTTCATTTTTCGGAATATCCTTTCCACTTTCTTGCAAAGCGTTGTACATATCTATATGGCCTCTAGAAAAGAGATCTTGCCACCCTGTTATATCTAAAGTTGGAGCGGACACGGCAGATGCTTTCTGCGTTGCATCAATAGATTTCCAATACTCATCATAGGTTGGATGATCCAACCAATCTTGATAGTAACTCACTAATTCTCTTTCCAATCCTGGAGCATTTCTGTGTGGCAAATAAGACATACTTTCTTGCAAATGAGCGGCCGCATAGGTCAGATGTTTTTTTGCTATTTCTCTCTTACTTTCCTCCAAACCCGACACCGCCCCCAAAGCCAATTTTATTGCCCATCTGTGGTTAAATCCCAATTCAAATGCTCCACCTGTGTATGTCCAACCTTGATGATAATTAGCCCCCGTTAGATATGCAACAGCGGCTTCCAAATGAGGTGGATTTGAAACAACAGCCTGCCTGACAGTAACGCCGAGATATGAATTTCCATATATCCCAACTTTCCCATTACACCATTCTTGTTTGGCAACCCACTCAACCGAATCATACCCATCATCCGCTTCGGTATAAAACGGAACGAATTCTCCATCTGATGTAAATCTCCCCCTGGTATCTTGAACAACAATTACATAACCACGCTCTGGTCCCTGGATGGGATTTACCATCGGGGCCCCTGTGGACTGAGCACTAGATTTATTGTATGGAATGCGTGTTAGCAGAGCTGGGTATTCTCCATCTTCACTAGGTCGATAGATATCTGCTCTAAGAATAACCCCATCTCTCATGGGTATCGGCACATCACGTTCTACATAAAATTGCATATCGTGAAAAAGACCTTCCCGAGTCTTATACTTGTATATGCCTACTTAAGGAGCGGAAGAACTTCTTCCCCTATCAAATCCATGCAATAATCATAATCGTGCAATCTAAAACGAAGGTCAAAGACAATATGATCAACTCCGGCTTCAATAAATTTCCCCACTTCTTGTGCAATATCTTCTGGTGTTCCTGCCATAATTACTCCTTCCAAGTCTTCTAGATTCTCGAATTTTCCCGATTTTGGTTTGAGCCACCACCTCTGATTATTTGCAGCATTTAGCAACCCTTCTACATTCACAGGTTCCAAAGCCTTCTCCCGTGTCGTATCTGGGCTGGTGGGGGGCACCACTCCCACAGTTGGCATATCTTTTCCACTCTCATCTGATAATTCTCTCAATTGGCGCATTCTCACTCTAAATGTAGGGATGGTGATTCTCCCTGGAAACCACCCGTCACAATATTCAACCGCCCTTCTCGCAGACGCTGGTGTAGACCCTCCATACCAAATAGGTATTTTCCGCTTTGGTCTTGGGGCAATTCCCAATCCTTCTACTGGAAACAATCTTCCATCATAGGTTATTTCATCATTTTCCCACGCCAATCGCATAATTTCAACCGCTTCTCTCACAGCATCAACTCTATCATCTAAACCCAATCCTACTAGCTCGAATTCATCTTTAAACAATGTCGCACCTGCTCCCATTCCTGCAATAACTCGACCTTCGGATAACCAATCCAAACTAGCAAATAAATGTGCCATATACAATGGATGTCTCCACGGAACTGCAACGGCAGTTCCCAATTTTAATTTTTTAGTCGCCGCTGCCAATCCTGCTAATACAACAAAAGGTTCCACCATTGTGGCACTCGATCCTTCAAATCCGTGCCCATGAAACCGTAAGAAATGATCTCTAACCCACACAGAATCAAATTCTAGTTCTTCTGCTCTTTTTGCCCCTTCTATCAACGACGAAGCAGACGCATGCTCTCCAAAATGTGGTAACAATAATCCATAACTAACTTTTCCCATGTCCGACTATTTGACGACTTGTATATCTATTTCTTTGCTTTGTGCTCACACATCTAGATATACTGTTTGCTCTTCTACCACGACTTTGTATGTTGGAATCCTTATATCTGGATCCCCTGCATGCTTCCCGGTTTTAATATCATATGCCCATCCATGCCAAGGACATATTACCACATAATCCTCTGTGAAATATTCCTCTGGAAGTTTTCCAAGAGGTGGGACGTCTCCTCCCACTCTTTTTCTTATATCTCCTGTACACACCGGGCCTCTTTGATGGCAACAAGAGTTAAGCAGTGCATAAAATTCCCCATCTATGTTAAATATCCCCACTTCGACCCCTTTCACTTTAACCACTTTACCCCCTCCGTGCTCTACTTCTTCTACTTTACAAACCTCAATCATACTCCAAAGACCTCCTCTGCATTTTTCCCTAGTATCCCCTCCTTTTCCTCCTCTGTTAAAAACGTCAGTTCATTTATCGCACTTGGATCATCAAAATCTTCGTGAGGATAATCCGACGCATACATAAGACGATCCGGACCCCCAATCATTTCGATAACATATTGTAGATATTTCTTATCTGGAACTATTTCCATCGGCTGAGTTCCATAATAAAATTCTTTCATATATTCTGAAGGGCGTTTTCTCATTAACACAGCCTCATCTTGCATTCTAAGATATTCCATGTCCATCCGATACATCATCATTGGTATCCAAAACAAACCAGTCTCTTGAAATACAAAATCTAGTTTGGGGAACTTCTCAGGAACTCCTTGGGAAACAACATTCGCGATAGTTGTCATATTGTCAAATAAAAATCCTAGTGCATGCGTCTCCATTATTGTTGTAAAACCCGATAACCATCCAAAGTTATCTAGAGTCGCACTTCCACCATGGAACAACACAGGCAAATCCGCACGTTGGCACGCATCGTAGATCGGATCATATTTCCTGTGTCCCATCGGAGGCTCAATCCGCGCTGTTAGCACACAAGCACCAATAATTGCTTTTTCACTAGCATAGTCATCTATGAGTTCTGCAGCCTTAATCGGATCATTATATGGAACCGGAATTGACATATACATGCCCTCATCAGCGTCCGCTATTTTATCAAGCATATATCGTATATACGCCTCCGAAAATTTCGTCTGGCGCTTGTCTTCCTCTAACATAGCAAATGTGAGAATCTGTTCAGATAACAACAATATTTTGTCAAAGGACATTTCTTCCATTAACTGCACAACTCCCTCCTTTGTATTGAAATCTACATCACGTCTCTTAATACTAGGATAATTAAACCCATCTGGTCTTGATAGGCTCGGCCAAAATGATATGGGAACGCTCCTGTTGGCTGTACTCCCATACTCAAATTTTAATTTCCACGGATCGTCGTCATCAATATAATCCACTATATCATACAACGTCTCTACGTAGTGGGCATCCGTATCAAAAATGGTCTTTCCACCTATTGCCATACCGATCTATTGGATCTTGAAATACCAAATATAAGTCGATTCAGTCATCCAGGAAGATTGGCCATTCCTTGGATACAATATACTATTTATATATCAATCTGAAAATTTAACATGTATTACCGCAGGTTTCCCATTCTCAGTCGCTTCTATTGCTCCCCCCAGTGCAGCCTCTAACTGATCTAATTCAGCAACCGATTCAGTGTGACTACCTACAATTTGCGACGGGGCTGTAAAGTCAATCGGGTGATTAAATCTACTCTCTGGAATCCCATCTTGAACAGCTATTCCTTCGGGATGAGTTCTCTTAGTTGAACCTCTAACCGCATTCCATCCTTCATTATCATACACCACTGTCAGGGTAGGAACTTTCCTCTCTGCAGATAGCCACGCCGTAACTGAAGGGTGTGTGAAAAGATATGCACCATCTCCTACCAAACACCAAGTTTCTCTATCTGGAAATGCCATCTTAGCCCCCACTGCAGCTCCCCCTGCAAACCCAAGCCCAGATCCATATTTTGCAATATAACTTCCTGGATTGACCAACTCTAAATTATTTAGTATTCCTCCTGTGCTAGTGGTGGCATCCGTTACTACCATTGCATTTTTGTCCTTCACTCGATTTATGACTGCAGAAATAGTTGCAGAATTTAATTTGTTATTCTTAATTTGTTCATTAACACTTTCTTTCCGTTTTTCTCGTTTTTCCCCACTGAAACTTTCCCAAAACAGACGTCCACTTTCACCATCTGCTGGATCTAATTTTTCAGACACCAATTTTAGCGTTTTAATAGGATCTGCAGCTATTGCCATATCCACTTCAAAATCCCAATGTGGGTATGTGTGCTTCAGTGGATTATTTTCAATTTGAATTATTGGAATTTCTTTAGCCGGAGCTGAAATGGAGGGAACCCATGGGACATCCGTATCGGCTAATATTATTAAATCGGCATGATCAAATACATCACCTGGAACGAAACCCACATGCTGCGGATGATTTCGTGGAAAATTCAACACACATGGTGCATGTTCAACTACCCCTGTCCCTGAAACTTCAACAAATTCTATCAACGCAGAAACATTTTCATTTACAGGGGGCTTTCCCATCCGACTGGTAATTATTACTGGACGCTCTGCCGATTCCACAAGTGAAGAAATATCTTTCACAGTCTTTTCGTCTGCACCCGTCGTTCTAATTGAAATTGGACCTCTGGGATCTAATGAACATTTTACTTCTAATGCTTCTCTTGCAGATGTCAAATAGACTGGACCTGCTGGAGGCCCTTTGGATAAAGCAACTGCGCGTCTGATCATAGAAACCGGATTCGCAGGGGGTCTATATTCTGTCACCCATCTGCAGTACTCCCTGACGATATCCGATTGTTGAAAAGTATCCTGTAGATAGTGCACCACATGATCTCTCGATCCAACATGACCCATATCAGTTACCGGGGCCAACCCCGATATTATTACCACTGGAATATTCGATCGGTGGGCATTGTGCATTGCCGCACCTAGATTTTGAGTTCCTACATCTACATGAACCAACACCGCCTGAGGCTTCCCAGTTGCAGCCGCATATCCATGTGCGGCACTAAGTGCAACAAATTCATGGGGGCAAACAACAATTTCTGGCATCTTTCCATCCTCTCTTCTGATTTTTGCAGCTGCTTCTATCAGTGGAGTATGATCCGTCCCATAATTAGCAAACAAATACTCTACGCCCTGGAGAGACAATGAACGAAGAATAGCTTCAGCAGCAGTAATTTTCTCTTTTTTTGAACTCATCTTTGACTATATTAGTATCTTCATTCGTTTATCACTTCTGCGACATCGATCCCCCAATCTCATCAGGATATTTTTGGGATTCCTCTTTAGTTTTCCGTGCAACAAGCGACGCTACCGCCATCGAGCCCCTGTCTACTCTTCGAATTCCCTCCTTATAATATAAGATTGTTAGTTCTCCGAAATGGTTCAGCAGCTCGTTTGATTTAAATCGATATTTATCTTTACTTGGACCTCTGTCCACCTGATTTTCTGTTCTAATGTGGTGCTCGTATATGATCATTCCTCCAGGTTTCAGTGATTTCTTAATTGTTTGCATCATATTTTTTTCACAAAAAAAGAAGTCAACGACGATCACATCATATTCCTCCTCGGCAAACTCAAATTCATCAATATCTGCCAATATCCAATTAACATTCACTCCCGCATTTTCCCCTCGCTCCTTTGCCCTTGACAAAGCAATAGTAGAAACATCTATTGCATCCACCTCGTAACCCCTCTCTGCCAAATACACAGCATTCCTCCCATTTCCACAAGCCACTTCCAAACAACGTTTACCGTTCGATTCTATCCCTTCTATTGCTATCTTTATTAGAGAAGAAGCTTCACTCCTCGGACGATATTCCCCCGATAAATATCTTTCATTCCATTTAGCGCCTTGATCACTTTTATTTGTCATTTCTTGCCATTCTTTCCGATAAACCAATTGTTTCTTGTACCATTTCTTCTATTCTATTTTTCACCTCCGGGTTCTCCAAATCAAAACCCTCGCCCCCAAAATCAGGTTCTACCGCGAAGACGCTCGTATTAGCAACTTCCACCCCCAGATAAACAAACACTGGCCTCAATTGCGAGTCAATTATTAAATTATGCTGTCTATTCCGCCCAGACATAACAATACCGGCGACTCTTTTTTTCTTTTTGAATTCTTGCCATGGTGTGTGGTCAATAAGATTCTTAAGTGCCCCTGAAATTCCTAAAAAATATACTGGAGAACCAATGAAATAAATATCTGCATCAAGATACTTCTTTACAGTCTCCTTAGCCACATCGTTCCATTCATTTTGATCTTTACTCCTGAAAACTGGCAGTTCTATACTCCCTAGATCTATATTCTCATACTCTAAATTTTTACTTTCTAACACTTCTCCCACATACTCCATCAACGCCCTAACTCTAGATGGCTCCCGTCGACTCCCACAAATCACTGCGATGTTACCTGGATTAGTAGATCCCATACTAGCGATATATGGTTTCATCCCTTTTACCTCTTCTTCATATTTTTTTGTCAATCCAGAACAGTAATCTTTTCACCCATTCGAATAAGATTTCTTTCACAGATACTCGTATAAAGTATATAATCGTGAAACAAAAAACCACCCCCGAAGTCAATATAGGTCTTGTTGGCCACGTCGACCATGGGAAAACAACACTAGTAAAAGCCCTGTCTGGAACTTGGACCGACCAGCACTCTGAGGAATTGAAACGTGGCATTTCGATCCGACTTGGTTATGCAGACGCAACTTTTAGGAAATGTCCCGAATGTGAAGACCCAGCTTCTTATCTCTTAGCCGAAACGTGTCCTCATCATAATAAAAAAACGGATCTTTTACGCACTGTTTCTTTCGTAGATGCACCTGGCCACGAGACCCTCATGGCAACCATGCTATCTGGCGCGGCTCTTATGGATGGGGCAGTAATAGTTGTCAGCGCAACCGAATCTGTACCTCAACCCCAGACAGAAGAACATCTAATGGCCCTAGAGACCATTGGAATATCAAACATAGTCATTGCACAAACTAAGATAGATCTAGTCGACTTGGAAACTGCCAAAGACCACTACGGAAAACTTAAAGAATTCTTTTCTGGAACCATAGCTAAAAATGCACCTATAATTCCTATTTGCGCTGATCAAAATATCAATATAGATTCTCTCATTAAATCCATAGAAGAACACATCCCAACACCCAAACGGGATGGTAAATCCCCGCCTCTAATGTACGTGGCCAGGAGCTTTGATATAAATCGCCCCGGCGCAACCTGGGATCAATTAGTCGGAGGTGTTTTAGGAGGAAGTCTTGTCCAAGGACAGTTCTCTGTTGGCGACGAATTAGAAATTTCCCCTGGGCGACGCATATCCACTTCAGGTAAAGTTGAATATCTTCCCATCATCGCAACAATAAAATCCATCCGAGCTGGTAATTCATCTCTTGACGCAGTTGGCCCCGGAGGACTCATAGGAATTGGAACCGGACTAGATCCTTCCCTTACAAAAAGCGACGGTTTGACTGGAAGATTGGCAGGAAAACCAGGGACCCTTCCTCCTCTTTGGGACTCCTTTACCATGGATGTGGAACTTCTAGATCGTATTGTTGGTACTCCCGAATCCGGGGAAGTTGGCCCAATAAACACAGGAGAAGCTCTGATGCTATCTGTCGGTACCACCACCACCGTAGGAATTGTTACAAGTGCTAGAAAATCTGAGTGTGAGGTTTCACTCAAACGGCCCATAAGTGCACCTCTACAAGCACAAATAGCTATTAGCAGACGTGTTGGTTCTCGTTGGAGGTTGATTGGAATTGGGACACTTTTAAACTGAGTCATGGTTATTGTAGCTCTCGATACCAATGCATTGATGGTCCCCGTCGAACTCGAAATCAGAATATTTGAAGAACTAGAGCTATTACTGCCATCTCCCGAATTTGTGATCCCTGAGCCCGTACTCCAGGAACTTTCCTCTCTAAAACATGGAAAGGGAGTAGCTTCTCGTGCCGCCCGTGTCGGTCTCGATTTGGCTAAAATGCGATGTAAAATTATCAAAACAGAGAATGCTGCGGCAGACGAATCATTTTTGGAGCTTTCTTATACTAGTCAAATAGATTACGTTGTAACAAACGATTTGTCCCTGCGCGACAGACTGTTGGGAACTGGTATCCCCGTAGTTGGCGTTAGGGGCCAAAATACGTTACATATCATGGAGCCCTAATATGTTTAAAAAGGTTAGAATAATCGACACAGTAGAAGTACCGCCAGACAAACTCGGAGATGTAAACAAAGATTTAGTCAAAGTGTTGCTTCAAGACAAACTCGAAGGTCGCGTAGATAAATCTGTAGGTAGTGTGATAAGTGTCACTAAAGTACACAATCTCGAAGAAGGTGTTGTTCTCCCTGGACGTCCGGGAGTTTATTACCCAACCGAATTCGATGCTATCACTTTCGATCCATCGATGCAAGAAGTAGTTGATGGAACTGTGGTAGAGGTCGTCGAATTCGGCGCGTTTGTAGGAATTGGTCCTATCGATGGTCTTCTACACGTCTCCCAAATTTCTGATGAATATTTGAGTTTTAATGGAGAAAACCAACAGCTAGCCTCGAACGAGTCCGGTAAATCAATTAAAGTCGACGACCCTGTTCGAACTCGAATAGTAACCAAGAGCATCGACGAACGCAACCCCCGGGAATCCAAGATCGGTTTAACAGCAAAACAACCTGGCCTTGGAAAACACGGATGGCTCAAAGACAAGAGAGAGCGAGAGGCCGAGAGTTAATGCCCGCAAAAAAACGCCTCGCTTGTAGAGATTGTCTCAGAGTCTTAAATGATAAAAAAGCAGAAACATGTCCTTCATGTGGCTCTGCTAGTATCACTGATGATTGGAGTGGATATATCGTTATTATCCATCCCCAACAATCCGACGTAGCAAAAATCATGGGAATAAACGAGCCCGGCCAGTATGCTC
The DNA here is from genome assembly GCA_002699485.1 of Chloroflexota bacterium. Taxonomy (GTDB): domain Bacteria; phylum Chloroflexota; class Dehalococcoidia; order Lucifugimonadales; family UBA2962; genus UBA2962. The sequence continues at coordinate 3,785 of PAAV01000048.1, read as the reverse complement.
TAAAAGTCAGATAACTATTGCCAAATTCAGTCCATCTCCCCCTTCAACTCCGAAATAAATTAAGCGAGCCAATGGGTCCCCTGTATGTGGATATAAACGACTTAATTCCGCATCTAGGATTTCCTATTATCACTATAGGGGATGTAGTAGCTTTCCACTTTGAAACTGCAGGAGTTTCTCCAAATGTATCTATAATTGACCAATTAACAAAACGCGAACCCATTGATTTCCCCCCACCTTTTCAAAACATAGATTTTCACATCGAAGTTAAAAATCCCCCCGGCGTTCTGACAGATGAACTAGTCCATGCTATCAACCAATCACTCAATGACCACGATGGACCTTCCCAAATTTTAGTAATTGGAGAAGAAGATCTAGCAACTTTACCTGCAATTATGCTAGCCCCCCTCGAATCTAGTATAATCTATGGACAGCCAGATTTGGGAATGGTTCATATACTCGTAACTTCCGATGCCAAACGAGATGCATGGAACCTACTTTCCCAATTTGACGGAGATCTTGATTCAGTGTTCTCTATGATCACACAATCTGACCTGTAGTGCCTTCGAAATACTTTTGGATGCGACTGGAAAATGTACCCAATAATGGAAATAACTATTTTATCTGAAACTTCCAACCCGTTGTTACACAGGGTAGACGTTTCTTTCCTCATTGACCACACAGACTCAACTCCGAATCGTATTGAAGTTCGAGACAACCTAGCAGCGAGATTGAACAAAAACACAGACGAAGTAATAATCCGAAAACTTAGAACCCAATTTGGAACACGAAAAACCATTGGAGATGCAAAGATTTATGAAAATTCTGATTTTGCTCAGTCAATTGAACAAGATCATATCATCCTTCGAAACCAATCTGACACTGAAGAAACCGAGGAAGAATAAATGGGGGCTCGCAAAAATTATGGCAACGATGGTTCTACCCCCAATGAACATTGCCCAGAATGCGACGATTCTTTTTTAGCAGAACACGACGACCGATTCCACTGCGGAAAATGTAGTTATACTAGATGGAAATAACACCTATTGAAAATTTTCTACACAGAACTCTCAATCAATAGAGATAATCATCTCCCCTCCTTACATCAATAAGAACGGTGCTCTCATTATGACTGTTACTTTGGGCATTGAAGGAACTGCTTGGGCAGCTAGTGCTGCAATTTTTGATTCTAATTCCGACACAGTGCACATAGAGACTCTTCCCTATCTACCCGATAGTGGAGGATTGCATCCCCGGGAGGCAGCGGAACATATGAGAAAAGCATTACCAAAAGTCCTCGAAACTATCTTTACTAACTTAGAAACTCCTCCCGATTCAGTGGCCTTTTCTAGAGGACCTGGACTTGGCCCTTGTCTCCGTATATGTGCAACCGCTGCCCGTGCACTTGCTGGAACTTTCAACGTACCTCTTATCGGTGTTAATCATATGCTTGCCCATCTAGAAGTGGGTAGACATTTTTCAGGATTTTCCACTCCCGTCTGTCTCAATGCGAGCGGCGCGAATGCACATCTTTTGGGCTACCATGATGGCTATTACAGGGTACTAGGGGAGACAATGGACACTGGAGTAGGAAACGCCCTAGACAAATTCGCTCGCCATGTTGGATGGGCACATCCCGGGGGGCCACAAATAGAAAAAACAGCACTAGATGGCAGCTTTTTCGACCTCCCCTATATAGTCAAAGGAATGGACTTTTCCTTTTCTGGATTAACAACTGCAGCAATTGCTGCTTATGACCAGGGCCATCCCATAGAAGACGTCTGCTTTTCACTCCAAGAAACCATATTTTCCATTCTAACAGAAGTTTCAGAACGTGCCTTATCTTTATTACATTGCGACGAATTCATACTCGGAGGTGGAGTTGGAAATAACACACGTCTGCAAGATATGCTAGAAACCATGTGCACCGATAGAGGTGCCCAATTCTTCGCCCCAGAACCACGCTTCCTCAGTGACAATGCAGGTATGATCGCTATTTTAGGATCCTATATGTTCGATGTAGGTGATACAATTCCAATTGAAGATTCCCATGTTCTCTCTAACTTTAGACCAAATACGGTCAAGGTAACCTGGCCCGTCCCTAGTAGATCTCTTTCCACCATCTCCCCGTCTACCATACAAGGATCTGAAGCACTTGTAGAATTCGATGCAAATACTGTGCGGAAACGAAGACTTCCAAAACCCTATCGAAATCCTACCATGGATCTTCGCCTCCGACGTCATCGAACCAATATCGAGGCACGACTTACTCACGAAGCCCGAAAAATAGGTATTCCCACTCCCCTAATCAAAGGCATCGACCCCCTCAATTTCACTCTGGAATTCCAAAAAGTTGGAGACGCCGACCTCTCCGAAGGATTAAACCAACAAAGAGTAGAAAACGTCGTTAATTATTTGTCATTACTCCACTCTTCTGGCATCGTCCACGGAGATCCAACCACTAGAAACATTAGAATCGATTCCACCTCTGATAAGGTGTACCTCATCGATTTTGGTCTGGGATTTCATACAGACAATATAGAAGACTACGCAATGGATCTTCACATATTCAAAGAGAGCCTCGTTGGAACTTCTTCTAACTATGAGGAACTTTGGAATCGTGCTACATCTGTCTACGAGGGTCACGGATCTCCCCATGTACTAACACGTCTCCAAGAAATAGAATCACGTGGCAGATATCTCTAATCATATAATTTACGACGCCTATTTCTTCCCTCGACACTCTCACTGCTCCATGGTGCTTTTTGCTACTACCAACGCCGAAAAAGTTCGCGAGGCACAAGCATATCTAGGACCTGTAGTTGAACAGTTTGATTATGATTATCTCGAATTACAATCTGAGAGTCTATCCGAGATCGCCATCTCTGGTGCCCAAGAAGCCTTCAAAGCCGCAGGTGGAACCCAACCTATAATCACCGATGACTCTGGCATCTTCATCGACGACATAGGTGGATTCCCCGGCCCTTATTCTTCATATGTATATCATACTATTGGGCTCTCCGGAATTCTCACTTTACTCGAAGAATTCGATTCCCCCCGTGCATACTTTAGAACCTCAATCGCATATTGCTCTAAAAACGAAACTGTGGCCTTTGAAGGCTCTATTAGAGGTACTATAGTCCCCCCTCGTGGAACTGAGGGATTTGGATATGATCCTATATTTGAATACAACGGCAAAACATTGGCAGAAATGAATCTAACTGAAAAAAACGCAATTTCTCATCGAGGCAGGGCCCTTTCCAAGCTAGCATCTTGGCTTGATAATGACCCCGTTGAACACCGCGGAGTCAGATAATATTTTCAAATAACTTCACAAAAGCATCTGGCCTTTTAACACTAGTTTCAATTTTTGTTCTAATCGCCACTCCTGCTTTGGCATTAGTCAACCTCTCGTCCCCTGAAATAATATGCTGTGCATTCCCCACATACGCAGAAGCAAGTGCCGGATGATCTCCCTCCGAATGGTCTACAATTTCACACATACTCTCTATGTCTTCTCGCCATTTCTTCGCCAATTCCCCTCCCAACTCTGTTTCAATCACTTTTTGTGCTTCATCTAGTAGGGGAATACTAGCGATAATTACCATCCATGGTGACTTTCGAATGATATCCATCACAATCTTCGCCGATTTCTCTTTTTTGGCATCTTCTGCCAATACTCCCGAATCAACTACAACACGCACTGTAGGTCTACTCATCTCTCTATTTGTGACCTTGCAAATACTTTAACTACTGCACTCCTGCTTCATCTAGTAGGTTTTGGA
>PAAV01000047.1 GCA_002699485.1 Chloroflexota bacterium | reverse complement strand
TCGGGTTCAGCTGAACACGCAGCGGCGAAGAGGGCGATTAGCGCCGAAAGAAGGACTACTGGTATTAAAAACCGTCTCATAATCTTCTCCTCCATATTTTTTGGTTTTGATATGTACGGATATCTCTTTTGAGCTTGAGTTTTTTTACGACACAAACTCCAAACGACACAATTCGTGCCATTCGATCGAAGTAATTTACAAGGCGTTAACATTTTTGTCAACCCATGATTTCTAGTTTAAACAGGCGGTAAAAGCCCACAATTGTAATTATTCTACTTGTTGTATTTAATATTCCTTTAATAAAGTACAAACAAAAACAATTAAAGTGTATAACTGTAAAATACAGAAATTAATTAAATCTAAATGGAAATCCTTAACCAATGCAATTCATAGATTCACACGTACATATCTGGACTGAAGATGAGAAAACCTACAAACGCCATCCAAGCTATCCTATACCCGGGGGCATAGATGCAAGTAAAATAGAAATTAATCCTAAACATTTTCCTCCAGAAACCATTATCTCAATGGCAAAACCATTCGGTATTGACCGAGTATGCTTGGTACAAATGTCATTTTATGGATCAGATAACAGCTACATAATAGACGCTATAAAACAATATCCGCTATCTTTCAGGGGTGCTGGATATGTTGATTCGAACATGCCTGGTTTGGAAAACGAAATGGAAACTTTATTAAATAAAGGAATCACTGGTTTCAGGATAGTTCCCGAAGATCGGTATGTCACCTCATGGCTTCAGACTCCTGGGTATGACCTTATGTTCTCAAAAGCAGCTGAAACCAAACAGGCGTTGAGCTGTTTGGTAAACTCTGATGCTTTTAACGAAATTGATCGAATGAGTAATCGACATCCAAACACTGTAATAGTAATAGATCATTTGGGGAGAATCGGAGCTAACGGAACAATATTACAGTCAGATATTGATCAGTTATGCGCCTTAGCGAAAAACGAAAATATTTATCTTAAAGTTTCCGCCTTTTATGCACTTGGCAGTAAACAACCTCCTCACCATGACCTAATTCCATTAATTAAACAGGTCTATGATTCATATGGTCCAGACCGCTTAATGTGGGCTAGTGATGCACCTCCAGCGTTAATGGATGAAAGTTATGAAGACCAAATTTCTGTAGTTCGCGATCATATTAATTTTATAAGTCAAAGCGATAAAGAAAAATTAATGAGAACAACTGCGGAACGTATTTTCTTTTTCAGATAAAATCGACAATCCATATATAAGGAAGATAAATCTGGAATGTTAATAGGTGCTGTTTTCCCACAATTAGAGATCGGATCCAAATCTGATGACATAAAAGTTTGGACCGAACATGTCGAAGCTTTTGAATATGATCACATAGCGATGTTCGATCATATCCTTGGAGTAAATTCAAAAAGCCAATTAGGTTGGCAGGGTCCATATGACCATACTGACTCATTCCATGAACCTTTAGTCACAATGGGATATATGTCTGCTGTTTCAAAAAAGGTCGGTTTCGCTACTTCCATTTTGGTTTTACCACAGAGGCAAGCTGCCTTGGTAGCCAAGCAGGTATCTACTTTATCCGGATTAAGCAAAAGAGTTATTAGGCTTGGTGTTGGTTCGGGTTGGAATAAAAGCGAGTTTGAAGCTATCGGTCATAATTTCAATAAAAGAGGAAAGATAATCGAGGATCAAATTAAAATTATGAGACAGCTTTGGGGTCAACAATCCATAAATGTTAATTCTGATTACCACACAATTTCAGATGCCGGTATTAATCCATTACCTGACCAGTCTCGAATAGAAATTTGGTTGGGCGGAGGCGCAAAACCTGTGCTCCAAAGGGTAGGCAGAATAGCAGACGGTTGGTTTGCTAACACTAGTGCAAGGACTGCTAAACTCGGTGTTCCGGCATTTTCAAATAATAAATATGGTTTAAGCCAACTCGATATAATCCGAACAGCCGCATTGGACGCCGGACGCGACCCAACCAAAATAGGTGTAGAAGTGAGAATTGAACTAGAAGGGAAAACACCTGAAGAAGCAGCAATTGAGGTTAATAAATGGTCAAGGATACCGGAAATCACAGCAGTACAATTCAGTACGATGCGAGCAGAACTAAAAACTGTTAACCACCATATTGACGCATTGGAAAAATTTATGAATGCATTAAAAAGTTAATCAGAAACCCGATATACACTTTCCATATTTACCCCAGTGACTACTCGAATATACCCTGATAGTAATTGATCAACATCAGGATCTCCGGTATCCACTAAAAATGGCCTGCCATTCAATGATGCAAGTTTATTTGTAGTAGCAACAATGATTACAGACTCTCTACCCAAACGTTTTATTATTGATGGACTAATCTGCTGATTACCTCTGCCGAAAATATGCCCTTGTCCACCTATTGGAGTAACAATAATTTTGATCTGATTATTACAGTTGGCTATTATGTCTTCAATCTGCAAATTAGTTACATCTTCAGCTATTAACTTTCCATCTTTAAATAAATCCACTCCCAACAAAGTTTTATCTACTCCAAGTTGGTTCCCTATTGCCTTTAATGTCGTTCCAGGTCCCAGGATATAAAGAACATCGTCTTCTAACCTGCGAGATATCTCGTGAGCTACCGCAGACATTGCTGACTCGTCACTTTCTATACCTCCAGATTTAGCTCCTTGGATATATCTTCTCTCGAACGGAACTTTCATGTACCCGTACAAAGACGCTGATAATTGGCCATTCCTAAAAGCATCTTCATCTATATCCATAACTTCTACATCTTTTAAATTCGCATCTGAGGAAGCAAAATAATTAGCTACCAAACGCGCCGCAGATTTAGGGGTAGTTGCATAAACTGCTGAGTGCATCTTCACACCAGCAGGTATTCCGACTACTGGGATCTGATCTTTTATGACTGAATATATATCCCGAGCTGTACCGTCACCACCAGCAAACAAGATTAGACTAACCTTTGCATCCTCCATCATCTTAACTGCGTTATGTGTATCCTCAGCCGAGGTGTCATCTGGAATCTTCATTGGCAGAACGCTAGGCGAAAACCCAGCTTCTTCTGCAGCTTTTTCACCCATGATTCCAGGAGGGCAGATAACGTCAAGCGATGCATGTAATCCACTGTAAATTTCCTTAAGACATGTAGTTGCCCGGATTGTGGATTCAGGTTTTGCTCCTAATGCAATCGAAGAAGCAATTATCGCAGCAGTATCACTTCCTTTAAGGCCAACACGTCCCCCCATACCAGAAATTGGATTTACAATTAAGCCGAGTGTGGATTTAATCTTTTTCACATTTAAATTGTAATACTATTTGCGCTTAGTTTTATACGCTTTCCAAGTCATGGCCCATGTCTCAGGATCATTAAATTGATTTTGTGGCAACTGATCACTAGCTGACTTATATGGTGCGCCTTTTAAGCTCTCTGGGTCTGAGTAAGCTTGTTCTGAGATTTCCTTAAGTACTGAAACATAAGCATCTAGATCGTCGAGCGACAATGATTCTGTTGGTTCAAGTGTCATTGGTTCATCAACCAATCTTGGTACATGACTTTCCATATATGTTTGCAACCCATAATCTGACATTTTACGAGCTAGGTCAGTAGTACTTAATCCTGTATCCAGACATAGTTGACTCCAACTATATCTAACCTGTTCAATTCTTTTTAAATTACTATCCCAAGGAAGATCTAAACCTTTTATTTCAGCTAATTTCGAAGCTAAGTAATTGTTATTCAGCACGGCAGTTTCAGATACACTCTTTAATCCATCTGCACCCAATGACATTACCCAAGCATATGCTTTTATAACCGTTTGTACATTCCCAAGAAAGCTACGTACTTTCCCAATGCTTTCTGGCCGATCATAATCCAAAACATATTCAGCACCATTAAAATCTACCACTGGAGCAGGTAGGAATTTTGCTAATTTTTCTGAAACTCCAACCGCTGCTGCACCTTGACCTTGCGCGCTATGCGGTGCAGAAAAGGTCTTGTGTAAGTTAAATTGACACAGGTCAAATCCAGTATCGCCTGCTCGCACAACACCGAACAATCCATTAGCATTGGCCTGGTCATAAGCACACAAACCTCCGGCGTCTTGCACTGCTTTAACCATTGCAGGTATATGAGGGTTGAATAGTCCAGTATCTTCAGGATTAGTCACCATTAACCCGGCAGTGCGTTCAGATAAAACAGACTGCAAACTTTGGAAATCTGGATAACCATTTTCACCTGGCATAAGCGTTATTACCTTAAAACCAGCGACGGAAGGTGTGGCCGCATCAGCAGGATGAGAGAAAGCAGTTGTAATAATCTCATCACGCTGATCTCCCTCTCCGTTTGATTCATGATAAGCACGGATTAAACAGGCATTAGTATAAATACCTTGGGCACCACTAGATGCCTGAAATGAGTACTTATTCATGCCGGATATTTCACACATTATCTCCCCAAAATCAAATAATATTTTGAGTATTCCTTGTAGAGACCTGGGGTTTTGAAGTGGGTGGACATCTAACACGGATGCGCTTCTGCATATAGCTTCATTAACCTTGGGGCTGTATTTCATCGTACATGTTCCAGAACTTGCATCTGGAGTTACATCAAACCCAAGTGTCATCTGGGAGAGTCGAGTGTAATGTCGCAATATTTGTGCCTGTGAGATTTCAGGGAGTTTTAATTCTGAAGACCGAATCATACTTTGCGGTATTGAATCGAGAGGGTTCTGAATTTCCCCTAATATTGCTTTGTCTGTTGTATCAACTAGTACTCCTCTCTCTCCTTCACTACCCATTTCCATGATGATAGGCTCATTCCATCTTGCTGCATGATAATTATCGGCAGATTGTGTCATGTGAGCACCTCCTTCAAAGATTGAACAAGAAAATCTATGTCATCCTTGTCATGAACCTCTGTGACACAATACAGTGAACTTTGTCCTAACGATTTGAACTGATTTGATAAATCAAAACCACCAAAGATGCCTCTGTCTAAAAGTTCAGTATTTATTTCTGTAACAGTTTTACCGGTATTCGAAAAATCCACTACAAATTCTTTGAAGAACACTGAAGGAAATGCCGGGCTTTTTATGCCAGGTAAGCTACCAAGCATGCTTGATGCATAAGATGATCGTTCCATTATTGTTTTACCCACTTCTTTCATTCCAACGGGGCCCATCAATGAAAGGTATACACCGGCAATGATTGCCCACAACCATTGTGTAGTACCAATATAATCTGGAGATATACCTCGCTTTTCATACGAGGTTCTATCAAATGTCGAATAATCAAAACCAAATTCTCCAGGTCTCAATCCTGGGGCAATGCTTACTAACAAAGCGTTGTATTCAGCTACTAACTCCGGATCATCATTGCTCGCGATAAAACCGCCGAGCCCTCCTCCTCCGTACATATGTATACCGAGTGGCTGAATATCGCCGACAACTATATCTGCGCCATATTCAGAAGGCGGTGAAATTACTCCTAAAGTAATAGGGTCTACACCAACAGTTGCCAACGCACCCTTACTTTTTGCAATCCCAACTATTTCATGTGCTCCTGTTTCAATTCCACCTAAATAAGTGGGGTTTTCAAAATATACCGTGGCAGTGTTGCGGGAAATCTTAGATTTAAGATCAGCTATATCCATTAAGCCTGTATCTGGAACCATTTTTATTGTTTTTATACTGGCAACCGACCTCACAAAGTTTTGCATTTGCAGAAACCTGTCTGAACTTATGGTTTCGGGAACTAAAATCTCATTTCGTCCGGTGTACCTACATGCCATCAACAATGCACTGTTTGCGGCAGCTGACCAATCATATGTGGGTGTAGAAACAACTTCCATACCAATCAGTTCACCTAGTAAACTTTGAAATTCGAAAACAGCCTGCCACTTACCGTGATCACCAAATTGGCCCCCTCCGTATGCCGTCACAAATTCACCTCTCTGAGCTATTTCGTCACAAACTGCGGGAACATAGTGCTGCCAACATCCGGCTCCTAAAAAACTTATGTTGTCCTGTGCGTTTCTATTTGTAGACAGTATTTTTTCGACGTGCTTTCTCAAACGGCTTTCAGATCTGATTGGTTCGGGAAGGTTTAATGATCTGCTAAGCCTGATTTCTTTAGGAATAGAGGCGTATATATCATCCACGTCTGTTATTCCTATAGCTTCGAGCATCTTATTCCTGATCTCAGGAGCAGAATTCGGTATAAGCGGATCAGATTGATTTTGTTTCATTCATACACCAATACTTTTTATAAAATCTGGTTTTCAACAGTGGATCTCAAGGATTCTACCATTTCCTCAGATTGTCTGATTTTTTAGATTGACCTGAGTTTACTATGACACTAAAATCGACCCAACAAATAAAAGATTTTTATTTTGAACTCTCCTAAACTTAAACAAGCTGGCAAAATACAAACCGTATTAGGTCAAATCGAACCTAAAAACCTAGGTTTTACGATTATGCACGAACACGTGTTATCGAGCTTGAATGCATATAAAGCTAAACCTGAAACTGCTTCTGATGTGGCATGGGTAAATGCCCCCGTCGCATTCAACAACATTGGACAATTACATCTTAAAAAGTATATTAATCAAACCGCTTTGGAATTAACCAACATAGATGATGCGATTTCAGAGGTAAATGAATTCAAGATTTCAGGTGGAAACTCGATCGTTGACACTACCAGCAGAGGGATTGGTAGAGACCCAAAAGGCTTAGCCTTGGTATCCAGAGCAACAGGTACCCATATTGTAATGGGATCAGGATACTACGTACCTCTTTCTTATCCCGATGGCACGACATCAAAAAGTGAGGATGACTTAATAAACGAAACTGTTACCGATATAGTTCACGGTGTAAAAGACACTGGTATTAAAAGCGGTATTATTGGAGAAATTGGTTTAATCGATCCAATAGATAAAGTGCAAGAACGCATACTAAGATCCGCTGCGCAGGCAAGTAAAATTACGGGTTGTCCAATTACCATCCATCCTCCACTTAACGATACAGGAGCTCTCGATATAATGAAAATCCTAATTGATGAAGGAGTTGCTACTAATAACATAATTATTGGCCACCTTGGAATGGCTATGGTAGATCAAGAATCGGTTAAAGAACTGGGATCTACTGGTTGTTACCTGCAGTATGATCATTTCGGATCTTTTGAAGACTCCCTTATGATTTACAAAGACAAGCCGGCATTAGCACAAAATGACAACGATCGACTCGAAAGTCTTAGGACTTTAGTAGAGCTTGGCTATGAGGATCGTTTGTTAGTTTCTCAGGATGTATGTATTCAAATCCAGCGAGTTAAGTATGGTGGAAAAGGGTATGCGCATTTAGTGACTAACATCGCTGATAGGATGCTAGCTAGAGGACTGGATAAAAGCGTAATCAAAAAAATATTCATAGAAAACCCAGCGCGAATATTAACTTTTAAAAATGGGACAATATAAGTTATGAGTAATATGACTGGGATGGCTCAAACAGTATTAGGGCCAATACCAACAAATCAGTTGGGAATCACTTTGATGCATGAACATCTATTGTTAGATTTAGAATGCTATTTTGATGAACCTGAAGCGGCATCAGAAAAAAAATTTATAGGTGCTCCTTTAGAATTTAATCTGCTCGGCAAATATGGGGCAAGGTGGTCATACAACAGAGAAGGCCTGCATCTTCATGACATCGAACTTTCTATAAATGAAACTAACGAGTTTAAGTTTGCCGGTGGAAGCACAATAGTTGACACGACAAACATTGGGATAGGGCGAGACCCTTCTGGTTTGGCAAAGATTGCTAGAGCAACTGGTCTTAATGTAATTATGGGCAGTGGATATTATGTCCCGATGTCATATCCATCCGACATCAGCGAAAAAACCTCAGATCAAATAACTGAGGAGATTGTTAAAGATATAACTGTGGGCGTAAATAATACCGATATTAAATCTGGAATTATTGGTGAAATTGGTAATTTTTCTCCGATGGACGCAGTACAAAAAAAGATACTAATCGCATCTGCTCACGCCAGCATAGAAACAGGTGCTTCCATATCTATCCATCCAGGTAACGACGACCGGTCTCCATACGAAATCGTTACACTCCTTGCGAAAGAAGGGGTGCCGGAATCAAAAATAATAATAGGCCATCTGAGTATTGCATTCGAGGACCGCTCTTTACTGAAGGATTTAGCTGAAACAGGATGTTTTCTAGAATATGATCACTTTGGGTCTTTCGAAGACTCGTCATTCGAGTACCGTGGTATAACCGACTTAATTAAAAATGACACATCTCAAATAGAGATAATTGAATTTCTAGTTGAAAATGGATTTAGAGATCAAGTTTTAATTGCGCATGATGTCTGCTACAAATCACATTACAAGCAATATGGGGGAAAGGGATTTGATTACATTATTACCGGAATAATTCCGAGATTGCGTAAACATGGCTTTTCTAACAAAGATATAAATATGATGCTAGTAGACAACCCAGCCAAAGCAGTAGCCTTTTGCTAATTTACATACATTCAGTGAGTGGAATTATTGAAACATCAAACAGTTGACCCTGTATTTAAAGGTGTCTTTTTCGATTTTGACGGGACGTTAGTTGACTCTGAACCGTTACATTTTCAAGCGGAGAAAGTGGCATTAAATTCACGTGGTATTTCTTTCGACTTAACAGATAAAAAAGATCTCATCGGAGGTACAGTCAAAGGCACAGCGGAGAGGATCTGCGCAAAGTATGGCATCCAGGATGTGGACAGTTTCTTCATCGAAAGAGAATCTGTGTTTCATAAACTAGTTGACTCAACATTAGCGTTCATCCCGGGTGCTCAATCTTTAATTGAAGTTTTATCCCGAAAGGGTGTGTTGATTGCTTTAGTAACATCTGGTACGCCCGACTATGTATTTAGTTTTCTGAACAAGCACCAGATTACAAAAAGATTCCAGTCTATTGTCACGATGTCAGACGTAGAACTGCACAAACCATGCCCAGACCCTTATGTGAAGGCACTGGAGCTGACATCGTTGAATCCCAATGAGAGTATTGCAATTGAAGATTCTCCTACTGGTGTTATTTCCGCACAGAAAGCGAAAATTCCATGTGTATTTATCGATGATGGAGAAACTAAATTGGCCTGTGGGTCAGATAATTTATTCAGGGTTAAAGATTTAAAAAGTGTGGACGTGCAATTACTTAATAAACTGTATAAAAAACATAATACTTGAAACAATCATCACTATTTACGCTTCAGGTTTTTCTACAAACCTTATGGAAAGAGAATTTACACAGTGACGCGTATTTGTTGATGTAAGTTGTTCGCCAACAAATACATGGCCTAAATGACCATCGCAATTAGTGCATGTAATCTCCGTCCTGAATCCATCTGGATCAGGAGTTCTTTTAACAGAGCCCGGTATTTCTTTGTCAAATGATGGCCATCCACATCTGGCATCAAATTTGTCAATAGATTCATACAAAACCGTATTACATCTTCTACATACATAAGTTCCAGTCGCATAAAAATCATCGTACTCGCCCGTAAAGGGTGGTTCAGTACCTTTCATTTCTATTACAAATTTTTCTTCCGGATTTAAATTATTGTAATTTGCCTTTTTCATATCATCACCATAACAGATTCTATGGTCCTACAGGATCAACGTCTACGTACCACCCACGAGGCAGTGGTAAGTCTTCCAAGAATTTATTGGGTTCAATTCCAGCAATATTTACATTCCATCTATATTTACCACGCAATTTAAAAGGGTAGCTTGGTGTTGGCCCCATTATCCTCAAATTGGAAATTCCTCGGATATCTCTTTGATATCGCAGGGAATCAGCCACCCTTAAAGCTTCTTTTTCAGAAAAAGAACTATTGGAATGGGAGTAATTCAATTTCACCATTTTGCTAAAAGGCGGTGTTTTTAAATTTCTTCTATACCCTATTTCAGTATTATAAAAAGATTCGAAATCTTGATTTGCCGCACACGAGATAGCATAGTGATCTGGCTGGTACGTCTGAATAATCACCCTGCCAGGAAGTTTCCCTCTTCCAGCCCTACCTGCCACTTGGCAAATTAACTGGAAGGTCCTTTCACTTGCACGAAAATCTGGGATGGATAGCCCTAAATCAGCGGAGACTACACCAACAAGAGTGATTTCTGGGAAATGTAGTCCTTTCGCGATTATTTGAGTACCAATTAACACCGCCGGGCCAGGAGTTTCAAAATCATCGAGGATACTTTTAACATCTACTGCCTTTTTAGAAGTATCTCTATCCCAAGTAATTACTTTAACTCCAGGAAATAATGACTTTATAGATGTTGCAATTCCCTTTGTGCCGATTCCGTACTTGTTTAATTTCCCTTCTTTGCAATCTAGGCATCTATCGGGCACATTACGCCTGTTATTACAATGGTGACATATTAAAGCTTCCCTATTTTGCTGGTTTTTATACTTGTATGTCTCATGATATGTCATGTGAATATCACAACGACTACACTTCACACCAAGCCCACAACTTGCACAACGTAAAAACGATGCGGTACCGCGTCTATTCATAAAAAGTAAAGCTTTACTACCCGATGCAAGGCATTCTTCAAGGCATTTCAAAAGTTTTCTGCTTAAAAAGTGATCATGGCCTTGTTTTAACTCGTCTTTAACATCTACGATTTCAACCTCAGCTAAATTTTTAGATTCAGTTATACCATCAGTAGATTCTAGAATTCTCTCAGGCAGTAAAAGCAACTTATGTAGACCCGAGTCTGCACGATATCGGGTATCAACATCAGGAGATGCACTACCCATCACCAAGGTTGCGCCTGTTAGCTTAGCCAATTTGATCGCAACATCTCTAGTATGATATCGAGGCTCTGGATCAATTTGCTTATAAGTCCACTCATGCTCTTCATCTATAACTATTAATCCCAGGTCCATTTGCGGTGAAAAAATAGCACTCCGAGATCCTACTACTATTGGATATTCTCCTCGATTTATCTTCCACCATTGGTCGTATCGCTCTCCAGGTGTGAGAGCACTATGCAAAACTGCCACCTTATTAGGAAACCTGCCTGCCAGCCGATTAATTATTTGATGAGTAAGCGCTATTTCAGGAACTAAAACAATTGCTCTTCTGCCTTGAGAAATACACTTTTCAATCGCATTTATATAAATCTCTGTTTTACCGCTTCCAGTTACGCCTTGGAGCAAAAATGACTGGTACTCGTATAAATCAATAGAGTTATTTATTTCTTGAGCTGCTATCTTCTGCGCTTTCGTTAAATTGATTTTAGTTGGATTCGGAAAATCTATACCTGCTAGCGGATCCCTAGAAACCACAACTGAAAATATTTCTACATAACTTTTACTTTTCAATCCATTTATTGCAGAATCCCCGAATATATTACGGGCTTCTGACAACTTAATACCATCATGTCCAGTCTTGAGCGCTTTCATTAGCTGTAATTGTTTCGGAGCATTTTGTAAAAGATGATTATCGGCAGTATCAAAAGACCATCCATTAGGCGTAAGTCTAAGGTACTTTACTTTTAGCTCTCGAACAGTCGGCGATTCCCTAACAGGTTTGAGTACAATATACCCTTTTCGCTCCAGTGTTTTTATATGAGTGCCAATAGACTCCCCAAAAGATTTTCGGATTTGAGAGACATTTAATGGACTATTTTGAGATATATAAGACAAAAGTTTTTGTTGTCTTTCATTGATATTGTTAGTTTTAAGTCCAACCAATTCAGGATTAATTTCAACCCTTAAATTATTGCCAGTACGGGCTCCTGGTGGAAGCATTGGAGATACAGCCTGAAAAATTGGCGATAAGTAATTAGATGAGATCCAGTTGGCTAACTTTAAATGAAGTTGACTTAAATAAGGTTCTTGATCAATTACTGAAATGACGTCTCTTGTCTGAGGCACTGACGGGACTGATTCCAAAGAACAGACTAATCCTTGCAGGCGTCTCGAGCCGAACGGCACTCTGACTAATTGTCCTGGCTTCAAGGTAAGACCTTTAGGAACCGAATAACTAAAAGTACCTAGTCGAGCTGTCGGCACATCAACAGCGACTTCAACATACTGCTTTTCTTCTGGATATTGCAATAAGACGCTTTCTAACTAATAATTTAAGCGTCGCCTAAAGATTTGCTTTAATTTAACGCTTCTCTTTAATTCTAGCCCTTTTACCTGATCTACCTCGTAGATAGTACAGACGGGATCTTCGTACATCGCCACGGCGAATTAATTTTACTGCATCTACATTAAGTCCATGCAAATGAAATGTTCTTTCAACACCAACTTCTTGAGATACTCTTCGCACAGTAAAAGTAGAGCTCATTCCGGCACCTCGTTTTCGAATAACGGTACCTTCGAAATTCTGAATTCGTGTTCTGTCACCTTCAGTAACCTTAACACTAACTCTTACAGTGTCTCCGGGGCTGAATTCTTCAATTTTTGCATTTGGCTCAAATTCTGTGAGCTGATTAAGATCCATAATTAATTACGTAAAATAAAGATTAAACCCGCATAATAAAATGTTATTTCAAATTTGGGTCAGAAATATCTTATCCCCTAGAGGTGGGGTAAGTCCACAGTTATTTAGCTAAACTAGTTACTATCTGTGCCCTGTAGTAGATCTGGGCGTCGTTCTAATGTTCGTTTAATCGATTCAGCATCCCGGAAATTTTTTATTTCCTCATGGTTTCCAGAAAGTAAAACTTCCGGTACTTCCCACTCTCTAAAAACTGATGGCCTCGTATACTGCGGGAATTGTAAAAGACCACTTGTATGTGAATCATCTTCGATTGACTCAGCCGAACCTAAAACATTCTGCTGGAGCCTTGTTAGAGCATCAATAAGTACCATGGCAGCCAATTCTCCTCCGCTGATCACATAATCTCCTATACTAACCTCTTCAGTGACTAAATGTTTCACAACCCGCTCATCGACACCATCATATCTTCCACATATTAGAACCATCCGGTCATGTTTTGCTAAATCCTCAGCTTTTTTCTGATCCAATTTTCGACCTTGAGGGCTTAGTAAGATTATTGAATCAGATGGTTTTAAGTCTGAATTTTGTATCAAGTGATCCACTGCACCAAAAATAGGTTCTGGTTTAAGAATCATTCCTCCACCTCCGCCAAACGGGTAATCATCAACACTTTTATGTTGATCGGATGCGAAGCGCCTTAAATCGAGGCATTGGACATCAATGATTTTATTTTTCAATGCCTTACCAACGACACCTGATGATAACGGACTATCAAACATCTCCGGAAACACGGTTAATATATCGAATCTTAACAAATTGCAGATTATCCTTAATGAAGCCGATCAGTATTTTGGCACAAAGCTATCGTGTGTGTGATAACGCCACTTATAACATCAAGACCTTGCTGAACACCTTTTGTGCTACCTGGCAAATTAACAATAAGACATTTAGATCTGATCCCTGCTAAACCACGAGTTAACATAGACATCTCGGTGAATTTACTGGTTCCAACCCTAATTGCTTCAGGGATACCGGGTATCTCATAATCTAAAACTAATTTTGTAGCCTCTGGAGTCCGATCTCTCGGACTAACGCCTGTTCCACCAGTAGTTAAAATAACGTCGACTTTTCCACTATCAGCCCACTCAATAAGTTTTGAGGATATTAAATCAACCTCATCAGGAACAATGTCTCTATAAATTTCTGTGTAACAAAGCTTCATCATCACTTCAACAGCTTTATCACCGGAAAGGTCTTTTCTTTCTCCAAGGTGCCCTGAATCACTTATTGTGAGTACAGCGAACTTATAGTCATGATTCGATGTCATTTTTACTATTATTCCAGTTTTTTATTTTTTTCGAAAAAGTCTTAAACTTGTTCGAAAACTGCTTGCACCGATACGTTTATCCTGAAAAACTATCGCATTAAGACAGGTTAGCACCAAATTGGTGTTGATGTTGTCACGCGCATCTTAACAGAGAAATATTTGTCTCTAAACCTAATTAGAGACGTTCGAGGTATTTATTTGACTCCGAAACACATTCCTGTGCTAACTGAAGAGGTAGTAAAAGCTTTAAACCTAAAAGCTGAAGGGACATACATAGACTGTACTTTGGGTGAAGGCGGCCATACGCGCCAAATTCTTGAATCTACTGATTTGCCAGTAAAGATACTAGGCTTCGAATTAGATTCGACCGCTATAAAGTCTGCTAAAGAAACCCTTCGTATTTACTCCGATCAGGTAGTCATATTGAATGCTAGTTATGTCGAACTTGCCAAAGAATCGGTAAACCTAGGGGTCAGTAAGGTTGATGGAGTGATTTTTGATTTGGGTTTATCTTCACTGCAATTAGGCACTCAAGACAGAGGGTTTAGTTTTCGATCTGACTCTCCTCTAGACATGAGATTCGATCAAACCCAAGAACTGGATGCATGGCAAGTTGTGAACCGTAGCACTGAGGAAGAGCTGACAACTATATTAAAAGATTTAGGTGAAGAGCCTTACTCAAAGCGAATATCAAGGTTAATAATTAAATCGAGGCCGATAAATACAACGGGGCAGCTATCTAAGGTAATAGTACAAGCAGCTGGACGACGAGTAGGAAAAATACATCCGTCGACACGAAGTTTCCAGGCAATACGAATGAAAGTAAATGATGAGTTAAACAATATAAGAAAGGGCTTAGACCAGGCTACAAGTATGCTCTCAGAGGGAGGAAGGTTGGTAGTCATTAGTTATCACTCAATTGAAGATCGAATTGTAAAAAAATATATTTCACAGGCAAGTACAAATTGTATCTGTGATCCTAAAATTATTGAATGTGTGTGTGAACATAAAGCTTTCTTAAAAAGCATAAACAAAAAGGTAATAAAACCAAAACTTAATGAGATTGAACTTAACCCGAGAAGCAGAAGCGCGAAACTTAGAGTAGCGCAGAAGTTATTAGATTAACCTGCTACTTAGGAAAATGATTTAGAGCCTGGAGGCTAGTATGAATAAATCGAAAACAATAACAGCTATTGACGTAGGTACCACCAAAGTATTTTCGTTAATGGCAAACGTTTTCACTGATGAAAACCTAGTAACAACACCAGAGATCATCGCCACTTCTGTAGCGCCATGCGCAGGCTTGAAAAAAGGTAATGTTGAAGATGTTAAACTTACCACTTCTGCAATCAAACAAACGCTACAAGATTTAGAATCTCAAACAGGAATTAAACCAAAATCAGCATATGTTGGAGTTACAGGCTCACATGTTGACTACGAAAACAAGAGAAGCACGTTAAACGACTTAGGAACTTATGGTGTCATAACTCCTGAAGAACTGCAGACTGCCGACGTTAAGCCTGAATCAGTTAAAGGGCGCGCACTCCTTCACTCAATGCCAATTTCATACACTCTTGATGGAGCGGATGGTATTCGAAATCCTATTGGAATGCATAGTGATGCTGTATCAGTCGACACACACGTTATCACCGCAGATCAAAACTTTTTAAACAAATTAACTGATGCATGCAAAGGGGCTGGAATCAGTGTCGATGCATTTGTAATGGAGCCTTTCGCTAGCGCACTTTCCACGTTAACAGAAAAAGAGCGTGAGCAAGGAACCTTGATTATAGACATTGGTGGCGGCACCACAGATATTATCGGATTTAAAGATAGCCGGGTTATTTACACAGCTGTTGTACCAGTTGGCGGTTATCAATTCACTAACGATATTGCGTACACCTATGATTCAACTTATGAATCTGCTGAAAAAGCAAAAATGGACCATGGTCATACTGAACTTACCGCTATTGAAATTAGTTCAAATGCAACACTGACTTCAAACGAGGAATGTCAAACTACAGAGGTTCCTGCTAGAGACATAGGAAGGCTACTTAGAGAGCGTTCCATCGAATTGGCTCAAATGGTTCAATTGAAACTTGAAGACTTGAAAATGGAAAACGCTGATTCTATGCGAGTGGTGTTGACTGGAGGGGGATCTAAATTACCAGGAATATCGCATTTATTCCAGCGATACCTAGGTAGAAGAGTTCGCTTAGGAGAACCTAAGGTTAATTGGGTTAACCAATTTGACGACCTAACTGACCCATCTCAGGCTACAGTTTTGGGGATTTTGATTTGGGCATACTCGACTCTAAAAGACACGCCCGAAATCAATGATCAACGTAAATATTCGAATAAAAATAATCTGTTACAAAAAATATTAACGACTCATAAAAAACTTAGGTTGTCTCCTTGGATGCGACCTACGGCACATCAGATCAATAACAATAGTTAATCTTGTATTTAATATTAGGAGGAAAAAATGGTAGTAAATAGAAGAGAGCCAGACGGTATAACGAGAATTAGAGTGGTCGGCGTCGGCGGAGGCGGTTCCAATGCAGTGTCTCGAATGTTTCACGAAAGAATAACAGGAATCGAGTATCAAATCGCAAATACAGATACTCAGGCACTGTTAGCGTGTGATGTTCCTTACAAAATCTCCATAGGAGATGATTTAACTGCCGGTAAAGGAGTGGGTGGAGACCCAGAAAAAGGTGCCAGGGCTGCGGAAGAGAGTAAAGATGACATCTATGAAGCTGTTCGTGACGCGGACATGGTCTTCATTGCCGCAGGTATGGGAGGAGGAACGGGTACAGGAGCTGCTCCGGTGATAGCACAGATAGTAAAGGAAACAGGAGCTCTTACTGTAGGAGTCGTGACAAGACCTTTCGCATTCGAGGGTAACCAGAGGGCTAAGCAAGCAGATGCAGGAATTAAAAAGCTTAAAGAGCAAGTTGACACTCTATTAGTAATTCCTAACGAACGTTTACACATAATTTGTGGAGAGGATGTAACCGCATCCAATGCATTTAAGTTAGCTGATGACGTTTTACGACTCGGAGTTCAGTCTATAGCCGAACTTGTAACAATTCATGGTGAAATCAATCTCGACTTTGCAGACGCACAAACAATAATGCGTAACGCAGGGCCTGCATGGATGTCAATCGGTTTTGGTGAAGGCGAAG
The DNA here is from genome assembly GCA_002699485.1 of Chloroflexota bacterium. Classification (GTDB taxonomy): domain Bacteria; phylum Chloroflexota; class Dehalococcoidia; order Lucifugimonadales; family UBA2962; genus UBA2962. The sequence goes on along the minus strand of PAAV01000047.1, from coordinate 8,811 downwards.
ACCGAGTTAAAAAAGCTGCACAACAAGCAATATCTAATCCATTATTAGATGTAACTATAGATGGAGCTACGGGCGTACTATTTAATATAACGGGCGGATCAGATCTTAAATTGTCCGAAGTACACCAGGCTGCAGAAGAACTACAAAGAGTTATACACCCTGATGCTAATATCATTTTTGGAATGACCACTGATCTGAAAATGGAAAATGAAATTAAACTCACGGTGATAGCTACTGGATTTGAAAATCCAGAAACTGAAGTCATGACGGATAGCGAGTTGAAAGAAATGCTTATGACTACAATGAGCGACGGTGCAATAGACGTCCCTCCATTTCTTCGTAGGTTAGCACGAAGTAACGGACCTAGTGTAAGCAGGCAACTTACTTTCGACCAGGTAGAAGCCTAAAAACACAGCCTCCTAAGTTTTTAGATTTCTACTATTTAGACAAAGAAGAGTTGATCTAGCGGTGATCAACTCTTCTTTATTTTTTTATTTTTCTTCTTATAGTTCGTTAGATTCAACCTCAAAATCAAGCCAATCGCCCTGAACTAATTCCTCTTTAAATTCGTTTTATATTTGCCTTAAATTCATATAAAACTTTATTGACATGCACTATATATAGTGTTAATTTTTGTTGACTACACGATAAGTAGTGTATGACCAATTTTAATGCTATGTATTCAATGTGGTAAAGATCGAACAAAAGTCGTAGATTCACGAGAATCTAGAGCCGGCGTTCGCCGGAGACGTGAATGTCTATCTTGTGGAACAAGGTTTACTACTCTCGAGAAAGTACAGAATCGGACACTGATGGTTATCAAGCACGATAATCGGCGCGAGGAATTTCAACGATCGAAGCTGGCTGCAAGCTTAACGAAGGCATGCGTTAAACGGCCTTTACCGATTAATGCGATAAATAAAGTAATAGATGATATTGAAAGTAAATTAACTGAGTCCGGTAAGCAAGAAATAAGAACTGAGTTAATAGGCGAATTAGTCATGTCTCGTCTCAAAGGACTAGATAGAGTAGCTTATATACGATACGCAAGCGTTTACCGGGATTTTAGTGATATAGAAAAATTTAAAGAGGAAATTGAAGCATTATTGTTACCTGATGAATCTAATAAAGTAACAAATGCGCAATTGTCATTTCTAGGAGAGTCTAACGAACCGTCGTTAAAACGAAGAAGAGGAAGACCTCCGAAAATATAAAAAGAATATATACTGGGAAAATAGCAACAAAACCATATAGAATGTTTGTTCTTATTTTGATAGATTGTAGGCATACTATAGATATGTATAGTGCACGTAATAAGCAGGAAATAAAAATTCATTGAAGGGAGTCCATAGATGGCAAAAGGGGAACGAAAGAACAGTAGTAAATCAAATCAGAAAGCCAACAGCAATGACATTAATGAAGTTATATCAAAACTCAAGGAGCTTGGTATAAGTGAAGATAAAATAACAGATGTCATTTCATCTTCAACATCGAAGGACTTAAAGACAAATGGGTCTAATATCGACCCCATATTAAATGAAAATGCTCTTGTTGTTTTGCGTAAACGTTATTTAAGGAAAGATGAAACAGGTCAAGTAATAGAATCCCCAGATGAAATGTTCTCCAGGGTTGCAAAGGCTATATCTCAACCAGAGCTAACTTATGGTACAGAAGCAGAAAGAAAAAAGGTTGAATCGGATTTCTACAAAATTATGGCCTCTTTAGAGTATGTACCCAACTCCCCTACCTTAATGAATGCAGGAACAGGTGCAGGCACTTTATCGGCGTGCTTTGTTATGGGATTGGAAGACAGCATGGAAGGCATAATGACCACAGCTAAAGAAGCTGCATTGGTGCAGAAATTTGGAGGTGGCACAGGTTTTGCATTATCTCCTATAAGGCCTAAAGGCTCCCCTATTTCTACCACTCATGGCAAAGCCTGTGGAGCAGTAGCGGTACTCAGACATTTGTCATCTGTATCCACCTTAGTTACCCAAGGTGGAAAAAGAGATGGAGCAAACATGGCTGTGATGGATATTCATCATCCAGACATTGAAGAATTCATCGAGTGCAAGACAGAAGAGGGACAAATACATAATTTCAATATATCAGTCGGAGCCTCCGATGAATTTATGGAAGCTGTTAGAGATAACAAGCAACTTGAATTGAGAGATCCTGATACAAACGAGACATTATCAAAAATTCCCGCAACAGATTTATTTAATAAGATAATTTCAGGCGCATGGAAAAATGGGGAACCGGGTATGATATTTCTTGATGCTGTAAATAGAGATAACCCAACCCTACATATCGGCAGGATGACGGCCACAAATCCATGCGGTGAGCAGCCACTTTTACCATACGAATCTTGCAACTTAGGTTCAATTAACCTGTCTCTATTCATAAAAGAAGTTGATGGTCTTAAAACTGTTGATTACCATCGATTACGAAAAGTAGTTCGAATAACAACTAGATTCTTGGATAACGTAATCGATGCAAACACCTACTCTGTAGACAAAATAGCAGATATGACAAGGTCTACTAGAAAAATAGGTCTTGGAATTATGGGGTTTGCAGATATGTTGATGGACATGAGAGTCCCATATGATTCAGATGAGGGAGTTGAACTTGGCAGAAGCATAATGAAGTTCATAAGGGAAGAATCTGATCATATGTCTGAAGAACTGGCAAACGTCAGGGGAAGTTTTCCAGAATGGCAAAAGAGTATGTATGGGCCAGATGGTGAAAATAGGCCCATGAGAAATGCTTGTAGATTAACAGTAGCTCCGACAGGCACAATATCAATGATTGCTGGTTGTTCTTCAGGTTGCGAGCCAGCTTTTGCTCTGAGTTATCACAAACACAACATCCTTGAAGGCGAAAGCCTGGTGTATGTAGACAAGACATTTGAACGAACCGCAAAGGAACATGGATTCTATTCTGATGAATTAATGACATACCTAGCGGATGGAGGTTCAATTCAATCGAGAGAAGATGTTCCTGAATGGGCACGAAAAGTGTTCGTTACTGCATCTGAAATATCACCTGAGTGGCACGTTCGAATGCAAGGAGCATTTCAGGAGAGCGTGGATTCAGGAATATCGAAGACTATCAACTTCCCTAACTCTGCAACTGAAGATGACGTGCGTAAAGCTTACATGCTGGCATGGGAGTTAGGTTGTAAAGGTATCACTGTTTATAGAGCAGGAAGCAGAGAATTTGAAGTGCTTACAGCAGGAACACAAGATGCCACAACAATCGATAACATAGACGAAACAGAGGCTGTATCACCTGCGCCAAGAAACCGGCCAGCGGTGATGAATGGAATAACTGAAAGAGTTAAAACTGGCCAGGGCAATATATACGTAACCGTGAATTTCGATGAAAACGGTACTCCGTTCGAACTTTTCACCACACTAGGTAAAGCTGGAAGTATAGAATCAGCCCAATTAGAAGCGATTTCAAGACTTATATCATTAGCATTAAGATCAGGGATTTCACCCGAGCAAATTGTGGATAACTTACGAGGGATTACCAGTGATCCAGTATGGGATTCAGGTCGCCTTGTAAGATCTGCTCCTGATGCAGTGGCTTTTGTTCTCTATCAACATATGCATGATGGGGCGGAAATGACGTATAGGAATATAGAAACGGGCAATGATGATCAATCATCTAGTATACAACTTGGCATGATACCTCCTTCCACAGAAAGTGTGGCAGAGGAAGTTGTCGATAGTACAGCAGCTGTACAAGTGCCAACAGTTAATGGAGTTACATGCCCTGAATGCTCAGGATTCCTGATTTTCCAAGAAGGCTGTCAGCGCTGTGCCAGTTGTGGCTATAATAAATGTGAGTAAATCATAATCAATTCAGGATTCAAACCCTGGAACTCATCATAATTCTTCGCTTGTCAAGTTCACTTTTTAGGAATCATGGAGGTTAGGTGATCGGTCATGGATAAAAACCCCACAATAGCAATCACAATGGGTGATCCATCGGGTGTAGGTCCTGAAGTTATAGCTAAAGCATTAATGTCAGATCGCTTGCCTAATTGCGATTTCGTGGTGATTGGCAGTGCTGTCGAACTTGAAAAAGCACTCACCATGATCGGCAGTTCATATCGAGTACATTCAATATCATCTTTGGACGAGCAGAACGGATCATTGCAATCCGAGCACAAGAAACAATCTATATATGTTATGAACCCAATGAGCGCTGAAATAAGTGACCTACCTTACGGACGTGTGTCCAAAGAGGCCGGAAAGGCATCAATAGAGTGGGTTTTAGCCGCCGCTAAATTGGCTAGCGATAAAAAAGTCGACGCAATAGTTACTGGTCCAATTCATAAAGAAGCATGTGTTTTAGCTGGATATGAAGACATTGGGCATATGGAAATACTCCAAAAGTACGCTGATTCACCCTTGGTAGCAACCATGCTTGTAGCAAACAATTTAAGAGTTGTCCACATGTCAACTCATAAATCTTTAGCTAAAGCCGTTGAATTCTGCACTAAAGAAAATGTTTTAGCAAAGATTCAACTTACGGACACATATTTCAGGAAATGGGGGTTTAAATCCCCGAAGATAGGAGTGGCTGCATTGAACCCTCATGCTAGTGATGGAGGGCTTATTGGGAACGACGAAGAATTAGAGTTAACTCCCGCTGTCGAAGATGCACGATCAAATGGAATAAATGTAGAAGGGCCTATACCTGCTGACACCATCTTCAACAGAGCTATAAAAGGTGAATATGATGCAGTGTTAGCAATGTATCATGACCAAGGACACATAGCGATAAAAGTTTATAACTGGGCTAAGAGTATCAGTGTTAATCTAGGCCTGCCATTCATAAGGACTAGTGTAGACCATGGCACGGCATTTGATATCGCTGGCAAAGGTATTGCAGACTCGACAAACATGTTAGAGGCAATTCTTGTTGCCTCTAGTATCGCTGGCAAAGGCATATTGCCGAATAAGATGTATACAGAAAATTGAATTACCGGTATCTGGATTTCATCGCGGTAACATATTGGAGAATAAGATGATCATTTCATTTATAGGAGGGGGTGCCATGTGTGAGGCCATCCTCAAAGGAATTTTATCCGCCAAAAGTGCGAACAATACAGACATTACCATAGCTGAGCCAAACAACGAGAGGCGACTAAAGTTAGAAAAACAATATGGAATCAACACTACTTCGAGTAATCTTGAAGCATTGCAGAATAAAGCAGACATAATTGTTTTATCGATTAAACCTCAAGTACTATCGATAGTTCTCAATGAAATAAAAGATGCGCTTAGTCCGGAGCAGCTCTTATTATCAATAGTTGCTGGCGCAAAACTAGACACCTTGATCAAATCAACAAACCATGAATCTGTGATTCGAGTCATGCCAAACACCCCTGCGCAAATAGGTTCTGGTGTGTCAGTGTGGACTGCAACGCCAAAGGTCAATAAAAGAAACAAAGAGATGACCTCCAATCTGCTAAAACCACTCGGAATAGAGATATACGTAAAGGATGAATCTTTGATAGATATGTCAACGGCACTTAGTGGTAGCGGGCCAGCATATGTATTTGCTTTTATTGAATCACTGATTGAAGCCGGAGTTAATTTGGGCATGCCACAGGAACTATCTAGTGAATTAGTGATCCATACCGTTCTTGGTAGTGCTAAAATGCTTGATGAAACTGGTATCGATCCATCTGAATTGAGAAAGTTAGTTACTTCCCCCGGTGGAACAACGGCTGCTGCACTTAACAAACTTGAAGAAGAAGGTCATAAAGCAACACTGATTCGTGCAGTTAAAGCAGCCTATCAAAGATCTATCGAGCTTGGAAAACTATAGAATTGATCGAAACAGACACCTTCAATTAAGTACAAAACAACACTAACCCGAGTAAAATGAGGACTGGAGTATAAATTATTGTCTTTCGCTCTTGAGTTCATACGAATATTAGCCATCGCATTGCAGGTAGTAATAATTGCCAGAGTAATTCTATCCTGGGTAAAACTATCCCCTACTAATCCAATCGCGATAATAATTTATGGAGTTAGTGAACCTATACTCAAACCCGTGAGAAGGCTCCTGCCTAGCACTGGGGGTTTAGATTTATCTCCAATTGTTGTCATAGTTTTAATAATGGTCATCCAGTGGATCTTGCAAGCAATTCTAGTAGCCCTTAGCAATTCGGGCACTGCTTAATTAAATCTATTCAAATCTTAATTGCGCTAAAAAGTTATTTATTCTGATTTATATCACAGTAACATCGCCAGATGTTACTGTGACTCTCCCCTGTTTAGTTTCTAGTATAAGGTTACCAACGGAGTCTAGATCGACGGCATAGCCCGATATTATCTTAGATCCATTTGATACTTTGACTTTGTTACCAATGGTGCTGACCTTAGTTGACCAATCAATGCAAAGGTCACGGCCTTGCAGTACTAATTGATACTGCCTATCAATCATACTCAGTAGCTTCGAAAGAACTTCATATTTATCAGTCAGGGCGCCAGTAATGAGGCTAATACTTGTGGCTGAATCTTTTATAGCATCCATCACTAAAGGATTAAGATTTACATTTAAACCAATACCCACTACCGCAAAATCCACGTGCGTGGCGGTAGACATAACCGTTTCTATTAAAACCCCTGAAACCTTTTTGCCATTAACCAGAACATCATTTGGCCATTTTATTTCAGCCTCTTCTTGAGTTATTTCAGATATCGTCTCTTGTATAGCCAGGGAAGCTACCATATTGAGCATATGCACCTGATTAAGAGCAGGCTTAAATAAAATTGAGATCGTCAGATCCTGACCAGAAGTTGTTAACCATTCCCTATTAAATCTACCTCTCCCCATACTCTGGTTATCTGCAATTAATACCAATCCCTCCCGAGCTCCCAACTTAGCCAGCTCTTTAACTTCATCCATTGTGGATTCCGCGAGGGATAAATTTAGAACCTGCTTACCTACCAAGCTATTAGACGAAGTTGTTAACAGGGAAACATCAGATATAAATTGATTCTTGTTCAAGAAACTCCTTTGCCTACCAGTCGTTTTGCTTCAACTAATTTACCGCAGAAGGAATAGGTTTATCTTGTAAAGCGGCAACAATATTGTTTGCTGCAGCAACTCCCATAGCTGTAAATGTAGCTCTACTAGCACTGCCGATATGAGGGGTAATAACAATGTTTTCGTTATTCACAATAGGATGATCTACTGGAACAGGTTCAGGATCAGTAACGTCTATAGCTGCACCAGCTATCTGGCCTGTTACCAGTGCTGAATGTAAAGCATCTAAATCGACAGTAGGTCCTCTCGACATGTTGATCAAAAATGATTCTTTTTGCATCATAGCTAATTCTCTATCACTTATCATTTGTTCGGTTTCAGGGCTTAGTGGAACGTGGAGCGACACATAATCGCACGTTGACAATATATCTTCGAAACCTAAGCGAGTTATCCTGTATTTTTCCTCGAGGTCTACTTTCGCTGTCCGTGAATGATAGAAAACCTCCATATCAAACCCGATAGATCTTTTTACTACTTTTTCACCGATATCACCTAAACCAATAATTCCTAATTTCTTTCCATAGACATCTGTTCCTAGATATGGCACTTGGTCAAATACTGTCCATTCCCCATTTCGAATAGCTCTATCACCAAATACAACCTTCCTAGCGATTGAAAGTATTAAAGCAAATGTCATGTCAGCACACGCTTCTGCCAAGATACCCGGAGTATTTGTTATCTTAATATTGCGAGCCGTAGCCGCTTCCACATCAATGTTGTTATAACCAACTCCTCTATTCGCAATGACCTGCAAGTTACCTTTGCCAGCCTCTAATATTTCTTCATCGATTTGATCATCGACCTCTGTCATAATCGCATGACACTTTGATGCTTTATCTAAGACTACTTCTCTTGGAGGAGGCGTAGTCTCAGGCCAAATCTCAACTTCAAATAAGGCTTGCAAGAGTTCGATCGCCTCCGGAACTCGAGCTCGAGTAGCATATACTTTTTGTTTGGTCATAATTCCGTCCTGTTTTGTTTTGCGTTTTTTGTAAATTGGTATATGGATTCAATAGTTTAAGGCATATCTGTATATTAGCAATCTATTTTGAACGATATTGATGCAGGCGAACAAGGCGGGCTAGGGCTTGCAGTGGGTTTCCAAAAGGATGAAAAACTCTTTTTGTTCGATTTACGTTTTTTGATTGCGTCATATATGCCTTGACTATCAGAGTCGAGCACACTATAGTTGAGTGTCTGGCTCTAACTTATTGGAGCTTTATTTGTGCCTTAGAGCTACACAGATTTTTAACCTGTACATCTTCAAGTACAGCTAGTCTAAAAAACTCTATCGTTGCAATTGGTACTTTAACATTTGGATAGTAGAAGGAAACGTCAATTTTTGAAGAGTTTGATCCTGGCTCAGGACGAACGCTGGCGGTGCGCTTAATGCATGCAAGTCGAACGAACCTATCCGCTTCGGCGGGGACGGAGAGTGGCAGACGGCTGAGTAACACGTAAGTGACCAACCCCGGAGCGGGGGACAAGCCGGAGAAATCCGGTCTAATACCCCATACGTTCCATCAGCTACGGCTAATGGAAGAAAGATTTATCACTCTGGGACGGGCTTGCGGCCTATCAGATAGTTGGTGGGGTAATGGCCTACCAAGTCGTAGACGGGTATCCGGTGTGAGAGCACGAACGGGCAGAGGGGGACTGAGACACGGCCCCCACTCCTACGGGAGGCAGCAGCAGGGAATCTTGCGCAATGGGCGAAAGCCTGACGCAGCGACACCG
>PAAV01000046.1 GCA_002699485.1 Chloroflexota bacterium | reverse complement strand
GGAGGTCTTGTTTTAATAGCGACAGGACTGAGTGTATGGACCTTCGACCTTTCCTTTAATTATTTCTGGGTAGTGTTGATCGGATTAGTAGCCGGACAGATCATTGGAACATCATCTGAATACTACACATCTTATGAATTTAAACCCACCAAGGACGTTGCAAAGCAAGCCGAGACCGGCCCGGCTACTGTTGTAATTGCAGGCCTAGGCCTAGGTATGATCAGTACTTTAATCCCAGCAGTCGTGGTTGTAATTGCCATGTGGGGCACATATTCATTGGCAGGTGTTTATGGAGTTGCATTGGCAGCAATTGGCATGCTCTCAACTCTTGGTATAACGCTCGCTACTGATGCATATGGTCCAATAGCAGACAATGCGGGAGGAATAGCAGAAATGTCAGGGATGGATCCAAAGGTACGGGAGCGTACAGATGCTCTAGATTCTTTAGGAAATACTACTGCAGCAACTGGAAAAGGCTTTGCGATCGGGTCAGCAGTACTAACATCACTCGCTTTGCTAGCAGCATATGCAACAATGACAGGTGTCTCCAGTTTAGATCTGCTGCAAAGAGAAGTTTTAATGGGAGTTATAGTTGGATCCACCATGCCCTTTATCTTTGCTGCCCTGACTATGCAAGCAGTAGGTCGAGCAGCAAATGCTATGGTACAAGAAGTTAGAAGACAGTTTAGAGAAATTACAGGTCTATTAGAAGGGAAAGCTGACCCTGATTATGCAGCTGCCGTAGACATTAGTACCAGGGGTGCAATGCGTGAAATGATTCTGCCTGGAGTTTTAGCAATAGCTGCACCTATCATAGTGGGGGCTGTTTTAGGCGCTGAGGCTCTTGGTGGTCTATTAGTTGGATCTATAGCAACAGGATTTTTATTCGCAATAATGATGGCTAACTCAGGTGGAGCATGGGACAACGCAAAAAAATGGATCGAGGCTGGTAATCTTGCTGGCAAAGGATCTTCAGAGCATGATGCGGCGGTCGTTGGCGACACAATTGGAGATCCATTTAAAGACACATCTGGACCATCTCTAAATATACTGATTAAATTAACTGCTATGGTTGCATTAGTATTTGGACCTCTTTTCCTCTGATTAGAATTGAGGCCAAGTATTAAGCAATCCTTTATAATTTAGGATAGGATTAACAGCATATCTGATATTACTTTCAGTGAATTTAGGTATACAAAGGTTTCACTTTAATTGACTTCACCTAATCATCAAATTGACTTAGAAGAGCTTGCTTCTCTAGCAAAAAGACGAGGATTTGTTTTCCAAAGCAGTGAAATATATGGAGGGTTAGCCTCCACTTGGGATTACGGCCCGTTAGGCATTGAGCTAAAACGGAAAATTAAAGAATTATGGTGGAATCAATTTGTTATTAAGCAAGAAAATATCTTTGGATTAGATTCCTCAATAATTATGCATCCTAAAGTTTGGGATGTAAGTGGCCACACCTCGAATTTTTCGGACCCATTAGTGGAATGCAAAAAATGTAATCACCGTTACCGCAGTGATCAAATGACCGAATCTACATGCAGCAACTGCGGTGGTGAACTTGGTGAGTCCAGACTATTCAACCTGATGTTTAAAACTTTCTTGGGTCCCGTCGAGGATAATACAAATGCTACCTATCTCAGGCCGGAAACTGCACAGGGAATATTTGTTAATTTTCTCAATGTTAAAAACACCATCAATAGGAACCCTCCATTTGGAATAGCTCAAACAGGCAAGTCATTTCGTAATGAAATTACAACGGGTAATTTTATATTCCGAACCAGAGAATTTGAGATGATGGAAATGGAATTTTTTGTACCACCTGATGAAGATGAAAAATGGCATGAATATTGGATAAACCATTCATTTGACTGGTATTTAAATCTAGGACTTTCTAAAAACAGATTGAGGATAAGGGAGCATGATCAGACCGAACTGGCTCACTACTCAAAAGCTACACATGATATCGAATATCTATTTCCATGGGGTTGGGGAGAGATCGCCGGTATAGCTAATAGGACCAACTACGATTTAACAGCTCACAGCGACCAGAGTGGTAAAGATTTATCATACTTTGACGAGACCTTAAAACAACATGTCATTCCGTATGTTATCGAGCCTTCCTTCGGTTTAGATAGAGTGATTATGGCTTTGCTTATTGAAGCTTACAAAGAAGAAACAGTAGTTAGCTCAAAAGGGAAAGAGGAAACTAGAACTAGTCTTAAGTTAAGCCCTGTAGTAGCACCGGTACAAGTAGCGGTATTGCCACTAAGCAAAAAAGATGTTCTCTCGGAATTAGCACGTGAAATTTACAAGAATCTTAAGTTTTCTGAGCTTATTAAACCCTTAGTTTATTATGATGAAACGCAAAGTATTGGTAGGCGCTACCGTCGACAGGATGAAATTGGAACTCCATTATGTGTAACAGTCGATTTTGAATCACTTGATGACAAAGCTGTGACCATAAGAGAGCGAGACTCAATGAATCAGACAAGAATTCCGATAAACGATTTAGAAAACGAAATAGTGGCGCGCCTATCCCATAAAGCGCAAGACTAAATGAAGCTTGCACACTTTAGCGATGTCCATATTGGGGTAGAAAACTTCTCACGGATCGACTCTGATACAGGATTGCCATCTAGGCTGGTTGATTTTTTAAGTACTTTAGATGAAGTAATCGATTATTGTATAGCTGAGGATGTTGATTTAGCCGTATTTGCGGGTGATGCTTATAAAAACCGTAATCCCTCTCAAACTCATCAGCGCGAATTTGCCAAGAGAATACAACGGTTGTCGAGCGCTGGAATACCAATTGTTTTGGTAGAGGGAAATCACGACATTCCAAGTGTGTTTGGCAGAGCAACATCTTTAGATATTTTCGAGACTCTTAACGTCTCAAATGTAATATTAGGTAATAAAGCAGAAACCCATGTTATAGAGACAAAATCAGGCCCTATACAAGTAATAACCATACCGTGGGCTAGGAGAAGCAACCTTCTTACTCGCGAGGAAACAAAAGGCCTGTCACTAGAAAAGGTCAATGAAATAATCCAGGATAAGTTATCAACAATAATCTCTGAACTTGCATCTCAATTAGATAGCTCTATACCAGCGATACTAACTAGCCATGTAACAATTAGTGGAGCGACAACTAGCTCTGAACAATCAATGATGCTCGGTAAAGACTACGTTTTATTGACCAGCAGCGTGTCTCTACCAATTTTTGATTATGTTGCTTTAGGGCATATACATAAACGTCAAACTATTAATGATAATAATCCAATCATCAACTACAGCGGATCTCTGGAGAGAATCGACTTTGGAGAAGAAAACGATGAGAAAGGATTTTATTCCGTTGAAATTGATGAAAATGCAGTATCAAACACACGCTTAAAAAAAGTTGAGTTTATAAAAGTAAATGCAAGGAAGCTTTTAACAATCAAAGTAGATATAGATCCTGAATCCATAGATCCGACTGAGCAGGTCTTAAATGAAATATCAAAGCATAACCTTGAGGAAACAGTTGTAAGATTGACAATATTAATGCCGAGTTCATATGAGGGTAAACTGGTAGATTCTCGTATTAGAAACGCTTTAAAAGCTGCGCATTATTTGGCAGGTGTATCTGTATCGGTAAAAGGCACTGAGCGCGCGCGCCTGGGTGGTGAATACAACGCAAATACCAGTCCTATTGATGCATTGAAGATGTATCTAAAAATAAAGAATATCCCTGAGAAGCGTACGAATTTATTGATCGATAAAGCTTCTTCTATTATTGAAAACTCGGGGAACAAAAGCAATGCAGAACATTCATAAATTTGCCTCACTAATATTTCTCTGTGTGATAGCAGTAATTAGCTTGACTGGATGTAATTCAGAAGGCCAATCGAGTGAAAAGTTTGTTGACGCACCAGGATTTGAATTAAGCTTATTAGAATACAACCAAGGTCTTGATCTTTCTAATCTAAACTTTGCCAATGACTTGGACGGACGACCGATAATTATTAATTTTTGGTACCCTTCATGCCCGCCATGTAGAGAAGAAATCCCCAGTTTGGAATCAACCTATAAAAAATATAAGGATCAAGGACTGGTGATTGTAGGTATTCAGAGTTTAGTTTTGGATTCTGTTGAAGATGGAAGGAAGTTTGTAAATGAATTTGGTATCACGTATCCAGTAGGGGCTGATGTTGCCTCTAATATACAATTGAGTTATAAAATTATCGGATTTCCAACAACATTTTTTATAAATCGAGATCACCAAATAATTAGAAAATGGTCTGGTTTGTTAGATAATAAGCAGTTACAAGAGTTTGTCGCGGAAATACTTGAGTAAATGAAATAAACCTAAATCTGTATGAAAGCAAGTAATTGAGCATTTCAAGCATTTTTTTATTAGTCATAAATTGGTTGCATATAATGGCAGCGGCTATTTGGGTTGGTACAAACATAGTGCAAATGATCCTATATAAACCTAATACAAATTCAATACGGGTAACTAAAAGCAAAAATGAATTTCAACAGTTAGGCAAGATATTTAAACCTGTAGTCGACATATGCATCATCATATTGATAGCAACAGGAGCGATAATCGTTTTCAATCGCCTAACTAGCAATGACATTACCGTCACATATGTTGTAACACTGGGAATAAAGGTTGCACTCACAGCATGGATGCTCATACTTTTGCATTCCGAGAGACGGCATATAACTGCTATAAGCGATTTAGATCAAAACTCTTCGGAATCTGGATGGTTTAATCGTACAAAGTTGATATTATCAGGATATAATGGCCTTACAGTCGTTGGAATTGTAGTTTTCTTTTTGTCTGAACTGCTCAGTTCACTTTTCGAAAATATACTACGCCTTAATTAATAATCCGACTCTAACCATTATTAATTTTTGGTTTATATAGAGGTCCCTAAAAATGAGAAAAGATTTGATGGATATACTTGTGTGTCCAGCTTGTAAAGGTCAACTAACCTTGACAATCGAAAATGAAACTAACAATGATGTAGAGACCGGTACAATGCATTGTGGCAAATGTCCGATTGACTATCCAATATCTGATGGGATCCCCAACTTAATATCCCCAGTCAAGTTAACCTAGATAAGGTTTCGAATACGGCAGCTTTTCAACTTTATCGGTGTATGTCAGAGATTCCAATATCTCAGTCACTGTCAGCGTCCATGACGGATGTGTTAAATTGGGTCTAATTTCGGCTAAAGGCACAAGAACGAACGCTCGTTCAGTAATTCGAGGATGAGGAATTACAAGTCCAGGTTCATTTACAGTCAATTCTCCGAATAAAAGTATATCTAAATCCAAAGTACGAGGACTGATGTTACTACTCAAAGCTCTACCATGACTTTTTTCAATTCCCAATAATTTCTTTAATATTTTTTGCGCATCTAATGTAGTATTCACGAGGCACACGCAATTAAGGAAATCTGGCTGACTTTCCACTCCTACAGGAGATGTTTCATAGACTGAAGATATCGCTAATATTTCACACTTTAACCTATGTTTTATATCAGAAATTGCTTGTTCTATATGAGTTAACCGATCACCCATGTTTGACCCTAAACCAATATAAACAAGCTTGTTCAAATTTAGTACCTCAACATCAACTTCTTACAATTGCATCTGTCATTTTAACTACTCTCATCATCTCTTTAACATCGTGTACTCTCACAACGTCTACCCCTTTTAATATTGATATAACAAGAGTTGCAGCTGTTCCTTCCATGCGCTGATCCGCAGGTAAATCTAATATTTTTCCTATTGTTGATTTCCTTGAAGAGCCTATCAAAATAGGAGAGTTCAATTCCTGCAGCCTTTCTAAAGATCTAAACAGTTCAATATTTTGAGTTACAGTCTTCCCAAAACCGATGCCAGGATCCAGTATTATATTTGATTCTGAAACCCCCGCATTAATAGCATCGTTTTTCAGATCTTCTAGACGATTTATAATGTCATTTACCATGTCGGAATAAAACGTATGGTCTTGATTATGCATTAAAACTACAGGTAGATTCCGTTCAGATACGACAGAAGCCATTCTAGAATCTTTTGTAAAGCCCCAGACATCGTTTACAAGAGATGCTCCCGCTTCAATTGCTTTCTCAGCTATTGAAGCTTTATATGTATCTACTGATATAGGAACAGCGACTGCTTCCGAAATGGCCTTTATTGCTGGTATAACCCTGTTTTCTTCGACTTCAATTGGAGTTCTAGAAGTTTTTCCGTATGTTATAGACGGCCGTGTTGATTCACCTCCAATATCTAATATATGGCAACCCTGTTTTTCAAACTCGACTGCTCTTTTTACGGCTAAATCAACATTTGAATCAATGCCGTCACCCGAAAATGAATCTGGGGTAACGTTAATAACACCCATAACAAATGTTTGAGACTTCCAGTTAAACTCCTTGCCACCAATAATAGTCGACATTTCACCTGGCATTTTTTCACGACTCCCCTTCTTTTAAATGTTAATAATAAAATATCACATCTTAATCACAAACTAGTGGTTCAATTTTCGCAAATACACAGTCAAGATTGCCACCAGAATCTCTTTGATTATATTTCACGTATATATATACTATTCCAACTATGGTCAACAGAAGACGCAAGGACCGAAAAATAGATCGACTCCATGAGCTCAGAAAATTAAGCCAGCAAGGTGGCGGACAAGCAAAGATTGATTCGCAACACAAGCGAGGTAAATTAACCGCTATAGAGCGTGTTAATTTATTCTTAGACGAAAATTCATTCGAAGAATTGGATCCATTTGTAACTCAAGATATACAAAATATTGAAGAATCCAATACTCAATATTTAGGTGATGCGGTTATAACTGGGTATGGCACAGTCCATGGTAAAACAGTTTTTGTTTATGCCCAAGACTTTACCGTTTTCGGGGGATCGCTTTCTGAGGCTGTGGCACAAAAAATCTGTAAGATAATGGACTTAGCTTTACAAAATGGCTGTCCTGTTGTTGGCCTGATAGATTCTGGTGGAGCAAGAATACAAGAAGGTGTTTCAAGCTTAGCTGGGTATGGAGACATATTTTTAAGGAACACCTTGGCATCTGGAGTGGTTCCTCAGATTTCAGTGATTCTTGGCCCTGCTGCTGGTGGCGCAACATATTCTCCAGCATTAACAGACTTCATATTTATGGTTAATGGCGTGGGCCAAATGTATATAACAGGTCCTGACGTCATCAAAGCTGTAACAGGAGAAGAAGTCACACATGAAGACTTGGGAGGAGCTATAAGTCACTCTTCCAAAAGCGGTGTAGCGCACTTTCGCTTGGGTTCAGAGGAGGAGTGTTTAGAGCAAGTTAGAAGACTTTTAAGATTTATTCCTGCCAACAACATGGAAGAACCTATAATTACGGAAAAGTTAGATGAAATTGAAGAGCCAGATAGTGAGTTAGAACGGATTGTTCCAGAAGATCCAAATCAACCATACGATGTAATGGACGTAATAGGCAGGCTCGTCGATCACGGTGATTTTATGGAAATTCACCACTCTTGGGCTAAAAATATTGTGGTTGGTTTTGCTAAACTCGCTGGACAATCAATTGGGATTATAGCGCAGCAACCGCAACACCTAGCTGGTTCATTAGATATTGATGCCTCCGTTAAAGCTGCGAGATTTATAAGGTTCTGTGATTCATTCAACATTCCTTTAGTAACCCTAATAGATGTACCCGGCTTCATGCCTGGAACTGCTCAGGAATATGGGGGGATAATAAGGCAT
Source organism: Chloroflexota bacterium (assembly GCA_002699485.1). GTDB lineage: Bacteria > Chloroflexota > Dehalococcoidia > Lucifugimonadales > UBA2962 > UBA2962. Next base: position 12,564 of record PAAV01000046.1, on the reverse strand, counting down.
GGAGCAAAACTTATTTATGCTTATGCCGAGGCAACAGTGCCTAAAATAAGTGTGTTACTTCGAAAAGCTTATGGAGGAGCCTATATAGTAATGAGCTCAAAAATGCTTGGAGGTGATATCAACTATGCGTGGCCAACAGGTGAGATAGCAGTGATGGGTGCAGAAGGTGCTGTAAACATAATACACGGTAAAGAAATTAAAGCCGCAAAAGAGCCAGATAAATTAAAATCCCAGCGAATAGAAGAGTATCGTGAAAAATTGATGAATCCTTATGTTGCAGCAAGTAAGGGTTTAATAGATGATGTAATTGACCCAGCTGATACAAGAATCAAATTGATTTCAGCATTAAAAATGTTGTCAAACAAAAGAGATTCTCTACCAATAAAAAAACATGGAAGCATTCCATTGTGAATTGAGTTGCGGTGATCGACAATAATAAAAAGAGAATTTTAATTATCTCAGCGATTGCCGAATACCTAAATGCTGAACAAGTAAAAATATTAGGTAATGGTGAGCAAAGGAAGTCGCAACCGGTAATTAAGCAATCATCAAAGTTAAACTTGTGGAAAAGGGTTATTCGTAGCTCATATTTAGATCATGTTACAACCAGTAAAAATCACCGACACAACATTCAGAGACGCTCATCAAAGTTTATTAGCTACTAGGCTAAAAATTGAAGACATGCTTCCAATTGCGGAGGAGATGGATTCAATTGGATTCCATTCTATGGAAGTCTGGGGTGGGGCCACTTTCGACGTTTGCACTAGATTTTTAAATGAGGATCCGTGGGAACGTCTTAAAACTTTCAAATCGTTAATGCCAAACACAAAATTGCAGATGTTGTTAAGAGGACAGTCTCTTGTTGGTTATCGAGCCTATCCAGATGATGTTGTTAATAGCTTTATAGAAAGATCCGCTCAAAATGGCATAGATATATTTAGAGTTTTTGATGCACTCAATGACGAGTGGAATCTTACCGCAGCCGCAAATGCAGTATTGGAAAACAAGAAACATCTCCAGATGACCTTATGTTACTCAATAACAGAGCAAGGTAAATTAGGTGGATCCATATACAATCTGGAATATTTTATAAATAAGGCGAGAACTTTTAGAGACTTAGGGGCTCACAGCATCGCAGTCAAGGATATGGCCGGCCTACTGTCTCCATATGATGCATATCAATTGATAGATGCTTTGAAATCCGAACTTGATTTGCCGATTCAACTACATACTCACTACACTTCAGGAATGGCCTCAATGACGTTATTGAAAGCAATAGAAGCAGGTGTAGATGTAGTAGACACATGCCTGTCTCCATTGGCTTTAAGAACATCACAACCTGCAATTGAGCCACTGTTATCAACCCTACAAACACAAAAACGAGACCCAAAACTCAATCTTGAAACTATTCTGGATATTGGTAAAAAATTGGAGCAAAGATTATCAAAGTATATAGAAATGCTTGATTCAACAAAATCCTCTGTAATCGACGCAACTGTCCTTAGCCATCAGATACCAGGTGGGATGTTCTCAAACCTTCTCTCGCAGCTACGGGAGGCTGGCTCTGAAGATAGATTGCAAGAAGTAATGGAAGAAATACCAATCACGCGAAAAGAACTTGGGTATCCCCCACTCGTGACTCCGATGAGTCAGATGATCGGATCACAGGCAGTTAGTAATATCCTTTTTGGTAGATATAAAATGGTATCTAACGCCATTACTGATTATGTAATTGGTAAATATGGGCGCCCACCTGTACCAATAGATGACTCAATAAAAAAAATCGTTTTGAAAGACGAAGAGAGTACGTTAAATACTATTACATCAAGGCCCGCAAATAAACTTAAACCTGAAATGGCAAAAGCTAAAGAAGAGCTATCGGACATTACCAGTAATATTGATGATGTACTCACCTATGCCCTCTACCCCACCACTGGCCTAGCTTTTTTACGTGGGAAATACGGACTAGAGACAGTTTCAAAAGACCACATAGACAATAACACTACTACTGAAAAATCAACAATTGAGCAAAGTTCTGATAAAACTCCCGTAGATAAAACCAGGAATTTGAAAGCATTTAACGTATACCTTGATAATGAAGTCTTTTATGTTGAAGTTGATCCAGCAAATTTAAAGGATGCAGGCATCGAAACTCATACTGAGCAATCAGGCATTTCCGCTGGTGCGAACTTAAAGGAAAATGAAATCGTTATACGAGCTCCAATCAACGGAATTGTCATAAAACACCTAGTCAATGAAGGTGATCAAGTATCTACTGGACAAGACATTGTTGTGCTAGAGGCCATGAAAATGGAAAATACTTTGCCTTCCCCTGCTTCAGGTATTATTAAAGAAATTACACACGAAGTTGGGATTAAAGTAGACAAAGGCACAGTATTAGCAATAATCGCACCTAATAATTAATTATTATGATTCTGCACTTTGAAAACACGAGCCAGTTACCATACAATTAAACTTTATTATATCTACAATTGTAAATATAAATAATTGATTCGACACATTTGGCATGCCTCGGTACGCTATGTATTCAAAAACCGTCGATTTATGAACTAATAACGCAAGGGAAATAGACTTGGACAATACAGAACAAATTCAATCGGCCCAATCAAAATTTGGTGCCATAATTGGTGAACAGTTAGCAAGAATAGAAAGAATGAAATCAGAAACAGATTGGGTGGATTACACACAAGTCTCTCCAATTATTGTGGGCATGCTTGGAGGAGATGGAATCGGTCCAACTATTAGTGACGAGACTAGAAGAGTTTTAGAGTATTTAATGAGAGATGCTGTTTCCAGTGGAAAGGTAAAGTTCGAAACCATCGATGGCTTGACCATTGAAAATCGAGCTAAACAAAACAAAGCCATTCCAGACGATGTGCTCGAAAACATAAAAAAATGTCATGTGACACTCAAAGGACCTACCCACACACCTGAAAAAGGTGATGGTTGGCCAAACATTGAATCTGCAAATGTAGCAATGAGAAAAGAATTAGATCTGTTTGCAAATGTCAGGCCAGTCAGGATCCCAAAATTAGGAATAGACTGGACGTTTTTTAGGGAAAACACTGAGGACTTATATGCAGTCGGCAGTCAAGGAACTAATGTGACGGATGATTTGGCAATTGATTTTCGTGTAATTACCTCACAAGGATCAGAAAGAATTATCGAGGCTGCTTTTGGACATGCAAAAAAGATGGGCAAAAAAAATGTCACCGTTGTTACCAAAGCTAATGTGGTAAAAACAACGGATGGTAAATTTTTAGATATTGCAGCTAAAGTATCGGAAAGATATCCAGGAATAAACTGGGAGGGCTGGTATATAGACATAATGACTGCGAAGCTGATTGATGAAAAACGTCGAACAGATTTTGAAGTCTTAGTTCTGCCGAACCTCTATGGAGATATACTCACAGATGAAGCAGCAGAAATACAAGGTGGTGTTGGCACAGCAGGGTCAGCTAATTTAGGGAAAAAATATTCTATGTTTGAAGCGATTCATGGTAGTGCTCCAAGAATGGTTACAGAAGGCAGGGCGCAATATGCAGACCCAAGCTCTCTGTTACGAGCAGGTGCTATGTTATTAGAACATATAGGCTTTGAGGACATCGGAGGTAAACTACATAAGTCACTGGATATATGTGGTCAATATGAACGTAAGGTTGTTATGACGGGACGAGACACTGGCGCCACAAGTCAAGAATATGGCGATTATGTAATGTCCACTGTTGAAAACGCGAATGTTGATTCTATTTGGCAAAATTACGTAGAGGCACAAAGCTAGATGAGACAAAAGATTACCGTAGTAGGCGCTGGAAACGTTGGCGCCACCACCGCACAAAGGCTTTTTGAAAAGAGTTATGCAGATATTGTTCTAGTAGATATTGTAGAGGGATTACCTCAAGGCAAAGCTTTAGATATCCTAGAATCCGGTCCTGTAGTAGGCTCAGACGCACACATAATAGGCACCAACTCATATGAAGAGACAGCTAATTCAGACATTATAGTGATTACATCTGGAATTGCTAGAAAACCTGGCATGAGTCGGGATGATTTATTACTAACAAATATGAAAATAGTTTCTGATGTTGTAGAACAAACTACCTCAAAATCTCCAAATAGTATTTTAATAATCGTTACTAACCCTCTAGATGCAATGGCGCAACAGGCTCTAAAAGTAAGCGGCTTTAACAAAGAAAAAGTTGTTGGAATGGCCGGTGTTTTAGATACAGCTAGATACAGAAGCTTTTTGGCTGAAGAATTAAATGTTTCAGTAGATGTTGTCCAAGCATATGTTCTGGGAGGCCATGGAGACACTATGGTTCCTACCGTTGGGCCAACAACCGTTGGGGGCATCCCTGTAGCAGATTTAATCCCAGCTAATCGATTAGAGGAAATTGTGCAGCGAACTCGAGATGGCGGAGCAGAAATAGTTGGTTTGTTAAAAACTGGAAGTGCGTATTACGCACCATCCGCATCAATAGTAGAGATGATTGATTCTATTGTCCTAGATAAAAAACTTATCCTGCCTTGTACAGCGTACTTGGAAGGAGAATATGGCTTAGATGGTCTTTACGTGGGTGTGCCAGTCAAACTTGGCAAGAATGGTATCGAACACATATATGAGTTCAAACTCACGGAATCGGAACTAAAAGCACTACATAAATCTGCGGAATCAGTTAAAGAACTTCTAGGGGTCATGGCAGGTAATTAAGGTGGGGAACGCTGCCTGCGCTCAACATTAAATTATTATAATTGCTAGCCGGTCTTAATTGGAAACCACCAATTCCATTTACCGAGAAGCTTCATAGTGGCAGGCACCAAAATAGATCTAATAATTGTAGCGTCTAAAAATATAGCAATAGCTAAGCCCATACCCACCTGTTGGAACATAACCATGTCTGCAGCACCTGCCACAGAAAACACTGCCACCATTATCATTGCAGCCCCTGTAATTAACCCTGATGTTGACTTAACCCCTCGGGCAATAGAGTTTTCGTTATCACCAGTCTCATCATAAAATTCTTTAATCCTGCTTAAGAGGAACACATGATAATCCATAGATAACCCAAATAATACGGCGAATAAAAAGACTGGCACCCATCCGTCTACTACGTCAACTTGCTCAAATCCAAGAAATCTAGCGCCAAAGCCTTTTTGAAAAACTAATACAACTAAGCCGTATGCTGAGCCTACTGACAATAAATTCATCAGAACGGCTTTGATCGGTACAATGATCGATCTAAAAACGAAAGCGAGCAAAAGAAAGCTGATAGTCAAAACAAATATAATGACAATTGGCAGGTAATTGTTTACCAAATCAATATAATCAACAATGAATGCAACTAATCCGGTAACTCTAACGTTATTTGAGGCATCTTCAAATGAATTTGGTACGTATTCATTCCTTATCCTTTTTACTGCATCTGACATCTCTTGGGAGTTAGGGTCACCATTTATATCTGCCCTTAATACGATTATCTCTCCATCATCACTCTCAATTTGATCAATCGGTCCAAAATTATCGTCTCCATCCATATATGACACTAGCATGTCTTTGTTAGTTTCGATTTCTGGATTTTGCTCAAGTTCATTAAGGACTATTGCCACAGGTGAGCCAACAAACCCATAAGAAAACTCTTGCTGCAAAACCTCAAACCCTCGCCTGGACATTGTTTGCTCTGGAAAGGTGGTTATACCATTTTGCCCTAACTTAAGGTCAATTGCAGGTATTGAAGCAAGTACTAGTAAAGATACAACGAATATTATTGATATTACCGAATTACGCATAACAAATTTGCTAAACGAATACCAGAACCCCGTCGAATGGTTTTCTGTGTCATTGGAAGACCCGAGATTAATAAAGGGTACTTTTAAAGAATTGATTTTATCTCCCAGCAGACTCAGTATTGCTGGCAATAAAGTTAAAGAAGCCGTCACACTTACAACCACAACCACTATTGCACCTCCACCCAGACTACGTAGAACAGAAAATGGTGTAATTAACATGCCAATTAAAGCTAAAACAACTGTTATGCCAGAAAATACTACTGCCTTGCTGGCAGTTCCCCCAGTTTTCGAAATCGCCTCAGCTTGGCTTAGTCCATTATTTCTTTCCTCTCGATACCTAGAAACTACCAAGAGAGAATAATCGACGCCAACCGCCAAACCCATCATTGCAATCATGTTTGTGACAAAAAATGAAAATGTCCATGCTTGACCTATCAACGTTGTAATTCCTAATGCAACAACCATGGAAATTAACGCAATTACTATAGGGATTAAAGAAGAAACTAGAGCACCAAATACTAAAATTAAAATGATTAAAGCTGCAGGGGTGCCCACTTTTAATTCGAGTTCTAGATCACTTTTTGAAATCGTCTGAAAGTCATGATCAAAAGTACGGTCACCAGTCATTGTTACATCGAATAGTTTATCTATACTTGCCTTTTCAATAACTTGGATCATAGGCCTCAAATCATCTTCTTCCGGGGGGTCAAATAAAATCAACATGGCTCTCTGGTCTTCAGAAACCAAAGGTTTAAACCCTGTACTGTAGTAATTAATAGGGTTTTGGTAATAACTACCTTTGAGATCTGATAAATCTGAAGTGAGACTGTCAAAAAAGTCGATAAAGTTTTGATCATCTACTGAATAAGTTTCAGATCTAATAATCAGTACCTCATATTCGGATCTATCAAGATCCATTTCGATACCACTATCACGGATCAAATCTGCAGCCACAACCGACTCCGGTTCATTTGTGAAGCCCAAATCAGTGGTAATAGCTGAGTTAATATATGTTAATGTGACTAAACCTGCTGCAACTACTAAAGCAATCCATGAAACTATAGTGATATTTCTATGTTGAGCACTCCAAACCGTAATATTTTTTATGCTCACTGGATTATGCACATATATATCCTGAGTTAGTTTATTGAAGGTCAGTTTTATCTAACACTCTCACTAATATTATAAAACTTATGAATTATTAGCGGTTTTAAACTGAAAGTAAAGGTTTATGGAGTTAAAGCTAAAGCTGAAACAACTTTTTCCGTATTAACGATATGTTGGTTTAGTTTAAGAGTTTTAGGGTCTATACCAAGAGCAAGGCCAATCAGTTGAGGCAGGTGTAGAATAGGCAGATCTATGGGTTGTCCTGCCTGCTTTGATGCGGTTGGTTGATAACCATCTAGATTTAAGTGGCAAAGAGGACAAGGGGTCACCATTGCAACTGCACCCTCTTTTTTGGCGCTTAGGGTGTGATTAGATACCATCTTCATTGAATTTTTTTCATTTATAGTTAGGATTGGAAATCCACAGCATGCACTTTTCCCAGGAAAATCAGCTACTTCAGCTCCGACAGCTTCTATGATCATCTCTAATGAATGTTTACGCTCTGGATTTTCATCAAAACCTAACGCATCTGAAGGTCTAACTATATAGCAGCCATAAAATGGAGCTATTTTTAAACCCTTCAACGGTTTAACAATTTTTTCTTTGAATTTTTCTATCCCAATGTCCTCGATTATGATCCAAAGTAGATGTCGAGGTTCAGCCTGGCCTTTATATTCGAGATTTTCTTCTGACAGACTTGAATTTACTGACTCTCTGTATTCGAGATCTGTCATACGGGATTTGGCTTGAGACATAACTCCTTGACAGGTACTACATATCGTCATAATGGGCAGTCCCGAATTCTCTCCCATCGCAAAGGTACGTGCGTTTAGCGTATCACCCAATTTTTCATTTTTTTCTTGTAGTACACCAGAACCTGTACACGATGCACCTTCCATTGTTTCAGTATCTAATTCGATGCCCAACCGATTACACACCTCTACAGTAGCACTGTACAATTCAGGAGCAGCTCCTTTGGAAACACAACCAGGATAAAATGCGTATTTCATTAAAGCACCTTAGTCTTTTCAAATAATTTAGTGATGTTCTTGGAGCCAGGTATTTTTTCATAAAATATTGGAGGCATTTTCCCTCTCATCATTGCTTTCAAACCAATTGGAGCTAATTTCAACATTTCCGGGATATTAAACATTCCAAACGTTTTAACTGGCAACCAAAATTCATTCAAAACCCCATTGTTCTTTATGATATCGAAAAAAACTTCCGCATGACGCGCACCAGTAGTATTTTTATAACCTGCTTCCATAGCAAAATCTCTTAATTTCATTATTCTGCCCATTGGATCTACACCTTTAGGACAGACTTCAACACATTGCATACATCTAGTGCAATCCCACATTCCACTAGGTTCATTTAAATCTTTAAGTCTTTGATTATTCGCATCATCTCGAGGATCAGCTAAAAATCTGTAAGCCTTAGCCAGCGCGGCCGGGCCAAGAAAGGTTTCATCTACTGCCAAAACTGTACAATCTGAGACACATGCTCCACATTGAATGCAGCCCATTACCCCTATTAGTTCCATCATTGATTCATTAGATGCAATATATTCTGCCTCTGGTGGAGGAGAATCTGTCTTGACCCATGGTTCTATAGCTTTAATTTTTTGCCAATGTGTGTCAAACTCAACTATCAAATCCTTGATCAATTTCATGTTTCCAATGGGATCAACTTCGATTGATTTAGTTTCATCTGAAACTAGATCAGAAATCTTAGTATTACAGGCAAGAACAGCTTGTCCATTAACCCTCATAGCACAAGAACCACATATGGCGCTTCTGCAAGAACATCTCAGGCCTAGCGTACCATCTACTTCTTCTCTGATTTTGATCAACCCATCTAATATTGTAGAAGTTTCATCTACTTCAATGTTGAATTCCTGACGATAAGGTTTCTTTTCGTCTGATTCAGGATCAAATCTAGCTATATTTAAATCAACATCCATGTTTTACAAATAACCTAATATTTTCTTTCCTGTGGCTGCCACTTTGTAATATTTACTGGAACGTAGTCAACCGTAGGTTTGCCTTCAATTTGACTGACAACTATGTGTTTAAGCCAGTTTTCGTCATCTCTATCAGGCATATCAGTTCTAGTATGGGCTCCCCTGCTCTCCTTGCGCTCTAATGCACCTATAATAGTGGTTTCAGCACAATCAAGCATGAATCCTAATTCAAGTGTAAAAATAAGATTTGTATTAAAAATCTTATTTTTATCTTGGACCATTACACTAGAATATCTACGTTTTAGTTCAGCTAAATCAGATTTCGCTTGTTCCATGCCTTTTTGATCCCTGTAAACTGCTAGATGTTTATTCATTGACTGGCCTAAATCAAGTCTGATTTGGCCAAACATTTCTCCAGTTTTCCTGTCTAGTAGATTTTTGATTCCATCTAAACATCGATCCGCATGTGTGTCATCAATTGAAGCAGAAGCCTGGGTTTTTACCCATTCTGAAGCATGTTCTCCAGATCTCCTACCAAAAACAAGTGTATCTAATAATGAATTCGCACCTAAACGATTTCCTCCATGCACACTAACACAAGCTGTTTCACCTGCTGCATACAAACCAGGCACTGATGTCTGTCCATCAATATCCGTCTTAATACCACCCATTATGTAATGCATGCCAGGGCGTATTGGAACAGGATCAGTCACCATGTCCTTTCCGGCAAAATCTATTCCAAGTTGTCTGATTTGTAAAAGTCTCTCGTTAATTAATTTTTCACCAAGATGTCTTGCATCGAGTAGGACACAGCCGTCTATGCCTCTACCTTCATTTATTTCAGTTTGCTCAGAACGAGATACAACATCTCTAGAAGCAAGTTCCATCATGTTCGGAGCATATCTTTCCATAAACCTCTCGCCTTCTGAGTTGAGCAGATAGGCTCCTTCACCACGTGCTGCCTCAGACATTAAAGCTCCGTTGTTTTTTAGAGTGGTGGGATGATATTGAACCATCTCCATATCCATTATCCCTGCACCTGCACGATACGCCAGAGCAATACCATCGCCTGTACATATAAGGGCGTTTGTGGACGGTTCAAAAACTCTACCTACTCCGCCTGAAGCTATGATGACTGCTTTACTGCGCATCACATGTAATTCACCAGTTCGCATATCCATGGCAACTAATCCAACGCACTTTTCTTCTTCCATGATAAGGGTGGTAACAAACCACTCCTCGAAGACTTGAACACCAGAGCTTAGAACCTGTTCATGTAAGACATGCAAGAGGGCTTGTCCAGTGAAGTCAGCGACAAAAAAAGTTCTTGCCTCGCGTTGCCCGCCAAAAGCCCTGACACCTAATCTACCTTCGTCATCTCTATTAAATGCAGCTCCCATATGCTCCATGTTGATAACTTCGCTACCTGCTTCCTTTGCCATTACTTCAACAGCATCTTGATCAGCAAGATAGTCAGAACCTTTTATGGTATCGAAGGCGTGATCTTCCCAATTGTCACCGCGGTCCGTCAGGGCGGCATTTATACCACCTTGAGCAGCATTGGAATGAGACCTAACTGGATATACTTTGGTGATAACAGCAACTTTACTTCCGTTTTGAGACGCTGCCAGCGCAGCTCTCATACCAGCAAGTCCTGCTCCCATTACTATTACATCAAAATCGAACATACAAAAACTATATCAGATCGAGTAACAATTTGTGTACCATTTCACATTGTGTAAATATGACAAGAAATGCAGTAAATTAATGCATAGATAAATTTCAATAAAAAATAATTTTTAAAGGGGTGATTGTAATGGCAAATCCTAATAATAATAACTGGATGTCCATGTTGGTCGGTCAAGATATTGACCCTCCACTTCCACAGACTGTTGAAGAAATACCGTTTGTCAGGCAGGCAATGGATTTTTCATCTTTAAACGTTGACATGCCAGACATAGGAAAATCTGAAACCGTTGAAATAAGAGACAAAGACGGATGGAAACTAGTCTCAGAAGTTTACATGCCTAAAGGTATCGGCCCCTTCCCTGTTATCTTGTATATGCACGGTGGTGGTTGGTGTGTAGGATCATCTGAAGGAGTCAGAAGAAAAACAATGAGGCTGGCCGAGAACGGATTTGTGGTTTTCAATCTAGAGTATTCATTAGCTCCAGAAAGACCATTTCCTAACGCACCAGAAGATGTAGTTTATGCAGCTAGATGGATCGCTAAGAATGCCCAAAATTTCAAAGGTGATGCGTCAAAAATGATTATTAGCGGAGACTCAGCTGGTGCCAACCTATCTGCAGTAGCAATCCATATACTACATGGAGACAATCAAGCTGTAGACGGCGGTGATTTATCCGAAATTAAAGTTAACTTTTCTGGAGCATTACTTTATTACGGTGTATTTGACTTCCCCCTAATGATTAAGGAGCCTTTGTCAAATAGCGGATATGTTGAGGTTTGGTTCACAAGAGGTTATTTAGGACCAAATTACCTTTCCAAGATACAAAACCCTTTAGTAAGTCCTGTGTTCTCGCCATATATCGATAAGTTTCCGCCCTGCTATCTAGTCTGTGGAGATCAAGATTCGCTTCTAAGCAATACGCTATCCATGACAAAAACATTAACATCACACAACGTTCATACCACTGTATCAATACCAGGAGGCTTTGATCACACATTTGACTATGTTGAACATAAATTAGAGGGCGTGACACCGGAAATTGAACGTATCATAACTTGGCTGAAATCAGTTACTTCTTAAAGATATTAATTCTTATCCTCAACCCAAACATTAAGATAATGTGCTAGTAAGGCTTGAATGTTGGTATCTTCCTGAACGCACTTTATCTTAACCGATTTCCATAAACCAGTCGGAATGCGCACGGTTAGTGCCTTAGAGTCCTTTATCGACCCCAGTTCTGTTTCATTTACTTCACGGCGTGTCTGCGTCATAACGTTAAGTAGTGTACACGTATTGACATATACCATGCAATGCTTTTATACTACTTGACGTCAATACTTCAATACGTTTTAATGAATTGCAGTATCGGCTGAATTAAGCCAAGACGTTGAGAAGTAAAAACTTATTGAAGTACAAAGGGGTCAATTATGAACGAAAAGATTAAGTTACTAGATTTATTACGGAATGAGATTGACATACTTAAAACCTCTGACTCTTCATTAGATGGAGAAGTGCTCGAGTTGATGTTCAACGCAACTTCTAAAGACATATATAAAGATGTTCTCTGGGGAACCAAGATCGACGAAGGGCATGACGATATGGATGCTGTAATAGAATCCTTAGATGAACTACCTCCTGAAGCAGAGGCATTTATGGCTGCTGGTCTCAGGGCATATATGAATATGGAGATAGTAAGAGCAGCAAGCTAGTAATTACACTCCCCTAACTTCATGTAATAGCTATCGCCTCATAATTGATATTCCTATAGATAACAGACGTTCCCTCTAAACCATGTTAGAATCCTTGCCTAAATAGATTTTTGGCATAAAAACATACTTATGTAGACTTGGAATTAAATTTGTCTATTTATTTTGAGGAGATAAGATGGCATCAACAGAAAGAACCGGCAAGATACAAACTGTACTTGGATTAATCGAACCAGATGAACTAGGCATCACTTTAACTCACGAACACGCTCTAATTGATCTGTCTTGCT
>PAAV01000045.1 GCA_002699485.1 Chloroflexota bacterium | reverse complement strand
GTAGGCCTACATAATCTCCAGAATTTATTAATTCCAAACAAGCCTCAATCAAAACTTTTTCCAGAAAAGGATTTCCAACCTGCACTGTTGGCCTAAGTTCTTCACGGCCTTCTTCAAAAGTCTGCGAAGCCAATCCTGATGCTCCATGAATTCCATCTTTACCGGTGTCAGCACCTACCAATAAAAGAACATTTCCAGGATCTCCGGTTACCGCACGAGCCATATATTTAGGTTCAACCAGCCCAATACACATTGCATTTACTAGAGGGTTCCCAGAATATGTTTTGGAGAACCCTATTTCTCCTCCTACATCTGGGACTCCTATGCAGTTTCCATATCCTGATATTCCAGACACTACTCCTTCAAATATTCTTTTACTATAAGGCTCGCTTAGAGGCCCAAATCTTAAGGAATTTAGTAGAGCTATTGGTCTAGCACCCATAGCTAAAATGTCCCTAACTATGCCTCCTACTCCGGTTGCAGCCCCCTCATAAGGTTCAATTGCGGAAGGATGATTGTGAGACTCTACTTTCATCACAACGGCTATCTCATCTAAATCGATAACACCCGCATTTTCAACGCCAGGCTCAACTAACAATTTATCACTTTCGGTAGGCAACGTTTTTATCAATAATTTGGAGTGCTTATAGCCACAATGCTCAGACCACAGTGACCCAAATAATCCCAACTCTAAATGGTTTGGTTCACGACCCAGCCGCTTAACTATGAGTTGGTACTCTGGTTTAGATAAAGCTAGCTCATTTAATTGTTTATCTGTGATTTTCATTGTTTTAACCAACGCTCACCAATGTTATACCTATTACTACCAGTATCGCTCCACAAATTGTTTTCCAAGTTATTCGATCTAATTTCCTTATGAAAATCCAAGCCAGGATTATAGATACTAATGGGTAAGCACCTACCAGAGGTGCGGACACCACCAATGGCAACTTAACCATTGAAAGAAACCAAAATGTTACCCCTATTGATGCTGATATACCAGTGAAAATCACTGGTATCCATGCTTTTGTTGGGCTAGATTTAAAATCGAACATCAAATCTCTATAAAACAATGCGAAAACTAATATTCCACCAAAAAGCAGTGAAAAAGCGGTGGCAGTCACAGGTCCTGTATGGTTCGTGACAACATGCTTGCTTACTATAGCTCCTGAACCGTAACCCAATGCTGAAATTAAAGCTGCAGCAATGCCAATCCAGCGATTATCTAGTTGTTCAGAAATTCGTTTTTGTAACATCTTTGACAAACTGTTTTTTTCTTCTTGCATCTAATCTACTCTGTCTCTTTGATTGCCAGAATCAAAATTGTTTTCAGCTTTGCTGATAGGCCTGTCACTAAGGATTAGCGTAATCCCAAGTAGAATCAGAAGAGTCCCTCCAAGGATCATAAGAGTCAGTTTTTCATCTGTTAACCATACCGCTAGACCGGTTGTAATTAAAGGCGCTACTCCTATTACACTCGATGCTCGAGATGCTCCAGCATATTTAACTCCTATGAAGTTGAAAAGGCGTCCGATGGGATATGAGAGAACAGCATTTAATAATATGAAAAGCAGGGCAATAATTGAGATAGATGTAAGTTCATCTAGTTCTAAAATAAACGCCACTATGAAAACTATTATGCTTCCAACGACAAGAGAAATGATGGTAACACTAGCTGGTTTTACATACTGCATTCCAGATTGTGCTAGTACTGCAGTTGCGCCAAATCCTACCGTAGATATTATTGCCAGGATTACGCCGTCTAAATAGCTCAAAGAAAATTCTATTTGGATGTAGAGCTAAGAATGGATTGAAATATATTCAGTCCGTCTGATGAGCCAAGAATGTCTTCACAGGCTTTTTCTGGATGAGGCATCATACCTAAAACATTTCTATTTGAGTTAACTATTCCTGCAATATTGTTAACTGAGCCATTTGGATTGGATGCTTTTGTGATATCTCCGTTAGGTTCGCAATATTTAAATACTATTCGATCATCTTGTTCTAATTGCTTCAAAGTATCCTCATTGGCATAATATTGACCTTCCCCATGTGATATGGGTACGCGGAGTGGTTTTAAGCTATTTATCGTTTCCGTGAATGGAGTAGCAACAGATTCTATTTTTAAATTCACCCATTGGCACCGAAATTGAAGGTGATCGTTTCTCATTAATGCGCCAGGTAGCAGTCCAGCCTCACATAGTACTTGGAAACCATTACATATTCCGATTACGAGGCCGCCGTTGGCGGCAAATTCATTAATAGACTTCATTACGGGAGCAAAACGTGCGATTGCTCCTGCCCTTAAATAATCTCCGTACGAAAAACCTCCTGGTATTACTATACAGTCGTATTCACTAAGGTCAGTGTCTTGGTGCCATATGTATTCCGTTGATTGTTTTAAAACATCTCGAAAAACGTACATGCAATCTTTATCACTCCAAGTCCCGGGGAAAATCACTATTCCTGTCTTCAATTTTGATCTCCGTATGTATTTAGTTTTTTGACCGCTAGATTTATAGACTCAATTGTTGTGTCCTTTCCAATTATTTCAAGACTTTCAAACAAAGGAGGAGACACTCTTTGCCCAGTAGTTGCTATTCTCAGAGTGCCAAAAAGTTGTCCAGGTTTAATACTCAACCTGTCTGCCAACAGTCGTAATGAGTCCTCGAGGTTACTAGCAGTGAAGGGGTTCGTATCTTTTATAACCGATAAAGTTTCATTAAGGGCATCAAGAGTCGATTTAAAATCCATCTTCTTTTGAATTAACAATTGGGTGTCATATGAGATGGCTTCAGAGAATAAAAAATTGATCATAGGCCCTGCTTCCTGCAATGTTTTTATTCTGTCTTGGATTAGTGGTAATACAGCATTTAATTTGGAGACGGAGGGTTCAATATCAAATGTCTCTACTGGGAAATCAGTCCAATATTTCAGTAGATCATCTATAAGTGCAGATTGATCAGATTCTCTTATGTAATGGCCATTCATCCATTCCAGTTTTTGGTTATCAAAGACAGCTGAAGACTTTGATACTCGCTCAATAGAAAAATGTTTAATCAGTTCTTTTTCCGTGAATATTTCTGTTTTGTCGTCGAGTGACCAACCTAGTAGGCAAAGGAAATTAAGCATAGCAGAAGGAAGATATCCTTTCGACCGAAATTCCTTTATTGAAGTAGCCCCGTGTCGCTTGCTTAACTTAGAGCGGTCTGATGCCAGTATTATTGGTACATGCGCGAAAATCGGCGGATCTAGTTCGAGTGCACTGTATAAGTTAATGTGCCTGGGTAATGATGGCAGCCACTCTTCAGCTCTAATTACGTGGGATATTTCCATTGCATGATCATCGACAACATTTGCAAGGTGATATGTAGGGAAACCATCTGACTTTAAAATGACAAAATCATCAATTAGTCCATTTTCGAATTCTATATTTCCTCGAATTGTATCTGAAACTTTAGTGATGCCCGATTTAGGCATGGCAAACCGGACAACTTGTTTTGCTGATTCATCTAATACTTGTGTTGAATCTTTATTTCTACAATGTCCGTCATAGCCTGGAGGTTTGCCAGATTTGGATTGGCTTTTCCGTAATTGATCTAGCCTTTCGGAACTACAGGAGCAATAATAGGCCTTTTCTGCTTTCAGCAGCTTTTCCACTGCTTGTTCGTATATGCCTAATTTTTGTCTTTCTGATTGGGTGTAAGGTCCATATTCGCCGCCTTTATCAGGGCCTTCATCCCAAGTTATTCCAAGCCAACTTAGTGATTCGAGTATTGAGTCAATCGCGCCTTCAACAATTCTCGCCTGATCTGTGTCTTCAATTCTTATGATGAAAGAACCGTTATTTGCCTTAGCAAATAACCATGCGAATATTGCTGTGCGAATATTGCCGACGTGTGGTTCTCCTGTCGGACTGGGAGCAAATCGAGTACGCGCATTATTTTTATTCATCGATATGCAGTATCTTTCATATCACTTGGAGATTTCAACCTGTTTATATGTTGACTTAACTGGACTGGGAGATCTGAATCAAAGTTTACCAGCTTCCCACTGTCCGGATGAGTAAAACTAAGAGATGATGCATGAAGAAATTGTCTATTCAAAGCGGGTTCTGGCTGACCGTATATTTTATCTCCTACTACACTGTGTCCAATTGATTTTAGGTGAACTCTTATTTGATGAGTTCTGCCTGTTTGTGGTAGCACTTTTAAAAGACTATGAGATGTATATGTTTCAACTAACTCATATTGAGTCAGTGCTGATTTACCTGTAGAAACTATATCCATTTGTTGTCTGTTAAACGGGCTGCGTCCTATCGGTGCATCTATGATCGCCTGTGAGTCTTGCGGTATTCCTTTTACTAAAGCGAAATATACTTTTTTAACCAATCGCTCAGCAAATTGCTGGCTTATTTTCCTGTGAGCAATTTCATTTTTTGCTGTTACAAGCAAGCCTGATGTTTCCATGTCTAAGCGGTGGATGATGCCTGGTCTAGAGTTCAAGCCAACTTTCGAGATGCCCAGGTCGTGATTTATTAGAGCATTGGCTATGGTTTTATCACGGTGGCCCGGAGCAGGATGAACAGCTATTCCAGCGGGTTTGTTAATAATTAAGATCGATTCATCTTCAAATACTATGTCGAGCTCTAATTGCCAGGGAGTTAAATTAGCTGAGGTCTGGTCCGGGAGGTTGATTTCTATGACTTCACCAGTGTTAACTTTATAAGACGGATTTACTTTTTTATGATCTATTAGAACGAAGGAGTTCTGAATAAGCTTCAATACCTTAGAGCGAGATAAATGATCTATTTTTTCGGCCACATATTTGTCGAGCCTAGTACCTTGGTCTTTATTAGAGACTTGTAATGTGTAGTGGTTGCTTAACATTTTGCTTAACTTTGATCAGAAGGGATTTCACTTTCCTTTCTCTCTTTCGATTTACCGAGTTCGGGTAAAACTACGGTTACAAGTAGCAACAAAAATATTCCGCAAGTTATAGCTGAGTCTGCGATATTGAATACTGGCCACATCCCCACATCAATAAAGTCTGTAACCTCTCCCATTGAGACTCTGTCTATGAAATTGCCAATAGCTCCACTTAAAAGTAAAGCTATTGAAACTCGTAACCAAACACCAACATTTTTCTGAGTCCTGTAAAAATAAATAAGACAAACTATAGCTACCACAGAAGCTATGGTTAAAATAACTGGTATGTTGGGGAATAGTCCAAATATAGTGCCCGAATTGGTGTAGTAAGTTAATCTAAAAAATCCCGTTTCAGGAATCGACTGCCCATAGCTCATATACTCTCTTACAAGATATTTTGTTAATTGGTCTAACCCAACAATTACTATCGTTGCAAGAATTAACATCCAGTCTTTAAAGACAGAGATGCTTGAGGGCTCGTCGGTATTGTTAGGTTCTTTGTTTTCTGGCATGACTTATTAAATCTGCATGAGTTTAACGAAAGTACTCGGTTATTCTACTACTCTAATATTGCTGTGTACTGTGCACAAGCATGACAACAATATTTTAATTTTTGGCAGCTTTCAATATTGCATCGGAAAACGCAGAAATAATTCCACTATTGGGTTGCTGAAGGATTGTCGCATTAACGTGTAGGTATATCTCATTACTTGGTTCAGTATAAACAAATATTCCAGAAGTTTTTAAGCTAGAGATGAAAGTTTCAATAGAGAGTTCTCTATTCAATATTAGTCTGTGTATATTTGATCCGTGCTCGAAGCTGTGTATTTGTATATGTTCTAAATCGTTCAAGGAGTTGAAAAGCTGATTTGCCTTTGTTATTGACTCAGAAAACTTAGCTTCAAATCGATTTAAACCATTCAGAGCCAGAGCGGCGATCAGAGATGAATTGGCTAGGCCGCCTCCAAACATTCTCCGCTCATGGAACATTCCTTCAATAAAATCTGCTTCACCCGCCAAAATACTGCCAAAAGGAGTACCTAGATATTTGTACAAAGAGACATATACGGAATCGAATAAAGACGCATATTCCTTAACGGATTTACCCGTCACAGCTGCCTGCATGAAAATCCGTGCTCCGTCTAGGTGGCATGGAATCTTATTGGCTTTACAAAACTTGGTTAACTGTACTAAGTGTTTCCACGGAACTACTTGTCCGTATTGTCTTCTTACGGGAGTTTCAATAGAAACGACTGATATAGGGTTTAGAACGCGTCCTGTAACTGATGTGGTGTAAGCCTTATCTAATTCGTTAGTATCAAAATAAACTCGATTTGGTGCTAAAGGGACAAGGTTTATACCGCTCAATCTCTGAATTGAATCACCCGTGTCATTAAATATATGGCTTTGCTCTTGAACCACAGCTCTTCCATTGGTAGCTGCATGCTTCCTAATGGCTAAATGGTTTGCTAATGTTCCAGTGGGCATGAATATGGCAGAAGGTTTACCTAATATAGATGCCACTTTCTTTTCTAGTTGTTCAACAAGACCTCCTAGAGAGAAATCGTCATCTGCCATCTGGTTATTTTTAGCAAACTCATTCAGTCTAAGTAAAAGTGTGTTCGCTGTTCTGGGCTCTCCATCCCCCCGAAATACTACTGAATCGTTATCATCAAATTTATATGTCCTCGTCACTTAGAACCCTCTCTTGTTTCAATAATTATTAACAAATTCATATTGCTTACGGCAGTTTTCCAAGAATACACACCGCATTTATAATTCTATATACTATTTTAAATTAGAGCATATTTGATGTATTTTGAATGTATAAATTGTAATACTTGTGTCGATGCAGACATTACCATGTCAGTTTGTGCTGATTGTAGTTATCCGCTGACAATTAGTCATAAAGGCAATTTGGCTTCACAGAGTGCTTCTCCAACAGTAACTTTAGGTGAGGGTGGCACTAAGGTGATTCATCTTTCTAAAGTTGCGAAATTAGTTGGAATATCAAAAATCTACGCTAAGCTTGAGAATTGCAATCCTACTGGCTCATTTAAAGATAGAGGCAGTGCTGCGTTGATATCTGCAATAAAATCCGCGGGGATTAAAAGTATAGTTGAAGACTCATCAGGGAATGCTGGAGCTTCTGTTGCTGCTTACTCAGCTGCAACGGGAATAGAAGCTCACATCTTTGTTCCTGAAAATGCTCCTAAGGCAAAAATTGACCAGATATTGGTATACGGTGCAACTGTTCATAAAATACCGGGTCCGAGAGACAACGCAGAAAAACAAGCGAAACAGTTTGTAGTAGAGAAACAACTTTTCTATGCTTCTCACAATATTAGTCCTCACTTTTTAGATGGTACTAAGTCATTCGGGCGTGAAGTAGTGGGTGGGTTTGGCGCAGAGATGCCTGACCACATCATCATACCTGTCGGTAATGGTTCACTGTTGATATCAACCCATCTAGTGCTGAAGGAACTAAGGCTGTCAGGTCATATAGAGAAACTGCCAAAGCTTTATGCAATACAATCTGATGCGATTAAACCGATTGTCAGAGAGTTAAATGGAATTGAATGGAGATTTAACCCGAATAAAACTACTTCTGCCGATGGGATTGCTTCCACAAACCCGCCTAGAATAAAACAAATTATCCAGGCCATAAAAGAATCTAAAGGTGATTCAATCAGTGTCACAGAAGACTCAATAAAGAGATATCGTAAGATATTGGCTCAGTCTGAAGGAATATTTATGGAGCCAACTTCAGCTGTAGCTTTTGCTGGGCTCGAAACTCTCGTAAAAAACGAGACAATTGACGCGCGAGAATCTGTTTTGATCCCCATAACTGGTAGTGGATTAAAATCTACCACTCCAATCTAGCTGTAGTCTCGAAAAACCTTCCGGAATCCCTGAATACAGTTATGTAATGTGTGTTTGTCAACACAGTATGATATTCGAAAGTATCCAGGCGAACCAAAACCTGAACCAGGCACTACTAAAACATTGTTTTCTCTAAGTTTATTTACGTATATAACGTCATCTTTAATTGGTGATTTTGGAAACATATAGAATGCCCCTTGCGGTTTTATCACCTCATATCCGATCTCGGTTAGATTTTCCCAAAGAAAATCTCTATTCGCCTTATATTCTTGGATGTTTACCGTTTCATTTTGTAGATGGGTAATTAAGTGTTGCATTAATGCGGGCGCATTCACAAACCCAAGAACGCGATTGCTGAATGTTAGCCCGTCGATTATTTCATCTTTATTTTCGTTATCTGGATTGACTGCAACATAACCTATTCGTTCTCCGGCTAAACCCAAATCTTTAGAATGAGACGTAGCTACAATAGTATTGGAGTGTGATGAAAACACATGGTTATATGCAGTATCGTCATAAATAATCTTTCTATATGGCTCGTCACTAACAATAAAAATATCCCTACCATATTTCGATTCTAGGTTCTTAATTATTTTCCCTAGTCCATCTAATATGCTTTTTGGATAAACTGCTCCAGACGGATTGTTTGGAGAATTCACAATCACCATCTTTGTCTTCTCGTTCACAATATCCTCAAGCATATCTAAATTAGGCATGAAGTTGCTGTCATGATCTAGTACAACGCATTTGCCACCATGGTTATCTGCATAGAAGAAGTATTCAGCAAAGTAAGGAGCTAAAACAACGATTTCATCCCCTGGATCTAGAAGGGTTTTGATTATGATGTTAAGAGCCCCTCCTGCACCGCAAGTCATAACGATATCCTCTTTAGTGAAGCTTAGCCCGGTTTCTTTACTAATACTTTGAGCGATAGCTGACCTTGTCTCAGGCAGGCCGGCATTTGGCATGTAGCGGTGTAATCCGCTTGAGGGTGTTTCAACATAGCTTCTTAACAACTCAAGGAATTTAGGTGGAGGCTCAAAGATCGGATTACCCAAGGAAAGATCATAGACTTTATCTGCGCCAATCTTAGACTTCAATAAGATGCCCTCTTCAAACATCTTCCTTATCCAGGACCCTTGCTCCATAGATTTTTTTAGTTTTAACGATATGCTCACGGTTTACCTGCCAGTTATTCAAGTATTCTATTATCTTCTACATCTGGTTTAAAACAATATTTATTATCAAAGGTTTATTTCTATATAGTCACGAACTGTATGAATGTATTAACTTTTATGTTAACAATACTTAGCATGAACAACGCAAACCGCTATATAAATAAATCTATTTTAGGTATCTTTGCCCATCCTGATGATGAAACTTCCTCTGCAGGCTGCACTTTTACAAAGTTTGCTCAAATGGGCGCCAGTGTAAATGTCATTACTGCGACCAGAGGAGAACTCGGCACTTTAGGGACTGGTGATTTATCCGTAAGCAGGGAAGAGTTGCCGGCAGTAAGAGAGAGTGAACTTACCCAGGTTCTATCTCTATTTGGTGCAAACCCTCCAATATTACTTGACTATAAAGATCAAGAAGTAGAATCACAAAAAATGGAAGTCATATCAGAAAAATTAAGAAATCATATAAATCATATTGAACCTGATGTAGTGATAACTTTTGGCCCTCAAGGTATATCTCGGCATCCTGATCATATAGCTATACATCGATGTGCCCTTGATGCTTTCAATGCATATGCGCAGGGCATTAATAAAAAAGTTAGCTTACTTTATGTTGCAATACCTGAACTAGCAGCCAAAGAATTTGATTTAGATATCGATGGCCCTGAAACACAACCTAATGTCTTCGTGCCAACACAAGAATATATTGATGTAAAAATTAAAGCATTAAGGACGTATCAATCACAAGAGGACGCACAAGAGTTTGCGGAATGGCTTGAAAATAGTAGTGACTATTATGAGACTTTCAAGATCGTTGGTGTTGAAGAAGGTACAGTTATTACTTTTGAGCAATTACTAGAAGATTGTTAATAGTAACAAAATTAACAGTTAAAACGGATATACTATAAATCGCCATCTGAAATATAGTAGTCTATTAATTTCTAATTGTTCAGTCTGAAAACTACCGGGGCCCGTAGCTCAGTGGTCAGAGCGGTCGGCTCATAACCGATTGGTCGCAGGTTCGATCCCTGCCGGGCCCACATAAACCTTCAGGATTCCAATTCGTTATACTAATAGTATGACTTGGGGGATAAATGAACTTTCACAAACTTTTCATATTGGCTAGTTTGAGTTTATGCTTTTCAATAGTAACTATTGCATGCGGTGGCTCAGACAATGGAAGCGAAGGAGTTATATCGATTGATACTCCAACGCCAGTAATAATTGCCGAAGAATCTGATCAGGATAGCATTGATAATCCTGCCAAAACAGATGAAGAAATAACTACCGAATTCACGACATGTTTGCGCGGCTATGGCTATGATGTTGCTGACCCAACATTAAATGCTGATGGAACTGTTGATTTAGAAGGGCTCAGAGACAGCATTCTGACAGACCCAAGTTTTGACATAAATAGCGAGAAAACTATCCAAGAATTAGGAGATTGCATCAGCTTGCTGGAAGATGCAACCTTTGCCACAGCACCTACTCAGGAAGACCAAATAGAACTTCAGGATAATCTGTTAGATTTTGCAGAGTGCATTAGAGAGAATGGCATCGATATTCCTGATCCTGAATTTTCTAATGATCCCCGGTTAATCATGCAATCTATGTTCGAGGATATAACAATGACACCGAAAGTTGAAAAAGCCATTGAATCATGCAGTGGAATTATTTTTGGACAAGCTCCTAGGACTAGAAGAAGTGAGTAATGAGAAACCAAATTTACATCCATGTGGTGGAAAAGGCCTAGCACCTGAAAATGACTAAGAGACTATCAATAATAATATTAGCGTTGGTGATTGTTGTTGTTATCGTTCTTATTGTGCTCATATCTACACAGAGTATATTTAATTTAAGCGGGACGGAAGAAGAATCAGACGACCAAATCATTTCTACAGTTTTGATTGAACGAAGGGATTTAAGAACCTTTGAAAAAATAGACGGCGTTCTGGAATATGGATCCGAAGTTCAGGTGTTGCCGGGCAATAACGGAATACTGACATATATTATTTCTGAAGGAGAGGATATATATCGGGGAACAGTGTTGTTCAAATACTACAAAGAGGTGACCGAATTAGAATTTTTAACAGCTGACAATCAGATTGCAGCAGCTGAAAGTTCGGTAGCGCAGGCTGAAGCGGCATTAGAATTGCTGACTTCAGGCCCGACAGATGCCCAGGTCGCAGCAGCTAATAGTGCTGTAGCGCAGGCTGAAGCGGCATTAGAATTGCTGACTTCAGACCCGACAGATGCCCAGGTCGCAGCAGCTGATAGTGCTGTAGCGCAGGCTGAAGCGGCATTAGAATTACTGACTTCAGACCCAACAGATACTCAGATCGCAGCAGCTGATAGTACTGTAGCGCAGGCTGAAGCGACACTAGTTAATTCCAATGCGGCAGTGGATACACAATGGATAGCCTTTAGAATAGCGCGCCAGGACTATTGTGATTTGTCTGGCAAGTTGAGTTCATCTGTTTGGACTTCGGAGGTGTACAAATCTGTCTGTCCTGATTCGGAAAGCAAAATGACGGAAATAGCATCTGAACTATTACTAGACAGCATCTTTGATGAGACACAGCTTGTCACTAGTAGCAACGACCTATTGATAGCATATGAAAATCATAAAAAGAGCTTAGAAACCGAGGCTTCTTCAATAAAGGCGTTAGACTCAGCAAAAGCACAGAGAGCTGCATTAGACGATGATCCAACAGTAGCTGATCTTAACAATGCTAATAAGGCGTTAGAGTCAGCAAAGGCACAGAGAGCTGCATTAGATGATGATCCAACAGTAGCTGATCTTAACAATGCTAATAAGGCATTGGAGTCAGCAAAAACATCTTTAAGATTAGCCAAACATACCAGAGATGAACTAGTTGAAGGGATAGAGGCCACTATAGCGATGTATGGAGAACAACCTGCATGGCGAACATTCGAAACAGGTATGGCTGAGGGTCTCGATGTATTTCAATTGGAGCAAAATTTAGTGGCCCTTGGTTATGATGAAACGGAATCTATTGCTATTGATCATGAATTTGATGAGCATACCAGCACAGCTATAGAAAACATGCAGTCAGTATTGAGACTGCCTATCACTGGTAAGTTGGAATTTAGAGAGGTTCTTTTTATTCCGGGGAACTCTGTGGTCCAGTATTCTGAATTTCATACTGAAATCGGAACTAGTATTGTGCCCACTAATCCAGTTTTGAGTTTAATTACAATAGAAAAAGTTATTAGTAAGCCAGGGGCTGTAGACGTTACCAGGTCATTGCAAAAGGTCAATACATCAATTGAAGTAGTGAATAAAGATCTTGTCGACCTTGACCTTGTCGTCTCCATAGAACTGCCAGATGAGAATGTCATTTCAGGAACAATTTCCGACATAGGAGATATTGCTGTCATACCTCAAGGTAATCAAGGAGAGCCTTATCTAGAAATTGTTGTTTCACTAGAAGATACAGAAAGTTACCCAGAGTGGACAGGAGCATCGGTTACGGTTTCAGTAACTAAAAAGTTAGCCTCAAACGTATTGGCCGCTCCTGTAACAAGCCTGTTAGCTATTTTGGGCGGAGGATATGCAATTGAGGTTATTGAAAATGGCTCATCAAAGTTAGTGCCTGTCTCTGTAGGTTTGTATGCAGATGGCTGGGTAGAGATCAACGGAGAAGGAATTAATGTTGGAACTGAAGTTGTAGTTCCTTAGTAAATCTTATGAAAGAAAGTACCGATAAAAACATTCCGGCTGTACAGCTGATTAATGTAAGTAAGACATATGAGGGTACTCCGCCAGTTAACGCTCTCGCTAACATTTCGATGTCCGTATCTAAAGGCGAATTTGTAGGAATAATCGGAGCTTCAGGTAGTGGCAAATCCACATTACTCCATGTGATTGGAACTTTAACTAGACCTACCGGAGGCTCAGTTTTGATCGATGGATTAGAAACATCAGGCCTAACAGATCAAGAGCTATCTGGTGTTCGGTCTCGATACGTGGGGTTCATATTTCAAGATTTTTTCCTTTTGCCCGGTTTCACGGCTCAGGAAAATGTAGAAAACGGGTTGCTTTATACTGATTTCCCGGCTGCTGACAGGAAAGAAAGAGCTAGAGAGATATTAGATCGTGTAGGGTTATCCCACAGAGTTAATCACCTTCCGAACGAGATGTCAGGAGGTGAGCAGCAAAGGGTCGCAGTAGCTAGAGCTCTAGTGCATGAGCCGGAGTTTGTTTTAGCTGATGAACCCACAGGTAACTTAGACTCCAAGAATACAGCTGCCGTTTTGGATTTGCTAATTGGTCTTAACATCGATGGTACAACAGTAATACTCATCACACATGATCAAGACGTAGCGCGGGAAAGCGCACGCAGAATCACCTTTAAAGATGGCAGAATTGATGACAGCTTGGAAAATCAAAGTGCCTAATTCATCCAGTCACAATGGTAATCTGCCGACTAGCCACTTAACATTCATCGATATTTTAAAAGTTAGTGTCTCTGGTCTCAGAACACGGAAATTAAGGTCAGCTTTGTCAGCCTTAGGCATCACTATTGGAATAGCAGCTGTTGTTGGAGTTTTGGGGCTGTCGGCATCAGGTAACGCAGATTTAATACGTGAATTAGATTCATTAGGCACCAATCTACTCACTGTCGAGGCAGGCCAAGGTTTTGGGTCGGATGAAGCCTCTTTACCAGATGGAGCGGCGCCAATGGTTAGTCGAATTACACCAGTTTATGAGGTGGCCACTGTAACTAGAATTTCCGGGCAGGTTTTTAGAAATGATCTTATTCAGGATGGAAGAACAAAAGGGATCACTATTATCGCCTCTGATTTGAATTTATTGGAATCCCAACGTGGCAGCATGAAAAATGGTAGTTTCCTCAATGAAGTTAACTCCACATACCCCGTAGTGGTTTTAGGTTCCGTAGCTGCTGAGCGCCTTGGGATACAAGACGTTGCTGATTTAAAACTTTTGTGGATAGGTGAGGAGTGGTTTTCTGTTGTAGGTATTATGGAACCTTTGCCATTGGCAGCCGATTTGGATAGGGCAGCTATCATTGGATATGCAGCTGCAGAAGAATACTTTTCACATGATGGAGAGGTTGACACCATATATATCCGTGCATATCCGGAATATGTTGAAGATGTTCGTTCTGTGATTGCTGCTACGGTAAACCCGGAGAATCCGGAAGAAGTACAGGTAAGTCGTGCTTCAGATGTTTTAGAGGCTCGAGCAGTTGCAAACTCAACATTTACTAATCTTTTTATGGGACTGGGAGCGGTAGCTTTGCTTGTAGGTGGTATTGGAATCGCAAATGTAATGGTGATTGCAGTTATAGAGCGTAGGAGTGAAATTGGTTTACGAAGAGCAATAGGGGCCACTAAGTTCCATATAGCAATTCAATTTATAACAGAATCCTTACTTCTAGCTTGCGTAGGCGGTTCGTTGGGGATAATAGCAGGTATGATTGTCACAACTATCTATGCAAGCACCCAGGGGTGGTACATTGTGATTCCTCAAAGTGCCATTTATATTGGCATTGGTTCTTCCATTTTAATTGGAGGCGTAGCGGGCTTTTATCCTGCAATGCGGGCTGCTAATATGTCTCCAACCGAGGCGCTCAGGTCCAATTAACTTCTCGTTTTTTAAGATCGGCTAGCCAGGCAAGTTTTTCATGACTAAAAAGGAATTTTGATTTTGTACCCAGATTTAGATGGTAAAGTCGCTATAGTAACTGGATCTACTGCTGGAATAGGAGAAGCGGTTGCTATTAATTTAGCTAGGCAGGGAGTAAGGGTTGTAGTAAATGGAACAAATAAACAACGTGGAGCTGAGGTTGTAAGTCACATAAATTCTTTTGGTGGAGAAGCCGTATTTGTTCCAGCAGATGTCTCAGTTACAGCACATGTGATTGAGTTGATTAACCATACGGTTGATTCTTTCGGAAGGCTGGATATTGCTTGCAACAACGCTGGAAATGAAGGAAGAGGTTTTGATACACACACATACGAAGAAGATGTATGGGACTCTACTATCGCATTGAATTTAACAGGGGTATTTCTTTGTATGAAATACCAGTTACAACAACTGATCAAGCAGTACGAGTCTACAAAAGATAAAAACTTTAATGCCGCAATAGTAAACATGAGTTCTATAGCTGGACTGGTTGGAGGGGCATCCCCTGCATACAACGCTAGTAAACATGGAGTTATAGGGTTGACTAAACAAGCTGCCCTTGATTATGCAAAATATAATATTAGGGTTAATGCAGTATGTCCGGCTGTAACGAGGACACCAATGATTGAGAGGTTTTTAAATACAGACCCGTCTCTCGTAACAAAATGGCAATCCATGCATCCTATTGGTAGATTTGCCGAGTCAGATGAGGTGGCATCGAGTGTGCTTTGGTTGCTATCTAGTCAGTCGTCATTTGTAACGGGTAGTTCAATTCCTGTAGACGGAGGATGGACAGCTCAATGAGTGTAACAAATGAATCAAATAGATTTAATGGTCAGGTAGCGTTAGTTACAGGAGGGACCGCAGGAATTGGAGAGGCTGCCTCGCTAGCTTATGCTAAAGAGGGGGCAAAAGTTGTATTGGTTGGAAGAGACATTCAACGGGGCAATAATGTTGTTAGCAAAATACAAAATAATGGTGGGACAGCTGACTTCATCAAGGCTGATGTCAGCAGGGCAGACCAAGTCAAACAATTAATTGAATTCACAGTACAGAAATATGGACGGCTAGATGTTGCTTTCAATAATGCAGGAGTCACAGGAGTTGGGGGACCGATTCACCAATATCCTGAAGATGAGTGGATGAGGACTATTGATATCAACCTAAAAGGGGTTTGGCTTTGTATGAAATATCAAATTCAGCAGATGTTGAAGCAAAAGCCGTTAGAATCTTCGGATACTCAAGGCGTTATTGTAAATATGGCCTCGATTGCAGGTCATGTAGCCAGTGCATCCCCCGATTACTGTGCCAGTAAACATGGAGTCATTGGACTAACTAAATCTGCAGCGCTAAATTACGCGCCTAAGGGAATAAGAGTGAACGCGGTTTCTCCAGCAAGTATACATACGCCGATGTTCGATCGATTTGCCGCAGAGACACCTGACCAGGTGAAGGTTTGGCGAGATTCACATCCAATAGGTCGGATTGGGCAGCCTAGTGAAGTTGCTGAAGCTGTACTTTGGTTGAGTTCAAGTAAAACGGGCTTTATAACTGGAACATCTTTGCTAATAGATGGCGGATGGACTGCTCAATAAACGAGTAAGTGAATTCAAGTAAAATATATGTTAGTGAGTGGGCTTATATTTAAAAGCCCTCGATGTTCTACCATCGAGGGCCACGAGGAGGAGCCGATGCTAGCCTAATGGGTCCCTTAGAGAAAGGCGGTAAGGGTCGGAGCATCGGCGAACTTCAAGATACCATGTCATGTGTATAAGTGCAACAAAAACCACCATATATAGCGTAGTATTTTATTGTAGTAAACGTAGAAAGTTGGAGAATATTGTCTAATTTAAGGTCAGATCGTTGGTAAAAAGTTTCAACTATATTCACTTGGTCATTCCTGTTATTTCGGCTGTTTTTTTATTGTTAATTTCAGTGAACTGCGGTAGTGACGCTTCAATTAGTGTCCAAAATCTTAGTCGACAGTCGGATTTCCCTGTTGAATCCGGTTTAAGCTATCAAATCATTATGGCAGTTACAGATATCGCGATTGGGGAAAACCGATTGGCATTTGCAATAATCGGTAAGACCGGCCCAGTAATTGCTGAACGAGTTAATATAAAACTCTCACCTACGGGAAATGAATCAGAGAGGTTTACGACTCGGACTGAAGCAGTTTTTCATGATTGGCCGCAAGGCAATGCTGGAGTTTATATTGCCGATGTAAATTTCGATACTTCAGGAGAATGGACCATCCAGGCTGAAGGATCATCTACTAATAAGGAGGTTTTCGGAGTAACCAGTTTCTTTGTTAATAAAACTAGTTCTTCTCCAGCTGTTGGGACAAAACCCAAACCATTGGAAAACTTAACTTTTAATGAAGTTACGGATATTAGCCAGATAACATCCTCTCTACAGCCGGATATGGATTTATACAAAATATCGGTTTCTGACGCAATGAATAATGGAATGCCCACTATTATTACGTTTGCTTCCCCATCTTTTTGTCGCACCTCCACTTGCGGGCCACAGATAGAAATAATATCTTCAATAAATGAACGATTTGGACCCAGCTTGAACATTATTCATATAGAGGTTTATGAACGATCTGAGATGGATGATGAGGGTAAATATCAACTTAAGGTGTCTGCTTTCTTAGAGGAATGGGGGTTAAATTCAGAGCCGTTTACGTTCATCCTAGATAAGGATGGATTTATCGTCGCTAAATTTGAGGGATTTGTTACTCTATCTGAATTAGAGACAAAAATAATGGAGATACTAGAGATATAAATGAAATTACAATCTGCCAGTAGAATCCTGTTTATTATTCTTCTCACGTTCATTTTATTTGGTATTGGGACTAATATTGTTAGAGCTCAGTCAATAGAACAAAACGAAACTACTACGCAGCTTGAAGAAGAGGGAATCGGACTGGTGGTAAAAGTTAGTCCATTTGATCCTTCAGTTGGAACTATTCTACTGACTTTATCTCCGACAATCGCAGTTAGTGGTGAGCCTATTACAGATTCTATAATTATGATTCGTATGGAAGATGAGACAAAAGAAGAGTTATATGAGTCTTATGCGTTAAATACTCCTCAAAACCCTCTAGATTATAAAACTAATTTTTTGTTGAAAAAGCCAGGAAATTGGACAATTCTTATTTCCTTGAAAAATAAAGATGAAACCTCTGTAAAATTCAACATGGAAATCTCGGTTAAGGATCGGAATATTGTAGGAACCAAAATAGGTACGATCGTTTGGATAGTAGTAAGTTTAATCTTCTTTTCTGGAGTTGGGTATATCGCTTTAAGGATCAGGAATTCAACTGCTAAATTAAGATAGACTGTCTGTATTAAGGATAGTCCGAAATGTCTAATACAATTATCGAATCCTCATCATAGTAGAAAACAACCTTAATCAAATCTCCATTTATCATATGATTCATGAAGTGAGATGGAGTGAAATGATTGAATTGATCTTCAAGCTTAAATTCCCAAGTCTTTTCGTTACTATCAATTAGTGTAACGGAGTTTGTATAGCTTATTGTTGGAGAATCTGTATCAATAATTTTTCCAATCATATATTCCTCTGACTTATCATTTGCCAGGCAATTTAAACACAGCAAAACAGTAATAATCATAAAAATTGTGACTGTAATGGGTTTGTACATATGAATTAATTTCACCAACATTTTTAAACAACAAGAATACTACATGGATTTTCTGCTCAAATCAGTACCAATTTCTACTACCAATATTGAACAATTTTACCTATTATAAGACAAGTTTGGAACATTTGAGTTTATTTTACATTAGAAATCATGTAAAACCTTTCAATACTGGAGATGTGTGATGATACTTAAAGCTTGTGTCGCAGTACTAATCATAGTTATAGCATTAGCAGGTGCTCCGTTGCTTGCTGAAGCATCAGAACCAACCCAAAAACCTATGACTATCCTTCTGATTGACGGCAGTTCAGTCAGGGAAAGCGAAGAGGATATAGACTCTGTCAGGTCATTAATAACAATGATCTCTTCTATCGGTACTGACAGGGAAGTGGCTTTTATTGATACTGAGCGCCCATCGATTGTGATTGGTCCTACATCATTGGGGTCTACTAACTTCGCTGAGACAATATCATCAATTGATTCTGAATTAATATCGGGAAACAGTGAAGCATCCGATATTTTCATGGGTCTTGTACAAGCAAATACACTCATTGGACTGGAGCGGCCTGCTTTGGGTAGCAATGTTGTTTTAATTACTAGCGGTTCAAGCACAGAAAACACCGCTGCTGCGTACAAAAGAGTCATACCTTTAATTGATCAATTAGTTCTTCAGTCAAACGACTTTCATGTAATAACCGTTGGTTCGACTTCAGACACTAATGAAGAATTTGCAAATGCACTGGTTAGTCGTTCAGGTGGCGAATATTTTGCCGTTCAAAATAACAGTGAAATGTATAAAGTGGTAGAGCGAATTACTTCTAATGTAACAAATACTAGTTTGGAAGAGCTCAATAATTCAACACTGACGCTAAATGAAATGGTTTCAATCTCCGTCGATGTCTTACCTGAAACTAAGAATCTTCAATTTTTTATTTACTTAGAAGCATCAGATGGTTCTATCAGTTTAACTAATCCCAACGGTCTTGATTCTTCCTTAATCGATGGAAGTTATACATTAGAATCCCCATATATTCGATCAATAAAAATTGAAGACCCCATGCCTGGTACATGGGCGCTTGATGCGAATAGCATTAATGGACGATTTGCATTATGGACCACATCGCAGAACGAGTTACGTTTAACCATTAATAACTCCGGGCCATTTCCTTTTAATGAGCCTTCATCGTTAGTTGTCTTTGCAAATAGAGGGTCAAACATTATTCGAATTGAAGATGGAACAATACATGCATATGTAACTACACCTGAAGGACAGACCCTCGCATATACGCTGAATGATGCAGGTATTGACTCTGATACAGTAGCGGGCGACGGGTATTTTTCAGGTTCGGTAGGACCGTTCAATACAACAGGCCTCCATGCGATAACATTCGAATTGTCTTGGAATGAGATCGATTATGTACTTAAAAGTGATGCATCCATTGATGTTCAACACTTTCCATCTTTACAGATAAACGAATTACTTGAAGGAGATTTAAACTTAAATCAAAGAACCCACGTTGCAACTATAAACGTGAATGTAGAAGGTCAACCTTATCCCGTGTCATACGATACTCTTACCTGGGATCTTTCGAGTGGAGATAGCACGCAAGGTCAATTAGAGATTCAGGCCAATACATCTTCAGGTGATGCTCAAGATTGGATATTTGATGTATTTATGACTGTCGATTCACCAGGCCAAAGAACTGTTAGTTTTGCTCTGCAGTTAGAGTATGGAGGACAAAGCTATATATATACAGCAACGCCTTTGTACCTTAGTTCAGTTGAACAGCTAGCTGTTACAAGTATTACAGATGAGAATAGCCTATTGGATCAATCTCAAAATCAACCAGTACAAAACAATCCGGGATTTCCTTGGTGGGTCATTGTATTTCCTATCAGTTTAGGGATTGCCATAATTAGTATCTTAGTTAATTGGGCGCTACAAACTAGACCTAAAGGTTTTCTGTTCAACGACCGAGATGAAAGGGTCATCGATTTTGCTACTCTGAAACGTGGATTATTCAGTAAGATTCTATTCAAAAATAAAATTTCTGGAAGTGAATTAGGAATGACTGGATTAGAAGAGGTCACATTTAAATTTACTAAAGGAAAAATTTGTATAGAAACTAATAAACCATCTGCTTCAGTACGAGTTGACAACAAACCTCTATCCAAGAAGACCGAATTAGTTGGTAAAACATGGATCGGTGTCCGGGGTAAATTGTATTCCTTCGTCCAGTAACTTACGGTTCTAGAATAAAAAAAGAGTTTGCTGTGATAGCAAACTCTTTTTTTATTCTTCTATAATCTCTATTGTTATTATTTTTTCCCCATTAAATGTGGCAAATTGGGGATCTCTTTCCCGGAGGTTTACCACAATTTCTAAGCCTTGGGTAACTTTTCCGAATACTGTGTGCATTCCATCTAAATGAGGAGTAGGACCATGTGTTATGAAGAATTGACTTCCATTTGTAGCTTGACCATTTCTGGTGCCCGCGTTTGCCATTGAAAGGATGCCAGGAGAATCATGTTTATACTCAGGGTCGAATTCGTTTTCGAAAGTGTATCCAGGGCCACCCATTCCAGTGCCTGTAGGGTCGCCACCCTGCGACATAAATCCGCTTATAACTCTATGGAACGTGGTGTTGTCAAAATAACCCTCTCTAGCTAAAAACACGAAACTATTGACCGTGATTGGCGCTACCTCTGGATATAGCTCTACCACAAATCCTTTCCCTCCATCTAGCTGGAATTTGGCAGTATATTTCTTAGTGACATCGATCGACATTTCTGGAGCGGAGTCATATTGTTTTGGTGTAGTCATTTTTAATCCTTCATTAGATGATTCTTCAGAACTGATAGTTTTTTCAATAGTTGGTGTTACCTTTAATGCAGCAATTTCCTCTTCGATTGCTGAATCGCATGCCATTCCCAAGAGTGCAGTTGATAAACCAAGCAGAAAAACTGTAATAAAAATTTTACTCATTGAGATCACCTAAATTTATATAATTTGTATTATTTAATATTAATACATAAAGGGTCTGTGATTACAGAGCTAACCCTACAATCCTAAAGCACCATAACAAGCTGCTGATATGCTACCTGCATCCAGGCCATATTCGCGGTACAGATCATTAGTATCTCCAGATTGTCCAAAATCATTGACACCTAATGGATAACATTGAGCTCCAATAGCACTCCCTATCCATGACAATGAATGCGAGTGTCCGTCAATAACGGTTACTATCGGAGATTTTCTCTCTGAAGATGTAAGCAGTTCTGGCATAAAAACTTGATCTTGCTCTGCATAGATGGAACTCTTTGACCATTCTTGGTAACTTCTGTAAAGCTTACCGGGGCCAGTCACGTTTATCACATTTAAATATATTCCTTCATTCAATAAAGAAATACTCGAGTTAATAGCCTCGGGAATCATTGCGCCGGTAGCAAAGATATTCACAACATTTTCTCCAGGTAGATATTCTGGTTCAGTTGATCTATCAACTATGCGGTATGCGCCTTGGATAACCTTTTCCCTCAATTGCTCCAACTGACCTTCTTCCGTTGGAAGTGTCAGCAGTTGTTGATCTATTCTTTTGGTGGTTAGTCTTAGATACGTTGATTCAGTTCTTTGCCTGATGTGATCTAAAGCTTGTAAAACTATCCATTCAAGTTCAATTCCAAAGCATGGTTCGTAATAGGATGTTTCTGGAAGATCTATTCCTATAGATGCCGTCACGATTGACTGATGAGCACCGCCCTCAGGTCCAAGCGTTATTCCAGATGGAGTGCCAACAAATATAAATCTACCTCCAGAGTAAACACCATAGAACAGGGCATCTAAACCGCGTCTAACGAATGGATCATACAGTGTTCCGATAGGGAACAGGGTTTGACCTAACATTTCATGAGATAAGCCAAGTTGTCCAAGCATCATAAACAAGTTATTCTCAGAAATGCCTAGCTCTATGTGTTGGCCATCAGGAGTCTGTTGCCAGTTAAGCGCTCTCTGGACATCTTCTGGCATTTGGGGCACTTCTGATTCGCCCCACACACCTACTTTGTTGATCCATCCACCCAGGTTTGTAGAACTGGCTACATCTGGGCTAACAGTCACGACTTTATCGGATAGGCCTGGTATACCCCTAGATATTTCGGTAAGTATCAATCCAAAAATCTGCTGGGTAGACATAGGACCTTTATAACTTCTTCCAAAACTCTTAGGAAAACTATGTTTGATTATTTCTGTTTTGGATCTTAGTTCAGAGAGATTCTTTTTCGCAGATTCTTTCAGCTTCCATTCTTCTGTTTGATCATCTAGCTTAGGCCATTCTTTGTCGCCTATACTTAATTCAGACCTAAATTGGTTCATTTGTTCTTGGCTCAATATGACTGAGTGGTTCTGCGGGTCACCAACTGAGGGCAACATCCAGCCTTTTAGGGTATAAGCAAAAATAACTGCTGGACCTTTAGATTTATCGGCTTTTTTTAGGCTGGATCTCAACGATGTGAAATCATGCCCGCCTAGATTTCTAACAAGTTCTTGTAGTTCATTATCATCCCACTGGGAAACAAACTTTTTTAGAGTATCTGTATCCTCGCTACTCCTTGGGAGCCATTCCCGTAATTCGTCACCAGACACCCTAAGTAATCTTTGATATAACTCATTAGGCATCTTGTCGATTGTTTCCCTGAACAGGTCCCCGTTGGGCATTTTGAAAGCATTTTGCAACTTAGAGCCGTATTTAGCATTGATTACAGTCCAGCCATTAGCTGAGAACATTTTGCCCCAGGCACCAACTCTGATACCGGGTATTACGCGATCTAAGCTCTGCCTATTTAAATCCACTACCCATATAACGTCATCCAAGTTGCTCATCGTAGGTTCAGCAATTGCTTCCCAGACTGACCCCTCATCTAGTTCGGCATCGCCAACCAAGCTGATGTATCGGCGTTCTGCTTCGTTGTCAACATCCCATTGTTTTGAGCCAGCTTGTGACTTGATATACCTTTCAACAAGAGAGGCGAAGTTAGGTGCTATTGCTCCAATTCCTACTGAACCGGTTGAAAAGTCTACGTGATCAGGATCCTTAGTACGACTGGGATAAGCTTGAAGGCCATGTATCTCCCTCAATGTATTCATATATTTTTCGTCTAAATTGTCCAGAATATACTGTATTGCATGGTAAACAGGCGAAGCATGTGGCTTAACAGATATTCGGTCTCCTGCGTTCATAAAATCAAAATAAAGTGAAGTCATTATTGTTACAACTGAGGCACTAGATGCTTGGTGGCCTCCCACTTTAACACCCGATTTAGTTTCCCGAAGATTGTTTGCATGATGAACTATGTTTACGGACAACCACAAAATAGTTGATTGGATACGCTCAAGATATTTGTTTAAATTTTCAGCTGGATTTTTTGTGTTACTCATTGTCTGTACTGTTCAATCCAGGCAATTCCGTCCAAAGTGCTCTCTTTAGGGATATATTCACATCCAACATACCCCTTGTAGCCTAACTTTTGCAAAGCGCTGAATATTGATGAATAGTTAATCTCTCCAGTCCCAGGTTCATGCCGCCCTGGGTTATCAGCGAGCTGTATATGTTTAATATAGTTGAGATTTTCGGTTATAGTCCGTATGAGATCTCCTTCCATAATTTGCATATGATAGATGTCATATTGAATAAATAAATTATTAGAATCAACTTCTTTTAAGATAGATTTTGCTTGTTCTGTGTAGTTTAAGTAAAACCCTGGAATATCTATTGTGTTTATAGGCTCAGTTAATAGATGAATATCTTGATCTTTAAGTTTATTTGCGGCGAATCGTAGATTTTTTATAAAAGTTTCCTTTACGAGATCTTCGGAGCTTTCTAATGCGGGTATGCCCGCTAATGCGTTTACCTGTTTGCATCCTAAAGCTTTCGCGTAATCTATCGCTTTCATTACTCCATCTTCGAATTCATCAATCCGATCTGGCAAGCAAGTGATTCCTCGTTCGCCCGTTCCCCAATTGCCAGCAGGAAGGTTAAACAATACCTGATCGAGGTTGTGTTGAGTCAATTGATCACTAATTTGTTCAGGAGCGAAATCGTAAGGGAAAAGATACTCGACGTAATCGAACCCGGCTTTCTTGGCAGCAGAAAACCGGTCCAAGAAATCAAGCTCAGTAAATAACATTGATAGATTTGCGCTGAATTTAATCATGAATCTCCTGATTACGTTACATTATCATTTTAGAAAGCTGGTGGTGATGAAGCAATTTTCAGTAGGTCTTTATGGCTGTAGGTTCCAAGGCTCCTGAAGTCATATTCAGTGTAATTTTTTATCCATCTCAATGAAATAATGTAAGCATCTTGATACCTTTGTTTCATATCGGAAGTTAACACCCCAGATGCTTCTCTAATTTTCAAAATATCATCCAATTGCTCTTTAATTATTTGCTTTACAGTATCAAAGTCGTGTATTTTTCCAGACTCTGAGTCTTCAACGGCATGGATAATTCTTTGTGCAATTTGAGCTACAGACATCCTGCCAGTTGCAAGGTCTTCCATAAGGGCCGGATGAATACCCGGTTGACCCTCAAGGCTGTCAATACCCTTTGCTCCTCTGCCATTCAGCCATCCCTCAAGGTACTCTATTACCATTCTTGCATTTCTATGTGTGCCTTCTATAGTTATAGGGCCTTCTGGAACATCTATTGAAACAGGATAGTTATCCGGGTTTTTCATTTCTTCTGTGGGCTGCCAGCCAGAATGCCAGTCTTTAAATGGTTCTGCAGCAACTTGCATATGAAAAATATGTGCCACCCAAGCTCTTAAGAATCCTTGCTGTGCCTCCCACTCTTTATCAGCTCTTATCGACTTGGAGGCTGATTCATTTACTTCAGGATCCCGTGATGGAAGCGGAGTAGCCATTCCACCGATTGCCACAGCATTGTGCTTTAAACATATTGCAACAAGTCGCCTGAAAATGTTCGCTAGGAATTGAGTGGTTGGAACCGCGACGCCAAACCTGTCAGGCCAAACAGAATTCGGGTCAGCCATTATGAATTCAAATATACTCGCCTTTAGATCCCACCTGGCAGCGTTCAGGCCGGCTGCATAAGGGCCCAGTTCGTATAACACTTCTTCCATCTGGTATACCAGTGGTAATGATTCAACTAGAGCGATAGCCTTAATACTTTCTTTAGGGATCTTCAGCAGATCAGTTGCTGCGTCAAATAAGTCTCGATACCAGCGTGCTTCTAATGAAGATTCTAGTTTCGGTACGTAGAAGTAAATGGTTTGACCTTTATTTATCTGCGCTCGGCCGCAGTGAAAGATTGTTAAAGCGGTGCCTAAAATAGAAGCTGAGATAGGTTTGCCGTCAATAGTTACGTCAGGTTCATCTAAATGTAAACCTCGTTCTCTATGCATGAAAAATGGTAGTTTTCCAGGCTGCAACTCATATTTCTTATCTCTATTGCTGTCATAGTGCTCTAAAGTGCCCAAAGTGGCTTCTAGTCGATTAATTGCAGAATTCACGGTGTCTATGAGTCTATGTCCTCCTGCATCCTCGTCATCATCTAGGTCGCCTTCAGCTCGATCCCCATCTTTTGCTGGGTTCAGTGCATTTATTAACATTGGCCTGATTGATGAAGGTCCAGAGATTTCTATTCCTGGGCTTCTCAATTCATCAGGAATAGGGTCAATAACCCAATCTCCTGTGGTAGCTTCTGAAGGTGGGAGGGGTGTGGGCTGCGTACCTTCTAGAGCCTGTTTTAGTACTGTATCTCGGCTGTTTCTTAGTTCCGTTACACGATCTCCTAGAAGATCATGCAATTCGATTAAGAATTCATTAAAATCGTCGGTGAAAACCCGATCGGAGTTTTCTACCGGTTCAAAATATAGTCGGTTTGTATTCATGTTTTATTTGTATCCTGTATTTAGGTAAAGGTATTAAGTGTAGTATAGCAATCGTTGGCTACTTAATTGAATACTCAAATGAAACGATGGAGGTTAGTTTGATGTTAAAAGGCAAAAATGCTCTTGTTACAGGATCCGCCAAAGGTATCGGAAGAGAGATTGCTTTAGCACTGGCAAAAAGCGGAGCTAACGTAGGCATAAACGATCTTGTTTATGATGCGACTTCAAAAGAAGCTATTGAGCTTATTAAGCCACATGATCCTTCAGTATCATGGCACAAAGCAGATGTGGGCAAAACGGATGATATAGATTCAATGTTCGATGATTTTATAAGTAAGCATGGATCAATTGACATACTTGTTAATAACGCTGTCACTGCGATACCTAAATCATTTCTCGAGGTTAAGGAAAGAGACTTCGATAGAGTAATAGATGTTGGGCTTAAAGGATATTTCTTTTGTGCACAGCGAGCAGCTAACGAAATGATAAATTCTGGTACAAAAGGGAAAATAATCAATATAAGCAGTGTGCAAGCATTTAGACAGTGGCCTAACCAACTGGTATATGGGGCTATGAAATCAGCTGTAACAAGAATGACTTATGGAATTGCATGGGAGTTGTCCGGGCATGGAATTAATTGTAACGGTATAGCCCCAGGGTACATCGACAGTCGACTGTTAGAACAAAACAAAGAGGCTGAAAGAGGAAAAACAGAGTGGTATGTTGATGAAACAACACCATGGATACCAAACCGCCGTATAGGTTTACCAAGCGATATTGCTAATGTAGTGTTATTTTTCTCATCTGATGCATCAGATTATATTAATGGTCAAACTTTAGTAGCTGATGGAGGCTTTTTATCTGGTGGTACACCAAACGAATTTTCAAATTACCAACATCCGTATACTATAACAAGAAGTTAAAGGGGTGGATTGCTTATTATGGAAATTATCGACCTAAACGACACACAAATTTTAACCCTTGCTCAAGCCGCTGGCGTGCCAATAACTGAAAGTGACGCAAGTGAGATAAAGCATCAAATAAATGCGATTATTCAAATGATCGAGCCAATTGATGTTGGCAAAACCCCTCCGGTAGAACCTCTTCCGATAGACCTTGATGAGTATACAAATTACGATAAAACCTCTGATCCAGATAGCAAACCTTCAGATCTATTAGGAAGTACTGATTACCCAAAGTTTTCCTTAACTGAGTTAGCGAAAAACATGCGAACAAAACAAACTTCTGCTACGGAAATTCTAAAACTATTCCTTAAGAGGATTGACTCGTTAAATCCTAACTTGGCAGCATTTACAGATGTATATTATGAAAGTAGCTTAGCCGAGGCGAAACTTTTAGATGATGAAGCTCACAGAGGAGTTTTTAGAAGCGCGTTACATGGACTTCCTGTTGGGATAAAAGAACAGATAGATGTTGCAGGAAGAGCAACAACTGGTGGTTCTTTGATATTTAAAACCAATATCACCCCAGATGATGCCACAGTCGTATCTAAATTGAGAGAATCAGGGGCAGTAATCATCGGAAAATTGAACATGATGGAATTTGCTATTGCTGAAACCATCGAATTTCCGTGGGGAACTCCTCTAAATCCGTGGAATACTGAACGTACGCCAGGTGGATCGAGTTCTGGCTCTGCAATTGCCGTGGCTACTTCCATGGTCCCAGCTACCCTTGGTGGAGACACAGGAGGGTCGATACGTATGCCCGCTTCACTATGTGGAATTGTGGGCTTTAGGCCAACGTACGGAAGGGTGAGTAGGGCAGGGTCTTTAAGTGCATGTTGGTCTATGGATACTCTTGGTCCTTTTACAAAAACAGTATCCGACTGTGCTTTAATGATGGAATCTATATCAGGTTTTGATAAAAGAGATATTTACTCCAATAAAAGATCAGTCCCTCCATATTTCAGACAACTAGAGAAAAGTGAACATAAAGTAAAAGGGTTAAAGATAGCTTTGATTTCTGAACTGTTATCTCCGGATTTTGTAGAACCAGAAGTTATTAATGCAGTTGAAAATGCAGCTAAAGTGTTTGAGGGAAATGGGGCTAAAGTAGATAGGATTTCTGTTCCCAGAGTTAAAGATGCAGGAATTACACATTGGACAATTTGCTTTACAGAATTCGCACAGGCGAATAAAAGATTGTTACAAAACCATCTGCAAGAATTAACTCATATGGTAAAAATCGCTGTAGCAACTGGGACAATCATACCAGGGGGTGCCTACTATAAAGCTTTACAGTTACGAGAACTAATTAAACATGACTTACTGAAGCCATTTGAAGACTTTGATCTGATTTTGACTCCTACAATGACAAGCGGTGCGCAACCCCCAAATTCTAACGTGCATACAAATTCTAAAGAAGAGGTTTTAGAAGGATTGCATGGAGCTCCAAAGTTAACAGCGCCATTTAACTTGGCGGGTTTGCCAGGCCTAAGCATACCTTGTGGGTTTACTAGCGAAAAACTTCCGGTAGGCCTGCAAATTGTGGGTAAGCCATTTGACGAAACGACAGTACTTCAAGCTGCTTATCTGTATGAATCAAATACGGATTGGCACACCTATTACCCGCCAATATATTAATATATGCACAACGGAAATATATTTTGATATCAAAAGCTGAAAAGTTAATACCCAAGGTTAGGTCAGCAAGTCTAAGCATTTCACAAAATAGATCTATTCCCGAATCATTGATCGACGAGTTAGTGGGCAACGACATGTTTAGATTATTATTGCCCAAAAGGTTTAATGGACAGCAACTCGATTTGCTCGAATATCTTGAAATCATTCAAGGCTTTGCACAGGCTGATGGAAGCACGGGTTGGTGTTTAAACCAGAATAATGTCCTTAGTACCTTTGCAGGAGTTATGCCCAAACCTCTTGCAGATGAGATCTGGTCAGATAAGCGCTCCATTTTAGCTAACGGTCCACCTGTATGGTTCGAAATAAAAAAATCGAAGGGTGGATACAAGTTGTCAGGTGAATGGAGATTAAGTTCGGGGTTTTCACATGCTAATTGGCTTCTGGCTCTTGTGTCGGAAAATGATACAGCACAGACACTGCCGAGCACCAAAACTGCACAGTACATGGTCATTCCTAAATCTCAGATTGAGCCGATATATGACTGGAATGTCAATGGTCTAAGGGGTACCGGCAGTAATAGCTTCAAGGCTGACAATCTATTCGTACCGGAAAACAGAACATTTAAAGACTCCGATGCTGGCAAGGTAACGGAAGCTTTTAATGGCATTAATAGATCAATTTTATTTGCGTCCGGATTTGCTTTTGTTGCACTGGGAATAGCAAGAGCTAGCCTTGATGAAACCTTCAAAATTGCTAGGAAAAAGCGCCCGCAAGGCAAATCCTTATTACGGGATCAGGAATTAATTCAGAATCAAATAGGACGAGCAGAGGCAATATGGAGATCCAGTAAAGCTTTACTCGTTGAGAGTATAACTGATCTGATTGAGTCAGCAGAAACCGACAGAGGGCCTGCTGTGGATGATCGAATTGCAGTTAGATTAGCAAGCACCCATGCCATAAGAAGTGCTGCCCACGTAGTGGATACGACTTACGATATCTGTGGTTCTCACGCTGTATATAACTCTAATCCTATACACATACGGTTTCAGGATATCCATGCACTCACCCAGCAGATTCAAGGGAGAGTTGAGCACTACAGCACTGCTGGACAACATTTATTGGGCATTAAAACGGAAAGCCCTTTCTTTTAATTGTAACTTTCTCGTTTATAGTTCCAACGGATTGCATTCCCACACTTGAATGCTCTCAATACATTCATCGAAAATGGGTTTTGCTATCGCGTTCGTACCTGAAGCCAATTCTTTCAAAGCTTCTTCATTATGC
This sequence comes from Chloroflexota bacterium, assembly GCA_002699485.1. Classification (GTDB taxonomy): domain Bacteria; phylum Chloroflexota; class Dehalococcoidia; order Lucifugimonadales; family UBA2962; genus UBA2962. The sequence continues at coordinate 2,939 of PAAV01000045.1, read as the reverse complement.
ACGGAGATTTTAAACATAATATAACTTTTGTCTGGTGCTATTCCGGGAACTGTCTTTTCAGGATAAGCCATACTTTTTCGTACGCCCATTCCTTCATCTGATTGCATCCATCCCATGAATTTTTCGAAGATACCATCTCCAGATTTAAATTTTGCCACTACGAGGTTTTCTTTTTCCATATTTCGATCCTCTCTTTTAATTTTAACTTTCTCGTTTATAGTTCGATAACTGCACGTCCTAGAATTTTTCCTGCGCGTAGTTCATCACATGCTTCATTTATCTCTTCTAATTTGAAACGCTTTGTTACCAGTTTGTCGAGAGGAAACTTTCCCTCTTTTTGCCATCTGAGAAACATTTCGAAGTCTTCTATAGGGTATGTTGCCCCAAGGCTTCCTAAGAAACTGCGCTGCCCAAGCATGAATAAATTAGGATCAATCGTTATTTCGGGGTCTGGCATACCAACTAATACAGCTGTTCCGCCTCTGTTATCTGCGCCCATTCCACCTGCCCGAACGGCCGGCAATATCTGTTCAGTTGCAGCCCTTACTCCGATGGTGTCAAAAGCGAAATCCGCTCCTACACCTGTAAGTTCATGAATCGCTTCGACTGCATCGGTGTTTGCGGCGTTAATAGTGTGAGTAGCACCGAATTGACGAGCGAATTCTAGTTTTCCGTCATCCAAATCGACGGCTATCACTGGGTAAGCATGGAGAATGGATGCCATTTGTATAGCGGATAAACCTACTCCACCAGCTCCGATAACTACTACCGAATTTCCAGGTCTAACTTTAGCTGTATTTTTAACAGCTCCTGCACCGGTCAATACGGCACATCCAACGATGGCGGCAAGATCAGGTCTGTCATCATCTTTTATCTTGACCACATATTTTTCTAAAGCTAACACGTCTTGGGCCCAAGCATGCACAACAACTTCAGATATTGGTTTTCCTTTGTATGTCGTTCCAGGAGGGTCTTGAGCAGGTAGTCCGCCAGAGAATACATCATTATATTTTGATACCCATGTGACAATAACTTGGTCTCCTTCTTTAAGATCCTTCACCCCGCTACCAACATGGGTCACGTTCCCAGCTGCTTCATGTCCCAAAATACTAGGAGTTTCTAGCCTTTCTCCAGCAGCCATCTGATGTAATTGGGAGTGGCACAACCCCGTAAAAGAGAGCCTGACTATTACTTGGTCAGCTCGCGGAGCGGGTACCTCAATTTCGTCGACTGCAAGCGGCTGATCTTTACCTACGAATACTGCTGCTCTGGATTTCATGTTCACCTCTTTGCGTTTTTCAAAATTCGAAAACAATATATTTGTAATATTTGCATATTATCCAAATTACGGATGTCTGTACAAACTATATCTTGGAAATTAGAAGTTACATCTGCTAACATTTAGGGAGCCATTTTTAATTTATATGGCAGTTTCACGCATGGCCGTTCAGATGATCAGCTTTCACACGCTCCTTCTTGATTTCGGTATATGTAGAGATTTAAGGAGAAAACGTTGAGAATTTATGTAGGAAATTTATCATATAAAGTTGATGAAGATCAGTTACGAACAGCATTTGAAGCCCATGGTGCAGTTGAATCCGCACAGGTTATTATGGATAGGTATACGGGCCGATCAAGAGGATTTGGTTTCGTAGAAATGTCCAATGATGCTGAAGCTAAAGATGCAATAGCAGCAATGGACAATCACGATATTGGTGACCGCCCTGTAAAAGTTAACGAGGCTAAGCCAAGACGTGAGCGAACTGATAATTAATTAGAGTATTAATTCCACTAAATAACGATTTAGGTCAATACATAATCGGTTTTCCATTAGACATTCTAATAAAGCCGTTCCCGCTCGTTTAAATTTTATTCACACATGCGATAAAACCCGATGTGTGAATAAAAAGTTATGTAAAACTTTCCCTGATTCGACGATAAGCCAATCCCGTTAATATCAGTAATGGCCCAAGCACTATAAATGCAGCTACACGATAACTAGCATCCAGTAGAAACACGTCGTATATAAAAAGTTTAGCTACAGGTACTGCCAGTAGCATTGCTCCGATTGCAGTCATCATCTTGGGAGAAACTACAACTTGTTTACTAAATCTAATACCTGAAAGGATTAGTAATAAAGCGTAGATGGCCCAAAACAAAGTTATAGATAATTGCTTGGCCTCTTCATAACTTCTTTTCGCTATACTCTTGACGTAAGCGTGGATTTCAGTTGAATTGAAATAGTCTATAATTTCTGCAGTGATTACCCATATTGTCATGAAAGTGCCTGCTGCGAATAATGCTAATCCAATACTATGTTCCCAGTCTTCCGTAACAACTTTATTAGCAAGATATAGATAGGCTGTAATGTAACTTGCAAGTATGCAGATTACAAAGGCCATGAATCGATAGTTCAATATGGGAGTGTAATCTTTATTAACGTCGGTTGAAAAGGTGTCTACTGAGAGGGCGTGAATTATTGCAGCTCCCAGGACTATTAACCCTCCCAGCCTTATTTTAAAGTCCTTAAACTTTAGTCCAATCCCAATCACAACTGCCGCCTGAGCTGACCAAGTTACAGTAATCCATTCACCAGTCAGTTGAATCGGAATAAAGACAGTTAAAAATATTAATGAAATTCCAAGGAAACAAAACGATACTAATGCAGGTACATATCTGCTTCTTAATGCAAAAAGCCCTATGGCAGCATATAGCCCCGACAACAGAATCGTCGATAGCCCAAGCCACTGTTCATACGATTCAGCCAAATTGGACATTGTTAAACCGAAGAATATTCCCGCGTTACCAATTATTAAAATGAAGTCAAAATTATCAGGTTTAGCGCGATTGTTTATAGTGTGTATGGCAGTCGCTACTAAAAATATAATAAAAATCCCAGAGAGCCCTAGTTGAGTATAAATAGCTTCAGACTCGGGTAG
>PAAV01000044.1 GCA_002699485.1 Chloroflexota bacterium | reverse complement strand
TTGAATTTGCAAAAAAATGGGGAGCAACCCACACCATTAACTCAGCAAAAGAAGATCTAAATGCAAAAGTATGGGAAATCACAAAAACAGGGGCTGATTTCGCGTTCGATGCTGTAGGACTCGTAGCCACCCATGAAGCAATATTACCCATGGTTAGAAGTGGAGGTCCAGGTGGGGAAAATGTGGGCGGAATGGCAGTTTTAATTGGATGGCCTCAGCCAGAATTTAAATTAAACGCTGAGCACTTTGTTTATCATCAAAGACAGTACAGGGGAAGTCATGGAGCATCCATCCCTGATATCGATTTCCCAATGTATTTAAGACTCTCTGAAGAAGGTCTATTTCCGCTCGATAAATTAGTAACAACAAGTTATGCAATAGAAGATGCTCAAACAGCTATCGATGATCTAGAGCATGGGAAAATAGCTGGAAGAGCGTTATTAACATTCTAGGATGAAAATATGACAACTAAAGTTCTAATTACTGGGATGAGCGGCTTGATTGGTGAGCTCGTAAAAGAAAAACTGGGAGAGCTTGGCTCATATGAGCTGACCGCCTTAAACCGGACTAATATTGAGGGCGTAAAAACAATCCAAGCAGACATTTCTGATTTGAGCGCAATAAAAGACGCGTTTGTTGGACAAGATATTGTTATTCACTTGGCTGCCGTACTGGTAAATGCAGACTGGCAACAACTGATGGCAGTCAATGTTAACGGGACATACAACGTTTTCGAAGCTTCGAGACTTGCTGGAGTAAAAAGAGTCGTTAATGCCAGTAGTGGAGCTACTATAAAAGGCGTTGTAAAAGGCGAAGGTATATACAAAGACCTGGAAGATGGCAATTACGAAAAAGTTCCTAATCCTTGGAAGATGATAACTCATAATGATTTTCATCCATATGGGTTGTACGGTGTTTCAAAGATGGCAGGTGAAGGTCTGGCCAGACATTTTTCTGACGTATACAAATTACCAATAATAAATTTGAGAATCGGCACTGTTAGGCCATCTGGAGTACCCGAGGAAGATCAGGACTACTCTATATATTTAAGCCATCGTGATGTTGTGCAATCAATACTGCTAGCAATGAACGCCCCAGATGACATGTTATTTGACACATTTTTGGTTACATCTGATAACAAATGGGGATACAGAGATATTGAACACTTTAAAGACGTGCTTGGATTTGCACCCGAAGATCGAGTAGAAGATTTCCGTAATGCGACAAATAAACCAGTGACTAAACGTACTCCAACAGGGGGTTATTGGGTTAAAAACCAAGGCCTGTAACAGTTGCAAATACTCAGATCTACAGCACATTCATACGAGCTGATCACTGATTGGGGTATACCTCCAGAAAAACAATCCTTTAAAGAAAGTGCAGCAGTAGCTGTCGATGCTAAAGATAATGTTTGGGTATTTAATATACCTACGAATCAATTACTAATTTTTGACAGCGACGGAAACTTACTAAATATCTGGCCTCACAAGTACGAAAATATCCACGGTATCGATTTTGACTCCACTGGCAACGTGTATCTGGTAAACCGAAATGCTCATCAGATTTTAAAGTACACCATTAATGGTGATTTAATCATGTCCCTAGGACAATCTGGATGTCCTTCAGAAACGGGATACAGCCTTCAAATTGGACGTGATACTAATTGGAAAAACCCTGTTAGTCATGCAGGCGGACCTTTCAATGTTCCAAGTGGAGTTAGAATTGCACAAAATGGAGATATATATGTGTCAGATGGATACGCCAACTGTCAGATACATCGCTTTTCAATGGATGGAAAACTGATCTATAGCTGGGGTTCACCTGGCAAAACGAAAGCTAGCGAATTTCATTTAATACATGGCCTTTATATCGATTCAAAAAATCGAATATTAGTATGTGATCGGATGAATAACAGAATACAGATTTTTGATTTGATGGGGGAATTTATTGGTATGTATAGTGGCCTGGCCATGCCAAGTAAAATACATGAAACTCCCGACGGTGATTTTGTTATCACAGAACATGCGGGCAGAATATCTATTATTGATATCAAGGGAAATATTTTAGCCAGATGGGGCAAAGCAGAAGGGAGTGTCAATAAATCAGGCTCGGGTGTTTTCCGAAAACCACATGGATGCGCTGTTGACTCAAAAGGAAATATATATATTGGAAATGTCATTCCAGATGGCACTGTAAGTGGATCAGGGGACAGAATAATTAAAATCGCACAGATTTAAACAAAATTGCTAGGAAAAATAGACATTTAAGATAAACAAAAAATAGAAGATTTTATAATCTTAGTTAAGCCAGTATATTATAAGTGAGCTCCATAAAATTTATGTGCCCAGGTGGCGGAATGGTAGACGCGGCAGACTTAAAATCTGCTTCCCGCAAGGGAGTGGGGGTTCGAGTCCCTTCCTGGGCATTCCAAAAATACAAAGTTCAATGATTCTCGATAGCTCCCCATAAATTCTGGTATCCCTGTATTAAATATGAATAATAAAATCCAAACTCAAGCCTGGATCGTTATCAGCCTTTGGCTTATAGCAACTATGTTTGGCTTTATCATGGTATTTACTCTCGGATTATTATTGCCATCGATTACAGAAGAGCTAAATTTATCTCCCGGCATGCAAGGAATTCTGGGCTCCTCAGCGTTTTTGGGGCAAGCAATTGTGGCAATTCCAATGGCGTGGTGGACCTCAAGGTTTAACCCTGTAGCAGTAATAGGATCTACGATAGTTCTGGGCGCTTTACTGCTGGTTTTACAAGGCTGGTCACCCAGTTTTGCAGTCTTACTAATCGGAAGATTTGCCTTCGGTATAGCTTTGGTCACAATGGAACCCCCAGGAGCTAAGCTAATTTATCAGTGGTTCCCAATTAATAAAATATTGTTTGTTAATGCAATCCAAAATGCTCTTTTTGGGTTTTTAATGGCAATTGGTGTTCTAGTGACTCCACTCTTACTGGATGCTCTTAACGATTGGCGTCTATTACTTTATTTATCAGGAGCCGCCTATGCCTTCATAGCCGTAGTATGGATTTTGTTAGGCAGACAAAACACAGACTCAGTTGATAAAACAAACGCTGATGAAGCTAATGAAGAATTTTCTCCCGCAACTCCACTAGCAAAAGTCCTGCTACATAGAGACCTTGTATTGACTTGCATAGGATTTTCTTCAGCCGCGGTTGTGTTTTCATCATTCAATACTTTTTTTCCAACATTAGCTGGCGATAAAGGTATATCGCTGGGATGGAGCGGCATAATTTTAGCTATTAATTTTATAACTGGCGGAATTCTTGGACTTATCATGTCTAGGTACTTTGGGAAAATGTCATATGCAAATCTTGTTATGATCATACTTATTATTGTGATGGTAACCAGCTACAGTCTAATTACTCTTACAGACAATCGTGGAATATTAATTATTTTAGTTATCTTCACAGGCATCTCTGGTGCTTACTTCCCTATTCTTTATACAGAAGCATTTAAATTAAAAGGAGTAACAGTTAACCGTATTCCGGTGGCTGTAGCAGCTGTTATGGCTTCTTTTGGATTAGGGCTTTTTATAGGACCAATAATTACTGGTTTCCTTGAACAAACACTGGGTGATTTAGGTCTAGCCATGGTTATTGCGGCACAATTTGGAGTTCTATTACTGCCGGCAGGATTTTTAATCAAATTTACCAATGATGCTACGGATCTTGAAACTCCGTTACATTAAATCAAATAAACAGATTCTCTAGTTGACTGAAAGAACTTTGAAATATATCGTGTGATTACATCGGATTACAATGTATCTTCCCAAAGATTCACTTCAATCAGATGTGCCAGTCCATTCGGAAAAGTGAAAAGCTAACATGGCAAACAAAACTATAGATAAACCTAAACGATCTTCTGTTTATTCTTGGTGGCTGTACGATTTCTCTACCACTGCATTTTTCACTAGCACAATAGGCGTTTTATTCCCGCTGTGGATTAGAGATGACATGGGTGGCACTGACGCCACCGTCACTTACACCTGGGCAGTAGCTATGTTAATCAACGCAATACTGGGGCCAGTATTCGGGGCACTATCTGACAATGCAAAGAAAAGAATGCCTCTTTTGACCGCATTTTCTTTAATTGGTATCGGCACATCTTTCCTAATCGGTACATTTAATAGCATATCAACATCTCTGATTTTGTATGCAATCGGTTTGATTGCTTTACACACAGCAGTTGTTATTTACAACTCTCTACTACCAGAAGTTAGCAACAAGAATAATCGTGGTTTTATTACTGGAGTAGGAGTAGGGGTAGGATACGTGGGTTCTTTGGTTACAATACTTTTAGCTATATTCGTTGTTGACGACACATGGGGGCTAGACATGGGATATGTGTTTGGCTTCAGGATGACCGGCATAATAATGCTAATTACGGCACTACCATTACTGCTGCTGTTAAAAGAAAAATCAAAATTCACTGAAAATATTAGTCTGGGAACCATCGTAAATTCCGCATTTAAAGACCTCATTACCACAGCTATTGAAGCGGGCAAAATACCAGGCTTGTTAATGTTTTTTACTGGCCGGTTCTGGTACTATCTCGCAATACAAACAGCATCAGTTATCGCAATACTTTTTGCGACAGATACAGTGGGACTCACTACCACTGAGGCCATGTTGGTGTTAATTGTAGGCATATCAGTAGCTATACCATTCGCTCCTCTTTGGGGAAAACTTAACGACAGAATAGGTCCAATTAAATCAATGAATGTTGTTTTGGTAGGTTGGGTTTTAAATATTCTTGCCACTGTCGCTATTCCAGTATTAGGCCTGTCTCCTAACATTTGGTGGGTAATAGGTATTACAAGTGGAATATGTACTGCTGGTGTCTGGTCAACAGACCGCCCTCTGCTAACTTACATAACAGTAGAAAATGGAGGTAAATCAGAAGGTGATATTGGTAAATTTTTTGGCCTGATGAGTGTTACTGGTCGACTATCAACGGTAGTAGGTCCATTTGTTTGGGGATTATTAGTGGTCACCTTAGGTTGGGGGCAAACAATCGGAGTTGTGTTTCTTCTCCTTTCAACCGTTATAGCTCTATTTTGTATATATGGAGTCAGTAAAGAACTAAAACAGGGGCAATAGTAATATCTCTAAATATAGTAGTGGTTTTAGATGTAAAATCGAGGAACTCTAGAAGTTAGACCACACAGCACTTCATACGGAATTGTGGAGCTCCAATGCGCGACGTCCCAAGCTGAAATTTTCAAATTTCCTTGCTCTCCTATAATAACCACTTCATCACCTGAGTTCACTTCTGGAATCTCAGACACGTCTACCAATATACTATCCATAGCAACTGCACCCACTATAGGCGCATAATTGCCATTTATTATTACCTGACCTCTATTGGACAACAATCTATTTAACCCATCTGCGTATCCAACCGGCAATGTTGCAATAATTGAGGTCTTTTTAGTTTTAAAGGTTCGATTGTAACCAAGAGCTGTATTTGCAGGAACCTGTTTTATAAAACCTACTCTAGTTTTAAATGACATTACTGGCTGAAGATCTACAGGTGTTTTAGCATTGCCAGGATTTATCCCATACAACGATAAACCTGCCCGCACCATATCAAACCAATGTCCTTTATGTAGCAATGTTCCAGCGCTATTTGCTACATGCCTAACAACAGAGCCATTATTTAACACTTCACTCTCAGCTAGGACTTTTTCGAACATTGAAACTTGTTTTCTGGTGTAAGTTAAATCGGCTTCATCTGCGGAAGAAAGGTGAGAAAAGACTCCTTTCAATTTCATGCCTTCGTATGTTTGCGCCTTTTCTAAGAATATCCCTATGTCGTCTGGCCCTATGCCAAGTCTTCCCATTCCTGTATCAACTTTTAAGTGGTAAGGAAATTGTTTGCCTTTAAGCTGAGCTAGAGTAGATAAATTTTTTAATGTTGGTAAATCATAAACAGTCGGTACAAGAGAGTTACTGAAAAATAAATCTTCCTGACCTGGGTAACAACCTCCAAATACGAGAATACTACCTTCAACTCCAATCTCTCTTAGCGTCTGTCCTTCTTCAGCTATGGCTACTCCAAAATCTTCAACACCTTCGGATTGTAGACATCGAGCTATTTGCTTAACACCATGACCATATGCGTCTGCCTTTACGACTGCCATCATCTTTACTCCATCTGGCAAATGGCTCGTAATTGAATTTAAATTAAAACGAAGCGCTTCCAAATTTATTTCAGCCCAAGTGGGACGCATACCATATAAATTAATGTTGTCTTTTTTCATATTCATTAGTTTTAAATATTAACTTTGCTTTACAGCAGATAAACCGGAAATAAACTCGACATTTGGAATCTTAGACAATTCGCACACTGCAAGCTTAAATTTTGATGAACGATCACCGGAACCCAGAATTATAAAATCTAATCCTTTTATGTTTTCATCAACATATATCGGCATATCATCAGGCAAACCAAAAGGGGTAACTCCGCCAATAAGCATACCTGTTATCTCTTTTGTCTCTTCTGCTGAGGCGAATGATGCTCGCTTCACATCCATTAACTTAGTGACAGCTTTATTCACATCTAGGCGTGAGTTCGCCTGCACTAAACAAGCTACATACTTTTTCGGGCCTCGCTTGGAAGCAACAATGATGGTGTTACCACTATTTTGCAGATCATATCCATATTTATCACAAAATTCTGCTGTATCAGCATATTCAGGGTCAATTACAACTATTTCATAATTTATTTTGTAATTGCTTAAAGCGGATAGTACTTGTTGATTTCCCTCGTTCTGGTCAGACATATTCTAAAATATTCCTTAGATAACGTTCTCTTAATTATCTTATACTAATCCGTAGGAATCACTTCGGTTTTTCGAATTGTCTGTTTAATTAAACGCTCTGGATTAGGCTCAGGCAGTCCTTTTTCAAAGGGCATAAAAGTGTTCCGATCAGTTAACTCATTGGGAGGATCGCACAGATCTTGCACATAAAATCTCGAGGATGGAAATAAATCTCCAGGATATGTAAAGTTGCTAAGAGTAGCTAATTCAATACAAATTGAGCCTCCCAGCGCGCTCTCTAGCATACCCCCTACCCATACTGGAACCCCTGCGCTTTTTGCCATGTCGTGAATTTGTTTTGAATTGTAAAGACCCCCTACCCTGCCAGGCTTAATATTTATATACTCACAGGCATTTATACTCAATGCTTGCTCTGCCGCTTTAACACTATGAATAGTTTCATCTAAACAAATCGGTGTTTCAATTTCTCTTGCCAATTTGGCATGATCTAATATGTCATTCCAATGGAGTGGTTGTTCAATAAATGCAAGATTTAACTTATCAATTTCTTTAAAAAGTGACAGGTCATCCAATGTATATCCTGAATTACAATCGATATGAAGCGTAATATCAGGAAAAGTTGACCGGACTGCTTTAAGCATATCTAAATCCCATCCTGGCGCAGCTTTCAATTTAACCCTAGGAAAACCCTTATCTACAGCTGTTTGAATATTTAGTAGTAACTCGTCAAAGGAATCCAAAATACCAAAGTCAGCACCCGGTATCACTTCTTTTGAATTCCCTCCAAGCAACTTATGTAAAGGCTCAGATTTTATTTTGCTCTGAAGTGTCCAATAACATATCTCAATTGCAGCTTTAGCAAAACTGTTTCCTTTAAAAATTGATAATTCTCTATCTAAATCTTCAGGAGACTCATAATTTTTTCCAACTATATGTGGCCCAAAAATCTCTGAGGCATGATAAAAGACTGATCCTGCGCTCTCATTTAAGTATGTAGGAGCATAAAATGGAGTCGATTCTGACCAAGCATATGTATCTCCGCTGTAAGCTTTAGTTAAAACAGAATGTATGTCATAGTCTGCCCCATATGCTGTTCGCCAAGGCTGAATTAACGGCATCGCGACGTAGTACACTTCTAATTTATCTATATACATTTAATATCATCCGTATTTTTAATTTAATTACTAACAAATAAAACTTTGAAGTTTTAATCCATCAATGAATATGTGATTGCTCATAATGCATTCGAAGTAAATCTACTCCAAAATCTTCATCAACATCACGAATCACTGAATGAATATGATTGGCGTTATTTTGAACATTATCCTGCTCAATTAAAAGGCTATGTGGTCTCATACGTTGAATACGAAAATACCGGCCATCTTTCGCAGAAAAACCGCCAGCCCAAGCAAACCTAAATCGATCAAAACCATCGTCTTTGAATGATTCCATAACCGGACCAGATAATTCAGGTCTTAATCTCTGCACATAATCTGTTAATAGGCGTAGAAACAAGTCCTTCTGCGACTTATTCATAGAAGTCACCTGAATACCTTCATGAGGTAAAGTAGTACCACTCCCGTCAAGAAGTAAAGGACTATTTAGGGTGTAGATATCTAGTGGCGCTAATTCACTCACTAAAGCTTTAGATCGCTGAGCTTTATCAAAAGAAGACATTAATTCACGAGCCATTTCATCCGTGTTTAATAAAATACCAGTGCCTGCACCATCATATCCATTCGGAATGATGCCCGGGTTAGAACCCATAAAATTGGGAGTTGCGGATATACGCCCACCACCAACTATTGTGAAGGCACAAAATAGGTGATGCCCGTTTAACGTCCAGCTCCAAGCATTAGATCCCGGAGTTCCAAATATGCGTAAATAATATAACCCAGGATCTCTCTCAAAAATTACAGTATCGCTGTCAGATTCAATCTGCCCTAATACAGTTTCCAATGCGGTGATTTTATTGGCTAACTCAGTGCCCCTTACTGATAACCCAGTAGATACTAGATCAAAAATTAGGTGTTTTTGTTTATCATCTAATTTCTTTAAAGGAAGTCCACGGTATTTTATGGGAGCATAGTGCCAGATAAGACGTTCATAATGATCTTCCGTATACAGAGCCAATAACTTTTGTTCGATATTTAAATTATTGATTAATAGATTAGCGGCTTCAGACATTTGTTCAGCGACATCAGGTAAGTATGGGCTGGAGTGAATATGCGAGTCGTTAGATATATTGGTCATTAAAATACTCTAGTTACACAGCAATTTTCGAGAAAAATTCAGGGACTCCGGTTATATCTGAATCCGAAATGTCTACGCGGTATAAAGCACCAGCATACTCCCCATTCAAAGCTTTGTCCTCACCGCCAGCGGATGTGATATACATTTCATTATAATTTTCACCTCCAATAATCACACTCGTGGTATTACGCATTGGTATGTCTAACTTAGATTCCAGGACACCATCCGAAGAATACTTATATACTCCATAACCACCAAAGCGTGCAGACCAAATATTACCTTTAGAATCAACTGTCATACCATCAGGCAAGCCGCCTTCCGGAGTATTTACAAAGGTTCTACGATTGGACAAATCACCTGTTTTAATATCGTAATCAAATATATCGATCCGATAGGTTTCTGAGTCTGTATAGTACATTTTCTTTTTGTCTGCTGTGAAACCCATACCATTAGATATTCCTATACCATCAACAATAGGTTTAAAAGTGCCATCCAAATCAAAACGATATAGTCTGCCTTTACCTGAGGAATCTTCCATAGTTCCTGCAAATACTCTGCCCATAGGATCTGCTATAACGTCATTGAACTTTCTTCCTTGTTCTTCCTTTATTTCATCGATCAAGTATCTAAAATTGCCATTCTCTAATATAGCTAAGCCCGCGCGATACATAAAGCACAGCAAAGATCCATCAGGCTGAATTGTAAATCCACCTATTCCTGTAGGAGCTTGAAAATAGAGTTCATGTTTATTATTAGAAGGGTCATATCTATACACTTGCCCATTTGGTATATCTACCCAATAAAGCTGTTTGTCTATAGGATTCCATAGCGGTCCTTCACCACATTTATTAGCATAATCAGCTATTAGCTCTGGGTTCACTTTGTCACTCCTTAATACATATTACTTAAAAGTAAAAGCGGACCTTAGATATGTTTAAGGTCCGCTTTTTATATTCCTAATTTGATATTTAGAATCGTATCAATTTAACCGATCTTCACATCATTTATTGCGCCGCAGCACTTAGGTTTGCTCCAGCAGTAAAGCCAACTCTTTTATGAGCTGGGACTGTAATTAACGAACCTGCCTGTCCACCTCTAATTGGCCGAACTCTTCTGGCTTTAACTTGCCTAACTTCGAAAGACCCAAACCCTGTCAAAACAACACGATTATTAGCAGCAAGGGCTTCTTGGATACTGTCAAGCACAGCATTAAGTGCAGACTCTCCTTGGGCCCTAGATCCTCCTAATTTAGAAGCGACCCTAGCCGTTAAATCACTCTTTCTCAATGTTGCCATTTACAACTCCCTCCTCATAAGAGATATGTTTACTGCAGCCATTAGTAAACTTTTTAAAGATAATGCAGGGGGAGATATCACATAGAACATATTACTCTAATGTTATGTACTCTATTCCCGTGCCACCGCACTGGAAGTCTCTCCACGCGTAGACCCGATAGTATGTTTTTATACGAATCATGTCAAGTCTTGAGATCTAATAAAGTTATATCTCAGCCAGATTAAGAAAGAATTTATCTGAAGCACTAATTAATCTATTATTATTCCCGTTATTTGTAATAGAACTTATGTTCTGTTAACATAAATTTCATTATAAAAGTTCCTCTCAATAAATGAAATTTGCATGCATATTAATAACAAACCTCGCCGTAGCGTCTGAACGCAGAAAGAACATAGAGTTAAACAACAATCAATTAGTGGTGTTTCATAAAGAGAATCAAGTTAAAACTATTATTGAAAACTCATTAGATTCTAGTGTTTTATTACCAAAACTTACTCTGAAAGAAGCTACATACAAATATCCTAACGCAGTATTTATTTCAGCTGACAAAACTTACTACAGAAAATTATTAAACTCTGTAGCTGATGAACTCTTACTTATAAGCCCAATAATAGAAAGTAATGGTCAAATATTATCTAATCGAAACTGTATATATATGAGTTTATCTGGATTAGAAAAGCTTTATAAAACATATGGAAATCTGGAAAGACATATATTAAATAGCATTCCAAAAGACCTGGAAGTACGCATTGGAATATCAGACGGGAAGTTCACATCATATGTTGCAGCTTCAATTGCATCATCAAGAAAAACCATCAAGGTTAAAAAACCCAGCAAGGAATTCCTAAATGATTTATCTATCGATTTTCTGCCAATAAATTCAATATTAAAAGAGAAACTGTATGAGCTTGGAATTAATACTCTAGGAAAGGCTGCCTCCTTAGACCTAAGCCATATGCAAGCTCAATTTGGAATTACAGGAAAAGTTATATGGGAGCTTTCAAATGGAATAGATAAAACTAATTTGAAGCCATATATAAAAGATTTTTCGGTAACTGAAAATCTTATTTTTGAAAGATCAATATCGGCAATGAGCATACTAACATCAGGTATAGAAACAATAGTTAATAGAGCCTTCTTAAACCCATATCTAATCAATCGATATGTCCGTTTGGCAATATTAAATATCAATATGACAAACAATCATACATGGTCAAAAACAATCGTATTCAAGGAATCAGTTAAATGTGCAAAAAAAGCTATGTTTGCAATTAACACAGCAATAAACAACATGATTCTTTATGAAGAAATAGAAGAAATTAGCATAACTTTCTCTGCAATATCTAATGAATCAGGAAAACAATATAGCATGCTTAAAAGTGTTCGCAGCCAGGATCAATTACGCGAAACCATACTACAACTATCAAAACGATTAAGGACTAAACCACCAATATATAAGATTAAGGAAATAGAACCATGGTCTCGAATACCAGAAAGAAGACAAGCTTTAGTAGACTTCGAAATATAAACCAGCCAAAATACATAACAGTTAAAGCAAATCAAAATAATCAACCAATTAGTGTTTTAATAAGAAATAATTGGAGAGAAGTAACAAAAATCAATGATTACTGGGAAATCAATGATGAATGGTGGGGTGACTTTCCTATATCACGGAAATATTATTCTTTAACTATTGATAATGATATTAGAATCTCGATATTTATAGATCTTATAAACGGATCATGGTATCAACAAAAAGCACATTTATAGATTTAAGAGGAGATTTACATGAAAGCAGATGTTAATGGAACCAGTCTTTATTATGAGGTGGTAGGCTCTGGCAATCCACTATTAATCATGCATGGAGGTTTAGGGTTTGACCATACATATTTTAGACCTTGGATTGATTCACTTGCTGAAGACTCAAAACTGATATTTTATGACCATAGGGGTAATGGTCGTTCAGACCGAAGCAAACCTTTAGATGACGTATATCATTCAACATGGGCAGACGATGCCAATGCATTACGAGAACATTTAGGAATCGAAAAAATGGTTTTAATGGGACACTCATATGGAGGCGTCCTCGCACTTCATTACGCATTACGATACCCTGAAACTCTTTCTGCTCTTATTTTAGCTACAACTTATCCTGCCTGGAATTATAAGGATGTAGTTTTAGAAAAAGCTCGTGAACGTGGTACCCCAGAACAGGTATCTGCTATTGAAAATAGATTTTTTGAGAGAGTTAAAGACGATGACGATTTAGAGGAATTAGCAGGATTAATAGGCAATATGTATTTCCATGACTCTAACAATCCAATTGCCGGAGATTTTGGTAGCGACGTGCATTTCTCTGCCGATGGATATAATCGAGGATTTGTCGACATTCATGCTCAACATAATGTGATTGATGAATTATCTAAAATTACTACTCCAACATTAATACTATGTGGCGCAGATGACTTTATAACACCTTATGAACAAGGTTCGGCTATACTGCATGCAGAAATACCAAATTCAAAATTAATAATGTTTCAGAAAAGTGGTCACTGCATTTTCGCAGAAGAACAAGAAAAGTTTTTGAATGTAGTACGAGGTTTTGTGTCAAAGTTTTGATAATCAAAATTTTTGTTTTGAGAATACAGAAATATCATGAGTAAATTATCAGGGAAAATTCAAACTGTGTTAGGGCCAATTGATCCAACAGAATTGGGCATAACTATGGCTCACGAACATCTGGTTGTCGATGTTGAATGCAACTTCATTATGCCTGAAGAAGCTACGGCAAAAAGCATGATAGATGTAAAAGTATCCCAAGATAATATTCGTAACGCCACTAAATACTGGACCACAATGAAAGATAATACTCATTTGTACAATGAGCAAAAGACAATTGAAGAGGTATACAAATATCGTCTGGCGGGCGGGGGCACTATAGTCGATGTAACAAGCATCGGTATAGGTAGAGACCCCTTAGCTCTAGCACGAATATCTAGAGCAACCGAATTAAATATCGTCATGGGTGGAAGTTATTATGTGCCACTTTCATACCCTGAAGATATGGATTCCAAAACTGAGGACAGTATTTACGAAGGGATCGTAGAGGATATCGTCTCAGGTGTTAGTAGTACAGAAATTAAAACTGGAGTAATTGGAGAAATCGGCAACCATTTCCCTATGTCAGATAATGAGGCTAAAGTACTTAGAGCATCAGCGAGGGCTCAAATAGAAACAGGCGCCCCTATATTGATCCACCCAGGTTTTCATAAAGATTCTCCGGCAGCTATTATGAAAACTTTGTTAGGAGAGGGAGCAAATCCTGACAAAACTATAGTTGGACATTTAGCAATAACATTTGACCTTAAAACAATACTTGAGTTAGCTAAGTCAGGATGTTATTTAGAATTCGACACTTTTGGAATCGAATGGACATCCATGTCAGCTGCACAATCGACAGACGCAACGGGGTATACAGTTCCAAGTGATAACGAACGACTAGATATGCTTGAATATTTGATCGATGCTGGTTATGAAGATCGCATATTATTAGCCCAAGATAATTTCATAAAGATTCAAATGACGGAGTTTGGCGGAAAAGGGTACGCTCATATATTAGAAAATATAGTTCCTAGAATGAAATCCCGTAATTGGCCCAGCAGCGTTATTGATAAAATGCTCATCCAAAACCCTAGCAGAGCATTCAGTTTTATTTAGGAAAATTTATGAAATTAAGTAAAAGTTTTGAAACTAGTATGGTTGGTAGCTTTCCCCGACCCCATCCTGTAAGAGATGTTTACACTTCAAATTCAAAAATTGATCCTATAAAAATATCTACTCCTGGAGAAGTGGATGAAGTATCAGTAGATATCGTTAAAGGAGAAGACAAAAGCTACGGCAGCCACGAAGAGGTATTGATTGAAGAAGAATCAAATGACCTGAATGTAGACTTAAACTCCAACTACATGGACGGTCTTGTAAAGTATGCTGTTCTTTTGCAAGAAATTGCAGGTTTAGATGTCGTAACTGACGGAGAATGGAGAAGGCAAGCTTACACTCATGTTATTAATGACCTATGTAATGGATTTATTCAGGATCCAAGACCTGGAATTAGATTCGGTTTAATTGTTACAGAACCTATAAGCGCAAAAAACCCTGGGCTTTTGGCAAATGACGCTAGATTCTTAGTGAACAATAGTAATCGCCTGGCTAAAATATCAGTCCCATCCCCATATATATTAGGCGCCCGGCTATGGGATCCAGACTATTCAACCAAAGCATATCCAACTCGTGAGAAGTTCATTGATGACCTGGTACCTATATTAAATTACGAATTACAACAACTCGTAAAATCTGGCATCGACATCATTCAAATCGATGAACCAGATATGGCAGTTTTGTTAGATCCGAACAAAGAACCGATTTATGGTGATAGAGAATATGACCTTACTTTAGGATCCACTAAGATCAATGAAATGATTCATGGAATAGATGGAATTCGAACAGCGATGCATATGTGCAGATGGAACTCATTGAATAGAGGGTGGCATTGGGAAGGTGGTTATGAACCAATTATAGATACATTAAAATCTATTAATGTTAATCAGTTTTTCATGGAATTCTCCATTCCTGTGGCTGGCAGCGTTTCAATCCTGAAAGAATTACCGGAAGATAAATTGATAGGACTAGGTTGCCTCGACCCTCGGTCAAAATCAATTCCTACTGCAGAAGATATCGTTAAGCGAGTAGAAGAGGCCCTAAAATATGTAAGCTCAGATAGGATTGGACTAAACCCTGATTGTGGATTTGCCCCCGATATCAGACATAATATACCTCTGGATGAATGCTATGCTAAGCTAGTAAATCAAGTAAAGGCAGCTAAGATTTTAGGAAGCAAATATTCCTAGAATTCATCGCTTAGATATCCACTCTCCCACTTCTTTCAGGAACTTACTTTGCTCTTCAATGAACGGAAAATGACCACTATTTTCATAAATTATCAATTCTGAATTAGGTAAATTTTCATGTAGACGTTTTGCACCCTGCTCAACAGGAGTAATCCAATCATGTGCTCCTCCTATAACCAGAGTATCCGTAAATAAATCCTTCAGTCGATCTAATGTCGACCAATTTGGCAGAAGATCTTCAAATCCTCTATTCCAGGCGACTGCACGACAAATAACAGCTTCACTAATTTCATCAATCTTCTGTTTGTCAAAATCATCACTAAAATATAAGGACATCAAAGTTTTCGCTATACGAGTTAGATGCTCATCCGACTTAACTGGATATGGAAACTCATTCGTCCAAACATCAATCTGTTCCGGAGTTCCACGAGCATGAACGATATCTGAAACCACATCTGGATAATCGAATACAGGCAATGTAGTAATCAGCACTAATCCCTTAAGTCTATCTGGATATTTCAAAGCATATTCTTGCCCTAATACCCCTCCATAAGAATTTCCAGCTAATGTAAATGTTTCATCACCCAGAAAACTCCTTAAAGCCTCAAGATCGTCCACTAAAGTATCATGAGTAACATCATCCATTGAAGCCAGTTCTTCCGATCGACCATTTCCTCTGTGATCATAAAAAACTACTTTGAATTTATCTGCCCATGGATCAAGCCAAGGCCTGAAAGGAGTATGATCATAACCTAGGCCGCCATGAAGCATATAAACCGGAGCACCTGATCCTATTACTGAGTAATATAATCTTGTCCCATTTATCTCTGCGTGCATTTACTATTCCTCACTAGTCAACATGAGTCATATTAAAGCCCATCTTCATGCCCTCATTGTCAAAACTACCTTTAATAGTCCCTGAATCATATTCTCCTACGAAAGTTACTCCAGAAGTTGGTTCACTCATCGTTAACGTAGTGCCTTCAAACGTAACAATGCCCAAAGGCTGATCCATAATGTTCTGAACTGGAACACTGAATGAACCTGCAACAGATCCATCCCCACCCATTGATAAAGTGACATTAAAACCTATTTGCAGTCCCATAGCTAAAATTTTGCCTTCCCAATCCCCTAAAATATCGTCGATTGTCACTCCCCCGGAATCTTCAGCCATCCCAGATACTGCTGTAACCTCAACTTCCACAATCTTTTCTACTTCTACAATCTTTTCTACTTCTACTATCTTTTCTACCGTCACTTCCACAATCTTTTCTACTTCTACAACCTTTTCCACTTCCACAATTTCAATAATTGGATCGGGTTTAGAGCAAGCGGTTGTAAGTGCAGCAAATAACAACACACTAATAAAACCAAATGTTAGTATCTTCATAATTACTTATAGCCTCCAGCTTTATATAATCTGTAACTGTATGTTACATTCAGCAGATTACAGAGACTATAATCTCTTACTGTATAAAAACACAAGTTTCACAGCACAATATCTCAACAGGAGTAATAATGACTGACTATATCGTGCCCGTAGGTTATGACACCCTAGATGAGCGTCTTGAGGCCATGGATAGAGATGGCTTTGTTTATTTTCCGCAACTCATCAAAAAAGATGAAATTGAACAGCTCAGATCACATATGGAAGCACTTGAAGGAGTACCCGAAAGCTTCGATCAAGACAGTACTCAATTTCTTAACACAGACAGATATGGATCAAATTCTTCATTTCTAAATAAACATATAAACAATTGTTTCAATCGGGATCCGTTTTTTCTGAAATATTTAGATTATCCAGAAATAATTGATGTTTGGGAGGCTATACACGGCTCGGATTGTCATGTAATTGCAATGACCTCATGGATTACAGGACCGGGGCGACCAGATCAGGATCTGCATGCAGATTGGCAATCTTACTCACTTCCAGAAGAGTATATGCAAGACCCAAGAGTAAAAATGCCTAATTACATAAGCACATTTCATGTTTACCTAGATGATCTATATGAGGAACTTGGCCCAACCAAAGTAATTCCCGGAAGTCATAAAGCAGGGAGGAAACCTAAAGAAGGCGAAGATAACTGGAATGGTCAAACTGCAAAAAGTGTAATGGTTAAATCAGGCGATGCAACGATTCATCGGGCAGAAATATGGCACCGCGGATCTGCAAATAAAAGCAAGCAAAACAGATACCTTTTACAGACAGCATGTGCTCAAAGAATGATAACTCAAAAATTTCCTCCATATTTATCAAGATTCCGATTTAATAAGGATATACTGGCAAAAGCAACGCCAAGACAATTAAGAATGTTAGGTAATCATGAGCGAGGGAATTTCGATTAATTGTTACCATCAAAGATAGCTAAAACCGGTGAAATACAAACTGTACTAGGCCCTATCATGCCTGACGATTTGGGTATCACTATGACGCACGAGCATCTTTTGATGGATATCCCAGTTTATGAAACTCATCCTGAAGAGGCTTCAAAGTCACGATTCAAAACTGGCTCATGGAATTTTGAAATGATAAGCAAAGGTAATGAACTATGGAGTGTAAACCGAAATAATTTAACTTTAAACGATGAAAATGAGATTATCGAGCAAGTCCTGGATTACAAATATTCAGGAGGTAATTCTTTGGTTGACTGTACTAATTATGACCTCGCACAAGACCCGAATGGTTTAACTAGAATTTCTAGAGCCACGGGATTGAATATAATAATGGGCTGTGGGCACTATGTACCAGCAGCTCATCCAAATGATATAGAGTCAAAAACTAAAGACGATCTGACCAAAAGAATGGTCAGAGATATTGTCGACGGAATTGGCGACACAAATATTCGTCCTGGCATCATCGGAGAGATAGGCAATATCTGGCCAATAACAGAGATACAACAAACACTCCTGGAATCAGCCGCAGATGCTCACAAAGAAACCGGTCTGCCAATTCTTATCCATCCAGGATCAGATGATCGGTCGCCATTAAAGATAATTGATATTTTAGTTAATTGTGACGTCGCTCCTGAAGCTATAATTATGGGGCATCTCGATTTTGCGATTCAATATAAATCTCGAGAGACATTAGATGAATTAGCTCAAACCGGATGCTTCATGGAATACGATATATTTGGATTCGAGGAAAGCGGTTTATTCGTTAGAGGGAACTATGGAGAACTATCAAATGACCATAAGCGAATTGATACGATAATTTTCCTCTTAGATAAAGGTTATGGGAATCAATTAGTGGTTGGCCAAGACGTGTGCCTGAAAAGACATCAATCAAAATATGGCGGAAAAGGATATTCTCACATCTTGAAAACGATTGTCCCCAAAATGTTGAATATTGGAGTGTCTAAATCTGACGTGGATAATATTTTGATCAACAACCCTGCTAATGCACTGCAAAAACGTTAATAGCTCAATCTTTTGATAATTTCCCGACTTGATCATCATTAATTTTGCCAATTGAATGAAGCCATTTGATCGTATCCGATAATGTTTCTGAATATGGGCGCAGGGGAATTTTTAACTCATTAGTCGTTTTTGAATCATCAAATACTGGATCCCATTTCGCAAATCTAAATCCTTCTAAAGTAACTGGTATTCTAAATGGCAGAAAAGGACTCAGGAAATCAATCAATCTTACAGGAAGTTCAATTAACCAAGAGGGCACTATAAAATATCGTATTCTGCGGCCTGTCAATTCGGATATCTTATCTATTAAACCTGTGAAAAGCACTCGATCACCGCTGAGAAAATAACGCCGCGCACCCTTTCCGGACTCCATCAACTTAACATGAAGGACAGCCAAATCCCGAACATCTACTAAAGGAAAATGCGCCTTGATCATAGGGTTGTATCGACCGTTAATTATGTCAACAATAATATCCATACCGTCGCCGCAATGCGGATCATTAGGTCCCATTACTCCCCCTGGATATGTAATGGCAACCGGAGCGCCTTTACTCTGATATTCTCTTGCAATTTTTTCAGCCTCAGCTTTAGACCTGATATAGGCTCCTTTAGGGTTTTTAACAGGGGAATCCGGGTTCAAGATTTCGCCATCAGGAGGTAGTAAAGCCGATACGCTAGATACATAAATAATTGGATCTAATCCTGCTCTATAAGCAGCATCCAATACTGTTCTAGTACCACGAGCATTAACTCGTTGGATTTCTCCTGATCGTTTTCGACTCATAGTATAAACAGCAGCAGCATGTATTACCGCGTCTACTCCTTGTACCGCTTTCTCAACTGCGTTTGAATCAGTGATGTCCCCAATTTCAAATTCGATTCGCGACAAAGTTATACCTAATGACTCAAAAGTAGATTTAACGCGATCATTAGAACGTGCGAAAAGCTTTATTTGATGTCCTGATTCAAGTAGCGCCACAACGGTGTGAGACCCTATAAACCCAGTTCCACCTGTTACTAATACTTTAATAAACCGTCCTCCAAAAAAAGTTGTTTCCGCATCTATGGCAGGTTGAGTCAATTTAATAATGGTTTTCTAAGAAACTTATGTAATATCAAACAATATGTAATTAAAACACACTGTTATTACTCAAAATGCGCCGAATCAATTAAAATAAGCCATAATGGTATCAATTTAGAACAATAGTATAAATGTTTGATTGACTCGGTGTGAAAATGCAAGAACCTATTTTAGAAATCCAGGACGTCGTAAAAGATTTTGGAGGATTACGAGCAGTAAATCACTGCTCTTTTGAAGTTCAGCAAGGATCAATCACTGCACTCATCGGCCCCAATGGCGCCGGCAAAACAATTAAGACCGAAATAACAAAGAGACATCTTCATTGTGTAAATTCACAACACGTATATTATGTATTTGAACGGTTTAGTTAGTCTTTGAACAGTTATTCCTTTATACTAAAGGACAGTTTAATTTTAAGCATAACGATTTATTGAATGACGGAGATGTAAGTATGAATTTTAAAACAATTTATTTGGTTGTACTGAGTTTAGCTATATTTGCTGTGGCTGCTATGGCTTGCGGAAGCAGCGGTGGTACCTACAAAATAGGTTTACTTAGCCCTCAAACAGGACCTATAGCAGTATATGCCCCAGGTTTTGAAGATGCGGCAAATGTTGCAATCGCAGAGTTAAATGACAACGAAGAAGGTAACGTTTTTGAGTTAGTAGTTATTGACTCAGGATGTGATGGTACTCAAGCGGCAACAGCTGCTCAGACTCTCATAGACTCAGGTGTTGTTGGTATAGTCGGAGCTGCTTGTTCGGGAGCTACTCTTGGAGCAATAGCAGTTGCATCAGAAGCTGGGATTCCAATGGTTTCCTATGCGAGCACTTCTCCAGCAGTCACAACAGCCAGTGATAATGGATACCTATTCAGGGTAGTTCCTAGTGATGCTCAGCAGGCAATTGCGTTGACCGCAGTTGTAGCGGATGGTGGAGACAGTAATCCAGCTGTCTTATACATGACTAACGACTATGGATCGGGCCTAGCGGATAACTTCGCTGCTAACTGGTCTGGTGACGTATGTACTACAAACGCATATGACCCAACAGAAGGTTCATACGACGCATCTACTATAGCCCAATCGGTTATTGATGCTGGATGTGATTCAGCTGTTCTGGTTTCATACGCTACTGATGGCGCAGCAATCATCGAAGCCTTGAAGGGTCAAGGTTTTGGAGGAACTATCTACGGGGCCGATGGAATTGCAGACGCAGCGTTTGCTAGTGCTTTCACTGATGCTGCTGCAGTAGCAGGAGTAATCGCAACCAAGCCTCGACCAGGTGCTGAATCCTCAGCTCAATCAACTTTCAATTCGGCTTATAGTGCCGCTGGAGGAGATGCTGAAGGAATATACACCCACGAAACCTATGATGCTGTCAACATCATTGCTCATGCTGCTGTAGAAGGTAGCGATGACATTCGCGATGATCTTGCTAGTGTCGGATCTAATTACGATGGAGCGAGTGGAGTTCACAATTTTGACTCCAATGGAGACGTAGCCGGTACTGGGTATGAAGTATGTCAGTTTGATCCTGCATTTACTTGTACTCGTGTATGGACTGCTAGCGGTGGCCTAGCTAGTCAATAAATAATTAGAAGTTTGAGTTAAGAATCATGGCCCGCCTAAACTAGGCGGGTCCTGGTTCTTAATTTTTACAGTTAGTATCTTGGATTTTAGTATGGCATTTTTGTCAAATAATTTCAGGAAAATTCATATTGCTCATAGTTGGTTAATCCTCTCTTTATTTCTGTTTATTGATAGTTATATAGGGTTAAGATTTGGGTCAGGTTTCCTCTCATGGAGTGGTATCCCAAAAGGTGATATTCTTTGGATCCTTCAGTCATTAGAAATGATGGCATTTGGGATAGTAATCGTAAATAAGGCTGTCAAAAGTTCAACCGGGAAATTTAAAGCTTTGGCATTGGTTTCAACCCCTGTTTTTCTCTTCTTACTAGCTTTATTCACTCTAGACACTTTGCTTAAAGGCAAAGAGATCACCACAATTTTTTATTATAATTTGTCATCGATTTCTCTTAGCGCCCTGTACTGGTCGGCAGCATACATGACCGTTGCAGTGGGATTAGCACTCACATATAAAGTACAAAAATATGGCAATTTCGCTCAGGCAGAAATCATGTTACTCGGTTCTTACGTCGCCTTAATCATGATGTGGTCAGATATGTTTTTCCCTATATCTGACGCTTCCAGCGATGGGATTCTAAATTATAGATTGTTGGTCGCATCAGCGATTTCAGCATTTGTTATTTGCGGATTTATTGGGGTGATCATTGATAAATCAGTTTACAAACCACTACGAAAAAGATTTGCTTCTGCCCAGGTGCTGATGATCACATCCCTGGGAGTTGCCATGTTGATTAGAGCAATTTTGTACATGAGATTCTCAGCAAAAACTTTTCGATTTATTCCGGATAAAGATTGGCGCTTATTATCCTCAAATGTTGAAGTGCCTACACAAAGGGTTGATGTGGTTGTAGGTAGCAGAATGGAAGAACCTTTTATTAATATTGTTAGTAACGTTGGCCCTTATGGTTTCTCTTATTCAAAAATCGCCTTGGTTGTCGGAATTCTCATAGCGATTTCTTTATTAATGTTTATTATGCACAAAACAATTCTTGGAAAGAAAATGAGAGCTGTTTCAGACAACCCTGATTTGGCTTCTACTAGCGGGATAAATGTTGAAAATATACACTCTACAAGTTCCTTTTTATCGGCAGGTATATCTGGGCTGGGTGGTGCTTTATTAGCCGCGATCCTGCCTGTAAACCCTGAACTAGGCCTATCCTTATTGTTACCTGCATTTGCTGTAATAGTACTGGGTTCAATAACTTCGATACCTGGTGTAATCCTCGCAGCTTTCATTATTGGGATTGTTAGAGCTATATCAGAACCCTTACTCATTGGTGCGGGTAATGCTCTTGATAGACCTACGGCAGGAGGGTTTGCGGAAGTAATGCCTTTTATATTTTTAATTGGAGTGCTTTTATTGATGCCTAGTGGGTTGGGCAATGCCCTCCATAAATGGAATGTAAGTAGATTTAAGAACTTAGAGAAACAAAAGCGTAAATCTTTATTCTTTGTAACCGATTTGTTCGAGGTCTTCTCAAGATTTTTAACTCAAGCTATAAATTTAGTCGTACAAAGATTGATGATAATAAAATCACACCGGCTGTTTCTTATTTATATTATTCAAGTCAAATCTTATATATTGGAACTTTACTTTGAGGTATTAAATCGAATTGGCAGTTACTTACAAATTGTATTAAATATGGCTAAGTGGCCCACACCACAGCTATTAAAAATAGACAAAGAAACCAATCGTGGATCATGGATTATTTTTGGTGTACTACTATTTGGCTTAATTCTTATCTCTATCCTTCTTCCCAGTGTCTCCTACTATACAAAAGTGATGCAAATAGCAAGAATTGTCGCTTTACTAGGTATTTTTAGCCTTCTCAGTTTCTCCTTAAATATTCATTCTGGATTTACAGGAATGACAAATTTTGGGGTGATTTTTTTCGCTGGGATAGGTGCAGTTTTAGTGGGGATCTTGTCAGCACCAATAGAAACCAATGGGTACGGATGGGGTGCCCTCGAAGCTACCATATTTGCAGTTTTATTAGCTGCGATAATTGGTTGGTTAATCGCATATCCAACTGCACGCCTAAGAACAGATTACTTCGCTATCGTAACAATCTCTTTAGGTGAGATATTGAGGATTTCCTTGCAAGCCGAACCTTTGCTTAGAGCAGGAACCGTAACGTCTGCGATGGGCATTTCTAATTACGAATTACCATTCAAAGATTGGTGGAATTCGGGTTTTTCTGACTCTGTAGGAAGCTTCATCGGTTTGCCTGGTCAGGCCCCTTATGTTTTACTTCTTGCAACTTTATCGATAAGCCTATGCTTTTTAACCTGGTGGATTATATCTTTATTACTGAGTTCGCCTTGGGGTAGAATCCTAAAATCCATTAGAGAAGACGAAGAAGTAAGCCAGCACCATGGGCACAACATACTTTTGCATAAAGCTGCCAGTCTAGCCCTTGGTGCAGCTATTGCGGCATTAGGGGGTGCTTTATGGGCTTGGTTAAATACAGCAGTGTGGCCCGACTTTATGAGCCCCATACGTACAACTTTTCTAATATGGGCGGTGTTTATCGTTGGAGGAAAAGGCAATAACAAAGGGATGTTTATTGGAGCATTCATAATAGTACTTGTGGAGTTCATTTTTAACGTTTTGGTAGTTTCTCGCAGTAACTCAGATTTGATTTTCCATTCTTTAACTACCTACATAGACAAGATTTTTGGTTGGATAATATATGATCTGGGTGGTTTGATATGGTCCGAAAGATCAATAATTGAAGCATTCCCTAAAGGAACCGTTATATTAGAGCTATCATATCTAAAGTTAGCATTGATTGGCTTAGTAATAATAGTAGCTCTAAGAGTTGCGCCTAAAGGATTACTTCCTGAAATACTCTTTAAACCAAAACGAAAAGGGAAAGTAGGTGAAAATGAGTAGTACCGCAATTCATGTATCAGAATTAACTCATGACTTTGGAGGTCTCCGAGCTGTTGATAACATTTCATTTACTATTAATGAGGGAGAACTAGTAGGTTTAATCGGCCCTAACGGATGTGGGAAATCCACCACCTTTAATTGTATATCCGGGTTGTTGGACCCTACATCAGGTGAAATAGAAATTATGGGAAAAAGCACGAACGATCTTAGGCCAGATCAAATTAATAACCTTGGTATCACAAGAACGTTTCAGCATACTAGATTATGGAAAGAAATGACTGTTATTGAAAATATTCTTGTACCTCCTAATAATCAATTATCCAGTAATCCAATCTTGAGTCTACTAAGGCCAAATTCAAGAAAAGAAGAAGCAGAAAGGATTGAAAGAGCCTACCAAGTACTCGAATCGTTGGAGATTGCTCACGTTGCCGATAATTTAGCAGGTAAACTTTCTGGCGGACAAAGTAAATTAGTGGATATAGCAAGAGCTTTGATGGGATCTCCAAAAATTCTTCTTCTAGATGAACCAGTCGCAGGAGTGGCAAGTGTTCTGGCGGAGAAAATATTTCAAAATCTACGAACTCTCGTTAATGAAACTGGTATATCGATTCTAGTAATAGAACACAATATGGATTTTATTCTTAGATTAGGCGTGGATAGAATAATTGTAATGGATTCGGGGAGAATATTAATGGAAGGAGCGTCAGATGAAGTTCGAAGTAACAAATCTGTTATTGATGCGTATTTAGGTTCTTCAATGGAGTAAATCGTATGGAAAAGATATTAGAAGTCAAAAATATATCTGGTGGATATGGATCGGTTCAAATTCTTAATGGAATCGATCTTACAGTATATAAAAGCGAATTCGTAACTATTATTGGGCCTAATGGGTGTGGAAAATCAACTTTTATAAAGGTTATTTTTGGAATTGCCAATCTGTATCAAGGGGACATCATTTATAAAAATGAGGATATCACAGGAATCAGAGCAGACTCTCTTGTTAAAAAAGGTATCGGTTACGTGCCTCAAATAGATAACGTTTTTCCTTCACTCACTGTAGAAGAAAACCTACAAATGGGAGGCCTAAATTTAAGCAAGATTGAGATAGATGAAAGGATTGGCCAGGTTTACGATATATTCCTTAACATTAAGCAAAAACCTTACCATTTGGCCGAATCTTTATCAGGTGGTGAAAGGCAAATGCTTGCAATATCGCGTGTCCTAATTTCTAACCCATCTTTTATCATGTTTGATGAACCGACTGCTGCATTATCACCAAAATTTAGAGAAATGATTATTGAAAAAATATCTGACTTACGAAAAATGGGGATCACGGTACTAATAGTGGAACAAAATGCCCGTGCATCTTTAGCAATGTCAGATCGAGGATACATTTTTTCTAACGGAAAAGTGGTTCATACTTCGGATGCTGAAAACATGCTGAATGATGATGATATAGGTAAATATTTCTTGGGCGGAACACAATAATTAGAGACACTCTAATTCCTATCTATGCCCGAGCTAATTTCCTTAAGAGGATTGACTCGGTATGAAAATGCAAGAACCTATTTTACAAATCCAGGACGTCGTAAAAGATTTTGGAGGCGACGGGCGGATTCGAACCGCCGAATAGAGGTTTTGCAGACCCCCGCCTTAGACCGCTTGGCTACGTCGCCTAAATACTAATACCGTCCCTATTATCACAGAATATCTTACTAACTGCTGGTGCCGAGGGGGAGACTCGAACTCCCACAGCCTTGCGGCCACAGCGCCCTCAACGCTGCGCGTCTACCAATTCCGCCACCTCGGCATCACAATAAAAAACTTCAAATCATGAAAGGTTAAGTAGTGTGACAGCTAGCATTAAGTGCTAATAGTAGAGATTAAAGCTCTCTTACAGTGTTAAATATTGTAGCTAAGAAAGTAAATAAAGCAAAGTTTGTTTGAGCTAATAGATATTAACTAACGCAATAAAACAGCCCTCAGGTAAACCCATTCAACTCGTATAAAAAGTCGAATGTTAGAGGGCTGTTTTATTGCGTTCTATTTGTGATTAGTAACGGGGTTTTTCGTTACGAGGCTTAGCCTCATTAACTTTAACCTGACGTCCTGCGATCTCTTTATTATCCACAGCAGATATGGCTTCTTTAGCTTCTGCGTCGTTTGCCATCTCAACAAACGCGAATCCGCGTGATCTGCCAGTTTCTCTGTCAGTGATTACTTGTACTGATGTCACTTCGCCATGAGCTGCAAATGCATCTCTTAACTCGTTCTCATCGGCGGTCCATGATAAGTTACCTACATAAATTCTCAAAACTATCTCCTTAAAATTTCTACATATACCGGATTCAAGAAAGAAGGGAGACAACTGAATGCTAATCTACTACTCGAGCGGACATACGAGAAAACGTTGATTAAATTAAACGTCTACACTAATTTTAATATAAATTTCCTCAACTAGACTCATTTATTAGGCTATCTTGGATACAAAATTTGACTAAACATAGAAAAAACATTACAAATTTATATCATAATCGAAGAATATTTTAATAGGAGAGCTTAAATGAACATCTGTTATACATCAACGTTTGAAGGAACTTTTGAGGACTTTAATTCTGTAATGACTGAACTTCGGGCTGAATTTCCGGGAATTACAGATGCTACTGAGAGTGCTGAAATTAAAATTGACAAAGAAGGCTGGTGTAAAGTCATTACCATCGCCAATGTTGTGGATTTCAATAAAATGCAAGAACTTATGGCTTCGCCTAAAGTTGCTGAGTTTGATGAAAAATATAACAATACCGACGTTGTCTACAAGCTAGAAAGAATCAATTAAGAAGCTATCTTACAGAATTAGTCTAAACAGCTTGACTCATTAGGTCGGCAGAAATAAACTCCAACCCTATTAGGTTGCTTTATATATACTGGCCAAAATGATCAACTTTTTGCCAAATTAATTTTAAAATCAGGAGAATTATTCATGGATTTAGTAATGCTAGAGGGTCAAATCCTAACAATGGATGACCAAAGCTCAAGAGCTGAGGCATTAGCTGTTAAAAATGGTAAATTTGTGGCAGTTGGATCAAACTCAGAAATTAGGAACCATATAACTGAATCCACCAAAGTGGTTCATCTAAATGGTCGAACAATTACACCAGGTTTTATAGACCCACATAACCATTTTTCAATGACAACATTCGAGCCAGTCTCCATTGACTGTCGGATGCCTCCACTAGGAAAGCAATCTGTATTAGATGCCGTCGCGGTGACTGCATCGAGCAGACCTAACGGTCAATGGATTTGGGGTCTTGGATATAATGCTATGGTTTCAGGTGAGCCCATTATCACTATGGGTGAGTTAGATGAGGTAGCTCCCGATAACCCCGTAATCATTATGGATTTCTCTTATCATGCATGCTACGCAAACTCAGCCGCACTCAAGCTTGCAGGAATAGATTCTGAAACACCAGACCCTCATAAAGGCTGGATCCAAAAAGGGGATGACGGAAAGCTTAATGGGTTTTTATGGGAAAGAGCCATGGATCCCGTTCATAGGATGTCTATGAAAGCTCATATGGAAGAGTATGGGGATGACGGTATAGCTGATTTAGTACACCAAAATGCTATGCGCCATCTGGCCTATGGGATAACCAGTATTGGCGATGCACTAACAATGAATGATAGTGCTGACGTTTACAGAATAGCTGACTCTAAAGGTAAGCTTCCTATCGCTGTCCAGCAACTTAGAGGCGGAGATGGTTTTTTCCAAATCCCTGAACAAGCATCAAAAGGTGTTTTTGACCAAGACAATGTGTCCGACAGGTTACGAGGTGGAGCAATGAAGCTATTCATGGATCCAGTTTATCCCATGTACGGAATGAACCACTGCGATGCTGCAGGACACCTAACTCCTGCTGGAGAAATGTATTACACACAAGGAGAAGTTGATGAATTAGTACTCTCAGCGACAAGCAAGGGTATCCAAGTTGCAATCCACAGCATTGGAGATAGAGCAATTGACCAAACATTGAACTCATTTGAAAGAGCAATTAATGAAGTACCAGGAGCAGACAAGCTGCGATTAAGAGTCGAACACTTGTCTTTTCCTAGGGAAGACCAGATAAAGCGTGCGGCAAGTATGCCAATAGTAATCTCAGCACAGCCTCCTTTCCTTTATAGCATAGGCGACATGTTCCAAGGAGTTGTTGATGAATTTGGTATAGACCTGCCGGCGGACCCATACCGTGTAATGGTAGACTCAGGAGCTACGATTGCTGCTGGTTCAGATTTCCCATGCGCTCCACTTAACCCAATGATTGGGATTTCAGTCTTAGCCACCCGAAAAACTGCTGCCGGTAATATTATCGCTCCGGAACAGGCAATCTCTGCTGAAGAAACTTTACGACAATATACAAATGGATCGGCATATGCGATTCATAGGGACCACGAGGTTGGCTCTATCGAAGTTGGTAAACGGGCAGACATGGTAGTGCTTAGCCATAACCCCACAGCCGTTAGCCCAGATTCGATAATGAATATAACTGTTCAACAAACATACGTCGATGGCGACCTGAAATATGAACGATACGCGTGATTTAACCACATATAGTGCGTCCAAACTTGCTGAATTAATAAGAAGTAATGTTGCTTCATCTGAAGAAGTAGTCAAAGCTCATATATCTAGGATTAAAAAAGTTAATCCTAAATTAAATGCTGTTGTAGTGCTGACTGAGAAATCAGCATTAAAATCTGCGCGTGAAGCGGATTCATTAACACACAAATCTAAATCATTACCTCCATTACACGGCGTGCCAATTACCATCAAAGATGCATTTGAGGTTGCTGGCGTGGTATCCACAGGAGGCACTCTGGGAAGAAAAGATTATGTCCCCGAGACAGATGCCATAGCAGTAAAAAGATTGAAACAAGCCGGTGCAATTATATTAGGCAAAACAAACTTGCCCGAAATTAGCATGGGGTTCGAGAGTTCTAATCTTGTATACGGAAAAGCCAACAATCCTTTTGATGTTGAAAGGACCCCTGGGGGCAGTAGCGGAGGTGAAGCATCCATAATTGCAGCTGGAGGATCACCATTTGGTATTGGCAGTGATGCTGGAGGAAGCATCAGGTGGCCTGCCCACTGTTGCGGTATAGTTGGCATGAAGCCAACTACCGGCAGAACAGCCCGAACGGGACACTGGCCAGCATTTTCTGGAATATTTAGTCTGGTAACACAAATAGGCCCAATGGCTCGTTCGGTTGAGGACATAGCATTAACTTTGCCAATGCTAAGCGGACCCGACGGCATAGACCCGACAGTAATGCCAATTCCTTTAAAGGATCCATCTGAAGTTAAATTGCCAGAACTCAATATAACTTTCCATACGGACAATGGGCTTGCCACACCTATTGATGAGATTCAAAATGCAGTTAAAAACGCAGCTAAAATACTAGAAACAAAAGTGAAGTCTATAGAACAAAGAACCCCAGAAGCGCTTAAAATGTCCGCTTCACTACATTCTCAGATAATGGGAGCAGATGCAGGGGAGACAGCGAGGGCTATCTTAAAAAATGCTGGCTCAAATGCGATGGATCCAAACCTTTTGTCCAGAATCAATATGATGTCTAAGAACCCAGCATACTTACCCGATTTCTTGGACATGTTGGTTGAACTTGAAGAATATCGAAGTAAGTTGCTTCAATTCATGATAAGTACCAATACAGACGTCATGATTGGACCTGCGGCGCCTGTGCCAGCTGCTTTACACGGACATGGTTATGACGGGTTTCCAGAAAACGGTAGCTACAGCCATGCTTACAACCTAGCGGGATGGCCAGCTTTGGTAATGAGAGGCGGTACGTCAAAAGAAGGTTTACCAGTTGGGATCCAAATAATATCTAAACCTTGGTGTGAAGAAAAAGTGATTGCCATCGCTCTTGAGTTAGAAAAAAACTTGGAAACTTTCCCTGGACCTCAAATTTAATTATTGTTAAATCGAGTCAATGACTAATTAAGCCGCCATCAACATTTATGGCCTGACCGGTAATATTCGATGCCCCAGGCCCAGCCAAAAAAGTAACCATGGACGCTATGTCTTCTGGGGTTGAATCTCTACCAGTAGGGCTAAGTCTTGAAGGCGATTTACGCACTTCTGACGATTTAACTCCCTTTGATTCAGCAATAGAGTCAACAATTCTGTCTAATAACCCAGTTTGAGTTGTGCCGGGGCAAACCGCATTTACACGGATTCCATAGCTGCCTAACTGCTGCGCTGCAAGAGTCGTCATAGCAATAATTGCACCTTTGCTTGCAGCATATGCTGCGTTAGAACTACCATGCCATCCTTTACCAGCTATAGAGGCAATATTAATTATGTTGCCTCTTACTTTAGCCTCTATCATCTTCTTAGCTGCAAATTGCATTGCGAAAAATGTTCCTCTGGCATTGACTGCATGCATTAAATCCCAATCTTCTACAGTCACACCCATAATATCGACAAATCGTGTTACTCCAGCATTATTGACTAAGATATCCAATTTACTGAAATTTTGTAAGCAAGTATCGATCATTTTTTGCACGTCATCCAGGTTAGCTACATCGACCTGCATGCATTCATTATTAGTTTCTATTAATGAGCTAGTGTTTTGTGCCGATTTATAATCTAAATCCGTTACAAATACAGTTGCACCATTTGATGCTAGATCAAGTGCTATTGCCCTACCAATCCCTTGCCCAGCACCAGTTACAATTGCTACCTTACCTTTTAGTTGCATGCCTATTAATTCCTACCTGAAATTTATATAAGTTAATAATAATTATTGGCAGGAGCGGCAGGATTCGAACCCGCGACCGATGGTTTTGGAGACCATTGCTCTACCGGACTGAGCTACGCTCCTACATTTTAAAGCCGTTTACTTTGAGACAATTAACCTTACTCAGTTTATCAAGTTTTTTAAGTTAAGAACTTAAGAATTTAGTCAACTAAATTAGAAAAGGTCACAAGATGGCCTATAAGCCGAGTTCTGTACAAGCCATACATGAGAGTTTACGTCCTTAGACTTCTTCCTCCATAAATGGCAAGCGATGATTATCTATCTAGCCTAGTTGTTGCCAACTAGATCGTGCGGCCGACCCGAGTAGAGTTCAAGCTCTCTTTTTACCCAAATAAATTCAGGTCCTCTGCTTGGCCTTGCTTCGAATGGGGTTTGCCCTGCCCTTGATGTTACCACCAAGGCGGTGAG
>PAAV01000043.1 GCA_002699485.1 Chloroflexota bacterium | reverse complement strand
GTATGCCTGGTGGTATGCCTGGTGGTATGCCTGGTGGTATGCCTGGTGGTATGCCTGGTGGTATGCCTGGTATGCCTGGCGGTATGGGATTCTAAGTTTTCACTTATAAAAAATAAAACTTAAAAAAATCTATGAACACGTCACAACACGTCAGTAACGAAAACCCAAATAGCCTTCTTACAATTGAGGCTGATCATGCTTCGAAAATTTTCGGGAACAGAAAAGCGGTAGATGACATTTCTTTCCAGATTAAAAAAGGTGAAGTTGTCGGATTTCTGGGGCCAAATGGTGCTGGCAAAACAACTACCATGAGAATGCTGACTTCATACTACACTCCTGATATTGGTAAAGTAAAAATATCAGGAATAGACACGCAGGAATCCGATATCGAAACCAGAAGAAAGATTGGTTACCTGCCTGAAAACAACCCTCTCTACGGCGATTTATTAGTCCATGAATACTTAAGTTTTGTTGCTGAGCTAAGAGGATTAAACGGAAAAGAAAAAAAACGAAATATTGAAATGGCTGTTGAGGAAGTTAGATTAACCGAGGTTTATTATCTTCCTGTAAGTTTTCTGTCTAAAGGGTATAAGCAGAGAACTGGTCTTGCCGGAGCGATATTGCATAAACCTGAAATTTTAATTATGGACGAACCTACCGAAGGGTTAGATCCTAATCAACGAATATCGATGCGCGATCTTATTAGATCTTTAGGTAAAGATAGAACTGTTTTACTTAGCACACATGTGTTAGGTGAAATTGAAGGAACTTGCGATCGTCTTCTGGTAATAAATCGTGGGAAACTTATTGCCGATGATCCAGTGAGCACTATCTCACGACGTGTCAGAAGTTCTCAATCAGTTGTTGTAGAGGTGCAAGGCAGATCAGTGGAGAAATCATTGAGAAAACTTAAAGACATCACTGATTTAGAACGTGAAGATGGAATTGGAGACCGGAAGCGGTTTTTGTTAACTTTTGATGGCGAAGATGACCCTAGGCCAGATATATTTAGAATGGCAAAGGATCAAAATTGGGTTTTATGGGAGTTACGGGAATCAGAGTTAAAGCTTCAAGATGTATTTCAGGCGTTAACTCAGGACACAAGCTCAGCTACAAGCGATGATAGTCAGATATCATCAGAGGTAGATGAGGGCTAACTGATGAACACATTCTTAGCTCTATTCCGTAAGGACCTCAAGGGATATTATGACCAGCCAACTGGATACGTTTTACTTGTAATTTTCGTAGGGGTGATTTCCTGGTTGTTTTTCCGTACCGCTCTAGCTGCAGGGAGCCAAGATGCTTCCCTAAGAGCTCTTTTTGATGCCCTACCATTTATTTTGGCAATCTTTATACCAGCTGCGACTATGCGCTTATTTGCAGAAGAGTTCAGAGATGGAACCATGGAATTACTATTAACACAGCCTTTGCGCAGTTGGACCGTACTTGGTTCCAAGTTCGCTTCAGGCCTTACATTTGTCACAACTGGAATCATTCTTACAATTGGCATACCTCTACTTCTTGAAACTTCTGGAAATATGGATACCGGTGCGATAGCAGCACAATATATTGGATCAATTTTTTTCGCTGGTTCTTTAGTAGCAATCGGGATGTTCGGCTCTAGTTTAACTAGAAATCAAATTGTTGCATTTATCCTGGCACTATTTATCAACATCGTTTTAATAGTTATTGGACTGTCATTTGTAACTCTGACGGTACCGTCTTCTGTCGCTGTTTTGATGCAAGACCTTAGCCCTCTAACCCACTTCGGGAATATGGCTAAGGGGGTAATCGCACTTAGAGATGTAATATATTTCATTGCATTAATAGCACTATTCCTCTCAGGCACATACTTAAGTTTGCGAAGCAGAACACTGAGTCATTCAACTCAACTTTATAAAAACCTTCGACTTGGAGTGGCAGGTTTAGTTATTGCGAGCATACTAGCGGGCTGGTTCGGAAATTCAATTGCTGGCCGCTGGGATATGACTGAAGATAGAGTTTACACTTTGAGCCCAGCAACTGAAGATCTTGTTACAAACCTAGACGATTTACTTACTATAAATCTATATGTATCGAGTGATCCTCCAGTACAAATAGCAGGATCAACTCGAGAGATTCAAGGTTTTCTGGAAGGATTAGATGCAAAATCGGATATGGTAAGAGTGGTTACTCATACCGCTGATAAAGATGATATTTCCGCTGAAGCCGCTATGTTAGCAGGGATACCTAAACAACAATTTAACATAGAATCTCAGGACGGATATCAGGTCAAAGATGGTTACTTAGGGATAACGGTTAGTTACACTAATAGTAGAGAAATAATTCCATTTCTCGACACAGTAGACGGTTTAGAATATCAGATCGCTACATTAGCGAATAAAATGGTTCGCACAGACAAGAAAACTATTGGATTCTTGACTGGGCATGGAGAAAAAGATCGTGCAACACAATTTCAATGGTTTTCTCTACAGCTAGAGGAACAATATAACCTGACTGACATATCTGTTAATACCGAAGGCGAACTGGACTTGTCTGGGTTAGATATTATAGTAATAGCGGGCCCAAC
The DNA here is from genome assembly GCA_002699485.1 of Chloroflexota bacterium. GTDB lineage: Bacteria > Chloroflexota > Dehalococcoidia > Lucifugimonadales > UBA2962 > UBA2962. Next base: position 13,189 of record PAAV01000043.1, on the reverse strand, counting down.
AGAGCCTGTGAGTGACTCTGAAAAGGCATCAATTCATGAGTTCCTATCTAAAGGCGGAAAAGCACTCGTGCTGATCGACAGTACAGTGACGGATACAGCGCGGTTCATTGCCCGACCCAACCCAAATAATTTCAATGATTTTATTCTTGATTATGGCGCGTTCGTACATGAAAACATTGTTACAGATACTGAATCTCATCGAAATTTATCTTTTACCACCCAAGGCGGGAATGTTCTGCTACCTTACCCCTACTGGATTAATGCTCAAACAGCAGCTTCAAAAATCGGAGCATCTGGAGAAGCTGCAACTTTAACGTGGGCTGCTTCAATCGAGTTACAAGAAAATCCCAAGATACCTTATGTGGAACAATATATACCACTACTTGAAACAACTGATTTTGGTCTATTGAATTGGGATTATCAGGACATTAGCCCTAAGCAAGATTTAACAGAATACGATTTCAGTACTAGTGACACCTCTAAACAATTACTAGCAGTCGGACTTGAAGGTAGCTCTTATAATTCCCAATCGCAAAGCGACCAACAGTTCCGTTTAGTTGTGGTTGGAGATTCAGACTGGTTGACTGATAACGTGGCTGCTCGATACCAAAACAACTTGATATTAGCTTTAAATTGGGTCGACTGGCTTGCACAAGAAGAGGCGTTGGCTAGCATTAGGTCTAAAGTTATAACATCTCGTACGTTATTGTTCAGCTCAGACACCCTGAAAAATTTTGTCCAGTACGCAAATATAGTTGGTGTTCCAGCCATCCTCATATTGGTTGGCGGAATTCGATTTATAAGGCGAAGACAATTCACACAACGAATCTGGGCTGACAGGGAGGATGCGCAATGAAAGGGCGTGAAGTTGGTTACGTTTTATTAGCTCTAATTATATTGGGCGTGGCTGGAGTCATAGTTAAATTAGTCACCACTGGAAACAATAATGAAACTTTAACTGGTTTATTACCTTTGCATAGCGATGTTATTGATGGAATCACTATACGCACAACTGAATTCGGACCGGATTCTACTGAAGGTACAGCTAAATTAAGTAGACTAGGTGATGATTGGTCAATAAACACTGAGGCTGGTTCACAAACTGCCTTTCAGCCATATTTAGATCGGATGTGGGAAATGGTTTCAAGATTTGAAGGAGCTCAGCTAATATCAACAAACCCTGATAGCCATACGAAAATGCTTATTGATGACCAAGCCGGAATAGAAGTTATATTTATGCTGGGAGCATCAGTGCAGGAGAAATTTACAGTTGGAAGTGGTTGGTCATCTGAGATGCGGCATTGTTTTATAAGAAGAGCTGGAAACGATTATGTATATACTGTTCCTTGTCAATATGAAAATATTTTTAACCCATCTCCAAACAGCTGGCGAAATCCTGTGATTGTTAGTATTGCAAGGGAAGAAATTACTCTAGTTACAATCAGATATCCTAAGCAGAATAACGAATTCTTTAGTGTCGATTTGAACGGTCAAACCAATGGAGTATGGACCCCATTTCTTGTACTTCCAGAGGGTAATGAATACGCAAATCCATATCCTTCAGAAACCTTGCTCAGAGCTGTTAATGGGCTGGTTGGTTCCGACTTCGCTTCAAAAGAACAAATTGATGCAATTAACTTTGACATACCAGATGCATCTATCCTTGTTAAAACGAGAGATGGTTCACAAATACCGACTCAAAGGGTGTTATTCGTAAATAATAATGATGGTACGTATTATGTTAAAAATACCAACCGAGCTGATGTGTTTATTCTGGAGTCAGATGTGGTTGAAACATTCATACTTCCGCTCGACTCTTATAAATTCCCGGAAGAAACGCTACCCTAAGCATTCAGTCAATTAGCTCTAGCTTCCTAAAACTAACAACATTTTCCATCGAATCAAGCCATGCATTTCCTGCAGTTTTAGAAACTTCTCCAAGATATATGTTACCGTCTTGATCAATAGCTATGCCATGCGGAGCAATCATTTGTCCAGGTTGAGTCCCAAAGCCGTTTTCACCTACTTTTGACAACCTTTTTCCTGAACGGTCAATTATGCTAATCCTAGGACCTATATTAGGCACCAACTGACTAACTACACCTTGGAAACCAAGCTCGCCGACATACATTAACCCATCAAGACCAATTCTTAGAGCACAAGGTCGATGCACATTAGTATATTCATGCTGAAAGCCGCCGTTTTGATCAAAAACTTGAATCCTATGATTCTCTCGGTCAGCTACGTAGACATATCCTTCGGTATCGATCGCTATATTATGTGGTAATGAAAATTCTCCCGGATCAACACCCGGGGCACCCCAACTTAAGATATGGTCTCCCTCATGAGAAAACCTATGTACAGCGGAATTCATATATCCATCACTAATAAAAATGTCACCAGTATTTTGATCGACAGCCACATCTGTGGGTTTATTAAAAGGCTTCCCTCCATGTATAGATGAAGGCTTATCAGCTGTGCCCAGAGTCATTTTTATCTGGCCATCCGAGGTCATCCATCGGATCGTATGATCAAAATGGTCCGTACAATAAAATGTGTTGTCCGGACCCGGGGTTATAGCATGTGGGTTAGTAAATATTCCTTGACCCCAAGTGTTTACAAAATTACCTGCTTTATCAAAAATAAGGACAGGATAATCTCCCCTAGCAAAAACATAAATCAAGCCATCAGCGCCTACTGCCACACCAGCCACTTCATTCCAGCTAATCCCACTGGGGGTTTTAGCCCAATCTACAAGATTCCTGTAAGTGTACTGGTTTTGTCCTAATTTAATCTCGTCGCTCATTTATTAAGCCTCGCATTGTGTAGTTGAGTAGTTTGTAAATATAAACATTAATTTTTTGATATCACTTATAATACTAATTCAGATTTTGAGCATATACAAAACTTATTGATTTATAGCTGATAAATTTTGAATCTGTATGAGGTTTTAGATAATGAGTCAAATAAATTCAGGAACAGTTATTAGCCTACAAACAAGTCCAAAAAAAGGATTCGCTTTATCTCGCCTAACAGAAGTCGAATTTATAGCAGGATTAGGTATATCTGGGGATTCACATGCTGGAAAATCAGAAAATCGCCAAGTACTGATAATGGATAGCGAAACCCAACACATATTTGAAATCAATCCCGATGTGACGCGTGAAAATGTAACGACAAAAGGTCTGATCTTAAATACTTTAACGCAGGGGGATCTTTTAATGTTGGGCGATTCAGTAAAAATAGAGGTCACAGGAGATTGTGCTCCTTGTAAAAACCTGGATTTACAAAAACCCGGGCTCAGCAAAGCCATCAATGGTCAACGAGGTATTCTTGCCAAAGTAATTAATTCGGGTTTCGTAAAGGTTAATGACAAGATAGTCGTGGAGACAAAGTCATAATGCAAAAAGAATATGAAATTTGGTTAGACGGCGAATATTACCCCAGGAGTGAATCTAAAATCAGTATGTTAGATAGAGGGTTCAAATTGTCTGATCTAGTCTATGACACCCTAAGAACATTTGATGGCAAAGTCTACAGGCTCGATGATCATATGGAACGTTTTGAACGGTCACTTAACTACGTGAGAATTGACCCAGGAATATCGATCAATAAAATAGCTGATTTGATTTTAGAAGTTGTTGAGCATAACGAGCCTCTTCGTTCAGCAAAGCAAGATGATTATATGATTTCGCCCATAATCACTAGAGGTGTCGGATATAGACTTAAAGATGTCGATACCAAGCCAAGCATTTCTATATTTATCGATCCAATTGATTTTAACTTCTACAGCCTAATGCATTTAGAAGGTGCTCATGGAGTAATTTCAAAAGCTAGAAGTTTTAGTTCTGAACAGTTAGATCCAAAGGTCAAACATTTCTCAAGGCTTAGCTATGTGATGGCAGATATCGAGGCTACAGATGTTGACCCTCAAGCTTTCCCCATTATGTTGGATATGGAAGGAAACATTTCTGAAAGTGTTGGATCAAACGTTATGATTGTTAAAGATGGCACAATTAAAACCCCAAAAGATACTGCTATCCTTCAAGGGGTATCAAGAAAGGCTGTTATTGAAACCGCATTAGCCCTTGGAATTGATGTCGTTGAAGAAGATTTACAGCCTTACGATTTATATACGTCAGATGAGGCATTTTTCACATCCACACCATTTTGCTTAATACCGATTAGCAAAATAGACAAAAGGCAAATTACTGATCAGGTGCCTGGACCTATTACTACCCAACTACTTGCCGCATGGAGTGAATCAATAGGCCTTGATATAGTGGATCAAACTATGAAACTTGGCAATAAGAAAAATTAACAATCAGTTAATTACTCAATTTTAACCAGAAATATTGACGACACTAATCTACATTGCTAGCCTTTCCCCTTTAACGCTATTAAAGACGTAGAGAAACTGGAGAAAACTATTGCCTAAATCAGAACTTTCGGGACTTGCACAGACAGTTATTGGTGCAGTTGACCCAAGAACGCTGGGTCCAACAATGACTCATGAACACCTGTTAATTGATTTCAGTACTATGTTCGTAGAGCCGCCTGAGGCTTCCCAAAAATTTCTTGCACATCAAAAATTGTCCATGGAAAACCTTGGATGGATTAGATACAACTGGACATCTAATTTAGACAATCTCCTGTTAATTGAAGAGAAAACTGCACTCAACGAAGCTATGTACTATAAGCGCGAGGGTGGAGGGACTCTTGTGGATGCTACCACCATAGGCATAGGAAGAGACCCTCTAGCTCTCTCAAGGCTAGCTAGAGCGACCAACTTAAATATCATCATGGGGGCTGGATGGTATATAGATAAAGTTCATCCAGAAGACATGGGTTCTAGAACAGAAAATGATCTAGCAAAACAAATAATAAAAGAGCTAACAGAAGGAATAAATGAAACCAATGTAAAAGCCGGGATTATTGGTGAAATCGGTTGTTCATGGCCTCTGACAGATAACGAACGAAAAGTCCTCAGAGCCGCCGCTACTGCTCAGAATGAAACCGGAGCGCCCATCTTGATTCATCCAGGAAGAGACGAATCAGCGCCAAACGAGATCTTAGAAGTATTGGCTGAAGCTGGTGCTAATTTGGAAAGAGTTATTATGGGGCATTTAGACAGGACTGTTTTTAGCGATGACACCACTATCGAAATAGCAAAAAGTGGATGCTATATGGAATATGACTTGTTTGGAAATGAATCGTCTCACTATCCATTGCCAGGTTCTTATATGCCAAACGATGAACAACGTTTAGAAAAAATACAGCTGCTAATGAACGAGGGTTTCGGAGAAAAGGTTTTAGTTGCACAAGATATCTGCACAAAGCATAGATTAGTAAAATACGGAGGTCATGGATACCACCATATTTTGCAAAATATAATTCCTCGAATGAAGCAAAAAGGGTTTTCGAAAGAAGAGATAGATAATATCGTTACCAACAATCCTTCAAAAATATTAACATTTGAATAATAAGAAGAACTATTTGTAAATTTAAATAAATAAATTCGATCAGGAGTAGATATGGGAAATATAGATGACACAATAGCAAAATTAGGAATAACTCTGCCGGATGCGCAGGCACCTGTTGCAAATTATGTGCCAAGTGTTAGAACAGGTAATCTTTTATACCTTTCAGGACTGGGACCAGCTAACCGGCCGGATGGCTCTGTTCCAAACGGTAAACTTGGGCAAGATCTTGACACAGAACAAGGGTATGAGGCCGCGCGACTCGTTGGAATAAACATGCTTGCAAGAATAAAAGAAGCTGTAGGTGGAGACTTAAGCAAAGTAAAAAGAGTAGTTAAACTACTCTCAATGGTGAATTCCACAGCAGATTTTACCGAACATCCACAGGTAGCAAACGGTTGCTCAGATCTAATGACTGAAGTGTTTGGCGACCGTGGCAAACACGCTCGATCAGCAGTTGGAATGGCAAATCTTCCAGGGAATATACCTGTAGAAATCGAAGTGATTATTGAAGTGTCTGATTAATTTATTTATCTAAAATACAGATTACAGATAACCATTTATATCATCCAACAAATCCTCCGTATTTAGGAGATATTAAGATATGTCTGAAAGATTAAAAGATAAAGTAGCGTTCATTACCGGAGGTGCATCTGGTATTGGAGAGGCTACTGCATTTCTTTTTGGAGAACATGGCGCAAAAATAATAGTTGCTGACATTGATAAAGATGCCGCTTTAAGCACATCTCGAGAACTTAGCGCTTCAGGTATTGATTCGTTAGGAATTCAATTAGATGTAACACGTGATTCAGATATCAAGAAGGCGTTTTCCAAAGCGATTGAAAAATTTGGGTCTATATCGATACTTGTTAACAGCGCCGGATTAAATCCAAGACTGCCCTCATTATCAAACAAATCATCTGAAGAGGTATGGGATCGAATTATTGAGGTAAACCTTAAAGGAACTTATCTCACTTGCAAAAACGTAGTTAAAATAATGGAAGAAAATGGAAGTGGATCTATTATCAATTTATCGTCGATAATGGGTGAAGTTGCATATCATTCCTCCATGAGTAATGGATTTTCAGCCTACAATCCTTCAAAAGGCGGCGTTTTACTATTTACCAAGAATTTAGCAGTCGATTTAGCAGCAAAAAACATTAGAGTAAACTGTTTAAATCCAGGATTTGCTGAAACCCCATTCACAGAAGCATTAACTTCAGACGCCGAGCTTGTACAAAAAATTATTGACCTACATCCAATTGGTAGGCTTGCTCAACCAAAGGAAATTGCCTACTGCGCTCTATTTTTAGCATCTGATGAATCTTCTTTTGTTACCGGCACCTCGTTATTAGTTGACGGTGGATATACCGCGCAGTAACACATTAAACCTTCTAAAAAACGTTTTCGTTAGCTCATAAACTTTACATCTGTGAAGTCCTTTTATTTTCAAGTGCTTTGCAGAAGTCGACAGTCAAATAATTGGCCTTTACGATTCCATTAGAAATCTTATTTTCATGCAAATACTGTTCCAAATATTCTCTGTATTATTTTTTCTGCTAATTAATTTGCACATGCTTTTCAAGAATATAAACTACTTATCAATTACAATGTGTATTGAAATTAGTTGTAATACTTAACTTTTTGTAAGATTTAGCATATGAAAGAGAATGAAGATGATAGTAGTTATTGGAGCAGATCACGGTGGATACGCTTTAAAAGATGAGCTGTCCAGCTTAATAGGTGATTTAAATCATAAAGTATTAGATGTAGGCGCCCATGTTAATGATCCTCTAGACGATTACCCAGACTATGCTAAAGCTGTTGCGGAAACGGTTGCATCAGGAGAAGCAAAGAAAGGCATTATGTTATGTGGAAGTGGAGTGGGCGCAGCCATAACAGCAAATAAAGTTAAAAATATAAGAGCTTCAGTATGTCATGACACATATTCAGCACATCAAGGCGTCGAACACGACGATATGAACGTTCTGTGCATTGGATCCAGGGTGATCGGAATAGAACTAGCTAGAGAAATTACAATCTCATTTCTCGGTGCAACCTTTATACCAGAGGAAAAATACATAAGACGCTTAAATAAAATCAAGAATCTTGAAGATCGATGAGTTGTGTCAAAATATAAATTGTTTCATGATATTCGAACACATATAATTAACCTGCTTTATGTAATGTCCAAAACTGCTAGTAAACTTAAGCAATATATATTGATTATGCGTATTACAGCCAAATTTAACAGTTTTACTTAAAATGATCACCAGCGAAGAAATAAGAGAATCTTTCCTTTCATACTTTGAAGAACAAGACCATATGAGAATGGCAAGTGCTTCATTAATACCTGTTGGGGACCCTACCCTGCTTTTGACTACAGCCGGAATGGTTCAATTTAAACCATATTTCTCTGGCGAATCAGATCCGCCACATCCAAGACTAACTTCTTCTCAAAAGTCTTTTCGCACGGTAGATATTGATGAAGTAGGCGATTCTACCCACCTCACTTTCTTTGAAATGTTAGGCAACTTTAGCATCGGCGATTACTTTAAAAAAGAAGCCATACAACATGGCTTGGATTGCCTTTCTCAAAAAATGGGTTTGGAAAAAGATAAATTCGCTATAACAATACATACAACTGATGATGAAGCAGAAAAACTTTGGATAGATGCTGGAATTCCCAAGGATAAAATATTCCGTTTTGGTGATTCCGATAACTGGTGGGGACCTGCCGGTGCTGAAGGTCCTTGTGGACCATGCAGTGAACTACATTATGACTTCGGTCCTAAGTTAAGCTGCAACGACAAAAATTGCGCACCAAATTGTACCAATAATATGCCGAATTCAAATGAAACATGCAAAAGATATGTCGAGCTTTGGAATTTGGTATTTATGCAGTTCTATCATAAATTGGATGGTACTCGAGACCCACTACCCGCTCCGAGCGTTGATACAGGAATGGGATTAGAAAGATTAACTGTAATTCTTCAAAATGCCAAAGATATTTACGATACTGATCTTTTCGATCCAATACTAGCTAAAGTATCCGAACTGTCTGGCAAAAAATATGGGGACGATCATACTACTGATATAGCGTTTCGGGTCGTATCAGAACATGCACGCAGTTCAGTATTTTTAATAGCAGACGGTGTCGTTCCAGGAAATGAAGATAGAGGATATGTACTTCGAAGGATTATTAGAAGAGCTATAAGGTTCGGAAGAGTTCTTGGATTAAAGGAAGGGTTTTTTGGACCCATAGCAGAGATCGTGATCAATAAAATGAAATCTGTTTACCCAGAGCTAAACCTTCATGAAAACTTTATAAAAACTGTACTTTCACTTGAAGAAAAGCGATTTACCAATGTGTTTCAACAAGGCTACTTGATACTTGATGAGGCATTGGAAGCCGCAATCCAAAACAAAACCGACTTATCGGGAGAATTGGCATTCAAGCTATGGGATACATATGGATTCCCGCTAGAAATCACATTAGAAATTGCAAGCGAGAAAGATGTTCCTGTTGATGTTGATTCATTCAATACAGAGATGGAAAGTCAGAAAAAGCGAGGCAGAGCTTCAGGTAAATTTGATGACGACAGATCCAAAATTAAAGTCTATGAAAGCTTGTCAGTAGGATCGACTCAATTTTTAGGATATAAGCAATTAGCGGCGGACACCGTAATCGTCGGTTTACTCTGTAATGATGAAAATGTGTCTGAAGTCAAAGAAGGTGAATCGATAGAAATCGTGATGAGAGAAACACCCTTCTATCCAGAGGGTGGTGGACAAGTTGGAGATGGTGGACAACTTTCCGGAGCTAACGGCGAAATTGAAATCAATGACACCCAAACTGTTATGCCTGGATTAATTGTTCATTTCGGTAAAGTTAAGCAAGGTAATTTCACTTTAGGCGAAAAGGTAGGCGCTTATGTCCACCCAGTGCGAAGAGAGGATACAGCTAGAAACCACACTAGTACACATCTGGTTCATGCGGCTCTTCGACAAGTTCTTGGCACTCATGTGCGACAGGCGGGTTCATATGTTGCATCCGATAAATTACGATTTGACTTTACCCATCCACAAGCGGTTACATTGAAAGAAATGAAACTCGTACAAAAACTAGTTAACGAAAAAATTCGTGCCAATGCTAGAGTGCAGTCGAGTGAAGATGAATACACTAAGGCTATCGAACGTGGAGCTCTAGCTTTTTTCGGAGACAAATACGAGCAAAAAGTTAGACTAGTAGAAATAGCTAACGGAGCAACCTTCAGCTTTGAAGTATGTGGAGGGACTCATGTTAAGTCAACTGGCGAAATCGGGTCAATGTATATCTTGTCCGAACAAAGTATTGGTTCGGGAATCAGGAGACTAGAAGCAGTAAGTGGTCGAGAATCAGAAAGAATGGCCTGGGATATTTTGCAGCGACAAGAGAAAGTGTCTCAATTATTACAGTCATCCTCAAATGAAATTGAATCGCGTATAGAAAAACTTGTTGAAGAGAACAATCAATTAAAGAAACGTACTGAAGACTCCGAACGGAAGTCAGCGTTAAACTCAGTGGCAAAGTTACTAGAAGATACACAAACTATTTCAGGCGTATCAGTGTTGTCACAGAGAGTCGAGGCACCTGACCAAGATACTTTAAGAAATATTGGAGACTGGCTGAGAGATAAATTAGGTAGCGGCGTAGTTGTGGTCGGTGCGGTTATTAATGATCGACCCCAATTAGTGGCTATGGTAACAAAAGACTTGATCTCACAAGGACTTGATGCTTCAAACATTGCTAAAGAATCAGCAAAACTTATGCAAGGGGGGGGTGGCGGACGAGCCGACGTTGCCCAAGCAGGAGGTAAGTTAGCTGACAAATTAGATGAAGCACTTCGTAAAGTGCCTGAAATAATCAAATCTAGTATTAAGGAATAGAAAGATATGAATACTATCTCTCGGGTCTTTATTGGGGTCGACCTTGGAGATAAGCGCATTGGATTATCTAAAAGTGATCCCTTAGGATTAATAGCCAGTCCAGTTAAAACCATACCAGCTTTAAATATAAATACAGACGTCCAAAATGTAGTCAGATTTGCAACAGAATGTGACGCGCAAAAAATAATAATTGGACTCCCGCTACTAATGTCAGGCCAGAAAGGGTCTCAAGCAAATAAAGCGTCCACGTTCGCCAAGCTATTGTCTGGTAATACCTCTATCCCTGTGCAAGCCGAGGATGAAAGATTATCTTCTAAAGAGGCTGAAAATATACTAAATTTCAATCGGCAAAAATCTAAAAATAAAAATAAACCCTTGGATTCCTATGCAGCAGCGATAATTCTGCAAAGGTATTTAGATCGAATAAATAAGGCTTGAGTAGACATGAAACGATTAGGCATAATTGGGCACCCACTTTCTCATTCAATTTCTCCAGAATTCCACCAAGCTGCATTAGATCATCATGAAATAAAAGCAGATTTCTATCGATGGGAGATAAAAGAAGACGAACTAAGTTCATTCTTCAAAACTATTCAGGATGCTAATTTCCTTGGAGCTTCGGTTACCATCCCTTACAAAGAAAAATGTCTAGATTTCCTTGGAAAAGTAACGGACTCGGCAAAACTTATAGGGGCTGTAAACTGTATTGTTAACGAGAATAACCAGCTTATTGGATACAACACTGACGGTTCTGGTTTTATCAGGGCTTTAAAAACAAAACATGGTTTTAACCCACAAAGTAAAAAAGTGCTGCTGATTGGAGCTGGAGGGGCAGCTAAGGCTATCGCATACTCGTTATTAAAAGAGAACATTGATCAGCTCACGATAGCTAATAGAACGGTGGCTAGGGGAGATAAATTAGCTGAAACATTAAAATCAATTGCCCCAAAAATAAATTCCATCAAATTAGAGAGAGAATCTCTAATTGAACCTTTAAGCGATGTAGACCTTATAGTGAACACTACATCAATCGGAATGAAAAATGGACCAGCCCCTGAGCATTCTCCAATCCCGGAAGATTTAATACCGCGAAATGCTATGATAAATGATATAGTCTATAACCCTATCGAGACTCCCTTGATTAAGGCTGCAAAAATTAAAAAGGCTCCAACTATTGGAGGCCTAGACATGCTTGTTTACCAAGGAGTTGAGGCCTTCGAATTATGGACAAACAAACATGCACCTGAAACGATTATGTATGATGCTGCACAAAAGGCTTTGGGATTATGAATAAAAATATTGTGTTTCTAACAGGCTTTTCAGGGACTGGTAAAACCACTGTGGGCCGTCAAGTTGCCAAACTTTTAAGCTGGAGATTTATAGATATTGACGAGGAGATTAGCTTCGATCTAGGACTGGATATTAGCCAGGTTTTCGCAAGTCAAAGTGAAGCAACTTTCAGGGATCTAGAACACAAAAAACTTTTGGAAGTTGTAGCTGATGATAACTTGATAATATCAACTGGTGGCGGAATCTTAACTGATGAAAGAAACCAAACCCTAATGGCAAAAAGCGGCATTACAATATGTTTGGAAGCGAGTATAGACACGATTGTTAATCGATTAAAACAAGATGTTTCTTCCGAAATTCGTCCAATGCTTAAAGGCGATCTGTCAGCAAAATCTGTTTCAAAACTTAAAACACATCGCCAACATTTATATTCACAAGCAGACTGGACAATACACACCGATAAATTATCGGGAAAAACTGCAGCGAGCGAACTTGTTAGAGCAATACACTTAATTAATCAATCTCACGATACAGAAATATCGACAATTGCTCCTGAAGAACTTTCGAGTGTGGTTGATACCAAAAATGGGAAATATCCTATATGGGTGGCTCAAGGAAACTTAGGTCAACTAGGTATCAGATTAAAGAAAGTAGTTAACCCATCTGTGGGATACGTAATAACAGACCAAGGAGCGAACAAGTACGCACGTGAAGTTCAGAACTCTATGGAATCAAGTGGCATAGAATCGCATTCTTTTACTATGGAACCAGGAGAGGAGCATAAAAATCTATCGACTGTTGAATTGATTTACACATGGCTCGCGGAGCGTAAAGCAGAGAGGAGTCATGTAATTGTTGCTGTTGGTGGTGGTGTTGTGGGAGATTTAGCCGGTTATGTTGCAGCTACCTACCTTAGAGGACTGCCCGTTGTACATGTTCCTACAACTCTCTTAGCCATGATGGACTCTTCAATAGGTGGGAAAACAGGCGTTGACCTTATGCAAGGTAAAAACTTAGTTGGTAGTTTTCATCAGCCTAAATTTGTATTAGTAGATACCAATACGCTTCAGACACTACCAAAACGAATCCTAACTGAAGGATGGGCGGAAGGTTTAAAACATGGGCTAGCACTGGATAAATCATTGCTAGAAAGCTTCGAGAAGAATGCTTCTAATTTGAAGAAGCTAGACTTAGATGTCACAACAAAATTAATAAAACACAGCATATCAATTAAGGCAGAAAGGGTCTCAGAGGATGAATTTGAGAAACTTGGAAAACGGATTCTGCTTAATTACGGACACACAATTGGCCACGCTATAGAATCCATTACTAACTATTCATCATACCTTCATGGAGAAGCTGTCAGTATTGGCATGATGGCAGCAGGACATATTTCTGTAGGAAAAAACTTATTGAGTAGTGATGATCTAATCAGACAGGAAACCTTATTAAAAACTTTTAACTTGCCTGTGCAATTTAAAAATCTAAGT
>PAAV01000042.1 GCA_002699485.1 Chloroflexota bacterium | reverse complement strand
GGTACCGGAGAATACAATACGCTCTCGCGAGAGGAGCATCTCAATGTAGTCTCAGCTGCCCAAGAAGCAGCAAACGGCGATATAGAAATTATCGCTGGAGTTGCTTCAAGTTCACACTTTGAAATAATCGAACGGTGTAATGCGGCACTTGATCAAGGAGTTAAGACGGCTATGGTACCACCTCCATACTACTACCATGGCATGGATCAAGAAGGTGTCATACATTGGTACTCCGAAATCGCGAAACACACTGAAATAGGACTCATGATCTATGATCAATCCTGGAGAAATCAGGGAGGAACCGTAGATGGCCATACTACAGAAAAATTGATTGATAAGATTGAGAGCGTAGTATCCATAAAAAGAGGTTTTCTACCCTCGTTTCAAGATTATGTTGATACCCTAGACAGATTTTCAGACAAGCTGGCAATTGTCGATAATTCTTACGGGCACACAGCTGGTCTTGCACACCAACATGGCGCCAAATCATATATCACAGGAGTAGCAGCTTTCTGGCCAGAAGGTGAAGCAAAGTTTTGGCAGCTATTACAGGATGGAAAGTATGCTGAGGCCGATAAATTCCACTCCAGACAAGCTACTTTTTGGAGATTAGTTGATGAAGGTTTCGAAGGATACGCCACGAACGTCCTCAAGGCTGCTGCTGAATATGTGGGAATTAATGCAGGTAGCGTTAGGCCGCCATTTAGAGACCTAAATACTAAAGAGAAAGAGACTTTGGCAAAAATACTAGCTGAACTCGGTGTAAAAAAGGGTTAACCAAACAAGGCAGTTATATTGTTCTAAATTAATACCTTACCTGTTCGTTTAATCAAATGGCCTTGGCTAATAATCGTGTCAACATCGTGTAACTTCTTAATATCTTTTAAGGGGTCTCCTGCGACAATCAAAACATCAGCAGACTTGTTCGGCTCAAGCGTGCCTGTAATATCATCTATACCTAAGCACTGGGCTGACGACAAAGTCGAACAGATTATTGCTTCCATTTCTGATACGCCCATTCCTTCAACCATTGTCTGGGGCGTATATGCAAAATCACCAAACTCAACATAAGACATTCCAGTATCCAGCCCTGCCACAAACTTTACTCCTCGATCCCACATGTCTTTTAATATTTCAAACCTACCTTCCATATCGCTTAACACAGCTGATGCAAGGATCTCTTCATCTGAAAAAGGTATCCCTTTCTCAGTTCTTATAGTAGCTATTGCTATTGTGGGGTCTACCCAAAGTCCCTTTTCTGCAATCATATCTGCTATTTCTGGCCTATAATCCCAGTTTTCAGCAGAATCTCCAGAAAGCCAAGTGGCGTGAATCAGGTTATGTATTCCTGCCTCGGCACAATTAACCACGCCTTCCGTGCCATGGCAATGTGCAGCAACTCTCACTCCCATCCTGTCTGCATCCTCTACAGCCAATCTAAGTACCTCAGTAGTATATTGGGCAGCAAGAACATTACTCCGAGGAGTAAAGACCCCTCCAGTAGACATGATTTTTATGTAGTCAGCACCTAATTTTACCTGGTGTCTAAGTGCTGAAATTACACTTTCAGCAGTGTCTGCTTCAGTTCCAAAAAAGTTGCAATGGCCTGCGGTAGTGGTTATTGGCGTGCCCGTTACAAGCAATCTGGGTCCGTTTATCTTTCTTTCTTGAACTGCTTTTTTTACTGCAAAAGCTATTTCGTTTTTACTTCCAAGATCCCTAACGGTTGTTACTCCAGAAATTAAAGTTGCTCGCATAGCCTCTACTGATCGCATCAAAAGTTCTTGGTTGGACTCAGAAGTGACATGATCATAAGCTTCTGGTTCTGCCGAGCAATGCATGTGGGCATGCATCTCAATAAAACCAGGCATAATCGTGCCGCCGGGAACTTTAATTATTTCACCCTCTGGGTTATTACCAATCTGGTCACTTGTAGTGACTGCCTCTATTTTTTCATCTTGAACTATTAATACTCCGTTTTTTATAGGTTTCTGGTTAAATCCATCAATTAACTGATCTGCAATTAGAATACGTCGCATCCAAGGCTCCTTATTAGGGTAGGGGTATTGGCAGGATTATAACTTGAATCTGTAAAGTTGACCAAACACTGCTATAATCCTGCCACCATTAATTTTACGAGGTAAGGAAACTTTTAATCTATCTATTAAAAAGTAGATCCTTAATATTTTAGGAGGTAGAGTCGTGGCTAAATCTCAATCATCAATCTCAAAAGATAAACTAATGTGGATGTATGAAACTCTCGTTTTAATAAGACGATTTGAGGAACAGGCAAAAAGAGAAGCTGATCAAGGAAGAATCCTAGGAACTCATTCTGCTATAGGCGAGGAGGCTACTCCAACCGGAATATGCGCTCACCTACGAGACGATGACTATGTTTTAGGAAACCATCGAAGCCATCATCACTGTATTGCAAAAGGCGTTGATATCAATGAGATGATGGCAGAATTGCTCGGAAAAGCAACCGGTACCAATAAAGGCAAAGGCGGAACGATGCACATTGCAGATGCAACAAAAGGTATGCTTGGTGCAAACGGTGTGGTCGGATCAAATATACCAGTTGCAACCGGCTGCGCCCTGTCAGCGAAAGTCCAGGGCAAAGACAGTGTTAGTGTTGTATTTTTCGGTGATGGAGCATCCAGTCAGGGATCATTGCATGAATCGATGAACTTGGCTGCTATATGGAACTTACCCGTATTATTTGTATGCGAAAATAACCGTTATGCGGAATCTACTCCTTTTGAATACGCAGTTGCAGGACAATCAGTAGCAAACCGTGCAGCAGGATATGGGATGCCTGGAGTAACTGTGGATGGCCAAAACGTGATTGAGGTTTACGAAGTCGCGGGCGAAGCCGTTGAAAGGGCAAGGAAAGGGGATGGTCCGACTCTTATAGAGGCGATGACATACCGATACCACGGTCATTTTGGCGCAGACAACCCTATGGGTTACCGAACTCCGGAAGAACAGAAATATTATGAAGATAAAGATTGTATTATCGCGATGGAACAGTTTCTGTTAGACAACGGAACGGCTACAAAAAAACAGCTTGAAGAAATAGACAATGATGCGAAAGCTAGAGTTGAGAAAGCTACTCAATTTGCCATAGACAGCGCTTATCCAGATCCGTCAGAACTATTAAGCGATGTTTATATAAAGTACCCGTAATTCTTTAATAAATTGGAGATTAAGATATGGTAAGCACACCAGTAAGAGCACTTACATACGCACAGGCAGTTAATGAATCATTCCACCAGGAATTTGAAAGAGATCCTTCAGTTATCCTTATGGGTGAGGATGTTGCTGGAGGAGCCGGTAGGGATGAATTTGAGGATGCTTGGGGAGGAGTTTTTAAACTCACTGGAGGTTTAATAGCAAAATATGGGCCGGATCGTGTAAGAGACACACCCATTTCAGAAAATGGATTCATGGGCGCAGCTGTCGGTGCTGCAGCCACTGGGCTTAGGCCTATTGCTGATTTAATGTTCGTTGGGTTTGTAGGAGTATGTGGTGATCAAATTTTTAACAATATGTCAAAAATGCACTATATGTTCGGAGGGAAAGTTAATTTACCTTTGACAGTAATTACATCCACTGGCGCAGGAGTAGGATCAGCTGCACAACATTCGGAAACTCTGTACTCGATTTTTGTTCATTTCCCCGGCCTTAAATGTGTTGCTCCATCAAATCCTTACAATGCAAAAGGACTCCATACAGCTGCAATTAGAGATAATGACCCCGTGATTGTATTTAACAATAAGTTGTTAATGGGCGGGGCAGGAGGAGGTATACACGTTCCTGAAGATAGCTACGAATTTCCTATCGGTAAAGCTGACCGCCCTCGCGAAGGAACTGATGTGACATTAATTGGTATCAGTTATACGACCTTACAGTGCTTAAAGGCTGCTGAAATATTGGAACAAAAAGGATTTTCAGCAGAAGTTATTGATCTTTTATCGCTATCACCTTTAGATGAGGATGCTATTCTCAGTTCAGTTAAAAAAACTCGAAACGTTGTTATAGTGGATGAAGATTATCCTATGTGCTCCATGGCTTCTGAATTATCGGCATTGATTGCTGAACAGGCCTTTGACTTCTTAGACTCACCTCCAATTCGCTTATGCGCTCCTCATGCTTCTGTTCCGTATAGTCCGGTACTAGAAGCGGAATATATTCCCTCACCGGAAAAAATCGCACAGTCAGCTTTATCAATATTGGAGTAATTACCGAGACATTGAATCAAGAACATCGTCCATTAACATTTGTCCAGGCTATTAACGAGGGTATACGCACACGTATGAGGGAAGATGATTCCACAATCGTAATGGGAATTGATGTGGCTGGTGCTGCCGGGAAAGCAGATGAGGGTTTTATAGACCATTTTGGTGGCACATTCTCAATGACAAAGGGGCTTATTCAGGAATTCGGCACTTCTAGAGTTCTCGATACCCCTATAAGTGAGACCGGTTTCGTGGGTGCAGGAGTCGGTGCTGCTGCTGCTGGTCTACGGCCTTTAGTTGACATGATGTTTGTTGGATTTATCGGCGTATGTGGTGATCAAATCTTCAATAACATGGCTAAAATGCATTATATGTTCGGTGGGAAAGTTAATTTACCAATTACTATTCAAGCGCAAACAGCAGCTTCCGGAGGAAATGCAGCGCAACATTCAGAAACTTTATACTCGATTTTTGCACATTTTCCTGGACTAAAATGTGTTGTGCCTTCAGACCCATATTCTGCTAAAGGGCTGCAAATTGCGGCCATGAAAGACGATGATCCCGTCGTTGTTTTCCAAAGTACTAGGCTAATGGGTGTTAATTTTGACCAACACGTCCCAGAAGATGCATATGAATTGCCTATCGGTAAATCCAGGATTGTAAGGTCAGGTGATGACGTCACGTTAATAGGGATTGGCACTACCACAAGAACTTGTATTCAGGCTGCCGAAAGCCTTGCAAAACAAGGTTATGAAGCAGAAGTAGTCGATCTGCTATCTATCTCGCCTCTTGATGAAGAAACTATTCTCTCCTCTATTAGCAAAACGCGTAAAGTGGTGATAGTAGATGAAGATTACCCAAAATGTTCGGTTGCCTCTGAGCTTGCTGCCCTATCTGCTGAAAAAGCATTTGATCTGCTTGATGCCCCGCCGAAAAGAGTCACTGCGCCTCATTCATCAATACCTTACTCTTCTGTACTTGAGCAATTACATTTCCCAAGTGTTGAAATGGTAACCAACGCATGCCTAGAAGTTATAAATTGAGTTTCATGCTCTTTCAAAACTATAAATTATTGATTTAGTATTAAAATTAAATGTTAAGCCGATATTTAATAAAACGGAGGAAAATATGGCTACCGATATAGTAATGCCCAAACTCGGCATGGTTATGACTGAGGGTACGATATCAAAATGGAATCGAGCTCAAGGTGAAGATATTGCCCAAGGTGAAGTCGTACTTGAAATAGAAACTGAAAAACTTAATTATGAACTGGAAGCTACTTCATCAGGAAAATTACATCATATAGCGCCAGAAGGTGCGATAATACCGGTAAATGGCCTGTTGGGATATCTGCTCGCTGAAGGCGAAGCTCCACCAGAAGTTACGCAAAATACCTCTGCTGCAAACGAGTCTGAAGTTTCCGCGCAAGCAACTGACAACAAACCTGTTGCAGGTAAAGTAGCTGTTCGGGGTGAGGCTATACCTTCCACACCAGGCGCAAGGAAATTGGCTGCTAAATTGGGAATCGATTTATCTAATGTCACACCAACAGGACCCAGGGGCAGGGTGGTGGAAGCAGACGTAAGGGCTCATAGCGAAACAGGAGCAAGCAAAGCCACACCTGTAACTGACGGCAAAACACCAGTAAAAATTGATGTTTCTGGTATGCCTTCTCCAGACAAAGTAACCAAGATGTCAGGAATGAGACAAGGTATCGCTGCTCATATGCTGAGCTCATTACAAACCACAGCTCAACTAACGTTTACTCTGGACATACCTGTAACGGAGCTGCAATCTCAGCGAAAAAAATGGTCTAAAAGTAATAAAACGGCTGTAACAAACACACATGTGTATACCAAAATCTGTGGTGAAATCATTAGCGAGCTTCCGATATTTAACTCTATGCTAATCGATAATCAAATTTATGAGTACAAGAAAGTGGACATCGGAATCGCTGTAGCTCTTCCAGAGGGATTAATAGTACCTGTTATAAAAGACGTAATGAACTTATCTCTGGCAGACTTAGCTCAGCTAACCTCTGCTGCAAATAAAAGGGCTCTTGCAGGCAAACTTAGCCCGGATGAGGTTTCAGGAGGAACATTCACTATTAGCGTCTTAGGTGTGGTTGAGGGATTTACTCCCATATTAAATCGAGGTCAAGCAGCTATTCTGGGTGTAGGGGTAACCAAACAAAAAGCCGTTGTTGAAAACAACCAGATAGCCATCAGAGATGTTTGTACATTTAATTTAACAGTCGACCATCAGTTAGTGGACGGAGCAATAGCTGCTGAATTTATGAAGCGATTGTCGGCTTCAATAGAAAACCCGAATTCAATTTTCAAATAATCGGTTAAACATTCTTATTAGGTTTTCTTGCTATGAATCAAACTTAATCAGTAGACTCGTCGCGTTGAGGATACAATGGCCACAGCCACTCAATGCCCTCATTCCTTGGTGTTCTAACTACAGCACGGTTTTTTATTGTATGCACCGCATATTGCATTAAGTCTTCGCCAGTTTCTTTGGTATATCCATAATTCTCGACTAGTCGATTAAGAATGCCATCGTACCTGCTCTTCCACTCAACCCTCTGCCTTGCAAATCTTGGTTTTGCCAATGCTCTTTCTAGTGTCCTTGGAGCTGGCAACAATCTGTTTTCAATTGCCGCTTTCAAACGCGGGTCGGATCGATAATCATAATCTACATTATTTTTTTTCCATCTGGAAACAATTATATTTATCTCATGACGAAAAGAATCTTTGTAGCGAGCTGTTATCCGAATAGCCCGCTCGAGTTCTTGCATATCACGTTCATTCGAAAAAACCTTACGTGAGCGATCATCGCCGTCTTTTTTTGTGCAATATGCTTCAATATTCTTTAAGTAGTTTTCAAATAGCGAGTTGGCATTGGTATGGAAAGATTCTTCAAATGCTATTTGCAACTCCCTGACCGCTAATCTGTTATATTCTTTAACTGTCTCTGAAATAAAATCAACATAGGTTAGTATGTCTGCATCATCAAGACTGATGTTTTCCTTCAATCCATGCCACATGCTGTCTAATGCTGCCAATGGTGTTACTATTCGTGCTTCAGCACTTGCAACTGAACCTATTCTGTTGAGGATGTATCGAGGTGAAATGCCGCCCATTCCTTCATTTGGGTGATGTCTCTGCATATCTAACACATCTTTATGAGTGAAATTTGCAACTTGCCCGCCATCATAAAGTTTAACTTTATCCAATAGAGACATACCCTGTGCTGTTGGTGACTCCAATCTTGAAAGTATGGCAAATATAGAAACGACCGGTAAGGTTAATGGTGCAATGTGTACATCGTGAACAGTGCTTTGTCCTATCATTTTTTGTAAGATTTTCACTTCTTCACTGACACGCAAATTGTAGGGTATTTTTATTGCAATAATTCTATCTTTTAACGCCTCAGATGATGGATCGGTGGCAAAGGTATTAAAATCACCTTCATTAGAATGTGCAACAATGACCTCGTCTGCATAGACAGAGCCGAATTTCTCCATTTTTATTAACTGTTCCTGAGCTAGAGACAATAATGTAGTCAATAAAGTACGATCTGCCTTAAAAATTTCAACGAATTCCATCATTCCCCGATTAGCAACATTCAACTCCCCGTCGAGTCTAAATGCCCGAGCTGCAACTTCTTGCCGATCTCCATCAAGTTTCGATTCATTGTGACTTCCAACTAATACCGATGGATCGGGAGGGTTGGGGTTGTTTGCCAAATAGTAACCAATACCTTTTGCCCTAGATTCAGAAAATGTCACCCTACTAATTGGGATTTCTGCTGGATTACCTTGGTAGTCATGCTCCAATAAAAATCTGCAATGAAAACACAGCTCACCTTCAATATATATGCCATAATCTTCATGCATTTGTGCCCTGGAACTGCCAGTGACTAGATGAAGAGGGTCCTCTTGCATTGGGCAACCCTGGATAGTATAAATAGAACCCGATTCCGTTTTGGTGTAATCTTCGAGGCCACGCTTAATGATATCGATTATTGAAGATTTACCACTGGCCGGTGGCCCCAAAAGTAGTAATATCCTTTTTCTGACCTCCAGCCGTTGGGCTGCAGCTTCAAAATAACGAGCCACCTTGTCAAGAGCAGACTCAAGGCCAAACATCTTTTCATCGAAAAGCCTATATAGAGGTTCACCATTCAGATCTCGATGAACACCTGGCGCTTTTATGGATTCATTAACTAGTGCGTGAGATAACTTAACAATGGAGCTATCGGCAATAACCATCTCTAAGTATTGCTCAAATGTGCCTTCCCACTGAAACTCTTTTGATTCTTTTTTAATTCCAGCCAGAATTTCATGACCCGACACCTTACTCTCCGTATTGCCTGGCCCTTCAGTCAATTCCTGATTAATGCTTGCTTCCATTGCAGCTTCATCGAAAGAATTCTTCAATTGTTTGCCTCTCTCGTTGCAGAAAACCCTGTTTATAACATTATTTTGTACTAATGTTTAAAACTTAAGTCAAATTTTTGGTCATAATTTATTGTCATTACCCGTTAAATTTAACAGATAATCACAACAAAAAAATTAAAGGCTTATTGTGCCAACACCTACCAAAACCCCGACGATCCCTAAAATTATGCCACCAACTAGTAAAAACCATCCAGATACTAATCGGATAACGTGGAACGGTATCGCCTGGTGGAAAAAAGATAATCCTGCGTTTATCGCTAAGATGAGCGTGCCGACGGATACTGACAACCAAACAGCTTCGCCATACTTGTTAGTTTCTGGTGCAAGACGAACTACAAAATATAGAAATGCAACTAGTGAAATAATACTAACAAACCCAGCAAATAGACCGATTGAGCGGTCTTCTAAATCTAAAAAGTTCTGCGCTCCAGTGGCTAGTAAATATACTGCCCAGAGAATAATAATGCCTTTAAATACAGCGTTATTTGTGACCCAGTGGGAATGATGTAATTCTGATTCTAAAACCATTGGATCAATTATGAGGGCTATCAAAGACATCAGTGCTAAACCGGCGACGAGTATACCTAAAGATCTAGCTTCAGCTAAAAGGCCTAGCAGGTTCCATGACTGTGAAAACAGCGCCCCACCGACAAGTATAAAAAATACAGCTTCCATATTATTCTTCCTCCAGTGACATCATAATGTCATGACATAATAATGTCACATAAAACGACACAAGTGTCTAGGAGTTTACCGGTTACTATAAGAATATGTTTTTAATCTGTTTCTAGGCTAATCGAATCATCGAAGTTTAGTGCCTAGTTCCTATTTGCACATACTCTCTTCTTGGATATCCCGTGTAGATCTGCCGCGGGCGGGCTATTTTTAACTCCGGATCCTTTCGCATTTCGTCCCAATGTGATAACCAGCCTGAAGTACGGGCAATAGCAAATAAAACTGGAAACATTTCTACCGGAATTCCCATTGCTTGATAAATAATGCCTGAATAGAAATCCACGTTTGGATAAAGCTTACGTTTAACAAAATATTCATCATTAAGGGCGACTTTTTCAAGCTCAATTGCTATATCCAAAAGTTCATTTTTGGCGGTGACTTCAAAAACTTGCTCTGCAAGTTTCTTTAATATATTCGCTCTAGGATCAAAATTTTTATAGACTCGATGGCCGAACCCCATCAATCTGAACTCACCTTGTTTAACTTTTTCTATATAACTTGCGATATTTTTGACGGATCCAATTTCCGCTAACATTTCTAGAACTCGTTCATTTGCTCCACCATGTAACGGGCCATACAAGCCTGCTGTCGCAGCTGATACTGAAACATAAGGATCCGCATCGGAGCTGCCCACGGCCCTCATAGCACTAGTGCTGCAGTTTTGCTCATGATCAGCATGTAATATTAACAATATGTCCAAAGTTCTCTCTAAGACAGGATCAGGATCATACTTTGTTTCAGTAGCACGGAACATCATATTCAGGAAATTGGCTGAATAACTTAAATCGTTATCAGGATATGCATATGGCAAGCCTACACTGTACCTGTAAGCGAAAGCTGCTAGTGTTGGTATTTTGGCTATCAATCTCCTTATAGATCTTGCACGAATTTCTTCATCTTGTACGTTGCGAGATTTTGGATAAAAAGTTGAAAGGGATGCTAGAGAGCTTACAAGGATTCCCATCGGATGTGCATCATAGCGAAATCCATCTAAAAAATTTTTGATTTTTTCGTTAAGAAAAGTGTGATTAGTAATATCTGTGGTCCAAATATTAAGCTCAGACTCATTGGGCAGTTCACCGTGGAGCAATAAGTACGCCACCTCTAGGTATGTACTCTTGGCTGCAAGCTCTTCGATTGGATATCCTCTATACAGCAAGATTCCAGCGTCCCCATCTATATAGGTTATCGAGCTTTTACAAGCAGATGTATTCATGAAACCAGGGTCGTGGACTAGTACACCAAAATCATCATCAGAGGTCTTTATTTCCCTTAAATCTTTAGCCGATATTGCAGAACCTGCATTCACGTGAGTACCATAAGACAAACTTAATTCATGTTTGTTGCCCGTTCTAGTGTCATTAATGCTCAGGCTGTCGGCCATTAATCTGCTCCATGCATCTAGGATTAGTTAGGCATCAACCTATTGATGCCGATAAATTTACTTCTTTATTAAAGTTATCATAAATAGACAATAGTTGAGTTGCTAGACTGTGATCTAGCCTGAGATACGGAGAATCGGGCATGGAACATAGGGGCATTCTCAAGCAAAATTCATACAAGTTCTTATTATTATTGTACAGAATAAGAGATCTGATGCTCTCAGTCGTATAGCAACTCAATACTATTTACCGCTAAAATATATTTTTAATTTTTTTATTATGGAACAGTCAAGCTTAAATTCCTGCACAAGTGAACCTGAATGTTTGGTTCAAATCACCAACAAGAAATCGTTTTTGCGGTTGTCGCGATGGCATTTGTGCTTTTTATATGGGGTAGATGGCGATTTGATCTAGTCGCCCTATTTACGCTTTTAATTTTAGTTCTAGCAGATATAGTTCCTCCAAGGGAAGCATTTACTGGATTCGCACATCCGGCAGTGATAACAGTTGCTTCTGTCTTGATAATCGGTAGAAGCCTCGCAAACGCAGGAGTTGCTGACTCCATTAATCGCCTTCTTTCCAGCCTTGGGCCCGGAAA
Source organism: Chloroflexota bacterium (assembly GCA_002699485.1). Classification (GTDB taxonomy): domain Bacteria; phylum Chloroflexota; class Dehalococcoidia; order Lucifugimonadales; family UBA2962; genus UBA2962. The sequence goes on along the minus strand of PAAV01000042.1, from coordinate 23,834 downwards.
ACTCATTCAACTTACCGCCCTAACCGGCCTAACTGTTTTACTGTCGGCATTCATGAATAATGTAGGAGCCTTGGTGCTCATGATGCCCGTGGCAATCGAAACAGCGAGGCGTACAGGCAGATCTCCGTCTTTTTTGTTAATGCCGTTAGCTTTTGGGTCGCTGCTGGGAGGCCTTATTACTGCAATTGGAACTCCTCCAAACATGGTAATCGCGACAATAAGAAACGACATGGGCAATGCCCCGCCATTCGGCATGTTCGAATTTTCTCCAGTGGGGTTAGGTGTTGCAGCAGCCGGATTTGTATTCATAGTATTAATCGGATGGAGGCTCATACCTTCCAGAACTTCCCCTTCCGGAGCCCTAGACGCTTTCAGCATCCAGGAATATGTGACTGAGATCCTTGTGCCGGCTGATGCGACTATGGCAGGAAGTATTTTAGGAGAAATAAAAAATTCGATGGATGCAGATTTCGATATAGTTGGAATAATTCGTAACGAAACTAGGTACGACGCCCCTTCAACTTTGCAAACAATACTCGCGGGAGACATATTAATAATTGAGGCTGATCCAGAAGATCTGCAAGAACTTTTATCAGTTACAGGATTCCAGATTGCCGGAGGTGATGGTTCAGTAACATGGTCGAGCAACAAAGGAGATTTAATTACTACCGAGGCAGTAATCGCTCCAAACTCTGAACTCGAGGGACGAACTCCTTCGGGAATCGATATGCTAAAAAGATATGGTATTAATCTACTGGCTGTATCAAGGCAAGGTGAACATATACAAGAGCGACTAAGCACCTTGAGATTGGCAATTGGAGATGTTTTGCTGGTACAGGGAAACCCGGGCTCAGTTAGGGAAGGTCTTGGTTCAATGGGAGTTCTACCATTAGTGGGCAGAGACATACAACTTAATCGGCCCAAACAGCAGACTCCGTTAGTAATATCAATATTCGCCGTAGCGATTATACTTGCAGCAACAAACGTCATCTCAATCCAGATTGCTTTCGTTAGTGCAGCCTTCCTGATGATTATTGTAGGTAGTGTTAGTTTACGTGAAGCATATGACAGCGTTAACTGGCCTGTTATTGTATTGTTAGCAGCTATGATACCGATCGAAGGTGCATTAGTAAGTACCGGCGGCTCGTTAACTATTGCGGATGCAATAAATTCAATTGGCGCACACGGTTCGCTTGCGCTCACTTTACTAATCATACTGAGCGCAACGATGATCTTGTCTGGTGTTGTAAATAACACAGCTGCAGCGGTTATTATGGCTCCTATAGCAATAGATGTAGCTGTTGGCATGGGTGTAAGTATTGACCCGTTCCTTATGGCGGTTGCTGTGGGAGCATCAGCTGCATTTCTCACCCCAATTGGTCACCAGTCTAGCACCTTAGTAATGGGACCCGGAGGATACAAATTCACAGATTATTGGCGGGTAGGTCTACCATTGTCACTAGTAGTAATCGCAGTATCTATCCCCCTAATAATCTTTGTTTGGGCACCCTAAAAAAGATCGACTGAAAATTATGCCCAACCCAACCAAAATTCCAAAAACCCCACTCACTGTTAATCGTGTTAGGAATTTCAACATATCTGATCAAGGCGCCTGTTTAAACATCCAGAGAAATACCTTTCCATCATCTCAGTCATGCACTGATTTTGCACGGGAAATTCGTAAATCTAACTCCATATATCTTGTAGCATATTTTGAGCATTGCTCGGATCAAATAGATAGAACGATTAAATTAAATGACTATTTATGTCAATGTAAGACTAATACTAACAATGTTTCAGGTTTTATCGGTGGCTGGAATGTGGCAGATGAAATCCAAATAGTTGACTTTATAGTTGAGGAACAATTCCACCGTCGTGGAATCGGCCGATTGCTATTAACCTCTCTAATCGAAGTTGCATGCTCGGTCAAATCAAAACTAATTACTCTTGAAGTCCGCGCTTCAAACAAGCCGGCAATCAATCTTTACAGTAGGTTCGGTTTCGAAATTTGCGGTCGACGAAAAAATTATTATGTCAATAAAACTGAAGATGCCCTATTAATGAACCTAGAAATCAATTAATTAACTGCTGAATTCACACTGTTTGAATTAACTATGCAGGTCCTTTTTTATATAACTACCAACCAAAAACTAACGAATTGTGTATATAAAGCGTTTTATAATTGAGTAGAGAAGGTGCCATACACGTGAATAGGGAAAAAAAACTAAATAAAGATCAGATAGATCGATATGTAGTGCTTGCCCAAAAAGGAGAATCGTCTGCTTTCGAGGCACTGTATGACCATTTTTATGATCAAATTTTTCGATATATTGCTTTCAAAACAAGTGATTCACTAATTGCAGAAGATTTAACCGAGGATGTTTTCCTCAGAATGTTAGAGTCCATTAGAAAATTTAAGCCTCAAGGCCATCCATTTTCGTCTTGGCTTTTTCGAATAGCCCACAATCGAGTTATTGATCACTATAGAAAACGAGGCCGCGATAAAAATGTTCCACTAGACACTATATTGACTACTGTTGGGGAATCTCAGTCAACTTTAGACACTTATGTTGAAACTAAATTAGCTATGCGAGAAGTTAACCAAGCTATGGAAAATCTAACTGACCTGCAACGTGAAGTTTTAAATCTTCGATTTGCCGGTGGCCTTAGCATTAAAGAAACAGCTGAAGCGGTAAACCGTAATGAGAACTCTGTCAAAGCTCTACAACACTCGGCTGTAAAAAAATTACGTGTCCTTCTTCAGCCAAATCAAATTTTCGCTGAGCAATTAGTCTAAATCATGAAATCATTTAACATTAACAGAGGCCTCGATGAAATATTTAATCATTGCATAGAGCTCATGCATCAAGGTCATAGCGTAGACGATTGTGCAAAGTTGTACGATTCGCAAAGAATCCAACTGTTGCCTTTACTAAAGGCTGCTCAAATAGCAATTTTGACCGCCCAATCCCTTGCTCCAAATAAGAATGTCAAAATAGATGCAAGGCGTCGTTTTAAATCTGCAATCAAGCAGGTGGTCCCTGTCAATAATATTACTGGACCAATCACACAGGCTTGGTATTCTCCAGTAAAATTATTGACCTTTATAAAATCAATTTTTATAACCGAAAAACTGGATGAAATAGTAAACCACTGCATAGCACTTATGCATGACGGTCATAGCATAGAAGACTGCCTAAAACTATACGAATCGAAGCGGAATGACATTGCGCCTCTATTAGAAGCAGTGGCTATTTCAATTAACGCAGTGAACTCTTATGAAGTCAGAGAGACTTCCAAACAGGCTACAAAGGCACGCTTTTTAGCTGCGGCAACTAAAGCTGATGAATCCTCAGGATTTCCGATCCCTTTTACAGGCAAAATTTTCAGGCCGATTGCAATGCCAATGGCAGCGCTCGTGTTTTTCGCTGTGCTGGTTTTAGGGGTTGGTAGTATCGCAGCAGTTTATTCCGAAAACGCAATCCCTGGTGATAGTAACTATTGGATAAAACGGACAAAAGAAAACGTCTTACTGGCAGTAACACGATCTGACGCTGAAATAGCACAGACTCATGCCCGACTAGCATCCACGCGAGGCGAAGAGATGCTTAAATTAATCGAACAGGGCAGAATTGCTGCTGCAGAAGGGCATCTTGACTCTGTATTAAGACATTTAGATGCTTCTGCACAGCACTCTGGAGTGTCCCTAACATTAAACACTGTAGATGCGCCTCCCACTAAAATTTCTGTTCACACGGACGAGCAACTTGGATTACTAAAAGTAACACTAAGGCAAGGCAAAGAAATATTAAGGATCGAGAACGTACCATTAAACATGGAAAATCAATTTGATGCGACTGATCGACTAGATCGTATTAGATATGAATTTGAGCTAGCTTTTCGAATTTTAATTTGGGCCGTCGATAACTCTAATCAATCAGATCCTTTTTGGATCAATCAATCTGTTGTTACAAAATAACCTATGACTGCGAGCTGAAAAGACAATCTAGTTAATAATTAGTAAACTTCAAAAGTATTAAAATTCTTACCAGATTTTATCGAGTGAAATGACTTTTGAAGAGATCATAATTGGCCTCGTACGTATTCTTGGCTCTCTGCCAGTACTCAAATGGGCCTTATTTGGTGCAATCTTAGCAATCCTCGTCGATTTCTCAGATTTGTTCATGATGAACCTATTGAGTTTTGGAGGCATAAGAAACTACCAGGCCTTCGACAAATGGGTTGACCTGATATATATGGCCACCTTTCTAATAGCCTCGATCAGGTGGACAGGGCCCCCCAGGTTAATATCAATAGTTCTTTTCGTTTATCGGATTATCGGTGTAGTCTTGTTTGAGCTAATAGGGTGGCGCGGATTATTATTATTTTTCCCAAATGTATTCGAAACTTGGTTTATATTTGTAGCTGCGGCTAGATATTTTAAACCTAATTACACGCTAACATGGCACCGTTCATTTATGTGGTTGATCCCCATAATTGCACTTAAAGAACTCCAGGAATATGTCCTGCATTGGTGGAAATTTTTAGATAAATTTCGAGCTATAGATGTGGTGGTCGACTGGTGGCAATTTATTGTAAAGCTTTTTACTTAATTAATTGATCTTGCCCATTCTTGTTTTGGATCATCGGCTTCTATCTTTTTCATTCCGCCAGGAAAACGTCCGTGTAATTTCTTCAAAACTGATACCAAAGATGATGATGATGGCTTCCAATCATGCAAATAATAAACCGCATTTATTTTTGCCTGTAACAATTCCTTAGTACAGCCAAAGCAGGGCTGTAATGTCGTGTATAAATCAGCCCCTTCAACTGATATTCCAAATCTTGCTGCACTTAATAAAGTGTTTTGTTCGGCATGAACACAGATGCATAAATCATAAGCCTCTCCTGATGAGTAGGTTTGACGATCAGCACACCGATCACAACCACCCTCGTCACAATTTTGCATATCTTGGGGAGTTCCATTGTAACCTGTGGTTAATATCCGATTGTCCAAAACTAAAATAGATCCTATTTTTGAACCGTGACAATTAGCTCTATCTCTCACGGCTATCGCTATATTGATGTAGTACTCGTACCAATCAGGGCGATTACCTCTTTGCTTAGAAGATACGGGCTTCATATTCAAGGCTTTTCTCCAATGATAATTACTCTGTCCTTCCGTTAAAACATGTTTCTTTGTTTGTATTTATCGTGCTCAATACCTAAATGTTGATATGCACGCGGTGTTGCGATTCTTCCCCTAGGAGTACGATCCAAAAACCCCAATTGAAGTAGAAAGGGTTCATACACCTCTTCTATGGTTTCTGACTCCTCATTAATTGATGCTGAAACTGTATCTAGGCCCACTGGACCGCCGCCAAATTTCAAAATAATGCAGTTTAATACCTGCCTGTCTATGTCGTCTAAGCCGATATTATCAACAGCCAGCTTATCAAGAGCCTCTACTGCAACTTTGTCATCAATCCCAGACTTAGTAACGACTTCAGCGTAATCCCTAGTTCGCCTCAACAATCTATTACCTATCCTTGGTGTACCTCGTGCTCGGCGAGCAATCTCCGAACAACCTTGATCAGTGGCTTCAATATCCAATATCTTAGCGGACCTTGATACTATGGTAGACATGGCTTCGTCATTGTAAAACTCTAACCGATGTACCGATCCGAATCGATCTCTAAGAGGGGCACTAACCATGCCAAATCGTGTAGTAGCTCCAATAAGCGTAAACGGCTGTATAGACAGGTTCATGGAACGTGCTTTTAATCCTTTATCAACTACCCATGAAACGAAAAAATCTTCCATGGCAGGGTACAGTATTTCTTCCACTATGCGCGGCAATCTATGTATTTCGTCAATAAATAAAACATCAAACTTTCTAAGTTGAGTTAAAAGCGCCACCATATCACCAGGCCTTTCAATAGCTGGGCCAGATGTGGTTTTTATACTAACTCCCATTTCTGTAGCCAATATATGCGCCATTGTTGTCTTGCCTAGACCAGGTGGCCCATATATCAGCGTGTGATCAAGAGGCTCTCCTCTTTGCAAAGCTGCCTTAATAGAAATCGTCAAGTTCTCTTTTACACGATCTTGGCCTATGTATTCCGCCAGTTTCCTTGGCCGTAGAGATAGATCTGCTTTAACCTCGCCTTCTTGAGTTAAAGCAGATACAATCCTTTTTTGTTGGTCTTTGATACCACTTTCGTCTGTCATATTATAAATTCTTGGATATAAAATAAATTTAGAACGCTTGTTCATTTTATGGGTGGTTGGATTTAACGTCAATTGAATGTAGCACACTTATTTGACAAGCAATAGATTAGATTTTTAGACTGAATCAGATAGGAATATTTAATGGAAAGTAGCTCTAAATCCAATTGGATCAAAAACGTGCTTCAGCCCGCTATAAAACGTCGGCTCGAACGTAAATCCGAGTTCAGCAACCGTTCTGGAGTTGAGATACATGCATTATATGATCAAGATGATTCGGACCCCTCTGACTTAGGCTATCCAGGAGAATATCCGTACACCCGAGGATTACAGCCTAATATGTATAGGGGTAAAGTTTGGACAATGAGACAATACGCGGGTTTGGCTTCTGCAGAAGAGTCAAATGCCCGTTATAAATTTCTACTTGATAGTGGGCAAAGCGGACTTTCAGTAGCTTTCGATTTGCCAACCCAAACAGGATATGACTCAGACCATCCTCTCGCTGTAGGAGAGGTAGGTCGAGCGGGTGTCCCCATAAGCTCTTTAGCAGATATGGAGATTTTATTTAGAGAAATCCCATTAGATAAAGTCACCACTTCGATGACCATCAATTCAACTGCATCGATAATACTGGCGATGTACATAGCGCTTGCAAAAAGAGAAGGGGTTTCCTTGGATCAAATTGGTGGCACAGTACAAAATGACATTTTAAAGGAATATATAGCTCGCGGAACCTATATTTTCCCACCACTTCCTTCGATGCGCCTGGTTACTGATTTGTTTCAATATTGTGCTGCACACATCCCAAAATGGAACACGATTTCTATCTCCGGTTACCATATGCGAGAGGCTGGAGCTACGGCCGTACAAGAATTGGCCTTCACATTCTCAAATGCTATTGAATATGTTCAGGCTGCAATAAACTCAGGGCTTGATATTGATTCATTTGCACCAAGATTATCTTTCTTTTTTGTTGCCCAAAGTGATTTATTCGAGGAAGTATCCAAATTCAGGGCAGCTAGAAGAATGTGGGCAAACATAATGCGAAATCGTTTCAATGCAAAAAACCCCCGTTCATGGATGTGCCGCTTTCATACACAAACAGCTGGAGTTACGTTAACTGCTCAGCAGCCAGACAATAATGTCGTAAGGAGCGCGTTACAAGGACTCTCCGCGGTTTTGGGAGGAACACAGTCTCTTCACGTTAACTCTCGCGACGAAGCTCTATCTTTACCCACCCCTGAGTCTGCTGAATTATCCTTGAGAACTCAACAGATCCTAGCTCACGAAACCAGCATAACTGACACTGTGGATCCATTAGGGGGGTCATATTACATAGAACACCTAACCGACCAAATTGAAAATGAGGCGAATACATACATCGATCAAATACAAAATCTAGGGGGCGCATTAGGCGCACTGCAACAGGGCTTCCAAATCAAAGAAATACATGATTCAGCATATAAATTACAACAGGACATCGAAAGTAACGAGCGGATCGTAGTAGGGGTCAATTCATTTCAAACTGAAGATCCTACACTTATTCCAATTCAACGAATCGATCCAAATCAAACTCGAATTCAACTCGAAAGACTAGCTAAAGTAAAGTCCGAACGAGACTCGAGCGCAGTGAAACAATCGTTGGAAACTCTTAAGGTTGCTGCATCAGGCAACCAAAACATAATGCCAATAATGATCGATGCTGTTGAAAATTACGTTACCGTTGGTGAAATATCAGACGCACTGAGAGAAGTTTTTGGGGAACAGAAAGAATTCTCTCCGTTCTAATAAGTTTAAATTAGGGCCATTATGATTGATCCTTACTTCAATGAAAACGACATACTTCTCAGAAACACAATTAGGGATTTTGTGGAACGTGAGATACTCCCTAATGCAAGTAAATACGACTTAAATGAAGAGTTTCCTAGCGATGTAATATCTAAAGTTTCTGATATGGGTTTATTTAAGCTTGGTATCGATGAAAATTTTGGAGGTGTTGCGGGCTCCAATATGCATTTAGCCATCGTCACGGAGGAGCTTGCCAGGGGGTGTGCATCCACTGCAGTGATATATGCAAGCCATCTATCTTTATGCGCCAAATATATCGACAAGTTTGGGAGTGACAAACAAAAAGCTTTATATTTACCTAAGCTTGTTACTGCAAGCACCTTGGGCGCTTTAGCATTAACTGAACCAGACGCCGGCAGTGATGTTGCTGCGATTAAAACGCTACTCACTGATACTGATGGAGGTTTCCTAATAAACGGCTCAAAGCACTTTATAACAAACGCAAAAGAGGCGGGGGTTATAATCGTTGTTGCCTCTAGAGACCCAAGTCTAGGATACAAAGGGTTGGAGACATTCATTTTAGAATCCCCTTGTGAAGGCCTCACAATAACACCTCAAACAGGCAAGCTTGGGATTCGTGCTTCATCTACTTGCGAATTAAATTTCAACAACGTATTTATACCTAGTGTCAACAGGATAGGCGAAGCTGGTAGAGGGTTTCATATGACCATGGAGGTCCTAGATATAGGGCGTATACTTATAGCTGCTCAATCAGTAGGAATAGCTCAAATGGCACTTGATGCCTCATTAAAGTACTCTAAACAGCGAAGAGCCTTTGGGAATTCAATATCAGACTTCCAGGCAATCCAAATCATGCTGGCAAACATGGCCACGGAAATTGAAGCTGCACGCTTATTAACCTATCGATCTGCAGTGCTATCAGATTATAATCAACCTTTCGAGACAGAAGCGTCAATGGCTAAGCTATTCGCGTCTAAAGTGGCTGTGGAATCAGCGAATCAAGCTATACAAATCCACGGTGGTGCCGGATATTTTGCGCCAAATGTTGCCGAACGATTGTATAGAGACGCAAAGGTTACTGAGATATATGAGGGTACATCTGAAATTCAAAGAATATTAATAGCAAGGTCGTTACTTAATCGATGAAAAGTTGCTTATCACATCAACTTTTCACTAGTATTAAATCAGGAGTAAATAAATTTTGAGCAAGACTAGTAAAACGGGCTGCATTGCTCGACATATTAATCATATTGCGCTTGCAGTATCGGATTTAGAAGAAACCATTATGTTTTATGTCCAAACATTTGGAGTTGCCAGCCCTGAGGTCGTGGAATTAAACGATCATGGAGTCAAGGCTGCTTTAGTTAGAGTTGGTGGATCTCAACTGGAATTTATTCAGCCGCTTGAAAACACAAGTGGCGTGGCAAGTTTTATAGAAAAACGCGGTGAAGGTGTCCACCACATATGTTTTGAAATGGATGATCTCAATCAAAGTCTACAGAAATTAGAAAAAGCTGGGATTAATTTAATAGATAAAACCGCACGAAGCGGTCTTTCAGGAGAGATTGCATTTATACACCCAAAATCGACAGGTGGAGTTTTGATCGAGCTGGTTGACTCCACAAGTGCTAGGCGATAGCTAATGGCTAAAAGGACCATACGGGTATTAGTGGCTAAACCAGGGCTAGATGGACATGACAGAGGAGCTAAAATTGTAGCTCGATCTCTGCGTGACGCAGGTATGGAAGTAGTCTACACAGGCATCAGGCAGACTCCTGAAATGATAGTTTCCACGGCAATTGATGAAGATGTAGACGTAATTGGGTTGTCTATTTTATCTGGTGCTCATATAGAGCTTTTTAAGCAAATAATTGATGGCCTGTCTCAGCAGGGTAGAGACGACATACTAATTGTTGCAGGCGGTATTATCCCTGAAGAAGATCGATCTAAACTAAAAGAAATGGGCGTGGCAAACATTTTTGGTCCTGGAACCTCAACACAGGAAATCGCAGCATTCATCAAAAAGACGTTTTCTGATTAAGTAGAATCAACTGTTCTACTATGGTTTAAAGTGTTCAGGAGCTCTTTCTGAGTTATGATGCGCCTTTATAAATATCTCAATACGATCAACATCAATATCGTCCATCTCATCAATATATGACCAGGCTGTAATTGCTATCTTCTTACTCATACCGCCATAAGGAGACACGACTATTTTTGGGTACTGTTCAGAAAATTTCGTAAAAACATCTATTAAGTCCTGACAATCTCCATCACAGTTATAGTGCAGTCCAATTCCGCCTTGAACCAAATTTTGAATCAAAACTTCGTCTGGTATAAATTCATCATGCACTCCCCAAGGTACTGGAGCATCAGGTTGGCCATAATGCCAGCCCGAAGTGGCAGGAGTTGATTTATACTCAGGGTGTGATTCCCCAAAACCAATTACTAAATTGACCTGCTCAAAAACTTTTGTCCCGGGCAGTTTTCCATTTACTAAATAATTTTCAGCTTCCGGCACCTCTACGCTGATTTTTTCTTCATATCCATGAAATTCATAGGTAGCACTTATAGTTGCTTCCCTGGCATCAATCTGGGACGGCAAATATGTTTTAATATCAGGCATATAAACAGGCCCCTCAAGGGTAAATTTATATATCCGTAAGTTATCCTGATTAATCCAAAGATCTGCATTAATCTCTTGATCAATATTTCCAAATAATGATTCAATGCTCGTAACTTTTAGGTGTAGCAAAGCTACTTCGGCTAACTGCTCTTTTGAAACAACTTCAAGTGAGCCAGAATCTGCCAATATATTGCTTATTATTACTGTTGGACTTGAAAAAATTTGGCCAGTATCTTCCGATGAAGTCCATTTACCATCTATAGAGTCCGCAAAATACAATTTTCCATCGCTTGCAACGCTAAAAGTATCGGTGCCTACAAATCCCATATTTATAGATACTACGGACTTTGCCTTATCTACCGGTTCAAATTCGCCTGATATTGAAATAGGAACCTTTACATCTATACCTGCAACGTTTGTTTTTATGATTGCATCCATCGAATATCGGAAAGTATCTATACCTGAGGCCTGTATAAGATGGTCTTTAATAGTTCGCAGTTCCTCTTCAGACAGCGTGACCTGCTCAGTGGTCAAAATTTCGTATTCAGTAATATCTGATAGATTCTCTGAAACGAAATCATTTGCTCCTGCGTCTTTTTCAACCCCTGAGTCAACCTCAAGGTCGGCCTTGCAGCCGATCAATGCCACAGCAATAATCAAAATGATTACGCAATATCTCAAAGATCTTTTATATAAATGTAGAGTTTTCATTCAGAACCAGTTTTGGTAAAAGAGAATGTTAGCACGATGTAATGTAGCACTGAAACCAAAATGTAGTTGGTGCAATTAGACATGTCAATCCTGTAAAGTGTCCTTGGAAAGATCAATTTTAACCAATGCACCTATTCTTCACGCAATAAACTGAACTTTTTATGTGAAGCTACAATTAATAATACAGATATTACTTGGAAATTGCTTATGGAATTCAACGTAGCACAATTAATTAAAGAAAATCCCGGATCTTCTAAATATTATACGCTCTCGGATAATTTAATCTCGTCGAAAAATCACTGCGTTTCACAGAGCCCTGTGCTTGCTCCAGATAGCGATATCAGTTTATCCGGAACTGCAAAAATGTTACGGACTGATGCTGGAATCTGGGTTACCGCTGAGCTTAGCTGTGAAGTTATTTGCCTCTGTAGTCGTTGCCTCAATGCTCACGGCCGTAGATTAACAGTCGTAATAGATGAGGAATATTATTTGAGCACATACAGTACAAATGACTTTGACATAGATGAAGGTCAATTTATATCAAATGACAACATTCTTGATCTTGTACCCTCGATACGTGACCATGTAGACTTAGAGCTTCCATTAAATCCAATTTGCCGTGAAGACTGTGCGGGAATTTGTATTGATTGTGGACTAAACCTAAATCAACATCAGTGCACCTGCAAAAAGAGTTTCTGACCTTAGGTGCAAAATAAGATTTTGGGCTAAAATTTATCGGAATAAAGTGTTAGACTTAGTTTCTAGCATTTTAATAAGGTCATTTCACACAACAGATTATTAAAACTTTTGGAGATTTAAGTGCCTCCTCTTCCTAAAAAGAAACAAACAAAATACCGTAAGGGTGGTCGGGCAGCCCATATGAGCCTCACCAAACCTTCATACGGCATGTGTTCAAATTGTAATGAGCCAAAACAACCACATCGGGCATGCCCTTCTTGTGGGTTTTATAATGGCCGACAGGTCATTGGCGACGATGTGGAAACTGGCTTAGATTCAGCTTAAATTTCAACTAATTGAACTGAAAACATCATGAGTTCCATTAATACCACAATCGATAACAGCACTAAATTCGCTTTCCTATTCCCCGGACAAGGCAGTCAAGTGGTTGGTATGGGCAAAGAACTCTATGACAACTCTCCTGCAGCGAAGCTTGTTTTCGATGAAATTGACGATGCTCTTAATCAACCACTTTCAAAATTAATATTTGAAGGGCCTGAATCAGAACTAACCCTAACTCGAAATACACAGCCAGGGATAATGGCAGTAAGTCTAGCCGCCTATAAAGCCATGGAGGAAGTATTAGGTAAAAAAGATATGCCTCAACCAAGCTTTGTAGCCGGTCATAGTCTTGGAGAATACACGGCTTTGGCAATTACTGAATCTCTCGATATCAGTAGCACAGCTAAGTTAGTCCAGGAAAGAGGCAGATTAATGCAAGAGGCTTGTAATTTACAGCCTGGCACGATGGCAGCAATCATAGGATTAGATGAAGTGATTATCGAAGAAATTTCCAGGCAAACTGGAACATACATATCTAATATCAACACCGATCAACAAGTAGTAATTAGTGGAGATATTGTTGCAGTAGCACAAGCGTTAGATATGGCATCTGCTCGGGGAGCGAAAAGGGCCATGCCATTGAAAGTCAGCGGCGCTTTTCATTCTGCTTTAATGGAGCCCGCGCGCGACGGTCTCGAAAGTGCTGTCAATGCAGTTAACTTACAGGTTCCAAGCACCCCAATAGTAGCAAATATAACTGCGAAACCAATTAACACTGTCAACCAATTGAAGAAAGAGCTAGTTTCTCAAATTTGTGAATGCGTACAATGGAAAAGGTCTGTTGAATATATGATTTCATTAGGCATTACAAGTTTTATTGAAATTGGCCCGGGCAATGCTTTACATGGAATGTTGAAGAGGATTGACAAGTCTGTTGATAGCATGTCCGTTGGTAATTTCAATTCAATACAGGGTTTAACCCTTAAATAAAAATAATGAGCTTAAAGCCACAACGGAAAATCACTGCAGCTTCCAGTACAAATCAACCTTTCAGCGCCCGGAGCAAGGCCAGAGAAATAGCTATGCAGGTTTTGTTTGAACAAGATACATCAAGCCACTCTATAAAAAAATCTCTCGCGGCAAGATCTAAATCTAAAGATGTCTGTCAAGAATCAGCGATTTATGCAACCAAATTATTAAACATGATTAGCGAAAATATACAGCAAATAGATGATTTAATATCAAAATTTGCACCGTCCTGGCCTTTAGAGCAAATGCCTAGCGTAGACAAGAATGTATTAAGGATAGCGATGGCAGAAATTATTGGTAAAAGCGACACACCGCCTAAAGTCGCGATTAACGAAGCTGTAGACCTTGGAAGAGTGTTTGGTACTGAAAAATCACCAAAATTCATTAATGGCGTATTAGGATCACTAATACTTGAGAAAAAAGTTAAGGTATAATTTGTTTTTGATAATTTTAGGAGAAATTAATGGCAACAGTAGTTGAAAGGGTTCAGTCCACCGTAGCTGATAAATTAGGAGTTGAGCCTGAAGACGTTACGCCCGAAAAGTCGTTTGTGGATGACTTAAACGCTGATTCACTTGATTTAGTTGAGTTAATAATGGCTTTTGAAGAAGAGTTTAGTTCTGATTCAGTCACTATAGAGATATCAGATGAAGATGCTGAGTCCATTACCACTGTTCAGGCTGCAATAGATTTCCTTAAAGAGCACGGCGTAGAAGACTAATAAGCGTACCTGTCTTGGCAGGCTCTTTAATCATAAACGAGTTGACCTTTGCAGTAAGATTGTGGAATATTAAGGTTCATTCTCTTAATAACTATTTGTAATTAAATTTCGATTCTTTTATGGTAATTTCTGAATACGAATCACTTGTCAACAAAATAAAGACTTGTGTTCAATGTGATCTTTGTAAAACACGGACTAACGCCGTGCCTGGACAAGGCAGCTTAACTTCAAAAATAATGTTTGTCGGGGAAGCCCCTGGTGCACGGGAAGATGAAGCAGGCTTACCTTTCGTCGGGGCAGCTGGAAACGTGCTGTCTGGAATGCTTGAACTTATTGGTTTAAGCAGACAGGAGGTTTACATAGCAAATATTATAAAGTGTAGGCCTCCTAATAACCGAGACCCTAGTCCTCATGAAATTGATCAGTGCTGGAAATATCTGGACAAACAAATAGATCTTATCAATCCGGATTTAATTGTGACCCTTGGACGGCACTCGTTCGGCAATTTCTTCCCCGGAGAATTAATTAGTCGAGCAAGAGGTAGGCCTAGAAATTGGAATGGGCGAACCATTTTCCCTGTTTACCATCCTGCTGCAACTTTACATAATCCACGCCTCAAACCGATTTTAGAAGAAGATTTTCGCAAAATGAAAATGTTAATAAGTAACACTCAAATTGAATCTGAAAAACTGACGAAAAAGAATTTAAGCGAGTCACAACTGACTTTTGATTTGGACTCGAATGAATTGCCTGAGACGAAAGAGGATAATGGAAATAAATTATAGGTTAATATTAATTGTCAAATTTTTCTAATATCCGAATTATACCTCTTGGTGGCTTAGGTGAGATCGGGCGCAACATGATGGTTGTGGAGCTAGATCATGACATCTTTATTATCGACGCAGGAATCTTGTTTCCTAGCAGTGACATGCCAGGGGTCGATTTCATAATTTCAGACATCAGTTATCTAATAAAAAACAAGGATAGAGTTCAGGCTATATTGTTAACACATGGGCACGAAGATCACATTGGCGCACTGCCATATGTGCTTTCTGAATTAAATGTCCCAGTTTATGCCTCCAGACTCACCCATGGACTAATAAGTGTTAAGTTGCGGGAGCACGGACTTTTAAAACAGGCTGATTTACATATTATCGAGCCTAACAGTCCATTGAAAATAGGCAGTTCCACTGTCGAATTTTTTAGAGTGTGTCATTCAATACCAGATTCAATGGGTATAGCAATCCACACTCCGTTGGGTTCAATCATTCACACTGGAGACTTTAAAGTCGATCATACCCCCATAGATAACCACAAGACTGATTTTGCCACTCTTTCTAGGCTAGCCTCAGAGGGGGTTTTGCTATTACTAGCTGACTCCACATATGCCGAGGTTGACGGGTATACCCCATCCGAGTCAACAATACAAAGCCCTATCGATTTAAAAATATCTCAAGCAGAAGGCAGAATAATTGTTGCCACTTTTGCTTCTTTAATTTCACGAATGCAGATCGTGTTAGACAGTGCCTTCAGACATAATCGTAAGGTCGCTGTAGTTGGTCGTAGTATGAGCAACAATCTGAAAATGGCAATTAAAATAGGGTATCTAAATGCTGAACCCAATGTGTTGATTTCGCTGAAAGAAGCAAAAAAGCTTCCTGCTAACAAAATAATACTTTTAGCAACAGGAACTCAAGGTGAACCTACTAGCGCTCTTGTCAGAATGTCTCGAAATGAACACAACGACGTAAATATAGTTTCAGGAGATACAGTCATTTTGTCATCATCGCCTATCCCTGGAAACGAGTCTCTTGTTGCTAAAACAATTGATGATCTTTACAGGCTAGGAGCCAAGGTTTTTTCAAGTCGAAACGCTAATGTTCACGTTCATGGCCACGCTTCGCGAGAAGAACTGAAACTTTTACTTAATATCGTTCGTCCAAAGTTTTTTATCCCAATCCATGGAGAATATAGGCATCTTGTTGCCAATGCAGAATTAGCTAAACTGGTTGGTATAAAGCCGCAAAACACGCTGGTCCTCGAGAATGGATACGTTGTTGATATAAATTCAACCGAGGCTAATACTACAGACTATATTCCCCTGGAACAGGTTTTTATCTCAGGCAAGAAACCTTGGTACAACACGGATTTTCAGCTAAAGGAGCGCAATCGTATATCCAAGTCAGGTCTTGTCGTAGTGGGCTTAGCTGCGAAAAGTCGACCATTAGCCCTATTAAGCGATCCAACGATTGTGTCATACGGGTTCCCAGAGCTCAATCAGATTGAAGGCCTCTCAGAAAAAACCTCACAACTGGTACATTTTGCGCTGGAAAATGACAGCGCTTCAGTATTAGATTGGTACGACATACGAGAAAATATTACACGTTTGGTTGCTGATATGCTGTACAAGGAGACGAAAAGAAGGCCAGTAGTTTTAGCTCTAGTACAGCCAGCGGATTAAAAGTTTTGTAGCTTGCCTTTTATTCACAACTATTCGTAGTGAACTTAAGGTCGCAGCATGAATGGCAAACTGACCTACAATTTCAATAAGTTTTTACCGAGACATCAAGGTGGCTACATAGCTGCATGCATCTTGGCTATTATCGCAATCCTAGTAATTGCAGGCTTTATATTTGGGACTGAAGTTACGAACTCATATTTCAAAGTTAGAGATGAGATATTAACTCAACTAGGCTTAGGGTTTATCCCAGCTGCCATATGGATATCAGTTTTCATTGCAACTTTATACAAATCGAAATCTATAATCCATATGCGCAATGTCATCATATGGGCCGCGCTACTCTTTGGGGCTGTAGCCATTTTATCCATACTCTCAGCTTTTAACCCCGGAATTGATTCTGCCTTAAGAATATTCACGTTGGATGGCAAAGTATCTTTAGGTGGTGAAGTTGGATCTTTAATTACGAATGACAACTTAATAATAGTAACGCTGTTAAGCATAGCAATGATCGCTTGCAGTGTGGGGGTTATTTTCCCTAAAAGTTGCTCCTCTATAATTTCCAAAATTGCTGTTGCTTCTTGGTCTATGACATGGTTCTCAATTACTTTATTTTGGGAATTATCTGGCTCAATATTAAAGCTTTCAAAAATAACTGCTGGCAAGTTCCGGTCGTTTGTGTCACTTTATAGAGATGAAGTCCATTCATCAAAAAGTGAATCCTTCAGTTCTTCAGCGGAGACAGAGGTTGTTTCTACATCCGATTTGCCGGCCACAATGTCTAATAATACGAGTGATGATGAAATAGTAGGGCTCGATGCCAACGTAACAGCTGAAATTGCTATACAGCCAGACGACAGTCTTGAAGAAAAATCGAACACAACCGCAGACCAAGCTTCAAAGTTTAATAAGTCATGGAACGAGGCCAAAGAAGACGAAGGTCGGTTACAACAAACCTTGTCTATAGACGGCCTACCATTACTAGATAAATGGGGTAAATTGTGGGCGCTTCCGAAAAGAACTATCCTTATTGATGCTCCTTCTCAAACAGTTCCCCCGTCTGAAATGGCTGAAACATCTAAAAAAATCCAACAAACACTAAATGACTACGGGGTAGAAACAGAAGTAAAAATGACTAGGCCAGGCCCGACAGTAACTATGTATGGAATAGAACCTGGATGGATTAGAAGATATAAGCAAGAAAATGAGACTGATAACGCCGGTAAGACTATATTGGATGATTCCGGAAAAATAGTTAAGAAAAAGGTTGAATCGAAAACGCGTGTAAAGGTTGACACCATTATGCAACGTGAAAAAGATCTAGCTCTTGCGCTACAAACTTCTTCCATTCGCATCGAGTCTCCGGTGCTCGGAACATCTTTAGTTGGAATTGAAGTGCCAAATGCGAATCCCTCTTTAGTTACGATTAGATCAGTTATGGATAACAATAATTTTGAAAATCTGACGAAATCAGGAACTTTACCTATAGCGCTGGGTAAAAGCACTGGGGGTGATGATGTTGCATTAGATTTAGTAGCCATGCCCCACTTATTGGTTGCAGGAGCTACAGGCAGCGGGAAAAGCGTATGTCTTAATACTATAGTGTCCTGTTTAATTAGTGAAAACTCGCCGTCCAAATTACGCCTATTGTTAATAGATCCAAAAAGAGTTGAGTTAACTCCTTTTAATGGCATACCACACCTGTTAACTCCGGTTACTGTAGAAACTTCGGAGGTCGTGCCATTATTGAAAGCTCTTATTAACGAAATGCTAAAACGTTACAAGCATATGGAACAATCTGGAACGAGAAATATATCTTCTTACAATTCAAAGTCTAATGAAAAAATGCCGTACCTCGTTGTGGTAATCGATGAACTAGCTGATTTAATGATGACCTCTTCGATAGAAGTTGAACAATCGCTTTGTCGCTTAGCTCAACTCGGCAGGGCAACAGGAATTCATTTAATAATTGCGACACAAAGACCTTCTGTTGATGTTTTGACCGGATTAATTAAAGCAAATTTTCCTAGCAGGATCGCTTTTGGTGTAACTTCTCAAATTGATTCAAGGACTATTTTAGATAGTACAGGCGCTGAGAAGCTTCTAGGCAAAGGTGACATGCTGTATCAGCCGATCGATGCATCACGGCCTAGTAGAATTCAAGGGGTATTTATTTCAGACTCAGAGATATCGAAATTAGTAGATTACTGGAAAAATGTTAATTGGCCTCCAATACCAGATATGGATTTAACGCCCCCACTCGACTCCGATAAACCTGAAGCTATTGATATTAGCGAGGCAGGAGATGTGCTTTTAGACAAAGCGATTTCCCTGGCCAATTCCGAGCGTAAATTATCGACTTCCTTTTTACAACGCCGCTTAAGGATTGGCTACCCAAGAGCCGCACGGCTAATGGACGAACTAGAAGAGCAGGGCATAGTTGGGCCTAGTGATGGCTCAAAATCGCGTGATGTTATAATTCGATAAAGGCACATGCTTAATTCGGTCATACTACTAATTGATCGGTACAACATCAACACTAGAATTTTTAGTAGGCAGGCAAAAGGGTATGGTTCGAAAACTATCAAGCCTTATTAGACTCCTTTTAAGTTCTAACGAGGCACAAGCGCAGATTAATCAAGTAGACACAGATCTACGAGAAGCCTGTTTGGTCTGTGGGATAGTTCTAGTAGACTCACCTCTATATAAGCAGTTCAGGGTTTGCCCAGGATGTAAATTCCATTATGGGCTATCAGCTAGAGATAGGATTCAGAGCCTAGTTGATCCCGGTAGTTTCAAGGAAATTAATCGCTCTATTGCATCAATAGACCCCACTTCAGCTTCTTCCAAATCAGCGTACACCGCACGAATCTCAGCGGATCAAAAAAGAACTGGATTGTATGAGGCAATTGTAACGGGCGTTTGTTCCATTGGTGGAAGTTCCGCCACATTAATAGCTTTAGATTTTGGATTTATGGGAGGATCAATCAGTTCTGTTGTAGGAGAAAAGGTTGCTTTAGCATTCGAACATGCTGCCAGACGCAAGCTGCCCCTTGTTGCAATTTTAACAAGCGGAGGGTCTCGGGTTCATGAAGGTTTACTTTCTTTGTTACAAATGGGAAAAATCACAGTTTCGGCTGAGCGGTTTTCAGAAAAAAGATTGCCTCTTATATCCGTCCTGGCTAATCCAACCACGGGACAGGCATTTGCCAGTCTAGCAAACCTAGCAGATATTACTTTAGCAGAACCAGGCGCAATAGTAGGCTTTTCACCTGCCCGAACCATTAAAGAGTCTGAAGTTAAATCAAAAATTCCATCGATAAATAACGCTGAATCTCAACTTTCTCATGGAATGATAGATGCAATCGTTGACCGCACTAACCTAAACGAAACCCTTGCTACCATCTTAGATTTAACTAATCCAGAATTTCGCCTGAGTTATAGAAAAAAAGCAAAAAGGAATCAAACTCCGCTTCCGAAACAAAGGGCATGGCAATCAGTCGGATTGGCGAGGCATACAAAAAGGCCCACTTCGATCGACTATATAAATCGTATCATATTAAACTTTTTTGAGTTAAAAGGAGATCGTTCTACAGGGGATGACCTTGCTGTATTAGGAGGGCTCGGACACCTAGGTGGCCAAACTGTAATGGTCATAGGGCAAGAAAGGGGTGGTGAAAATATCGATGGGGCAAATGATGGGATGACTTCCCCTTCCGGTTTTCGTAAGGCTGTACGTTTAATGAGACTAGCAGAAAAATTCGAAATTCCGGTTATCACGCTTATTGATACACCCGGACCAAACCAGAGCATCCAATCAGAGCAACAAGGACTAGGTAGCTCTATCGCATTGACCATGTCAGTAATGGCTTCATTAAATGTACCAACTATCGCAGCAATAATCGGCCAGGGTGGAAGCGAGGGGGCATTGGCTCTTGCTATCGCAGACAGAGTATTAATGATGCAAAATGCCATTTATACCGTAATGGCTCCTGAGGAAGCAGCCTCCATTATGTTCGACAAATCAACAACTAATGAAGAGGCGGCAGAATCTTTACGATTAACAGCAGCTGATTGTCTGGAATTAAATATTGTTGATGAAATTGTCGGCGAGCCTCTAGGAGCACATGAAAGTCCTGATGCAGCTGCCAGGCAATTAAGGCGCTTTATTTTGATCCACTTAACCGATATTGGTAATTGGTCTAATTTCAGACGATCTAGAAGACGATACCGAAAATTCAGACAAATAGGTGAATTCACTAAAAAGTTCGGTTCTCCAACTGAATTAAATCCATCACCCAGTTCTGTAACTGATCATTCTGAATCAATCAGTTCTCGAACACCTGCCTCCGGATTATATTTTCAAGAAACTACATCTTTGGAAAAAATCGATCCTCTCGATCACGATCATGAAATTTCTGATGATTGAGATTAGCCTTCGATTAGTTAAACGGGGCAAACAAAATGACTTTAGCTCCTTAGAACGCCGCCGTGTTTATGTCTTATTTGCTCAAAATCCGAAATGTTTGTTTCATGTTGCAGGGTAATTCCAATGTCATCCAGGCCATTCATTAGAGAATTTCTTCGAAAATCGTCAATTTTAAATTGAAAAACAATTTCTTCGTCTTCATCCCAGATCTTCAATGACTTTAAATCTACGTTTAACCTGTATCCTTTTTCGGTTCTAGACTTGCTGGTTATTTCGGCAACAACACTATCAGGCACTACTATGGGCAGTATCCCGTTCTGAAAGCAATTATTGTAAAAAATGTCTGCGAAAGAAGGTGCAATAATGCATCTAAACCCATAGTCCATCAATGCCCATGGAGCATGTTCGCGAGACGAACCTGACCCAAAATTCGCTCCGGCAACTAATATCGATGCGCCCTGATAGCAGCTTTTGTTTAATTCGAATTCCGGATTAAGAGTTCCATTTTCATTAAAGCGCCAATCATTAAATAAAAATTGGCCATAACCCGTTCTTTCAATTCTTTTAAGGAATTGCTTTGGTATTATTTGATCAGTATCGACGTTGGCTCTGTCCATAGGAGCAACCAATCCTGTATGTTTTATAAATGGTTCCATTTTACCTTCACCAGAGATTAATATTTTGATTGATTTTATGAGAGACTTTTGTTTTTACTACCATTCCCGAATATCTACAAACCTTCCTTCTATGGCCGCGGCCGCGGCCATCTGAGGGCTAACAAGATGCGTTCTTCCGCCCTTACCCTGCCTACCTTCAAAGTTTCTGTTGCTTGTAGAAGCACATCTTTCTTTCGGTTGTAAAATATCTGGGTTCATCCCTAAGCACATCGAGCATCCCGCCTCCCTCCAATCAAAGCCTGACTCAATTAATATACGGTCCAGCCCTTCCTCTTCTGCTTGCTCTTTTACAGCAACTGATCCGGGAACGACCATAGCATATACTTGATCATTAACTTTTTTACCTTTAGCCACCGTGGCTGCGGCCCTTATATCTTCAATTCGCGAATTAGTGCACGAGCCGATAAAAACTCTATCTATTGCAACATCGGTGATTGGAATGTCCGAGGTTAGATCCATATAGCTTAGTGCTCTTTCCCATGATTCCTTTTCAGTTTCGTCAAAAGCATTTTCAGGGTTAGGGATTTTACCTGTCACTGGAACAACCATGCCCGGGTTGGTGCCCCACGTAACGAAAGGTTCTAGGTCGTTGGCTTCTATAACAACCCTCGAATCATAAACACTTCCAGGATCCGATCTTAATCTGCTCCACTGTTCAGTGGCCATCTGAAATTCTGCATCTTTTGGGGCATGTGATCTGCCTTCAATATAGTCAAATGTAGTCTGGTCAGGCGCTACCATTCCAGCCCTGGCGCCCGCTTCAATAGACATATTACAAACCGTCATTCTGCCTTCCATCGATAAACCTGTGATGGCTTCGCCTGTATACTCAATGACGTGGCCTGCAGCACCTGCTACTCCAATTCGACCTATTATCCCTAAAATAATATCTTTGGCTGAAACCCCAGGTGGCGCTGGTCCGTCTATGTTAATCTCCATTGTTAGGGGTTTTTTCTGCCTTAATGTCTGAGTTGCCAAAACATGCTCGACTTCAGATGTCCCAATACCTAGAGCAAAGGCACCAAAGGCTCCATGTGTAGAAGTATGGCTATCACCGCACACAATGATTTTGCCAGGCTGTGTACGGCCCTGTTCCGGCGCGATAATGTGTACTATTCCCTGTAAAGGGCTAAATCGGTCATAAAGCTCAACCCCAAATTCAGCACAATTTTTTGCAAGTGCGTCTAACTGTTGTTTTGCTATTGGGTCTTTTACTGGCAATGACAGGTCCCATGTTGGTGTATTGTGATCCATAACTGCTATTGTCAGGTCAGTACGCCTTACGCTTCTACCTGCCATTCTCAATCCATCAAATGCTTGAGGAGATGTGACTTCGTGTACTAAATGTAAATCTACATAAAGTAAAGTTGGTTCACCTTTTTTCTCTCTAACTAAATGTGATTGCCAAATTTTTTCAAATAACGTTCTCGGTTGATTTTGTTCCATTATTTGTATTTACCTTGATTAAATATGTAATGGCCTAATAGATGACAGTTCTTTGATCAGCTTATCTTGTCTTGTAGCTTAATACTTAGTTTTTCAATCATTTCGTCTACAATTTCATCTAAGCCAAATTTATGATTCCATCCCCATTCTGCTTTTGCAACATCATCGATGAGCTCATCAGGCCATGAATCCGCAATTGCTTGCCTCATAGGATCTATTGCGTATTCCATTTTAAAATTTGGTAATCTTTTGGTTATTGCCGCTGCAAGTTCAGCCGGTGTAAAGCTGATTGCTGCCACATTGAAATCAGCCCTGTGCTGCAATTTACTTCCATCAGCCTCTGATAATAATATTAATGAGTTCACTGCGTCTGGCATATACATCATTGGTAACTTAGTATCGTCCCTCAAATAGCATACATATTTGCCAGAGATCAACGCGCCGTAAAAAATTGCTACTGCATAATCCGTGGTACCTGCTGTAGGCTCCACTTTCCAGCTCAGAACTCCCGGCAACCGTACGCCCCTAACATCGAGCCCAGTCATAGAGTGGTAATAATTACCTAGCAATTCTCCTAAAACTTTTGATATTCCATATATCGTATTTGGTCGTTGCAAAGTATCGTTTGGAGCTACCGCAGGGGTGTCTAAACCAAAAGCTCCAATTGAACTAGGAATAAT
>PAAV01000041.1 GCA_002699485.1 Chloroflexota bacterium | reverse complement strand
CCATGCAAGACCAAATGGTACAAAAGACACGACCCCTAAACCTACACCAGTGGCTAGTAAGACATGCTGCAAACCATCTGAAGCTCGTAACCGGGTCAAATGCAAAACAAACAGTCCTAGCCCACTTCCTATCAAAAGAAGTCCAATAACAATTACTAAATTTAAAATATTATCCATCTATCTAAAGGCCCAAAATACGCTCGAGTAAATTAGAGATTTGCACTCTTCTGTTAATAAGAAGGTCGACAAAAAAGTAGATGGTCACAGATGCGAACCAAACAATCGCAAAACTAATAATTAGTTGCTTTATCTTGGTATATCTTTGTGAAAGTAATTTTCTTAACATCACCGTAACTCGTAGAGGCATTGGCCTCGACTACAGATTATTTCCAGTAGATATTTATCTTGAAAACCTTCGTTAACCAGCCACGAACTTTCATGCCCTCTTTCATTTACAACAAACTCATTTATATAAACGTGTGTGACGTCATTTTGTTTCAAAATTTCAACAAAGTCACTAGCTACACCAAATTCTTTCTCGGTCTGAGAGAAGCTCAGCAGAGGTCGATTTAAGTAAAACCCATTTGATGCTCCAGGAGATCCAATTACTGCTTTTTCGTCAGTTAAATCGTTGGAAGCTCGTATTATTTCCCAACCAGGATAACGACTAAAGTTTTCGAGGTTTATCGTAAAGTATTCATGATCATCGATTATGTTTAAAGACCGCTGAAATGTTTCTATAGATACAAAATTTGTGTAAGTCCAAGTAGCTGTAGAAACTAATGATGCAAGCAATACTGCTGTAATAATAAAAGACCCTAATCTCGGGCTTGAGACAGACAACCTATTTATGACATAACCTGCAATCAAAGACATTAATCCTAAAGCAGGAAGTATATGCCTGGCTCGCTGCACAACGAAAAATGAAATTAACAACATCACTAATGAATATAAAGTAACGTGCCATACCTTATTATCTACATTCCTTAAGAATATTACGCAGGGCAGTATTGATAAAAATATAGGTCCAATGGATTTGCCATTAGGGCCTTCAATGGAATTAGAGTTTCCGAGCATCGACATATCCCAAAGATATATGAAGAATCCAGAAAATCCAGTTTCCCCAGCCAAACCTGATCCAGAAAATCCTAATGAGCCACTTATGACTACCGAACGCATGACCCAAACTAAACCCGGCAATGCAAATAAAATGATGGACAAAAAGCTAAGAGACCATACTTTTAATGACAGGTTTTTGTCTGAATATAACCTATAAGCCACACCTATAGCCAAAATAATAGATGTGAAGGCAGTTGCCTGTTTAGTTCCAAATGCTAACCCCAAGAAAAGGCCTGTTATTAGCAACCATTTCCAATCCCTCTGGTTTTTCCCCGCAAAATACCATTGTGCAAAGGCGATAATAGAAATTATTTCAAAAGCTGCCCAGATGAGGTCCACCTTCACAGAAGCTGAAAGAACAGCCACCGATGCCATTGAATACCAGGCAAAAACTCCAATCAGTGAAACGCGCGAATTAAATAACTTATTGCCTAATGAATATAGTCCTAAAGCAACCAAAACTCCCATAAACCACACTGTAAAAAGTTGAGCCACAATCTGACCTTTTAATGAGAATCCTAGTGCCGCTATCAATTGTCCGTTTGCTGGAAATAGGTTGGTATATGCATACGTTGCAGAAAAAACCCTGCCTTGCTTTGCAAAATCTCTCGCAACAACTAGATATCCCGCTAATGAATCTCCGTCCAATGTGGGCGCTAGTGCAACTAAAAGATAAAGGATGCTGATGATCGCTATACCTAGCAAAAGCAATCGGTCTAAAACTGATGAAGGAATTAACTCAGAAACCCGTTCAAATTTGATAATAGGTTTATACGATATCAAGCCAAAAACACCTAAAACACACAAACAACCCACTGTCAGCCATGCCTGTAGAGTTGAAAACGAACCACCAAACCCGCAAATCATTTGTACGTAGACTAAGATTCCAACACCTAAGCCTAAGGACAATACCAAGTCGACAACGGAAGATTCAGTGCGTATGTTTAAAGCTTTAATAATTAAACGGCCTGTAGACCAGACAGAAACAATTACGACCGCAGTGATTAGTAGATCAATTATGAACATCTGGAGTCTATGCGCCTCCTGAAATATCCTTTAGTGTTGGCCAAATTTCTTCAAATTTATAAAAGAAATAAAAGGCAAAAATTAAAATTACCCATGCCAAGACTAGAAAACTGGAAATCCAACTGTCTCTTAACAACTTAAGATACCGCTGATTCATGTTACTCATTATTCGAACCACATTACGCTTTACGTGCTACAAGTAATTGATTTGCCAAAACCATACCTAGTCCAAAATACCTGATAAGTCTTTCAATAAATATTTCTGCCGGAAACCCAATTGGAGAGAACATAAATTTACGAGATTCCAGAATATCCAGTTTATTTTGTTCGAATAATTGGCAAATCATATCAAGAGTAAAAGTATGATGATGTCCGGATTCCTTTAGTAGGCCTATTTTAGATGCAAGATGCTCTAGGTTAGGATCAGGTGTTGTTATAACGATAATGCCTCCTCGCTTAATAACTCGGTTACATTCAGAAACAAACTTCTTTGGATCTGGTAGATGTTCTATTACGGCTGTGGCTACAATGGCGTCGACAGTTTCATCACCAATTGGCAATGCCATTGCGTCCCCTTCGATCTTTTGTACATCATTAATATTTGTTGTCATCAATAAAGACCTGTTCATCTCCAAGCCAATAAAACATGTATCCGGCCAACCACGGTTTAGTTTACCCAGCATCAAAGCGTCTGCTGTTCCTACATCCAGTACTCTCTCAGGCGTTCTGTTTAAATATTTAGTCAGTGCTTTTGATACTTCTGTAGTTCTACGCATCAGCCGATACTTGAGAGCTCTGCTTTTTAGCCGCCCCTCATAGTAATCAACGTCATACACGCCAAAAGGTAATGGATTACTCAAATTTTTATTTCTCTTTCCACTGATATTGACCTTTCTGAATTCAATTTATTCAGTTCAATTGGACTAAGTTCCAGGCTATAGTTGGCTAGCTCATGAGGCTGAAAATATCGGCTTTGTGGGACATAGCGCAAGTGATACTCACCGCCTAAAGTTATATTAGTGATTGATA
The DNA here is from genome assembly GCA_002699485.1 of Chloroflexota bacterium. GTDB lineage: Bacteria > Chloroflexota > Dehalococcoidia > Lucifugimonadales > UBA2962 > UBA2962. The sequence goes on along the minus strand of PAAV01000041.1, from coordinate 44,304 downwards.
TAGATTTTCGATTTAATATAAATGTATCGCGAATAGTTATGTGAGATTTTTGAAATAAAATTGATCTGGAGAAATTTAAAGGTACATCTGAATCATTTAATATAATCAGCTTCCTAATCCTACCTTTAACAAAATGAGATAGCATTGGACTCCATCCTACTGCTACCATTATCAACCTAAAAAGCAATCCCTTAAATGGAGTAAAGGTTTTTGGGTTGGGAAGATATTTTGCTGTGCCTTCTACACTCCATTGAGAAGAGTCACAAGATAATTTAAAACTTTGGTCTATCCACTGTGTAGTGAATTTCTCTCCATTAGATAAAATTCCTATTGCCCCAGAGTCGTTTAACAAACATTTATTTGAGGCAATATTAAATATTTTTAAAGTACCCCCTTTTGCCAGGTTGGAAATTGTATACTGATCTCCTGTCCTGCATGAAGCTATTCCTGCTTTCTTAAAAAATTGGTTGTGCTCTCTCTCATACGGCAATGGTAATAGCTTCTCAGATTTAGGCCTGTAATCCAGATATGACTGTAGATACTCTGGAACTCTATAAACCAAATACCTATCCGACATTGCAGGAGGCGGCACCATGTTACCCTGAGCAATAGCAGATATAGCTTTCGCAGAGATCGATTGCGCAAGCTTGATTTCAGAAGATACAATTTCGAATCCGTGAGGATACAAGTGGATTGTATTTCTGCTGCCTAAAATGCCTCCATATGATCCATCAGGATATACAAAATAAGAGCATGTTTCGACTGCTCCGGATATTACTTCAAAAATTTCAGGTCTAGGGTCATGGACATAAATTTTCCCGAGAAATGATACTACAGCAGAGAGATATCCAGGATCAGGACCATCATATTCTCTGCACCATCCTTCGTCAGCATCATAATAAGTTAAGAATTTATCCCACAATTTGCTATATATATCTTCTAAGTCATCTCTGCCTAAAACTCTCATAACAGTATGAACCGCTAGACATGCCATTGCATGATGATTGCCTAAATGATCTTCTTCTGATTCCCCTTTACCAATAAAAAATGCTGCCTTTATTAGGGCTCTTTCCACCCGTTCCTGAACATCTGGAGGGATTTCTTCTCTAATTAAATTGAAAGCTTCCGCACAGGCATAAGTGGTGAACCCTGTGGGGCCAACCCATCCACGTTCATACGGATAAAACTCATCGAAACTTCCATCTTTATGTTGAATTTTAGCCCAATAATCTAACGCGGCAATCGTCCAGTTAAGCAAATTAGTATTACCCTGATACTTGCTATTTGGAAAATCATGTTTGTATACCAAAGCTAAAGCATGAACAGCAAACTGGCGAACAGCATCTGGAAAGTCAGATGTTTTTTCCAGCCAATAATCTCTGTGAAAAGATCCATAAGTCGAAGAAAACTTATTTCGATCTAAGTTGCCCAGCAAACGTGGTATTTGATCGAGCGCTGCATTAGCGTATATTTCAGCAGAAATCATATTCTTACTCATGATTGATAATTAATCTTGTCTACTCGAAGGTAATCGCTTGTTAATCATCTCTGCCAATAGACCAACTACCGCAATTTGTATTCCAAGAACAACCAGTATTGTGCTAGTAACATCAGCTAATTGGCCTAAAGCGAACCGGCTGATTAAAGCCCAAGCTATTGCAACCAAAATGCAGATAAAGCTTGCTGGGATGAAAAATTTCAAGGGGGCAAAATACAAAGCCATCCTTAAAATCAGAGTCACAAAATTTATGGTATCGCTAATCGGCCTAATCTTAGAATCCCCGATTCTTGCCTCGTAGTCTATTGCCATATAATCCACCCGAAATCCATTAGTTAATAAAGCTAGAGTTATTGTGGTGGTAAACGAAAAACCATTCGGCAAGATGCCTGAATATTTCTTCACCTGAGACTTTTTAAACACTCGAAGACCTGAATTTAAGTCAGGTATAGAAATACCAGCAATTGATTCGGCGATTTTAGTTATAGCAAATTTGGCTGGGCGCCGAATTAAAGGTATTTTAACTATATCTCCTGTTCTAGAGCCTACGGCCATATCAGCTCCATCTGAAACAGCAGAAACAAGATCTGGTATCACTTTGGAAGGGTAAGTTCCATCTCCATCAGTAATACATATATGATCATATTTTGCCACTCTTACGCCTGATTTAATTGCTGCTCCATACCCGCGATTAACACCATGTTCAACTACGACTGCTCCTGCTTTAACGGCAATATCAGAAGTTGCATCGATAGAAGCATCATCCACCACAATTATTTCGTGTTTTAATCCTGATGTTTTTAGAGTGGACTTAAGGTCTTCAATTACTGACAGGATTCCTCCTTGCTCATTGAAACAAGGAATTACCACCGATATTTCTGAAATTGCGTTAACTTTTTTATTATTTCTCATTGGTTCATAACACTTTTACTATTTATATCATTACTAACTGACTTATATATGTTTTGGATTTTTTCTATGTGATTTTCAACTCGAAATTTACTTAATGCCCTAGCTCTTCCGGCATCACCTAATTGCTCTCTTAAAACTTTGGATTCAATCAAGCCAATTAGTTGGTTTGAAAGAGATAGTACGTTACCTGGCTCGCAAAAATAAGCAGATTTATCCCCCATTATTTCTCTACTAGGTCCAATATCAGACACGACAACGGGTACAGACATAGACATTGCCTCCAGCAGAGACCTGGGGCAACCTTCGGGTTTTGTGTTAGGCGCTACTAGAATATCCATTGAGCCCACATATGGAGCCACATCTGTCTGATATCCGACATTTTTGAATACTTTTGTTAAATTTATTTCAGACAGAAATTTATTAAGTTTTGCTTGATTGTCTAGAGGTATACGCAAAAAAGTTTTAAATCTGCCTCTTAATGTATCAGCATAGCCCTCCGGGGCTCCTCCACCTACTATCAGGAAAATTACTTCCGGAAACTTTTTGTTTATTAATCTAACAGCCTCAGCAAGTACAAAGTGGCCTTTCTCTTTCTGCACTGATCCCAAGATTCCAATGAGGATATTTGGTTTGCTCAACCCAAGTAATGAATTTATGGTTTTTCTATGTCGTTTTTTATATTGAGGATCAAAAATTGACGTATTTACTGGGTTATGAACCACACTTATTTTTTCCACATCTGGCAAGCACTGAGCAACATAATCAGAAACTGCAATCACCCTGTATGCAAGATGACAAATTGCGCCGGCAAGGAGGCTGCCAAACAAAGTACCCGGATTAACTACCTCTCTGATATGCCAAATAATAGGTACGTTTTGCATTCTAGCCACAATTCCTATCGAAATAAGTGCACTCGTGTTCAAATGAATGAAGTCAGGTTTCTCAGTTTTAATTAATTGTCTTGCCTTAATTATGGTCGGTATAAACTGGATAACGAAATTAATTACAGGCTTTATCGATAATGGTACGTGTGCGCCATATGCCATAACTGCTCTCATTTTCGTTACTGAAGACCTGAGACCCATCTGCTTGCAAATATCAATCATAGGCCCGTTATCAGTAAAGACCACATGTGGATCATATAAATTCGGGTCAAGGCTTGCTGCTAAAGTAACCATACTTACCGGTGCTCCACCAATACCAGCTCCAGAATGTATAAACAAAACTTTTAATACCATTAAGACACCATCAATGAATCTTTATCTAAGGTTTTAGCATTGTCTTTCCGTGGATTAAATATAAATTTAACCGATGCTCGTTTTTTAGTATTGCTAGAAAGCCGAATTACGCTAGATTTTGTAGACAACCCATATGCACTCGCGTATTTTAGGTTTTCGCTTGTTTCAGAAAGTTCCAAGTCGGTAGAAACGATCGCTTTAAAGTTTTCTGAGCCTGGAAACAATGGCCAGTTCCAGCAAGCAGTATCAGCGCCAGTTATTGTGTCTTCTATCATTAATGCTCCAGACTTAGTGGAATATGATACTGACCTTTCATGAGACATTATGTCGTTCCAAAATGCCGTAGATTCAACTGTAATAAGGTCTTTTGAGCTAGTTATTCGCACTTCACCCGAATTGGTCTTAGAAATTAGTTCGAACGGACTATCAAACTCGATAAGGTTCTGTTCATCATTATTTAAGGTGACAGTGGCATGAGATTTGTTAGAGCGCAATTCATTCCTAACACGAAAGTCAGCGGTGTATGTCAGCGTCCCTGGATCAACAGTTATTGGATCACCATTAAGCCATATTTCAAGCGAGAGTAAGTCATTATGTCGGTGTCCAGTTGGACATTCACCTTCAGGCCAATCAGTCCTAAACAAAATAAAATCTTTACGTTCTCTATTTTGTAAAACATATAGTCCACCATATTTATAATGTTGATATTCTGGAATTGAAAATTTTTCCGATGCTTGAACAAAGCTTGAGAGGTTTGCTGAATCTATTAACCAAAATAGCTCTCCAAGATTATCTTTTGACAAACACTTTAGATCTTCTCTATTAAGGAGAAAAGCCCCTAAAGCCAGCATGTCATGATTATTATCTGATCTGTTTAAGTAATACCCGGAAAGTACCGCTAATCTACCATTATCAGAATCTCCAATCATGGGTAGCTGCCCGTCTGGACGTGTAAGACCAATTATCGCATCACACATTTTCGATACTGATTTGCTGTACTTTGATGATAGTTCAAGCCCGTAGTTCTTAGCCAATATACCGGTTACTAAAAGGGTTTCCAATACGAATTTGTGATAATTCAGAGAGCTTTCATAATGCAACCCATCCGGTAATACTTGTCTCTCGATTTCCATATTCAAACCCCTCATACCAATACTAATCCAGTCTCGGGTCGATGGAACATCAGATAAAACTAGGCCAATACAAGCCAATGCTGAGTAATTGGATACCAGATGATTCCCTGCTACTAGTTTTCCGTTTTTAGAACCGATTTCTAAATTCCTAATTATGTATTTTCCATGTTCAAGAATATTGTTCAACAAAGTACTGGGAATTGAGCTTATATTCTTGTCTTTGTCAGCAATAATCAATAAGGCTAGGATTAAATTTACAGCCCTAATTGACACCTCCATAGATGATGTCCAATTAATCCCATAAGGGCATGGATTATTATCTATCCAGTCTAACCAGTGATCTATTAAATCTTTGCGATAACGAGTGTCGCCTGTTAACCAGTAAGCTCTAGCAAGTATCACTGCTTGATGGAACCTACTTAATTCCCATGTCATTTTAATGTCAGTGCCTGAATTGAATGAAGATGCTATATCTATTTCTGAATAGAATCTTGTACCCCATTGATATTTTGTTTTTGGATCTATATGCCAATTTAAATTGTCACTAAAATCCATCCAACCTAAGCTAGCAATCTGAAATTCGCGTTTCAATATCCTATCTGCAGCATTGATAATTTTTCTCTTTTCAGCAGGAAAGAACTTTTCATAATCTGAGGAACCAGAATTAATATAAGACTGAATTTTTGCAGCATCAGACACTGTTTTGCTTTTGACCTGCCAAGTATAGCGATAATATTGCCAGGGTAATATTCGCCTAACAGCTCTGTCTATCAGCAATAAGAAACCCTGCAGGCCAAAAATTACCAGGTAAATTTGTGCAAGCTTCATCCAATCGAACAATTTCAAATGGATTCCCCTTCAATCCAGACTTTATGCCATAATGCCAAATTCAAAAGAGACCAAATTTCAGATCCCTTAGATATTTTGCCCCGCTTATGCATTTCAAAAATCTTTTTGATTTCGTATTGATTCATGATATCGGTAATCCATTTTGACTCTTTTAATGTTTTTTCAGCATAGCGTGTTACCGAATCTCCGATCATATTCGTCGTACCTCCGCAAAAACCATTTTTCTTTCTGTATACGACTGTTTCAGGTAGATATTTTCTCGCCATTTTTCTCAAGATATATTTAGTAATTCCATTTTTATACTTAAGAGATGAGGGTATCGAGTTAGCTAATTCAACTAATTCTTCATCCAAAAAAGGAACCCTTGCCTCAATAGATGCCGCCATACTCATCTTATCCACACGCATAAGCAATAATTCAGGCAACCGATGCTTTAAATCAATGTTTATTGCTCGGTCAAGAAAAGAACTTTTATCGAATTTTGAATAGTATTCTTTGTAATACGGCTCGATCACATTAGAGTAAACATGTTGATCAATATATTCATTCATTACATGTTGTTTTGAATTTTCAGAAAATACTACTGCTCCACCCCAAAATAATTCCTGATTTGAAGTAGCTCTATTAATATATTCAACTTTACTTTCAGGAAGGATCAGAGCTGCCGTTTGCAAAACTAAATTCTTAACTGAATATGGCAGGCCTTTAAATGGAGCATAAAGAGATCTATGGAAATCATTCATTAAGGCATAATTACCGTATCCGGCAAAAAGTTCATCTGCTCCTTCACCAACATGTACAACTGTGCAACCATTTGACTTTGCCAAAGCACTCAGATAGTAAAGTGGCACACATACAGGATCAGCTAAGGGTTCATCTTGATAATACGCCATATCTGTTAGAAAGCCTGTAAATTGCTCGTTTGTTACCGAAACCTCGTTATGATTAGCTCCAAACTGGTTCGCAACATATCTTGCATGTTTATTTTCATTCGAAGCGTCATCATTTTCTATCGCAACTGAAAAGGTATCTATTGGCTTATTAACCATTTGACTCATTAAGGCTAAATTTAAGCTTGAGTCTACTCCCCCACTCAAAAATACCCCAAATGGCACGTCGGTCATTAAGCGACGCCGAATGGAAGAAGTTAGACTTTCCGAGATTTGCTCTACAATTTCTTCTTCACTAGCCTCTGAGAGATCAATACGATTATCTAGAACGCTCCAATATTCGCGGATTTCAATCTCGCCATTTAAATCCGCTATTGCCATATGTCCTGGAGGTAACTTGTTTATCCCCGCAAACATTGTCCGAGGAGCCGGTGTCGCCGACATTGTTAGATATTGACTGACAGCAATCATGTCAGGTTCTCGCGAAATATCGGAAAATTTCAGTATAGCCTTAATCTCCGATGCGTAAGTTATTCCCTCAGATGTGATTGAGTAGTAAAGCGGCTTTATACCGAGTTTATCTCTAGCTAAGATCAACCTGCCTTTCCCACCAACCCCTTGATTGCTGTCATAAATAGAAAAGGCGTACATCCCTTTTAATTTACCTAACAGATCTAAGCCCCACTCTTCATATCCATGCAAAACAGCTTCGGAGTCTGAATTTGTTTGGTATATGTGCCCACGACTCTCTAATTCTTGTCTAAGCTCCAAATGATTATAAATTTCACCGTTAACATTGACACAAAGTGAACCATCACTCGACAATAAAGGCTGTCTACCACCATCTACATCGATAATACTTAGCCTGCGATACCCAACCCCAAACCTTTGATCCTTGCTAATAAATGAAGTCCTATCATCAGGCCCCCTATGGGTCATAGTGTCTGCAGCCTTTAAAATTTCTGAATTAGAAACTACTTTCTGCAACTTATTGTTGAATACTCCAATAATGCCACACATAGTTAAACTCTAGTTCATCCATTCTTTAGAGGTAATAATGTCCGCTATCCGTTTAGCTGTTTTACCATCCCAAAACTTTATTTTATTTGTCTTGTCTTGAGATTTACCGGAAAGCTTTTTGCGAACAGTATCAGCTAAGTTTTGAGGACTAGCTAAAACATTAGTGCCGTCGGTTATCGTAATTGGACGTTCGGTATTTTCCCTAATCGTAATACAAGGTACTCCTAGATAGGTTGTCTCCTCTTGAATTCCGCCAGAGTCAGTTAGAACTAATCTTGCATGGGATTCTAGACTTAAAAATTCTCGATATCCGAATGGCTCACATATCGTCACGTGGTCCGTATCTATATTTTCCAATTGGTCTCTTGTCCTTGGGTGAGCAGGGAAAATAACAGGCATTTCATCAGATAAAGGTTTTAAGCCTTTGAATATTTCTGATATCACACTAGGGTTATCTACGTTTGATGGGCGATGAAGAGTTAACAAAGCATAATGTCTGTTCTTCAAACCACTTAATCCTGCTATTTTTATCTCATTTAATTTAGGCCTGTGTGGCAGCTGATTTATCAACGAATCGATCATTACATTCCCAACAAAGTGTATCCTGTGTTTTGCAATACCTTCCCGATACAAGTTACTAGAAGCATCTTCTGATGGAGTAAAGAGAATGTCTGAAAGGTGATCTGTTACAACACGATTATGTTCCTCTGGCATAGATCTATCATATGATCGCAACCCAGACTCAACATGAGCTAATTTAATTCGCATCTTAGCGGCGGTTACAGCAGCTGCTAAAGTTGAATTTACATCACCAACGACCACGACCAAATCTGGCTCATACTTTTTAAACATCCGCTCACAACCTACCATGGCTGCACTCGTCTGTTCAGCATGAGTACCCGAGCCGATACCCAAATGCTCGTCTGCCTGATTAATATTTAGATCTTTAAAGAATACTCCAGACATGTTTTGATCATAATGCTGTCCAGTATGAAGTAATATCTGATTCAGATCATGTTTAACTTCATTTAATGCAGCAATTACCGGTGCTATTTTGACAAAATTTGGTCTCGCACCAACAACATGTATTACCTTCAATATTCAGTCCTTTAAGAAATTATGCCCAAGGTCATTTGCAATATCAGCAATAGTGTCTTCAAGAGTTATTTCAGGTTCCCATCCTGTGAGATTCCTAATTTTAGACGTGTCGGGTTGCCGTTTAAGCATGTCCTCAAATCCTGGATTATAAGCCTGTTCATATGGTATTAATTCTGCCTCGTATGTTGGCCCGCCAAGGACCTTGTTAACTAATTTAGCAAGCTGATGAATAGATATCTCCGTTTCAGATCCAATGTTATACACATCACCGATGGCCGATTCAGTATCAGATAAAGATATGATTGCTTTAACAGCATCCCTAACATCACAAAAGCATCGAGTTTGTTTACCATCTCCATACACTTGTGGAGATGTTCTGGCCATTATGCTCTCTACAAACCTTGGAAGAACCATGCCGTATTTACCTGTTTGCCGAGGCCCCACTGTATTGAAAAGCCGAAATATTATTACTGGCAAGTCAAGCTGCCTGTTATAAGCAAAAGCTAGAAATTCGTCAACTGCTTTGGAGGCTGCATAACTCCAGCGGGAGGTGGTGGTAGGTCCTAACAACCTGTCATCATACTCTGAGAATGGAGATTTAACCCCTTTACCATATATTTCAGATGTAGAGGCAATTAAAATCTTCTTGTGATGTGAATGGGCCGCCTTAAGGATGGAATGTGTGCCAAGAATATTCGTTTCTATAACTTTAACGGGATCATCAACAATAAGATTCACTCCAACTGCCGCTGCCAAATGAAAAATTACATCCGAATCTTGAACGGCTTTATTAAGAACCGATTCATCATGAATTGACGCTTCAATTAACTTAAATCTAGTATTTGAGGCTAACCCCTTAACATTGCCTAAATTGCCGGTCGACAAATTATCTATTACTGACACCTGGTAACCACGATTCAAAAGTGCTTCTGATAAATGTGATCCTATAAAACCAGCTCCACCGGTTATTAACGCCCTCATTGGTTTGTCACTTGTTCATAGCTCATAACTTGATCACATTGCCAAGTTCACCAGAATACTTTGATGTAGCATTTCTTGTGTCTACTACTATCGAGCTTTCGTCAACAATCAAATCTATAGGATAGTATGAGTGAGCAGTTGTAATTACCACACAGTCATAAGAAGACAATAATTTTCCTGTTAGTTCAAGGCTATCTAAAGACCTCTCTTTTACCTTGATTTGCGGTACAAATGTGTCATGATAGCTAACTAATGCACTAGATTTTATTAAACGATCAATCAATCGTATTCCTGGCGATTCTCTAATATCAGCAACATCATTCTTATAAGCTACCCCTAATACCAAGATCTTAGCTCCTGTTAAGCTTTTACCTTTAAGGTTTAAAGCGTGTACTATCTTACTTACAACGTGTTCACACATGCTTTGGTTAATTTCTGTAGCTAGATTGATGAATTTTGTGTCAAGTTCAAGCTGTTTCATTTTCCATGCAAGATATTGTGGATCTACCGGTATACAGTGCCCCCCAAGCCCTGGACCAGGGTAAAAAGGAGTATATCCAAACGGTTTAGTCGAGGCCGCTTCAATGACTTCCCATACGTCAACTCCCAAAGCGTCGCATATCAAGGCAAACTCGTTAGCGAGTCCAATGTTGACTGATCTATACGTGTTTTCCAATAACTTAACCATCTCCGCCGCTTTTGGAGATGAAACCTGAACTACTGAATCAACCAAGACCCTGTAAAGCTCGGCACTAACCTCGGTACAGTCTTCGGTTACTCCTCCCACTACTTTAGGCGTATTCTCAATCGTGTAGTCAGTTCGGCCAGGGTCGATTCTCTCAGGGGAGAATGCTAGAAAATAATTCTTACCAATCTTTAAAGGCCGCTTTGATGAATCGCCTGATTGAAATAAATCTAATAGTAACTCTTCAGTTGTACCTGGATAAGTTGTGCTTTCTAAAACAATTAACATGCCGTCGTGTAACCGTTTTAAGATTTCCTTTGCCGCTAATTCAACAAAAGATAAGTCAGGCACAATATCATCTTTCAATGGTGTCGGCACACATATGATTGCAGCATCGACATTTTTTAGAGCATCGTAGTTCGTAGTAAATGTCAAACTTGGGGTATTGCCAGTACAGACATTGACAATACGCTCAGATTGAATCCCCACGATACTTTCTTCAGCAGCAACAATAGAACTTATTTTGTCAGGGTCTGTATCTAACCCAATAACCCTAATACCTTTTTCTGCAAAGCCAACCGCCAAGGGCAATCCAACATATCCTAACCCAATTACAGCCACTTTCACGTCACCGGATTGTATAAGTTTAATCAATCTGTTTTTCAAAATTGTGATTCCTTATGAATATAGTTACTTCAACCTCAATAATATTGTTAATTCTCATACATTAGAATTATATTTATGCAGTTCATTTTCGAATTTGATTGTATAGCCAGCATTCTCGTGTAATATGACATCGTAATTTATCAATTCGCGCCTTCGTTAAATGCAATATCTAATAATGGTTCTAGTAGATGCCTCGAATCAGGATTCATTGTCAAATATTCATTTAGAGTGGCTTGAGCTGCCTGTATATCCCCTTCTATCAGATACTGCCTGGCTCGAGCTTCATAAGTTTCAATTCGCTCCGGCGCGATTCTATCAACCTCATCTAAATATTGATTACACAGATCCAGAAGATCTGGATATTCTAAGGAAGCGGACTGATACAGTCGACATGCTCCAAGATATATTCGCCAATTGTGTGGCTCTGATTTGATTCCATCGGCAAAGTGTTTCTTACCAAGATAAATTGCCGCTGTACGCTCATCTTCAGTAAATGTAGTCCATCCATCAGACAAAAACATGAATAAAAATATCGTGGGATAGGTACGCAATCCAGGAGATTTATCAATTGCAATATCGTACTCATACATCCTCTCAATTGCAGTTAAAGGGTACTCTAAAGCTCTCCTAGTATGATGGCTGCCTGAATAAGGAAAATGAATAAGGAAAAGGTAAATCAGAACAAAAAAGGCCATAATTACAGGTACATGTAGTTCTGGCCTTTTCCAGATCCCCACTAAGCCTGTTGACCAGGGTCGAATAAAATCGATTCTGTTACTTAGTGCCTGATTGATTTGATCAAAACGTAAGCTAACCGTTTGATTCTTTGTATTGCGAGGAGGCGAATCGTGTTGCCAGCATACTTGCTCCAACAAAACGGCAACACTTAACAGAAGATAAAACTGTAAAGAAGTTGATGCGGTGTCGAACAAGAACAAATTTTGTACAAAATACCCAACTGAAGCTGCAGCTAGAAATACTGCTAAATCCCAATGTGCATTTGACCTGTTCCAAAGATATCGGATGTAAACGACACCAATTAAGAGCCATATAGTGATATAGGGGATAAACCCGATGACTCCCTTGGTCGCTAACTCTTCAATAATTTTGTTATGCGGCTGGTCAACAGTTGCCGCCATCCGAGAGAAAGCATCTGCAGTAACGTTTGCATCATAAGCTGCGTAAAAATTCTCTGGACCCCACCCAACTAAAGGACGTTGGGCAAAAGATTGAATACCTATATCAATTATTTCACGTCTTATGGAATAACTGTCGTCATCTGATCCAAGAATTGACAACATAGCTACCATCCTGTTTGACTCAGCCATTCGATCAACAAAAGATGAGTTTTTTGCAAACACAAATATCAATGAGATTGCTAAAATACACGCTAAACTTACGCCTGCTAGTAGGCGTAAGTGTCGATTATTATCTTTAAATAGATATATTAATAGGCACAAAATTAATCCAGCAGCTAATCCAAACAATGCGCCTCTAGCTCCAGTCATCATCATGACCCAAAAATTTATTCCTATGGCAAATATCCAAGGCACCGGCGCGAGTATAATGTTTCTAGTTTTACTATTGGCTAATTGCTCTTTAGTCCAGTCAGATATCGAAGTTAAATTACGCAATGACTGAGCCGCAAGCCCTGCTGCTATCAAAATCGATGTCATCATATACGCACCCATAAATGTTGGATTACCTAGTGTCGAATCAACTCGAAGCAGGCCATCCATGCCTAGATATGAGAATCCAGGTATTCCGACACCATATTTTTGAGCTATTCCCAACAAAGCAACGATTACACTTACCAACACGTTAATTTTCAAAAGCATTCTGATTGAATTTGTGTCCCTAAATACTGAAACTGCAACAACTGCAAATGCAAACCAGTGAATTAGATCTATCATTCCCTGCATACGCTCGTAAGTTGACCAAAAACTTCTAATTGGACTTACACCAAACAGCGATGCTATAAGGCTCATGAGGAGGAAAATTGTAAACGCAGATAAAATCCACGATCTTTTAGGTCTATATTCTGTACGATTAATGATCAATATAAGCCATAATGCTAGTGAAATGATGATCATTAATCGAGAATAAAGTGCTTTACCGACAATATACGGATAAAATGTTTGCATGTCTTGCGGAAGTGGTGCGGTGGTAACAATCAATGGAGTTACAAGCACTAATAAGATACAGATTCTTATTAAAAATAGAATCGGTTTTTCTAAGTCTGTTATATTTAAATTTGAGGACAATTTATCCATAGGCGGATTATACGATAATTGAATTCCTACTAAACTAGGATTTAAGCTAATAAATTTCGGTCAGACGATTGATCATCAAGGATTAATTCAAATAACATAACAAAATGATCGACTCTAAATTAATAAAACGTCTGCAGGCCGTAGTTGGTAAGCAATACGTTCTTAACAAAGACTCCGACCTAATAACTTTCGAATACGATGGCTCTGTTGATAGGTCTCAACCTACAGTCGTGGTATTGCCCAAATCCACAAACGAAGTTTCTGAGTTGATGAAAATTGCATCAACGGCTGAAATAGCCATCGTGGCTCGTGGTGCTGGCACAGGCCTGAGCGGAGGAGCAATCGCGGAACAAGGCGGAATACTTCTATCACTTACACGTATGAATCAAATTTTAGAAATCGATCCCGAAAACCAAATCGCCGTTGTTGAGCCTGGTGTTGTAAACCTTGAACTAACTCAAGCTGTATCAAAGTTTGATTTGTACTATGCCCCAGACCCATCGAGCCAACAGGCCTGCACAATTGGAGGCAATATTGCAGAAAATTCAGGTGGTCCCCACTGCCTAGCTTATGGAGTTACTACGAACCATGTACTTGGAATAGAGGTAGTGGACGCTGACGGAGAGATATCTTGGTATGGGGGTAGAACACGAGAGCATCCAGGATATGACCTTAGAGGGATAATGATTGGCTCTGAAGGGACACTATCGATAGTAACTAAAGCCATATTAAGACTAAGTAGAAAGCCCGAATCAGTAAAGACATTGTTAGCAATATACCAAGATTTAGACCAAGCAAGTGCAGCGGTATCTGCAGTTATAAGTTCTGGAATCGTTCCTGCTGCAATGGAAATGATGGATGATTTAGCTATAAAAGCGGCCGAACCTGCTGTAAATGCGGGGTATCCGGAAAACGCAGGAGCAGTGCTTCTCGTAGAAGTTGAAGGCATAGCCGAATTAGTAGAAGAAGATGTTGCTGATATCGAAAAAGTAATGAGTAATTACAATCCTCTTGAAATAAGAACTGCTAAAACTGAACTGGATAGAACTAAGCTTTGGGCTGGGCGTAAAGGGGCGTTAGGCGCGCTTGGGAGACTGGCACCAAACTATTACTTAATAGACGGCACTATCCCACCAAGTAGACTGGTTGAAGTAATGAGTAAAATCAAAGAGATTTCAGCTGAATATAATGTTCCTATAGCAAATGTCTTACATGCTGGAGATGGGAATTTGCATCCTGCAATATTGTTTGACGAAAGAAATGATAAAGAGACTAAAATTGCATTCGAAATTGGTGGCATAATTCTTAAACTGTGTGTAGATGCGGGTGGAGCACTGTCAGGCGAACATGGCATTGGTATAGAAAAACGCGAATTGATGCCGTATATGTTTAATAATGATGACTTAGACTCAATGGCTAAGTTAAAAACTGTATTCGATAAAAAATCACTGCTCAACCCAGGTAAAATATTTCCCGATAAGACTGAGTCTGCCACTACCACTTTTTCTCAGTCTTCTTCCGTGTCCAATACCGGCAAAGGTGCATACATTTAACTAAACTTGAATCAAACAATTGAACAAAAAAACACAGAGGATTTTGTTAAATCTTTAAGTCAATCTCTTAAAGATGAACTAACTTCGCCTTCAGATTATCATTCAATTGATAATGTCAGCCCGACTGTCGTATTGAGTCCTATATCAAATGAACACATATCGGAATCTTTAAGAAAAGCATCAGAATATGACTTAAAGGTATGCCCTATCGGCGGGGCTACACGGCTTGCTATAGGTAATAAGCCAACACAGTATGATGTAGGACTCACTTTAAATAAGTTAGACAAAGTCATTGACTATAAACCATCCGATCTTAGCATCACAGTTCAAGCTGGAATAACTTTAGAACAACTGCAGAAACAATTACAGAAAAATAATCAGTTTCTACCCGTATCAGCCCCATTACCTCAAAGATCCACTATAGGAGGGATTCTGGCAATTGGAACATCGGGATCACTGACATGGTTAAACGGAACTCTACGAGATCTGGTGACCGGTATGAAAACAGTTCATCCAGACGGCGTAATCAGTAAAAGCGGCGGACAAGTTATGAAAAATGTCAGTGGTTACGAAATGTCCAGGTTGCATATCGGAGGATTAGGTACGATAGGAGTAATATCCGAAGTGTCTTTGAAAGTGATGCCAAAACCTGAAAATGAAGTCAGTGTAATGACAACCTTTGCTAGTCAGGCAGATGCATTTAATGCATCAATGTCGATTTTTCGGTCGAAGATTAACAAACTCTGCTTATCTTATATAAATCCAGGTGCTTTACACCATTTGAATATTAAATCAATTAAACCAGGGCATCTAATTGCAGTACGTTTATTTGGCAAAAACCTCAGCTTAAAGCGCTGCATAGATGAGGTCGATTCATTGTTAAAACAACATAATCCTAAAACTATCAGTCAAATTAGAGGGCAGGAACAAGGAGATGTTTGGCGAAAAATTTCTGACTTTGGATGGAACTCAGACACGAGACCTTATTTGTCCATGAGGATATCCTTGCCTCCAAATACTGTAGGAGACATCCTTGGGTCTTTGGAGAGTACTACGATAACCAAAGGTCTGATGCCAGGATTATCTACTCAAATCGGACATGGAACCATACTGTTTCACGTATATGATGTGAGCAAGAATACTGATCAAAAGAAATTCGAGGAAATCGTTTCTGATGTGAGAAGGTTGGTTAGGCAACGTAGAGGCACTGCCGTTGTTGAACAAGGTCCCGAATTTATTAAAGAAGATCTCGGTGTTTGGGATGGATTTGAACAAAACGAGAAAATATTTAAGAGTCTTAAATCAAATTATGATCCATTAAACATTCTAAACCCCGGACGATTATTTTAAAGCGCATATCATGAATGACATAAATACCAACTCAAAAAACAAAGTTAAGGTTGACGGCATTTTAAAAGGGTTTCCTTTCTCAAATCCACCATTAGAGGAAGACCTATACAAGTGTGTACATTGCGGGTTCTGCCTGCAGGCTTGCCCTACATACGTTCAAACGGGTCTGGAAACCGAATCTCCACGAGGGCGGATAGCTCTGATGAAAGGAGTTATAGAAGGCAGGCTTACAATGGACAATGATGTCATTGATCACTGGGATATGTGTATACAGTGTAGAGCCTGCGAGGACGTCTGTCCTTCAGGTGTACCATACGGCAACTTAATTGAAAAAACGATGTCTCAGGTAAGTAAATCGCGAAAATCATCTATTCTAACCATGGGGATTAATTGGCTATTACTGCGCAGAATTCTTACCGACCAAGTAATACTTTCAGGGTTAGTTGGAACAATGAGAATATATCAAAAAATCGGTATGCATAAACTGGTATCAGCTTTAAAGGTATTACACCTGATACCGGGCAACCTTGGAAGTTTACACGACTCCATGCCTAGAATATCCGATAAGTTTTTCTCGGCAGACGGACAAACCTATCATCCTTTTGGTGAGCCTAAAAAAACTGTCGGACTACTATCAGGTTGCATAATGCCTTTAATTAACGGCCCAGAAATGAGATCAGCGATACGGGTTCTTACTAGAAATGGAGTTAAAGTTATAGTTCCGAAAGAACAAGGTTGCTGCGGCGCGATTCATAGTCATGTTGGTGACTTAGTGAAAGCCAGGGATATGGCGAGAAGAAATATTGATGCCTTTCTATCAAAAGACATTGATGCAGTACTTTCCTCTTCTGCAGGATGTAGCACACGAATGAAAGAATATGGTGAACTGCTAAAAGATGATGAAGTATACATTGATAAAGCAAAGCAGTTGGAATCTAAGGTTAAGGATATAAATGAGTTCTTGTATGAACTTCCGATCGACCCACCAAAAGGTCGATTAGAGTCAAGCGTAACTTACCAAGACCCCTGCCATTTAGCGCATACCCAGAAAATTAGAAGTCAACCAAGGGAACTTTTAAAGCTCATACCTGGCTTGAATTTAATTGAAATGAGAAATTCTGACAGGTGCTGCGGCGCTGGTGGTACCTATGTAATTACTCAACATCAAATGTCTTTGAAGTTGATGAACGACAAAATGAAAACTATAGAAGAAACAGGCGCACAAATCGTTACAACTGGAAATCCCGGATGTTGGATGCAGATGAATCAGGGTTCTCAAAAAACGAATATGCCGGTGCAAGTGAAGTATGTTACCGACCTTTTGGATGAAAGTTATCGGGCAGAACGAATTGAAAACGAGCCTGAAACAGAAAGTACATCATTTAATGAATCAGCATGGGAGGAAGAGCGACTTGAACTTAGATCTCAATGGGAAAAACGCGCTGGTGACCGGAGGAAGCGACGGGATAGGTAGGGCCGCAGCAGACAGATTGGCTGGTGCTGGAGCAAATGTGATAATTTGTGCACGTCGCACTGATCATTTGCAGAATACGGCAGAACAAATTTCTAAGGGGAAGACATCAAAAATCTTACCAATAACCTGTGATGTCACAAAACCTGAAGATATCAAAAACGCCGTGTCGGAAGCTATAAGATTATTTGGCTCCGTAGACATCCTGGTTAATAATGCAGGGAGATCATCTACCGGGCACTTTCAGGAAATCACAGATGATTTATGGGAGGAAGACCTGGATTTAAAGTTAATGGGTGCAATTAGGTTTTCCAGATTAGTTGCGCCTTATATGAAAGAGCAAGGTTGGGGACGGATAATCAATATAACGACTCCTGGGGGTAAAGCCCCCGGCCCAGCTTCTGTTCCCACTTCAGTTTCACGTGCAGCCGGAATAGCATTAACCAAAGAGATGTCACTTGATTATGCGAAAGACGGTATTTTAATTAATACGATTTGTGTCGGTTTAATTAAAAGTGCTCAGCATGAACGCACTTGGTTATCTGAAAATAAAAAGCAGACCACTTTGGATGAATGGTACGCTAAAAATGGCAGTAACATACCTATAGGCAGGTTTGGTGAAGCAGAGGAAGTCGCGGACTTAATAGTGTTTTTAGCTTCAGACAGAGCTTCTTATATTACCGGTACAGCAATAAATGTTGATGGTGGATCCTCAGCTGTGACGTAAACCCCTGACAGAGATAGTAAAGCTGAATATTTATCGGGCAGGATTAACAGATTGTCTAAGTAAAAGATCACAAAGAACTAAAGCGACCATGGATTCCACCATCGGCACAGCCCTTGGCAAAACACATGGATCATGCCGCCCCCTACCCTTTATAGTAGTTTCTTTACCGAACTTATTAACAGTATTTTGTTCCTTCGCAATGGTAGCGGTAGGCTTAAAAGCAGCTCGAACTAATATATTTTCCCCATTTGATATTCCACCTTGAACCCCTCCAGAGTGATTTGTACGAGTTCTAATCCTACCGGAATCACTATAGAAAGGATCGTTATGTTCAGAACCAGTCATAGATGTACCATCGAAGCCTGATCCTATTTCGAAACCTTTGCAAGCAGGCAAAGATAATAAAGCACCAGCCAGCTGTGCATCTAATTTATCAAAGACCGGCTCACCAAGTCCGGGAGGGACACCACGAGCCACAACTTCAACCACCCCTCCCAATGAGTCTCCGTCCTTACGAGCCTTTTTTATCCGTTCAATCATTGTTTTTGCAACAGACACGTCTGGGCATCTAACTTCATTAGTCTCAACATCTGCTCTAGTAACATGGTCAGAATCAACGTCAGCGACTATATCCCAAACTTTCTTCACATATCCCACTATTTCTATGTTTTGCATCGAAAGGATTTTATGTGCGATAGCCCCAGCTGCTACTCTCCCAACAGTTTCACGAGCACTTGCACGCCCACCCCCTTTCCAATCCCGAACCCCGTATTTTGCTTCGTAAGTGTAGTCGGCATGTGAAGGACGAAAAGTCTCTTCTGTTTCTCGGTAATCTTTACCTCGAGCATCTTGGTTTTTAACCATTATCATAATTGGCGTTCCTAAAGTCACTCCTTGAAAAACACCAGAGAAAATTATTGGTATATCTCCCTCGCGCCGTTGAGTTGTGATTTGGCTTTGACCTGGGCGCCGTCTGTCTAACTCAGTTTCTATATCTGAAATAGATAGAGGTATCCCTGCAGGACACCCATCAATCACAACACCAACACCTTCTCCGTGAGATTCTCCCCAAGTCGTAATTCTAAAAATTTTACCTAACGTATTGCTCATACATTTATGGTAACATCAAATGGTCACAATCAGATTAGAATTCGCATAATAATTCAGACAAAAACGGGTTCTGGCCGAACACCCTTGAGGACCTTTCAGCTGTTTGTATACAGTTGAATGAGTGTGCCTCATGGCCAGGACCCCTAAAGCGCTAAACAACCAAATGAGAAAGCGCGTGGGCAAATTATATTTTTATTCTAATCCCTCTCCTACTTGTGCAACTGTTGGTTTAACCTTAAAGTAGACAGATGTCAATCGTATGTATTTTAAACTCGAATTCCTATATAAATACATATTTATACGGGTATGACATCTTAACCAAATCATCTCATACCGCCCTTTCAAAACACTTACTACTCAACTGGCGAGCATAGAGTGTCTAAAAATATTTCTCAAAGACATATCACGCACAAAAGCTCAAGAATATTAACTAATATGAGCATGCTTAGGTCTTTCAAACACAGCGAATTCAGACATATGTGGTTCAGTATGTTAGCCATGATGAGTGGGCTCCAAATGGCTTTCGTTGCACAGGGGTATTTGGCGTACGATTTGAGCGACTCTGCGTCAGTATTAGGGCTGATTTATGGAGCTCAAGCTTTACCCATGCTTTTATTCCCTCTATTCGCCGGTGTAGCAGCAGATCGATTTGGAAGAAGAACAATAATCCAGATAGGTCAGGTTATGACTGCAAGTATTGCTTTGTTAATAGCGATCTCCATTTACACAGACCTAATAGTCTGGCAGCACCTTTTGGTAATGGGAGTCATACATGGGATTGTAATGGCATTTTCTTTGACTGCCCGCCAAGCGGCTATACCTGACCTTGTGCCAAAAGCTGACCTAGAAAATGCCGTGGCGCTAAATGGAGCGCTTCTTAGCATCACGACAGCTGCTGCACCTGGAATTGGAGGAGCTCTCTATGCGTTAGCAGGGCCATGGGTAGTTTTTGCTTTAGTTGCATGCCTAGGCTTAATATCTGTTGCTTTAAGTGGCAAACTACCATCATTAACCCCTCCCAAACAATCACATCCTGCAGTGGTTCAAGAAATAATTGTGGGCCTAAAACACATAAATAACTTCCCCTCACTAAAGATCGTAATACTTATGTCACTAATAACCGCCTCTCTCATTATGCCTTTTAGATTTGTACTACCAGTATTTGTCGTCGATGTGTATCAAAAAGGACCAGCAGCACTAGGATTGATGATGACTTTAATGGGAGTGGGAGCGTTCTTGGGTTCGTTAATACTTGCTATTAAAAGAGATGGTAATCGAGGAATATTGTTATTGCTTATTAGCGGGCTCTCGGGGGTAGTACTTATGGTAATCGTCTTAATACCGAATTATGCAGTCGGATTATTACTAATTGCGATTTTAGGAATCACAGATGCCGGCAGAAGAATACCGATCCAGGGATTAATCATGAAACTAAGCGAGCCTGAATATCGTGGTCGAATCATGAGTGTATATATGATGACTTTTGGTATAGTGAATTTAATGGTCTTGCCGGTTGGTTTCGCTACAGAACACCTAGGTGGTCAATGGGTAATCGGATTTATGGCCTTATTGCTTATACTCATATCCATATCGTTAACATTAAGTAAAAATCCGCTTAAATCCCTACAGTAAAAATCGTTTCTTAGATAGATTACGATTTTCGAACGGTTTCACGTGTTATTTCAGATAATGCACAAAATACGAGCTATAACTAACTGATTTTGTTTATAATGCATCTTGCATCAATATTGATTGGAGTTGATATGAAACCAATAAGTGAGATATCAGCACAGCTAGGAATAGATCCTCAAAAATTAATTATGTATGGAGATTTCAAGGCGAAGATACCCTTGGACACAATCTCCAGCAAAAACAATGGCACTGGAAAATTAATTGTTGTAACCGGTATCACGCCAACCCCTGCAGGCGAAGGCAAAACAACAACGGCCGTAGGATTGGCCCAAGGCATGGGACTATTAGGTAAAAATGTGGTGGCTACCCTTAGGGAGCCCTCATTAGGTCCCATATTTGGTATAAAAGGTGGCGGAACTGGTGGTGGAGCAGCTAAAGTGATTCCTGAAGATGAAATAAACATTCATTTTACAGGCGATGCACATGCAGTTGGATCAGCACACAATCTTCTAGTAGCACTCACAGAAAACGCCGCCCATAGAAAACAAATACCCGGGTTTACAGCAAGTGGAATATCCTTGCGTCGCGTAACAGACATGGAGCATCGTTCCCTCAGACAAATTGTTACTGGAATCGGTGGTACAAATAATTTACCTGTTAGAGAAACAGGTTTCGATATAGTAACAGCTTCTGAAATTATGGCGATCTTGGCATTGAGCTCTGATTTAGAAGATTTAAGAGTCCGACTAGGTAAAGTAATTGTTGGGTTTACACAGTCTGATGAACCCATTTGTGCGTCATTGATAGAAGGGGCAGTTGGCTCAATGATGGCACTCCTGCGAACGGCCATAATGCCAAACTTGGTGCAAACAACTGAAGGCCAACCAGTAATAGTTCATTCTGGTCCATTTGGAAACATAGCACATGGATGCAGTTCAATAATCGGAGATAGAATTGCGCTAAATTATGCAGAATATGTCCTCACTGAAGCTGGGTTTGGAGCAGATTTAGGATTCGAGAAATTTATCCATATTAAGTCTAGGCTCTCAAACTTAGACCCACATGCGGTAGTTTTAGTAGCAACAATTAAAGGTCTAAAATATCATGGTGGAGTTAAAGTCAAAGAATTAGATCAAGAAAATACTTCGGCTCTTACTAAAGGATTATCCAACCTGCGTCATTTGATCGAAGTAATAAAATCTTTCGGTCTTCCCGTGATTGTCGCTATAAACGAATTTCCTAATGACACTCCTTCCGAAATCAAAATAGTACAAAAGGGTGCAATTGAAGCTGGCGCCTCTGCTGCAGTATCTAATACTTCATTTGTAGACGGCGGTTCAGGTTGCAAGGAACTAGCTGAAGCCGTAATAGATATCACTCCAGATTCTCCGGTAAAGATTAACTATGCATACGAGCTATCAGACTCTATTGAAGATAAAGTGTTAGCGGTATCAAAGTTAGTTTACAACGCCAGTGACGTTAATTGGTCTCCAAAAAGTCGAAGAATAGTGCGTCGTTATACAGAGCTCGGCTGGTCAAACACTCCTATTTGCATGGCAAAAACTCCTCTATCGATCTCTCATAACTCCAAACTCAAGGGCAAGCCGGAAAACTACACATTTGAAGTTAATGACATTCGCGCATCTATGGGCGCAGGATTCACTTATCCGATAGCTGGCAATATCGTCACAATGCCAGGACTACCTTCAAGGCCACGCTCGCTCGACGTAGACAAGTACGGTAATATTCTAGGATTATAAAAACTTGGGACTTGTGCTGAATTTTGTCAGAACTACTAAAACTTATTACTCCGAAAGATGCTACTGATTTAATCTTAAATAGCATTACAGAAATTAAGGTTGGCACAGAGAAAGTAAAGACACCAGAATCCCTCGGACGTGTGGTCAGAAAATCATACCGATCCGAAAGCATTCTTCCTTCTTTCGACAAATCATCTGTAGATGGCTTTTCCGTTCGCGCCCAAGATACTTTCGGTGCATCAGATTCCCTTCCTCAATATTTAAAAGTTGTAGGAGAAGTTCCTATGGGACAGGAAACTGAATTAATAATATCCGAAGGACAGGCAGCGACTACTTATACTGGAGGAATGTTAGCTGGCGATGCTGATTCAGTTGTTATGATTGAATACACGAATCGTATTGATGCGAATACTATAGAAGTGACAAAACCGGTAGCCAAAGGCGAAAACGTAGTTTTTGCCGGGGAAGATGTAAAGCCTCTAGATGAGATTTTATCTTCAGGACATACAATCAGGCCTCAAGATATAGGCGCACTATCAGCATTAGGGATAAATGAGCTGGATGTATCCCAAAAACCGAAAGTCGCTATTATTTCCACAGGAGATGAATTAGTTTCTGCAGAATCAGATCCTAAACTGGGGCAAATCAGAGATTTAAACACACATACAATATCTGCATTGGTCGCTCAAGCCGGAGGTATCCCTTGTCCAATAGGTATTTTTAAGGATGAGTATGAATTACAACTAAGTGCAGCCACAAATGCCATGCAAGATTGTGACATTATTGTTTTTTCTGCCGGAAGCTCAGTAAGCAACCGAGATTTAACAATAAAAGTATTCAAAGCGCTTGGAAAGCCAGGAATTCTGGCACATGGAATCGCGATTAAACCTGGTAAACCAACAATCTTGGGTCTAGCACAAAATAAACCATTAATCGGTCTCCCTGGTAACCCTGTATCGGCATTAGTTGTAGCAGATTTATTATTAAAACCAGTTATTCGCGCTTTAATGGATGATATTAATCCATTATTCAGAAATCAAGTTTCAGCATTTTTGACCGCTGATATACCATCCAGATCTGGTAGAGAAGACTATGTGCCGGTAAAACTAGAGGATACTGCAGGTGTCCTTGATGCAACGCCTGTTTTCGGCAAGTCAAATCTAATTTTCACACTAGTTAAGTCTGATGGGATAATCCGTGTTCCTGCTGATTCCGCTGGCCTTTATAAAGGCCAAACTGTAACCGTAAGGATGTATTAATTTGAGGTCTCCGAAAAAATCGAAAAGGAATTATTACTTAGAAGACATACCATTAAATTCGGCGATTACTGAATTTGATGAGGCTTTGAAAAATTATCCATCAATTGTTACAAAAACCGAGATAATCAAAATTGCTAATGCTATCAACAGAGTTACTGCAAAACCGGTGTTTGCGAAATTATCGTCGCCACACTATGACTCTGCAGCTATGGATGGCGTCGCAGTAAGTTCTTGTAATACTAATGGAGCTACAGACACTAAGCCCAAATTCCTGCAAAACAATATCGATTTTGCTTGGGTTAACACAGGCGATGAAGTTCCAAAACATTTTGACTCAGTAATCATGATAGAAAACATCAAAGAAGTCGAAAATGGAATCGAAATTAGAGCCCCGGTGCCTCCATATCATGATGTAAGACCGATTGGAGAAGATATTGTCGAAAGCCAAATGATTCTGCCAGCTGGACATAAATTAAGAGTTTATGACTTAGGGGCATGCGCTGGATGTGGTATTAACGAAATTGAGGTAATGAAATTTCCTAAAATTGCTATAATCCCGACTGGAACAGAACTGATTGCCCCTACTGATAGAGCCAAGGCTGGGCAAATCCTGGAATATAACTCTCTCATGTTAAGCGCACAAATTTCCGACTGGGGCGGGATAGGTGTGACATTACCGGTCGTACCAGATAATCCCGAACAATTACAATCATCAATAAAGAAAGCCACAACCAATTATGACTTAGTGATAGTAAACGCCGGATCCTCGGCTGGCGCAAAAGATTACACGATGCAGGCAATAGATTCACTTGGAACGGTGATCGTGCATGGTGTAGCCATAAAACCAGGTCATCCAGTTATTCTCGGGATAGTAAATAAAAAACCGGTAATAGGTTTACCAGGTTACCCTGTTTCTACAATCATGACTTCGGAGCTATTTGTTAAACCAATTATCGAAAAAGCTTTGAGGGTACCATCATTAAGCAGCCACAAAGTGAAGGCAACGCTTACAAGGAAACTGGTGTCTCAGTTCGGAAGTGATGAGTTTGTACGACTTAGACTTGCACGAATTAGGGGTGAATTGGCTGCTACGGCCATCCAGAGAGGTGCTGGAGTCATCATGTCCTTAGTAGAAGCTGATGGAATAACTAAAATACCTAAATTGTCCGAAGGTATTGATGCGGGTACAGAAATTGAAGTTAAGTTAATCAAACACATAGATGAAATAAACAACACGTTAGTTATGGTTGGTAGCCACGATTTAACAATAGATATATTGTCAAATTTACTGAAACAACAAACGCTGAAATCAAAAATCGCCTCATCCAACATTGGGTCTATTGCAGGTTTGATTGCTTTAAGCAAAGGTGAAGCACATATAGCCGGATGTCATCTCCTAGAGCCAGACACAGGTGATTACAATCTCGATTATGTGAAAAAGTATTTGCCTAAAATGCCTGTATCTATAATAACCTTAGTCCATAGGGAACAAGGATTGATGACCGGGCCGAAAAATCCATTAAATATCAATTCAATTACAGACCTCACAAAGGAATCTGTCAGATACGTAAATCGCCAACGGGGCTCTGGCACACGACTATTATTAGATTATGAACTATCCAAAAACAGGATTGAATCAGAGAAAATAAATGGTTATCGAAAAGAGGAGTATACTCATTTAGCAGTAGCCTCTGCAGTAAAATCGGGTGCAGCGAACGTGGGCCTTGGAATAAAGTCTGCAGCGATAACAATGGGACTGAATTTTATACCTGTAATGAAAGAGCGTTTTGACCTGATAATACCAAATGATCAGATTGACAGTCAGCCAATAAAAACAATGTTGGAAATTATAAAGAGCAAGCAATTTAAAACTGAAGTTAGTCTTTTGGGTGGATACGACACCAAAAGTTCTGGCAAATTAGTCTGCGAATTATCGGAAAATATAACTAAAAATGATTAGTCAGATGAGCTCTATTATATTGGCAGGAGGTAAAAGCCGCAGATATGGATCTAATAAAGCGGTCGCAGAATTAAATGGGGAAGCTGTTATCTCGTTAATTTGTAATGTAATGGAGCCTCTAGTAAACGAATTAATTGTGGTAGTGGCAAGTTATGAACAAGCTAAGATGATGCCATTAAATCCTCAGGTAAAAGTGGTAATTGATAAATATCCGAATTGTGGTCCTTTAGGGGGTATTTACAGTGGGCTGAGTAAAGCCATAAACCAATGGTCTTTCGTGTCTGCTTGTGACATGCCCTTCCTCAATCCCAATTTAATCAATGATATGGCCGAACTAAGAGAAGGATACGATATTATAGCTCCAATAATTGACAATAGAGCGGAACCAGTACATGCCATGTACCATCAAGCTTGCCTGGCAAGCATTAGTAAACAATTAAACTCAGGTGAACTAAAAATCACAAGGTTTTATGACGAAATGAATGTGAAGGAGGTTGGCACTAATTTTATAGATAAAATTGACCCTGGTCGATGGAGCTTTTTTAATATAAATACACCAGAAGATATGATCAAGGCTAATCAAAAATACCTCCAAAGCAAGTCGGGTGGTTTATGATGGATGATCGGAATTACAAGAATATTTCGATTAATAATAAATCTAGCATTGAAGATTTCATAACTATTGAACTTTTTGGCACTGCTAGATTGCTAACGGGAAAAAGCAAAATCCTCTTGACATGTCTCGAACCTACTAATATATCCAAAGTACTACGAAAACTTTCGGATATAGAACCAAAACTTGTTGGTATCGTTATCTCAAATGATAGAAACTCGTTAATTGAGAGTTTCGTTTTAAATTTAAACGGTGATCGATTTATAACGAACATGGATGAAGTTGTCGATCCAGGAGAAAATGTTCTAATATTTTCTAGTCAATCTGGGGGATAAAATGCCCACAACTCCGAAAGGAGCCAAAAGTATGTTCAAAAGACCAGGCTACCACGGTATTGCCATGATAGTAGACTTAGATACCGGGGCATCCTCGCTTGAACCAATACCGGAAACAATACTGAGACAATACTTAGGTGGCACGGGGCTTGGTGCATACCTGTTAAACAAGTATTGTCCAATTAATACTGACCCGCTCGGCCCAGAAAATCCTCTAATATTTGTCACCAGCCCGCTGGTCGGAACCAAAATAACCACGTCTAGCAAATTCGCTATTGTCACTAAGTCACCACTTACCGGCTTTATAGGAGACTCTCTAGCATCAAGTTACTTAGCTACTGAACTTAAATCTTGTGGTTTTGATGCATTAATAATAAAAGGATCATGCGATCGTCTTTCAGTACTTAAAATTGAAAACCACAAGATTAAATTGATTGAAATGAAAGAACTAACGCTTAAAGACGTGACTGATACAGAGAACAAGATTAAAAATACTTTTGGAAAGGAATATAAAGTAGCGTGCATAGGTCCTGCTGGAGAAAACATGGTTAGATATGCCAGCATATCCAGTGATGGAGGCAGGCAAGCAGGAAGGACCGGCGTCGGGGCAGTAATGGGATCAAAAAACCTAAAGGCTATCGCAGTTAAAGGCTCACAGCATACTGAAGTTAATGACCCAGAAAAGCTTGATCAAATCAGGCTAGACATGGCAAAAAAAAGCATGGGGTTTGGGACTGAAAAATATAGAAACTTAGGTACAATATCGAACATATCCGTATTCAATCGACTTGAAATTTTGCCAACTAACAATTTCCAATTTGCATCCTTTAAAGGTGCTGATTCTATTTCGGGTGAAAAATTACATTCACAAAATTATTCAGGAAACGCACACTGTGCCAACTGCACTATCGGATGCCAGCATTTTATGTCTACTAATGATTCTGGTGAATCAACCACAGGCCGTATCGAATATGAATCGGGTTTTGCATTAGGCTCTTTATTGGGAATCTCTGATCCGAATATGTTAATCAGAGCAAGCGTGCTCTGTGACAAACTTGGATTAGATACTATTAGTACAGGAGTTACAATTGCTTGGGCTATTGAAACCATGGAACGTGGATTGTTAACACAGTACTCTGCTGATCATAAATTAAGTTTCGGAGACGGTGAATCCTTAATTGCGTTAATTAAATCCATTTCTGATCGCAAAGGATTAGGCGATTTGCTAGCTGACGGAACTATGCGAGCTTCCAAAAAGATTGGAAACAATTCCGAGGAATGGGCAATGCATGTTAAGGGGTTAGAAATGCCGGGTTATGAGCCAAGAGGTTTAAAAACAATGGCGCTAGCCTTGGCAGTAAGCACCAGAGGGGCGTGCCACAATCGATCATCAGCATATGAGGCTGACTTCTCCGAGAAAGTAGATCGCCAACAGATAAGCGAAGATAGAGGAACTATAACTGCCCAAAGCGAAGATTTTTCTGCAATTATAGATTCAATGATATGGTGTAAATTTATTCGTAAGGCTTTTAATAATTTTTATCAAGAATCTGTAGAGGT
This sequence comes from Chloroflexota bacterium, assembly GCA_002699485.1. GTDB lineage: Bacteria > Chloroflexota > Dehalococcoidia > Lucifugimonadales > UBA2962 > UBA2962. Next base: position 15,731 of record PAAV01000041.1, on the reverse strand, counting down.
TTTAAATTGCATAACCGGGTGGGATGTAACAATTGAGGAGTTAATTAAGACCGGTGAGCGAATTAACAATTCAAAAAAGTTGTTTAATATCCGAGAGGGATGGGAAAGATCGGATGACAAATTACCAAGACGAATTTTTCAGGATAAACTGCATACTGACTCAAACGAGAATCTAAGTTTATCTGAACAAGATTTAAATAAAATGATCGAATCTTATTACAATGCTCGTGACTGGAATCAAGACGGCACAATTCCAGACTCAAAAATAATTGAACTTGATCTTGCCCAAGTCTTTAATAGCGCACATCAAGAGATTCAATAATGGATACGATATCAAACAACTCACAAAACTCAGATGAACTAAAAAAAGCGTTAGAAAGTCATTTCCCTAGAGAACATAACCAATTAATGCCCGCTCTCCACTACGTTCATCACAAGTACAACTACCTTCCTGAAACAGCGATTGAAGCGGTAGCGCGCCACATAAAGATGCCATTAAGTGAGGCTTATGGAGCTGCTACAAGCTATTCTGAAATGCGTTTGCAAAAACCAAGTGAACATATAGTAAAAGTATGTACCGGTTTGAGTTGTAAAATCGCCAACAGCAATGACCTCCTAGATATTGCTCTCGGTTTTGCATGTAAGACTGATAACGTCGATGTAGAAGAAACTCCTTGTGGATTTCTATGCGCGGTCGCACCCACTGTTTGTATAGATGGACAATGGTCTAGCAACCTGGATGCAATCAAGCTTAAAAAAACATTGAACAATTTAAGGCCAAGGATTGATCAACATTGATCAACGAATCACTTTATAAACAATTACAAAATCAAGCAAAGTTAGATTTATCAGCAAAAGCTGATAAATACAGAGTTACCGTGCAATTGGGCCACTGCTCTAGTTCTTTGGGAGCAAAAGAGGTCATGCAATCATTTACTGATCATTTAACCTCTAATGCTTACATGGTAGTCGCTGGTTGCGATGGAGCATGTTTTAATGGCCCTAAAGTGAGCGTGGAAAGTCCTGATGGAAGTGCCGTAAATCTTGAAAAGGTAGATGCATCTATAGCAGTTCGAATTGCCACGCTAATTGAAGGCAATATGTCTCCGTTAAGATTCGATGATGATGCGAATGAGTTTACAAATAACCAGACTAGAGTGTTACTAAACACATGTGGAGAGATTGATGCAATTAACCTCTCAGAATATGTTTCGAATAAAGGATATTATGGATTATTCAACGCCGTATCATCCGAGCCAGATAAAGTAATAGAGAGAGTCAAAAGTTCCGGCCTAAGAGGTCGTGGCGGTGCTTATTTCCCAACGGCACTGAAATGGAAAGGAGCAAGAAAAGCAAAAGGAGACAGTAAATACATTGTTGTTAACTCTGAAGAGGGTGAGCCTGGCATTTTCAAAGACAGACATCTCATGGAAGGAGTGCCGCATAAGATCATTGAGGGTGCTCTAATTGCAGCGTATGCAGTGGGTGCTGAACATGTTTTCTTCTATATCAATGCCGAGGCAGAACTGTCCTATGAAAGAATGGACTCAGCTGTAAAAGAAATAATAGACGCAGGTATTTTAAAAGATGGCATAATGGGGTCTAAATGGCCAGTTAAAATAGAGATTCGAAGAGGAGCAGGCGGCTATGTATGTGGTGAAGAAACAACTCTTATCAATACTATGGAAGGCTATAGGCGCGAACCTCGTTTAAGACCTCCATTCCCTACCGAGTCTGGCTACCTCGCCTCCCCTACAATAATCAATAATGCCGAGACTCTTGCCAACCTTCCTTACATTTTTGCAAATCCTGTTTCGAATTTCACAGCAATTGGAACTGACAACCAGACAGGTACTAAGTTGATCAGCCTCTCTGGAGCCGTAAAGCGCACTGGACTCGCTGAAGTTCCATTTGGCACCACTCTAAAATATTTAGTAGATGATATCGGAGGCGGATTACCATCGTCTAAATCAATTAAGGCAATTGGAATTGGTGGCCCATCCAGCGGCTTATTGCCTCCAAGCCTTATCGATACAAAAATATCACCCGGTAATATAAGTGACGGAGGTATAATTCTAGGGGCAGGTGGGGTAATTGTACTTGATGACACTATTCAAATCGTAGAGTCTATTAGGCATCTAGCCTCTTACAATGCCGACGAATCATGTGGTAAATGTACACCGTGTCGAGAGGGCACTCCAAAACTTGTTGAATTAATTGACAAGTTTATCGATCAAAATGCAACTAATGATGACTTAAAAGAGTTGCAAAACCTAGCGCTGGTAATAAAAGATTCGTCTCTGTGCGGGTTAGGACAAGCAGCAGGAAATCCAGTTTTTTCATTAATACACTTTTTTAATGATCAACTGTTAACAAAGGCAAATCAAATATGAAATTTAACGCTAGGATGATAGCGTGCACAATAGGTGGTATTTTAATTGGAGTCATAATAGGCTCCATCACTGGAAAAGTATACATTGGCACCATAATCGGACTTACGCTTGCCGGTATACTATGCCTTACCTTAGGTCAAAGTAAAACAAAAGGCAGCGGTAATAGCGACCGTTAGGAGGATCCTAATCTATTGTTAAACATAAATATCAATGGACATCAGATGGAAGTGCCTGACGGCAGTACCGTATTGGAAGCTATAAATAGTTCAGGTACATATATTAGCCAGCTCTGTAAAGACCCAGACATGAAACCTATAGGGGCATGCAGAACTTGTCTCGTTAAAATTGATGGTGTAAACGGATATCCAGCCTCATGCTCAACTCCGGTGAATGATGGAATGGAAATCTGGACTGAAACATCGGATGTTAGAAATACTCGCTCAGGTGTTTTAGAGCTGACAGTTGCAATGCTTATGGGCGACCATCAGAATAATGATTCGGGCAAAAATATTGAAAAAGATTATCAAGAATTATCCACCGCTTTAAAGCATCATGGAATAAAAAACTCCCGATGGAGCTCACGCAAAAGACAAAAAACTGATGAATCTAATCCCGTGTTTGATATTGCTATGCGTGACTGCATATTATGTGGCCGATGTGTTCAAGCTTGCCAAGATGGTCATCAATTTATAGGTGCCATAGATTTCCTTGGGGCAGGTAATCTCAATAGCCGAATCGGAACATTCGGCGATCAGCCATTAATTGAATCAAATTGCACCACTTGTGGACAATGTTTGTCCGTATGCCCAACCGGTGCTATCAGAACGAAAAAAGTGCCTGAACCAACTGTAAAAACGGTTACTACTACCTGCCCATACTGCGGCGTCGGGTGTGGTATTCAAGCAAACATGAGTTCATCTGATCGAATAATTGAAGTTATGGATGATCCGGAAAATCAATCCAGTTTAGGAATGCTCTGCGTTAAGGGGAGGTTTGGATACAATTTTGTGCACCACAAAGACAGGCTAACTCATCCTTTAATACGTAAGAATGGTAAATTACGTAAGGTGGATTGGGATACCGCTTTTGATTTTCTATCAGAAAAATTATGGGAATATAAAGGCCCTCAGTTTGGCACTTTATGTAGTGCAAAAGCAACGAATGAAGACGGGTATGTACAACAGAAATTCGCGCGCTTACTTATGAATTCAAATAACATCGACCACTGCACACGGCTATGCCACTCACCGTCTGTTTTAGCTATGCTCGAATCACTAGGCAGTGGTGCTACTAGTAACTCATACATTGATTATGAAGAAGCAGGCTGTCTATTAATAATTGGATCAGACGCAAACTCTAACCACCCTGTCGCGGCGGCTCGAATGAGAAGAGCAGTAATAGAAAAGGGTGCGAAACTGATAGTGATCAACCCCCGAAGGATTGAAATGTGTGACTATGCAGACTTATGGCTAAGGCCACGACCTGGCACAGACGTGGCTCTTTTAAATGGAATTGCAAAAGTTATTTTGGATCAAAATTTAGCTAATGTTGATTTCATAACAAATCGTACAGAAAACTTCGATGAATGGAAGGAAGTCATTGAAAAATATTCTCTAGAGTATGTAGAAAAAATCACTGGGGTGCCTTCAAGCGATATCGTTAAAGCAGCAAAATATTACGCTAAACCTCCTTTTTCGGGCTCGTGTCTGATCTGGGGAATGGGTATAACTCAACATACTAACGGTACGGCAAATGCCCACAGCTTACTTAATCTATCTCTTGTAACAGGACAGTTAGGCATCCCTGGTGCAGGAATATCGCCTCTACGAGGGCAAAATAATGTCCAGGGTTGCGGAGATGCCGGATGTCTGCCAGACAATTTTCCCGGATACCAAGCAATCGAATCTGATGCTTACCGAAAATTCCAGAAAGCCTGGGGTGCGAATAAACTACCTGATAAAAATGGATTAGTGGTAACTGAAATGGTTAAAGCCATTGATGCCGGTGAAATCAAGGCAATGTATGTTACAGGAGAAAATCCTTTATTAAGTGAGCCTGATTTAGCACACACAGAGGAAACATTTAAAAAACTGGAGTTGCTTATTGTTCAGGATATTTTCATGCACGAAACTGCAGAATTAGCTGATATTGTACTCCCGGCCACATCATTTGCTGAAAAAGACGGAACTTTTACAAATAGTGAGAGAAGAGTACAAAGGGTTAAAAAGCTTGTAAAACCTGTCGGGGAAAGTCGTCCGGATTGGCAAATATTTAGTCAGCTTGCCCATGTAATGTCTGATCGTTACAAGTTAAATTTAAATGATCAATTTTCATATAAAAACACCTCTGAGATTTGGGACGAAATGGCAAAATTAACTCCGATGTTTAAAGGGATAAACTATGACCGACTAGAATCAGAAGGTGGAATTCAATGGCCATGCCCAGATATTAATCATCCTGGAACTCGTTATTTGTATCAGGACGACTTTCCAAGAGGAAGTAGAGCAAAGTTCTTTCCATTTGAACAAGGAATAGCTGCACAAGAAATGCCAAATAATAAATTCCCTCTAATTCTAAACACTGGTCGAACACTTTATCACTGGCATGGTGGAACAATTACTAAAAGGTCTGACAAACTCATGGCGCGTAGCAGTGAACTTGAAGTTTCTATTAACATAAACGACGGATCAACTTACAACATTAAAAATGGCGACTGGGTTAAAGTTATATCGAGGCGAGGATCGCTTGAAGCCAGAGCAATATTTGATACTAAAATGGAGCCAGGGCAAATTTTTGTTCCGTTCACTAAGCTCAAAAACTCAGCTGCAAACTTTTTGACGAATTCTGCTTTAGATGAAAGCTCCAAAATACCGGAATATAAAGTGTGTGCTGTTCGTATAAGAAAAATTCGAAAATAAAACTTTAGTAAGACAAAATCATGCCAGAAAAACTAACTCAAATACCTAAACCTAAAGCATCCTCATATAAGGGAGGCCGCAAAATATATCTTGTGGCATCCATGTTTGGTTTCCAAGGAGTGCCTGACGACTTGAAATCGAAATTGGAAACCTATTGGACGGATGTTAGAAGTCAAATTGACAACCTTGAGCAATCTCTTGCAAAAATCACCCGGGTATATCACGAAGGCGTATTTGAATCTGGAGAAACTGGCTTAGAATCTGTAAACAATATCAATTCGTATGCTTATCCTTTTATAAACACGTTATGTAAATCTACCGCAAAACTTGAATCCCTTGAAGATAAAGTTTTAGTGCAAGAAGAATATGATTGGCGTATTTGCTCCTCGGCCGGACTAACTAGTGAAAAAGTATATTCATTAATTCTTAAGAATTTAGAAGAGTCGACCGCTAAAAGGTGGTCTCATGCCTCTACAATCATCGATTCGACTATACCTAAAGACGAAGCAGCATTATTGATCGTGAATGAAAATCATAAAATACAGTTTCCAGAAGATATCCAGGTTTTTTATGTTTCCCCACCGTCTTTTGACGCGGTTAAAAGATGGGTCGACAATCAAATAAAATTGATGGTTGAGGCTCAACGTAAATCTTCTGATGTAACAGAAAACGAACCTGAGAAAACTTCTGATAAAGATAAAAGTGACAAGGGAAAAGAGTCTACAAATGATAACGGTGGCACGGATAAGGATAAACCAATAGATTATCCATATTAGATGTTTAACACGGATAATCTATTCTAAGTCTAGACAAGATTTGGTTACTTTATTTTTTACGCCACTGAACCATAGCTAGAGTAAGTATCGGGTTATTATCTGAGTCATATTCCAGATCTACAAATACTGTAGAATACTTCCCTAACTTTTTAACCGATGGAAGCGCCTGATCGGCACCAAGGGTCATTTCAGTAGTACCAAAAGGCGCATCTTGCTGTCTTAATTCCAGAAGTATTATTGCTTCTCCAGGTTCATCACATGTTTCCCCAGTTGGACAACGCGTATCTGATATCACCTCTATAAAAACAGCTACTAGGCCGGTTTGCAAACTAGGACTAGCAATTATACCTCCAATTGGCAACCTCACAGGCTGCCCGTTAGGAACCAGACTGGCCGAACCGTCAGGCTCGGCTTCTATTGGATCTTCTAAAGGTTCTTCATACACATCACGACCAACTATAACGGCAGTCGCGGTAGGCACCGGTGTATCTACTATGGCAGCAGGTGTTGGTAGTTGAGGATCAGCTGTACCGGTCGATACAACTTGTTCGACCTCCGATCCTACTTCAATATTGATTATTTCAGTTGAAGCAAGTATTCCATCTTCTCCATTACCGCCAAAAACCAATATTCGATTGTCTTTAAGCAGTTCAGCTAAGTGTCTATACCGCCCAACCTGTAATTTGCCGATTGAGTCCCAGGAGTTATTGCTAGGATCCCATACTTCTACCGAGGGCCTGCTACCAGTTCCTGCGATAACTAACACCCTTCCATCAGATAAAACTATTGCTATATGCTCGGCTCGAGGTTCGTTTAAGTCTGCCATTTCACCCCAAGTGTTGGTAGACGGATCATATATTTCTGAAGTCTGTCTTTTACCACGGCCGCCAACTACTAGCACACGTCCGTCTTTCAGCAATGTAGCTGTATGTTGTGTCCTACCTACGTTCATTTCACCTGCAGAAAACCATGTGTCTTTAGCAGGGTCATATATCTCAGTATTTTTAATATAGGGACCGTCAGGATCACCGCCACCAGCAAATAACACACGACCGTCACTTAGCACAGTCCCTGTATGCCAAATCCTCTCTACCGACATACCGCCGATCTGCGTCCATGTGTCGGTATTAGGGTCATATATTTCAGCCAAATTAGTTGGATTATAATCCCGAGCAGAGCCACCTGCCACTATCACTCGACCATCATTAAGTAGCACCATAGGAAAAGACTCATGAGCCTCAATCATATCGGCAGCTGCAGTCCAATTACCGGTTTTAGGGTCCCATATATCTGCTTTATTGGTGCCGGTATTTTTCAGGTCTCTCCCACCGGCAGATAGAACTCGCCCATCTTGTAAAACAACCATCGAATGAGAAAATCGTTCAACTATCATATCGTCTGTAAATTCCCATTGATCAGATCCCGCTGTCCAAACCTCAGCAGTTTTAACAGCTCCAGCTTGAAACGCTGGCTGGTTACCTCCTGTTACTAGAACACGACCATCCTGCAAAATCACGCTAGCCGAACGCATTCTCTGAGCTCTTAAATCACGACCTAATTCGGCAAACCCTCCACCCGATACGGACGAAGACGCAGTGGATTCGGAGTTAGATGCAGATTCTGATTCCACAGAATCAGATCCGCCACAAGCCACTACCAATATTCCGCCTAATATAGCAAGAAGTAAAATAAACTTTTTCAAAAGACACACCTTTATAAAACCAGATTAGCGCCAATTATAAACAAGCTTTACAAAAAGTCCTAATCTGACTGAATCTGAACTTTGATCGCACCACCATTCTTGTCGAATGATGTATCTAAACCTTTTTGTATTTCAGATAACGGAAACCTGTGGGTAACTAGCGGATTAAGATCTACCAATTTACTTCCCATTTGTTCTATTGCAATCTGAAATTCATTTCGACCATTTGTTGTAGCGTATGTCGCAGACCAAATGACCGAATGCTCTTTGAGGATTGCTTTCATCCAATCAAATTGGATCGGAGTATAAAAGTTACCAGTTGTAACTATGCGACCTTGTTTTCTTGTAACATCTACCGCTTGGGTTATTACGGCATCTGAGCGGCCACCTACGGTTTCAATAGTCAAGTCAGATCCAGTGCCGTTTGAATAATCTAACAGGGCTTCATTTAAAACATCCCCCTCAGAAGTGACCACCATATCTGCACCCATCATACGGGCCATATTATCCTGTTGAGGATACCTTGCTGTAGCAATAATGTGGCCTGCTCCCATAGCTCTAGCCGCTGCGATCGTGCAAAGACCTATTGTTCCTGACCCCAAAACAGCTACCGTTTCTCCTCCACTTAATTCACCTCGGCGTATTGCATGTAAAGCAACCGCATAAGGTTCTACAAGTCCTGCCTCATCCCAATTCATTGAATTTGCTATTGGATAAAGTCCCTGAGCTTTGGTAACCACATATTCCGCATAACCTCCTCCCCGTTCGATACCAATGTCTTCGCATAGAAAATATTGACCAGCATTACAGTAATAGCAATTTAAACAGGCTTTCCCATGACCAATTCCTTCTATTGCTACTCTGGTACCTATTATTTGTTTATCAACGTCAACACCTACGTCAACGACTTCGCCTGCAATCTCATGACCTTGTGGCAAGGTTTCAGCCTCATTTTTATCAGCATAAATCAATAGATCTGAACCACAAATACCGGATGATTTAACTTTAACCAAGGCATCTTTAGGCCCTATTAACGGTTTATCAACTTCACAGACTTCTAATAAGCCTTTACCATCCCATAAGGCCGCTTTCATCTTATCTTTCATGATTTACCACCATTCGTTTTCTTAAGCTATTAATCTTGATGAATTTGTACCTTTACCGAGCCACTATTTTTGTCATAAGCAATATCTACAGCCTCCTGAACATCAGATAACGGGAATCGATGAGTGACCATAGGTTTAAGATCCACTCTTCCTGAACCCATCATATCAATGGCAACTTCAAAATCATGTCTGCCTTCAAGTATTGAATAACAACTGGAAAATATTATCGACTGCTCTTTCATTAAGGGCTCCATCCAATCCGTTTGAATTGGAACCCAAAATCCACCTAATATGACTATTCTTCCTTGTTTACGCGTCAGTTCGATGCTTTGAAATAAAGTGGTTCCACTTCTTCCCCCAACAGATTCTAAAGTTATATCAGCCCCTCTACCATCTGTCTCATCCGCGACCGCTTCTATTAAATCATCTCCACCGTCAGGTAATACCACATCAGCACCAAGGTTTTTTGCTAACTTAGACTGCTGCGAGTACCTTGCCGTAACCATTACTTTACCGGCGCCCATAGCTCGGGCAGCTGCAACGGCGGTTTGACCTATAGTACCTGCTCCTAGCACCAAAACAGTTTCTCCACCTTCAAGCTTGCCTCGACGACACCCATGCACTGATACTGCCAAAGGCTCTACTAAAGCACCTTCGTCCCAACCCATATTGTCATTCAGTTTAAAACATCCTGCTGAATTCCGTTTCACATATTGAGCATACCCGCCACCGGAATCGGGTTTTTTATTCATACACTGTATAGGTTGTCCTTGCCGACAGAAAAAACAGCTGCTGCAATTAACTCCAAACCCAAGCATATCAACTGCAACTCGGTCCCCTATTCTTTTTGAATCTATTTTGGACCCAACTTCTACAATTTCCCCAGTAACCTCATGTCCAGGAGGTAAGCTGTTAGGCTCTTCAGACCAAGACCAGACTCCAGCCGGATCATCTTGATCTGTCCACATAAGTAAATCAGATCCACACACACCTTCAGCTCTTACTTTAACTAAAACTTCTTCCTCATCGATTTTAGGAATATCCAATTTTTTAACAGCTAGTTTTCCATTTCCTTGGTATAGAGCAGCATTCATTTTACTCATAATTTTTATCCCCTTTTTTTAGAATTGTAAGACACAAAAGCTCGTGCAGAATCAAGAATCAACCCAGGTAAAGTCGTCAATATTTGATCATCCTCAACAATTTTTTTACCCTTTTGATGAATTTTATTTGTCGCATCTTGGATTGCGGAAATCACAGTATCATGTTTTGGTTCGCCAGGCACTCCCATGGACTGAGCCAAATCATTCGGTCCGAATGTAAAGTAATCTATCCCTTCAACCTCCAGCATGCCATCGAGATTATATAAAGCAGCTTCAGTTTCCAATTGCGCAGTGACGATCATTTGCGAGTTGGCTTCAGTCATGATTGAGGTCCTCAATCCATCCTTATCTTCTACAGATACTGGGTCGTTATATAACAAAGAACGACCACCACCCCAGCTTCGTTCACCTTCCGGGGCAAAGCGGCATGATCTCACCAAATCTATAGCCTGCTCCACAGTATCAACATGAGGACCAACAATCCCCTGAACTCCACGTTCAAGGTACATATTGATAGCTGCCGCATCACAAGACGGAGGTCGGGCAAATACTGACATTCCACACAACTCAGCAGTAATGCATGTGGTTTCTATTTGATCTAAACTAAATGGACCATGCTCGCCATCAAGCTGTACAAAATCAAACCCCGCAATAGCTAAGAGCTCAATTAGCTGAACTGAGGTAAATGGCATCCAGCAGCCTAAAGACTTTTGATTTTTCATCGAGTTTCTAACGACAATATTTTTCATAATCTTGGAGGTTGATACTAGATTAGTCCGCTTAGGATGTAAAGAGTGCCTATGCATCCTGAATGATATTGCCGAATTTACAATGAACCCGGAGGATTATCAACTTTCAAGCGGTGGAATTTTTGACTTTAGCCAATCTGAAATATCGGAAACTTCTATCTGCGAAATTTCATGCGCAATATCATATTCCTGAAATTCCGTTAAATACCCCATAGAACTTAATTTTTCCATAGCTTCAATGGATTTTTGAATTGGCACGATATCATCCAAAGATCCATGTGCGAGATATATGTCTTGTTTATTGTTGGGGTCAGGTTCAATATCGAGTTGAGGTGAATGTATCCAGCCACTACAAGAGATTAATCCACATATTTGATCAGGTAGTGTAAGTCCAACTTCGAGTGCCATCATTGCGCCTTGAGAAAAACCTCCCAATACAAGTTTAGTGTTTTCATTCCCATATAGTTTAACCAGCTCATCTAGAAACTTTTTTATTAAGTTTTTGGAATTGTTTATAGATTGATCGATGCCTTCTCCAGATATTGGGGCCCACGCATAGCCGACCCCACCCAATCCCATACGCATCTCAATTGGAGCTTGAGGGAAAGCATAAATGTATCCCCTTGAGTCTATAGCTGAGGCTAATGGAGCTAAATCTTTACTGCTTGCACCAAAACCATGCATCAAAACGATAATGGGGTAATCATTTTCTGCGTTGAAACCGTTGGGCTCGACTACAGTAAAATTAAGAGTGTCATCACTAATATTATATTCTTCGTATTTCAATTTTTATTACCTGGGTTAACAATTTATTATTTGATATAGATATAAAAGGGAAAAAGGCCAAACAGACTGTATAGACCACATTACTACACTGATATACCTCAACTCAAATAGGAATCATTAATAAATTAACAACATTGATATTGAAATTATATTTATTTGAAAGCATCGATATCGTTAATATAATAAAACGATTCCAATAAAAATCCATGACAGATAATTATAAAAATACAGCTTACATATATTCGAAAAATCCAGACGATACACAGGCTCTAGGTCATAAAATTGGAAACTTGTCACTGCCAGGTGACTTGATTTTGATGACTGGAGAACTGGGTGCAGGCAAAACGTGTTTTACTCAAGGAGTATTAAATGGGGTAGGATCACTAGAACACGTAAGAAGCCCAACTTTTGTTTTAGTCATGGAATACAATGGAAGGATTCCACTCTATCATGCTGATTTATATAGAATATCTCAAACTGCGGAGTTAGAAAGTATTGGGATAGAAGAATATTTTCATTCCGATGGTATTTGTGTCGTGGAGTGGGCAGATAGATTTGAATCGATCTTTCAACTTGACCATTTAGCAATAAAAATAGATTGGGACGAGGAAGGTCCATCATCTAATAAACGTCGAATACAATTAACTTCTAAGGGTTCACGTCATGCAAAATTGATCAATGACGTGATAGATTCTGAATCACATAAAACAATCTGAATATGCTGGATACTTGAACTTGGAACTATCTATTGATACATCTACATCATTCTCATCAATCGCTTTATCAAATAAAGGTAAGGTTATTGAAGAATTGACATGGGATGCAAAAAGAAATCACTCGGTGGAATTGTCTCCTGCAATATGGTCAATCATGGATCAAGCCAAACTTAAGCCGTCAAATTTAAAATCAGTATTTATAGCCAAGGGTCCTGGGGGGTTCAGCTCTCTTAGAGTTGGCATGTCATTCGCAAAGGCAATGTCATTAACACTACGAATACCTTTAGTTTCTATTGGAACATTAGATATCGAAATTAACCCTTATGTGCCTGATAAAATGCCCGTCTTTGCTATGATAAAAGCCTCAGCTAAAAGTGTATACTCGATCAATAATCTTGATGGAGGTAACTCTGTTAAAGTTATGAATGTAGATGAAATAATCAATAAAACCACCTCGCAAACAATATTTTGTGGTGAGGCAATGTCTGTAATAGGCACGGAACTGGTTTCAAAACTTGGTAATTTGGCTATTGTAAAAGAATACAATCCTCCAACTCGTAAAGCATCTATCCTTGCAGCATTAGCATATGAAAAATTTATGGAATTTGGTGGAGAAGACATAGACAAATTAGAGCCTGTGTATATCAGCGGGGCCCAATACGAGTCTGCTACAAGGCAAATGAAAAGTAAGGTTAAAAACCAATAATAAAACTAAAAGGACAGTCATGAATAAGACGCTTGCATTAGTAAAACCTGACGGAGTTCAGAGAGGACTATCAGGAGAAATAATATCAAGGATAGAGAAAAAAGGGTTAAAAATCGTTGGCATGAAAATGATCAGAATGGATGGTGAACTGGCAAAACTACACTATGCTGATCATGTAGAGAAACCTTTTTTTCCGACCCTTATGGATTTCATTACTTCTGGACCTATTATTGCTCTGGCATTAGAAGGCCCTAACTGCGTCCAGGCTCTTAGAAACCTTATGGGATCTACCAACCCGAATGAAGCTACGCCAGGATCAATTAGAGGAGATCTAGGACTGTCGGTAGGTAATAACTTAATACACGGGTCTGACTCGGATGAATCAGCTAAAAGAGAATTGAGCATATTCTTCAATGAAAATGAGTTATTCAAATATGAGAGAAGTATCGACGGATGGATTATTGAATCCTAAGTAACTGCTGGGCTCCTGACCAAATATCGTCGAGTGCGTAATACTCTCGCTCATCCTTTCCAAAAAGATGTACGACTATATCTCCGAAATCAACTACCACCCAGCCACTATTAGCAGCTCCTTCTTTTCTAAATTTATTGATTCCTTTAGACTTCATTTCAATCTCGAGATCCTCTGCAACAGCTGACATTTGCCTAGACGAATCAACCGTTAAAATAATCATGAAGTCGGTAAATGCACTTTTATTCGATATGTTCAGCAATAAGATATCCGACGCAAAACTATCAGACACTATTTCTGCAGCGAATCGGGCTAGCTCTTCGAGGTCTCTATCTTTAAGTTCGGTTTGATTTACTTCTTTAGACATATTTATATGGATTATAGATCAGATAAACTAATAGTATGATGAGTTAAGGATAAACTTTTGATGAATAAAAAACAAAAAGTGATTGTCGCTATGAGTGGAGGAGTTGACTCTTCCGTAGCAGCTGTTTTACTCAAACAAGCCGGTTATGACGTGGTTGGAGTAACTATGAGGCTTTGGAGTATAAAAAATGACGCAGTATCAAAGTCAAAGAAACCATGCTGTTCAGTAGAAGATATAGACGACGCACGGAGAGTATGTCAAAAACTAGACATACCGCACTATGTACAAAATTTTGAGAAGGAATTCCAAGAGCATGTAGTTGATTATTTTTGCCAAGAATATGATAACGGTAGAACTCCTCATCCCTGCTTAGCATGTAATGATCGGATCAAATTTGACTTTTTGTTAAGAAGGGCTATGTTTCTTGATGCAGACTACATAGCTACCGGGCATTATGCACGAATAATCCGAAACGGAAATAGTGCCCAACTATGTAAAGCTGTAGATGCCAATAAAGATCAATCTTATGTTCTTTTTACTCTTTCCCAGAATGAAATTGATAAGCTGCTTCTACCAGTGGGTGAGTATTCAAAACCAGAAATAAGGGAAATTGCTGAGAAGGCTGGCCTAAACGTTGCGGATAAACCAGACAGCCAGGAAATATGCTTTATACCTGATAACAACTACCGGAAATTTATCAGCACAAGAATAGAGCCAAAGCCAGGTAAATTTGTTGATATGGATGGTAATGTTATTGGAGATCACCCTGGAGTACAGTTTTTCACGATTGGCCAGCGCCGAAAATTAGGTTTGCAAGGAAACTCTCCTACTCCGTACTATGTGACAAATATAGACTCGACATCTTGCAAGGTAACTTTGGGAAATGAAGACGATTTATACCGCACCAACCTTTGGGCCTCAAGGGTCAACTATGTATCTGGTATATCTCCGAAAAAACCAATAAAAGTCGCTGCAAAAATCAGATATAAAGCTGGTGAAGCTCCGGCAATACTAACCCCTCACGGGAATTGGGCAGAAATTAATTTCGAACAACCACAAAGAGCAGTGACGCCGGGGCAGGCAGTTGTGTTCTATAGCAATGAGACGGTAATAGGCGGGGGTTATATTGAAACATCTAGTTCCCCTATTAAATTAAAAGCAAATGTACCTGCAGAGATTAATTTATGAGTTTCAAAAATATTATTCAATTTTCTTGTGCAGAATACGCTTCTGAACTGGAAAGAATAGTTGCAGGGTTGACAGATGAAGAGCGCCGTTTCACTCCCCATCCTGATTCTCATCACATCGACTTTATAGTTTGGCATATTGCTAGAGTGGAAGATACCTGGATAAACTCGTTTGCCAAACAGGCAATCCAAATTTGGGACGAGCAAAAATGGGCGATAAAACTGAACTTAAACATCCATATGGAAGAACCTAGAAGTGGATGGGGCTGGGAAATCGATCAAGTAAATTCGATGCCTAAGTTCGAATTCAGAAAACTTATTGATTACCTGGAAACAGTACGGAATTGCACTGACTCATATATCGACAACTTAAATGAAGAAGACATGAAGATCTGTCCTGATAAAAATCGTCCTGATTACTCCATTGCTGAGATGCTTGGCCACATTGTTGTGGAGCAAAGCCAACATATAGGACAAATATCATATATCCGTGGAATGTTACGCGGAATTGATGGCTAAAACAAAAGTGTCTCCTGCCTCATCCAGAATTAACCCCTCAATGGAAGAGGAAAAATATTTACAATCTATAGGTTACACATCAATAACTGGTATTGATGAAGCGGGGCGTGGCCCTTTAGCAGGCCCTGTCGTTGCAGGCGCCGCAATACTGCCAATAGAAATGGAAGATAAATGGCTAAAGTTAGTAAGAGACTCAAAGCAGCTGACAGCAAATAAAAGAATTAGTGCTTT
>PAAV01000040.1 GCA_002699485.1 Chloroflexota bacterium | reverse complement strand
GTTGATTTAGTTAAATACATATGTAAACTTACAAAATTAAATAGTAACAAAAGTCTATCAAGGCAAGGAAAGATAAAAATATGGAAAATGTACCATCTGGACAAGTTCAAACTGTATTGGGGCCAGTAGATCCCTCAACTTTAGGCATTACCTTAACGCATGAACATCTGATCATAGACTTGACTCAAGTGTTGCCGCATATGCTAACGGTTCCAGGTGTAAAAAACGTACCTGATATATATTCTGAAAAGTTATCTCACGAAAATATAGGACTTGCCAGGTACCATTTTGCTCCCAATGAAGATAACTACCTGATATCTGATGTAGATAATGCGATTGTTGAAGCAAACCTATATAAAGACTTCGGTGGAGGAACGTTAGTAGACGTTACTATTCCAGATATTGGTAGAGACCCTGTTGGATTAGCTAGGATAGCTAGGACGACTGGGTTGAACATAGTTATGGGTTCAGGTCACTATGTTGATGTTGCTCACCCAGAAGAAATGAATGCGAAAAATGAAGAGGACATTGAGTCCAAAATCGTATCTGATCTGACGTATGGGTTGGAGGCATTATCAGACGAAGGGCAATATGAGGGTACCGATAGAATAAAAGCAGGAATTATAGGTGAAGTCGGATGTTCATGGCCTCTAACTGATAACGAACGCAAAGTGCTTCGAGCGGCTGGTAGAGCTCAGAGTATTACCGGTTTCCCCATACTTATTCATCCAGGCCGTGATGAGACTGCTCCACTTGAGATATTAGAGGTCCTTGATGAGGTTGGTACTGATTTATCTCATACTATTATGGGTCACCTGGATAGAACTGTATTCAAGAAAGAAACATTGACTGAGATAGCTAAATCTGGGGCGTACATGGAATGGGACCTATTTGGAAGAGAACAACACTACTATAACGGCAACGTAGATATTGATATGCCAAGTGATGCAAAGCGTATAGAAGATATAGCATGGATCATGGGACAAGGGTACGAGAATAAAGTAGTGGTTGCACAGGACATATGTACAAAAGACCGTTTATTTAAATATGGTGGACATGGATATTTCTACATACTCTCTCAGATAATACCAAGAATGAGGTATAAGGGTTATTCAGAGGAGTATATCAATAAGCTTTTTGTGGAAAATCCTGCAAAAGCCCTGACGATTAAATAAGTTACTAAAACCTCATTTTGAACTTAAAGTACATTAAGTTTGCGTTTAGGTTAGGTGCTATAAGGATGTTCGGTGTCACTATTAAGTTATGAGTGATTCAAAAAGTAACCAAGTCAACTTTTTCCAACGGATTTACAAGGAAGAAACACCTGTCTGGGAGATTAACAGGCCTCAAAAAGCCGTCATGTCTTTATTAAAGGCAGGGTCGGTTAAAGGAAGGGTTCTAGAGTTGGGATGTGGCACGGCTGAAAACTCCATATACCTAACCGAAAATGGTTTTGAAGTAATGGGGATTGACCTGTCTCAACATGCGATTGACATCGCAAGGCAAAAAGCAAAGGCGAAAGGTGTCTCAGTCGAGCTAATTTGCGGTGATCTATTCAAACATGACTTCGGAGGAGCATTATTTGACACTATTCTGGATTCTGGAGTGTTTCATGCCTTCAGCGATAATGCTAGAAAGAAGTATATGAAAGTGCTACGGCAATTGACTCATCCTGAAGGACAGCTTCATTTAATAGCATGGAGTGACCTTGAACCTGGCGAAGATGGGCCGCGTCGCCTTTCTCAAGATGAAATACAAAGAGTTTTTGAAAAAGAATGGACTGATATCACGATTGTTAAATCTGTCTATGAGACAAACACACATGCACATGGAGCAGCTGCATGGTTGGCCAGTATGACAAAAATGAGTAAGTAATGGATTGGATTCTTGCTGCTATTGCTTCTGCAATTGGTTTTGCCGGTGTAGGTATACTAGATAAAATCGTTATAGAAAGGCACTCCCCTAGCCCACGCACATTCATGATATTTGCTGGTGCATTACAGCTACCAGGTTCGCTTATACCCATGGCTTTTGTTGGGTTCGAATCATATTCAGCAATCAATATATTAATAGCAGGCGGGTCAGGCGTATTGATAGGAGTCTCACTTCTTTTGATGTTTTTGGCATTAAGGTACCAAGATGCTTCTGTAGTGGCATCCGTATATCAAACGGCTCCGGTTTTTGTTGCCATAATCGCGGTGATCTTTTTGAAAGAGTCCCTGACGGTATTGCAATGGATAGCTATTTTGTTAACTGTGGCTGGAGCAGTACTAATATCTCTAAAAAGAACAGGGGTTGGATTTGGCAGCCTTGGAGTTTGGTTCTTTGTTATGATTGCTGCCAGTGTATTTTTTGGTGCAGGATTGTCTTTAACCAAAGCTGCTCTAAATGAAATGTCATTTTGGAATGTATTTGCTTACCGTGGTATTGGCACAGCGATCCCATTAATGCTTTTACCGATTACCAGAGATACCATAAAAGAAAGCCTATTATTCGTAAAAAACCTAAAGGGATTATCGATAGTCATTTTTAGTGAGGCGATTCTGGCTTTCGCTGCGTTATGGTTCACTACTATCGCAATTGATAATAGTCCTGTGGCGTTAGCTACAGCGATCATGTCCACACGACCTTTATTTGCAGTAATATTCGGAGCTATACTGAGCTTAAACTATATAAGAGTTTTGGATGAACCTTTGGATAGAAGCTCAATTACACAAAGGTCATTTGCGGTAGTTATGATAATTGTTGGTGTTTCAGGGATTTCACTTCTTTAAGTCCGTAATCAGCGTTATGCCACCGGCAGAGGTGCTAACATTCCTCCGTCAACAACTAGCGATATTCCTGTTATCCACTCAGCGTCATCAGACGCTAGGAATAAAGCAGCAAGTCCGATATCTTTTGGAAGACCAAGTCTAGGTAAAGGTGTTTTTTCGATTGATTCTTTAATATCTTGTTCTGTTAGTTCGTCCTGTATGGCAGTTTCAATGTAGCCTGGGCATATAGCGTTAACAGTTCCCCCATGAGGTGCCAATTCAAGTGCAGTATCTTTAGTTAGATTTACAACGCCTGCTTTGCTTGCTGCATATGCAGGACCACCTCCTCCATTGAAGGCATGAACAGAGGCTATGTTAATGATCCTGCCTGCTTCCGATTTCTTAATATGTGGTACAGCATATTTAGTAGCCAAAAACACGCCTCGTAAATTTATACCGACAAGATTATCGAAAGCCTCCGTCGTAGTTTCTTGACTATCACTAGTGAAACATATGCCAGCATTATTAACTAATATGTCTATGCGATCATGTTCTTGAATAGTTTTACCGATTAGGTTCCTTATGCCGTTTTCATCGGACATATCACACTGTATGAATGTTCCCTGCCCTCCTGATTTTGATATCTCCTCAACAGTAGGTGTTGTTGTAGTTTTTTCATGATACTTACCGCGTTTAGGAGCTTGATCAATATCCGATACAACAACATAAGCTCCTTCATTGCTAAGGGCAATCGCAATTGCTCTTCCTATACCGGAACTTCCACCAGTCACTATAGCTAGCCTGTCCTTCAATCGCATTGCAGTCTCCTGACCTATTTGTAATAGTAGCGTTTTTATATCTCACACGTATTTCGAGTCACATACATTATAAATAATAATATTAACTTGATTATTCATCGAAATTTACTAATTTACAAATACCGAGCTAGCTCCCTTTTAATTACAATAGGTTGAATAAATTCACTCAGGAAAGTAATTAATGCATAAACTTATTTTGATGCCTACAATCTCAGACATACAAAAAGGATGGGCTGCAAAATTAGATGATGAATTGCCAGGATACACAGTGGTCAAGGTAGATGATGATTCAGCGATGACCGAGATTGAAGATGCAGATGCAGCCTTTGGGTACGTTCCTGGAGATTTACTAAAACGAGCAACTAAACTTAAATGGATACAGGCACATCATGCAGCTCCACCACCAGGCTTTTACTATGATGACCTGACACATAGTTCAGTTACAGTAACGAATTTCCGCGGAGTATATAACGACCATATAAGTGCTCACATAATGATGTATGTGTTGGGTCTGTCACGAGGTATAACCGGTTATTTGAGGGCTCAAAAAGAGCGATCGTATAATGTTGACGCTAATGATGCGCCATTTGTTTTTTTACCGGATTCAACAGTCATCATATTCGGTATAGGCGGTATAGGAACTGAAGTATCTAAACATTGTAAAAGTTTCGGGATGAATGTTATTGGTATTGACCCTAGAGTTACTCAGACTCCAGAGACGGTAGACCAGCTTGTTGAACCCGATGAATACCACACTGTGATTGGCAAAGGTGATTTTGTTATTGTTACTATGCCGCATACTCCGGAAAACGAGTTCTTTTTTAATTCTAAAGTTTTCTCAATGATGAAACCATCCGCTTATTTCATTAACATTGGCAGAGGCAAGACCACGAGGCTTAAGGATCTCGTTTCAGCCATAAAATCAGGCGAAATTGCCGGCGCAGGCCTTGATGTTTATGATACTGAACCTTTGCCGAAAGACCATGAATTATGGAGTCTTCCAAATGTCATATTGACTCCTCACGTAGCTGCGAAAGAAGATGGGCATGGAGGAGATGTTAATGAAAGAAAATATAAGATATTACTCGAAAATGCTAGAAGGTTTGAAAAAGGCGAAAAACTCTTAAATATTGTTGACAAAAATCTATGGTTTTAAATAGATATCAATTTGAACTCTCTCCCAGATAAACCCACATCTAAATCTTCTTGGATCAATTCCATTCCGTTTAACTACGGCTGGGTCATTGTTGCGGTTGCGTGGCTTGGTATGTTCATGTCAGGTCCTGGACAGACTTTTGTTGTTGCAATCTTTGTTGATCCTATAATTGAAGATACCGGGTGGTCTCGCACCACTGTTTCTGCTGTTTATAGCGCAGGTTCCATTTGTGCATTTTTAGGAGCAGTAATTGCTGGTCGTGCCTTTGATAAATTTGGAGCCAGGGTTGTTTTAACTGCTGTTACCGCTCTTTTTGGATTGGCAATAGTGTTGATGGGTCAGGTAACACATCCTGTTCACCTTTTCTTAGGGTTTTGGGGCATACGAAGTTTGGGTCAGACAGCCCTTTCTATGGTCTCTACAAGCACCGTAAATATTTGGTTTGTTCGCCTCCGAGGTAAAGCAACAGCTATCACTTCTTTAGCTGCACCTGTCTCTGAAATAGCTCTACCACCGTTGATATATCTTTTGATTGTTAATAATGGTTGGCGAAGCACATGGGTTATGCTGGGAATTGCTATTTGGGTCGTACTTTTGCCTCCTGCAATATTACTTGTCAGGCGTACTCCTGAATCTGTTGGCTTAAAACCTGATATGGGACGTAAGGATGTATTGCAATTAAGTAACTCGCAATCGAGTGAAAAAGAAGACTCCTGGACAGCGAAACAAGCGATGAAGACCAAAGCGTTCTGGCTATTAATTTTCGCTGGTACAGCAGGTTCATTGATTGGTACGGCTATGACCTTTCATCACATGTCAATTATGAATTCCAGGGGTATTGCGGACACACAGGCCACATTAATATTAAGCTTGACTGCAGCCGTGGGTGTCTTTAGTACAATGCTAGCCGGCTACCTTCTTGATAAGCTGCCAAATCGATTCATACTTGCTGCAGGACAGCTTGCATTAATGGCTTCTATGGTTTGGACTTTCATGATACAAGACCTGTGGCATGCGGTAATTTACGGGATCTTTACTGGAATGACACAAGGTTTGATATACACAACGATGATCGTGATTTTCCCGAACTATTTTGGGAGAAAACACCTCGGAACAATTATGGGCGTTGCAACTATTGGCATGGTTGTGTCGAGCGGATTGGGCCCTTTACCTTTTGGCGCACTTTATGAGATTTCCAATAATTACGAATTAGCAATTATTAGTTTCTTACCACTACCTGCAGTGTGTGCGTTAGCGGCTCTGCTTGCTCCACCACCTAAGCATAAATCAGATTAACCCAACATTAAGTTACTGCTTCTGTCATAGATAGCTTCAACTTGTGGAATTCCCGTTTGAACTCCCGATAAGGTTGCTACGTTTGCTGATCTAGTTTTAAAGATTTGAGGCCTGAAAAAGTAAATGACTGTGTCGCCTGGGTTGGCCCTGCTCTTGGATTCCGGATATAGCCAGGAATAGTAATCAATCCAATTCTGAGATGGAACCTCTGCCTTTATCGGATCATTAAAAATGTTCGCTGCGCTATTTCCTACAAATGCCTGAGTGACCATCATCGGGGCGAATGCAACATCGGGGTAGAAGCCACCGCCAATTACCTGAGCTATGTCTTCAGAATAGTGGGAGATTTCTGAAACGTAAACCTGTGCTGGCTCACCGCTGTCAGACCCAAATAGTTGCTGCGGACACATTCCCCAGAGTGCACTTCCAGGTTCAGTATCAGTTGCTCCCATGTTTGATGTGACAAGCATGCTTTCTATTGATGAATTACCTGGAGCATTTATGTGTTTGATTTCTAATTCAAGTTCTGTTGCAAACATATCTGCAGCTTCTTTAATCGATGTCATATTTGGAGTAGGGACAATTTTTCTTTTGTCGAAGTCATATGTTGTGCAGTAAAACCCTGTTACACCTACGATCTTTAGGTTAGGTAGTGAAGCAATCCTTTCTGCAACTTCCAGAGCGCTATTAAAGGGTATGCCCCCTTCTTGTGCAGTGTATGCTGCATCTTTCTCCCCAATAACTTTCAACAACACATTCTGTGTAACTCCAGCACTCTTTGCTGCAGCGCTGATGGACACTGCATTCTCGTATCCATAAACTGTCCAAATTTCAGGGTTCATTTCTAAAACATCAATTGTTCTATGTTTAGGTATCTGAACAAGATGTCCAACATGACTGACGTTTGCCTGTAGCTTATTTAACAAATAGGCACATTCGTAATCGACAGCAACAAATTTATCTAGCCCCTCTTCTATAAATAGCGAGACCATGGATGGATTTCGATTGAACTGCTTTGTCATCACAAAACAATTCAATCCTAATTCTTCGGCAGAAACTTTTATTCCCTGTACGTTTTTACGAAGAATGTCCATGTCAACTACATAGCAATCTGAAGGGATGGCTCCAGATTGATGGAGCTCAACCGTTGCTTCAACGAGTTTCGGATTACGATTTTCGATTATGTCTAACATTAGAATTAAGTGTGATTTCTCTAAATTCTTGGTTTTAGGTATATTAATACAAATAACAAATCTATTCTCTTAAGTTGGATGATTGTTAAGAGAATATTGGCTGGCAATATAATGACACTGGAGGAGTATAAATGAGATTAAATGAAAAGGTTTCGATAGTAACGGGCGGTGGATCCGGGATCGGCAGGGCAACATGCCAGAGGTTTGCCAAAGAGGGATCTTCAGTAGTAGTTGCGGAAATAAATGAAGAAACTGGGCAAGAAACCGTTGATCTAATAAATAATAATGGTGGCGCAGCAGCTTTATTTCTTCTCGATGTGACTGATCTTAATTCGGTAAATAAAATGGTTTCTGAAACAATTGAACGTTATGAAACAATAGACGTGCTCGTAAATAACGCAGCTGCCTTTGTTATGGGCACCGTCGAAGACGCGAGTGAAGATGACTGGCTTAGAGTTTTTAAGACAAATGTCATCGGTTATGCAAATTGCATAAAGGCAGTTACCCCAGTATTTCGTAAGGCTGGAGGAGGTTCAATTATAAACATGGCTTCAGTCAGTTCGTTTATAGCACAGCCTGAATTCGTTCCATACAATGCGTCAAAAGGAGCCATATCCCAGTTAACTAGATGCTCTGCTCTCGATCTTGCCAGCGACAATATTAGAGTAAACGCTATTTGTCCAGGATCAATAGAAACTGCGGGTGCGACTAAAGTAAATATAGGTTTAGGGCTTGACCCTGTTGAAGCCAATAAGGCATTAGCCGAAGAAGCTTTGATGAAGAGAATGGGGAAACCTGAAGAGATAGCTTCTGTGGCACTATTCCTTGCTTCGGAAGATTCGTCATTTATGACCGGTACTCATATCGTTGTAGATGGAGGAGCCACTATAGATTAGTACCAAAGCTACGATCGATAGATTTATGTGGGAATGTAATTCACTAGAGGTAAAAACATGAGGTTAGCAGAAAAGATATCCATAGTAACGGGAGGAGGTTCTGGAATTGGCAGAGCTACTTGTGAGCGGTTCGCAAAAGAAGGATCTTCCGTTGTTGTTGCAGAAATAAATGAGGCTGCAGGACAAGAAACGGTGGATCTCATTACTGATGCTGGGGGAATATCTATCTTTTTGCCACTCGATGTAACTGATATAAATTCTGTAAAAGCCATGGTAGAGCATACGGTAAACAGGTATGGGACTATCGATATTTTAGTTAACAATGCAGCCGCTTTTCCGATGGGTTCAGTGGAAGATGCAACGGAAGACGAATGGATTCATGTGATGCGCACAAACGTGATTGGTTCTGCGAATTGTATAAAAGAAGTTACGCCAGTATTCCGTAAGTCTGGAGGCGGATCAATAATAAATATTGCTTCTGTCAGTGGTTTTATGGCTGAACCGGAAGCTGTACCTTATAACGCTTCTAAGGGAGCTGTTATGCAACTGACGAGATGTAGTGCAATGGATCTAGCTGATGACCATATACGTGTGAACGGGGTTTGTCCTGGACAGATTGACACTGCGGGAGCAACACAAGTTATTATTGACCGCGGACTTGACGTTGTTGAAGCAGATAAGGAGAGAGCAGCAGAGGCATTAATGAATAGGATGGGCAGGCCCGAGGAAATTGCTTCTGTAGTATTGTTTCTGGCATCAGAAGATGCGTCTTTTATGACCGGTGCTCATATCGTTGTAGACGGCGGTCAAACTATTGATTAGTAGAGAATCCGGAAGGCATTTTAATTAAGGGTCCATAGAATCTATCTGGTTCTAGGTAGATAACAACGCGCCTTTCTATAGACATTACCTGGTCAAATTCATTCCAGTTTGGATGGTCCTTCCCTGCTCCCGATATGTAAACCTCTCTTAAGTATGAACTCAGTTGATCCTGGTCTACAGCTTTCTCGTCAATCACCTCCGCGTTTCCCTCCAGAACTACAAAAGGGTACCAATTATCTGCAGATACCAAAACAGAGCAACGCGAATCGCGCCTTAAATTAACCGTTTTTGCTGTTTCTTGTGGAGTGCTGAAAGCAATACCGTTCCTCCATAATCCGACGGTCACGATACTCAACTGAGACAATCCATTCTTTCTAAAGGTTGAAAAAACACTATTATGGTTGTTTTGTAAGAATTGCTTAAGTTGGAGATTATCATTTATGTTCATAATGGATCCTTTCCACTAAAGTTGTTATTGATATTAGCCGTCAATTAAACTTACAGAATTCTTGAGTTCAAATAAAGAGATTTGAGTGACTGGTAGAAGGGTAAAAATAAAGATAGGCGATATATCCATTCGGGCTAATTTAAATTCCTCATATATGGTAGATACCATATGGAAAAACCTGCCTCTTTTCGGAGACGCAAATATTTGGGGAGATGAGATCTATTTCGGCACAGACATATCGGTAGTAGCTGATAAAAACGCTTCAGATGTAGTCGAGTCAGGTGAATTGGCTTATTGGCCTCCGGGTAGAGCCTTTTGCATTTTTTTTGGTGCAACTCCAGTAAGTATCGCTAATGAAAGCAGGGCAGCCAGCCCAGTTAATGTCTTTGGTAAAGTAGATGGAGACGAGCAAGTTTTTAGAAATGTCTCTGCTGGAATGTCAGTTCAAATAGAAGCTGTGGAATAAAAGTTAAAATGAGTTTTACAAAAGAGATGCGGCAGTCGGCTAATTCAATATGGCTAAAAGAACAAAGCCATCCTTTCGTTTTGGAGCTGGGCACCGGAGAATTAAAGTTAGAAATATTTCAACATTACATGAAACAGGATTACCAGTTCTTAATTGAGTTCTCAAAAGTCATAGGTATAGCAGTTGCAAAATGTGATCGACTCACTGATATGGAATGGTTTGCAAAACTACTTAACGACACTCTGAATGTAGAAATGTCACTTCATGTCAGTTTCTGTAAAGATTTTGGCATTACTTTGTCTGAACTTATTGAAACTAAGATGTCTCCAGCTGTGCGTGCTTACACTACTCATATGCTTGAAATTGCATATTCAAGTTCTGCTGTCCATATTGCTACTGCTATTCTCCCCTGTTCCTGGGGTTATTCTGAGCTAGGACAGAAGTTATATCAGGAAGGTACGCCTAAGACAGCTCCACTATATTGTCGATGGATTGAAATGTATAACTCTGAAGAATTTGCAGAACTTGCTCAGTGGCTACGTGATTTTATAGATAGAGAAACTTCGGATATGAGTGAGAAGTCATTAAATGACCTGAGAGACATATTTATTAAGAGTAGCCAGCATGAGTACTCATTTTGGGATTCTGCTTACCGTATGGAACAGTGACAACCGCTTATTCAATTTTCAGATTGTTTTAAAGTTCCAGGGGATAGAGAGCCATGGTTCAGGAGTTCGATCGATACCAATGCGCGGAGACTTGGCAAATGGTGGTGTTCTATGTCCAAGGTCATTCAGATATATATCGGATTTAGGGTTGCATAGATTGATATTGTTCCAGTCACGGTTAATTCCAAAGGCTTGTGTGAGTTTAGCTGGGCCATCTGATAACTCTTTTGAATTGGATCCGCGTCGTTTCTTCATCACTGGGATGCCGTCCACGGGATTCACCCCCCTGATTAATACTGCTGCTGGGAAGCCATTGTTTTCTGTGACTATATTTAACATCCAGTGAATTCCATAGGTGAGATAGACATATGATCTGCCAGCAGGTCCGAACATCACTTGATTTCTTTTAGTAGGACCATTTCTGGCGTGACAAGCCAGGTCTTCCGTTCCTATGTAAGATTCAACCTCAGTTATTAGGCCTGACAGAATTGATCCATCCTCTTCTGTTTTAACTAACTGTTTGCCCAATAAAGACTCAGCCACAATAAGTGTAGGTTGAGAATAAAATGAATAATCGAGCCTGCTAAATCGATCCACTGATAGATTAGTTTTCTATTTCAAAAATCATGTCGACTTGCATTGATAGATTTAAAGACCCTGGGTTAATACTGGTTGAAGGTATTGCCATTGCTCTTTCAGCAAAAACGGCTTTATCTTGAGCAATGCTAGCTTGGGATGAGTAATCAGTAATCATTGTTATTGATCCCAATTTAACTCCTGAGTATTCTGCAAGTTGGGAAGCTTTAGTTATACCATCGTCGACTGCTAATTTTCGTAACTGTGACTGATATGGTATGGGATCTTGTATTCCAAAATTTATGCTGTTAAAACGCACATCATTTCCACCCGCATCGGTTATTTTATCGATTATTCCACCAATGTCGTCTAGGTTTTTAACCGTTACCATAAGCATGTTTGAAACTGTAAAACCGACGAGTTCCTGTACCCCTCTGACTCGTCCATTGTCGTCACGTACTTCTATATATTCATATTGAGGATATATGTTGAAAGCTGTGGTTTGAATATCTTCATCATCTATCCCGACGTTTTTCATTACATCAAGCATTTCGTTAATTGAGATGGATGCGTTATCACGAGCTTCAGAAACGGTACTTGCGGATGATTCAATCCCTAAACTAAGGGTTGCCATATCAGGCTCGAGCTCGATTGATGAAGTTCCAGTTACTATAATTCCACCCTTGCCGTGTACAGAGCCTTTTTCAGCTAATGCAGCACGCATCTTTGGGGTTTTGTCATATGCGCCCTTATCTGAAGCTGAATCGCAACTAATTGCAATTAAACTAGACAGGATCAACATAAATAATATTATAAATTTTGACACATTCATCAATTTTTGTATTAATATCTTAACTACAATCGAGGAGGATTGAAACATATGTCTTTAAGAATTAACTCTGATTGCCCTAATTTTGTTACTGATACAACCGAAGGAAAAATTGATTTTCATGATTGGATTGGTGATGATTGGGCTATTCTTTTCTCTCATCCCAAAAACTTTACCCCTGTCTGTACTACCGAGTTGGGGTATGTGGCAAAACTTAAACCTGAATTTGATAAAAGGAGCTGCAAGGTTATTGGTCTCAGTGTGGACTCAGTTGATGATCATAAATCCTGGTCGGCTGATATTGAACAGACTCAAGGATATGCAGTTAACTACCCGCTCATTGGTGATACTAAGCTAAAGGTAGCAAAACTCTATGATATGTTGCCTGAAGGAGCTGGAGATACATGTGAAGGACGGACTGCTGCTGATAATGCTACTGTCCGATCTGTGTTTATTATTGGTCCTGACAAGAAAATCAAGGCAACTTTGACCTATCCAATGACCACAGGTAGAAATTTTGATGAGGTGTTAAGGTTGCTTGATTCATGTCAGTTAACTTCGAAACACACCGTGGCTACTCCAGCTAATTGGCAGAACGGAGATGATGTAATAATCCCTCCAGCTGTTAGTGACGAAGCGGCTAAAGAAAAGTTTCCTGATGGTTGGAAGTCTCCAAAGCCGTATTTAAGGATTACTAAACAGCCAAGCAATTAAACTCAGTCATATTGCAGTTCGTGATGTATAGAATATTGTGAGCTGTAATATGAAAGGATTTAAGTAATGACAGATTATCCTAGCAACATAAATTCCAGAATCAAAAATCAGGAATTACTTTTAAGCTCATTGTTTTTTAGCAGAGAGTTTCATATTGCATCTGCAATATATCAAACTAAACCAGATTGGGTATGGATAGACCAAGAACATGCTCCGTGGGGCACAGAATCAATTGGTCCAATATGCGTAATGGCAAGGCAAGCAGGTGTTGCTGGTGTTATTCGTGTTCCATGGAACAGCCCTGCTGAAATAAAAAAAGCATACGATGTTGGAGCTGTGGGAGTCATGGTTCCTCAAGTTGATAATCCAACTGAGGTAAAAGAGTCTATAAAATATGCTAAATACCCCCCATTAGGTGAACGAGGTATAGCTCCTTGGTTTGCAGCTCCAATGGGAATTGATGTTTCTGAGGTGATTGCTAAAGCCAATCAAGATACGTTTCTCGTGCTTCAAATGGAAAGTATAGAGGCTTATGAAAGCATCGATGAAATACTAGCAGTTGAAAATTTCGAAGTTTTGCTAGTGGGGCCAACCGACTTATCTGCATCACTGGGTGTTCCTGGAGAAATTCACCACCCTAAAGTTGAATCCATTATGCGAAATGTAGCTGAAAAAATGAAAGATATGGACAAATCATTAGCAACTACATTTTTTGATCCACAGGATGCTCGTAGATGGATTGCAGAAGGTTATAGAATGATGAATGTCGGTACCGTTTTACAACTAGGGACTGACCGTACTAAAGAAATATTCTCTGATTTACGGGCTGAGTTTTCATAACCCTTAGCGGTATTACTACTAATAACCATATCTATATAAAAATGTATAAATATCCCTTTGCTCAGTCTAATATCACGTTTGTTTCGTGTTTAAGTTAGGCTTTTGGAGACTTAGTTTGACTGTAAACTTATGATTATATTAAGACGCTTGATGTTATTGCCATTTGTCGTGGTTGTTTTACTTTTAATTTTTTTAAGTTCCGTACTTGTTGTAATAAATTATCAGCTTATGCGACCTTCTTTTTATGGTGATGCTCTGAATAAAGTAGGTTTTTACGATCAGGTGATGGGTCCGGTACTTGATCAAGCTATAGAGGATCTTTATACAGTTCCATACGAAGAATTGCCTCTTGGATTCTCTGGACCTATCGAGGATACGATTAATTTGGCACCAAACGAACTTGCTTCTTCAATTCGGCGAGCGATTCCTCCCTCATGGTTGCAAAGTTCAACCGATAAATTGCTAATTACATTAGAGTCGTATATGAGTGAAAGTAATTCAGCAATTGAGCTAAACCTAGAAACTGGCGGGCAGATTGAGCTGATAGTAAAGGAAATTAAACACCTTTTATCAGTGTCAGATGCATATAATATTGCCTATCAGCGATTCTTAGATCCGGCTTTAATAGGTATTTCCAAACAACCCCTTCCTTTAAATATTGAAATTTCCAGTTCCAGGTTAATTGAGGGTTCTAGGGTAGTAATACCTCCATATTGGGTACAAAAACAGCTGGAATACGCTTTAGATGAAGTTACTCCCTATATTACCGGAGATGTTGATGAATTTACGGTGCATATAGATTTTACTGACAGGGTGATGAGCGCTTCTGAGGAACTCAAATTGATGTTACTCGAGGCTAACACCGGACAGATTCTATACGAAGGAATAATCCAACCTGCAATAAAGGGCCTGATTTCTAAGCAGATAACTTTTCCATATGGATTAGAGCTTAATGACGAAGATATTGTGGAAATCATGCGTACGGTTGCTCCGTCCTACTGGATTGAAGAACAAACATCTATTGCAATAGACGAGGTCACAAAATATATAGTTGGAGAAACGGATGAAATGAACTTAATGATAGACATTTCATCAAATAAACTAGCAGCTCAAAATAAAATCCAAGAATCTGTTAACGAATATGTGATTAACCAATTGAATTTGCCTATATGCAGTAATGATCAGCAGAGTTCCTTAGCTGAGGCTGACACTTATCTAGATTTCCCACTGTGCATACCGAAAGATTCGGAAATATATTCACAAACTCAATCCAAGATGTCAGAAGCCATTAATTCATTAGTGTTTGACGCCATTCCAGACACAATCGACATGGACCAGGAAATTTTAAGATCACAATTATTCGATCTGGGGGGTGCTGATAGCACAAATTCATTAGATAACATTCGTAACCTGATTGCTGGAGGATTTACTTATACTAGCACCGACCTAGAAGAAGATATTGAGTCATCTAAACTAATCAAGCTAGATGACTTTTATGACAGTCGAAAATTTATTAGAGATGGCTGGAGCGGAGATCAGAAAACTTTGGATTCCAAACTCTGGGGTGAAGCAAATACTGCATTTATTTCTAGCGTACGGTCTGGAATTAATAATGTAAAAACGTATGGTTGGATTGGCTATATATTGATCGTAATTACACTTATACCGATCGGTCTTTTAGGGGGCAACAGCCTTAGAGAGAGACTTTTATGGGGAACAGGTGCATTCTTAATCTGTTCTTTGATAGTGGTCATATTATTTGGCCCTATATATAGCCAATATATGGCCAATTTATCCTTAAACATCAATACAGGGGCTATAGATAGCAATTATTTCTCAGGCACAGACAACTTAATGGCAGAACTTGGGTTAACCTACTGGCATCAGATTCTCAGTGACGTTCAAAGGAATTTGTTAATTGGTCCAATGATTATGTTTATTGTCGGGTTAATATCAATTATATTGATAGTGTTTTGGGACAAAGTGCAGCCGATTGTGGAAGGGGTTAATCCGACTAGGCTTAAAGAGGCGAATGAAACCGATAATGACCTACGTTAATTATTGAAATAAATTGGTTTTGAAGTTTCTAGTTCTTTAAAGCCTGTTCAGTGAAATCAGCATATGAGCTCTGCCATTTACGACACAAATTAATTTCATAATCCCGTGTCTCATATCCATTAGAGTCAGGTATGTTGTTATTTTTGTACCAGTCCACAGTAATTTTCACCCAATCTTTTATAGGAGTTGTCTTCATGTTGAAGTCTGTCTTTGCTTGTAAGATCGATGGAACATATAAAAGAGGCCTGGAGAAAAAGTCATAAAACCAGTCATCCCAAGGTAAATCAGATTGCTTTTCAAGTATGGGGCCCGGTATATCGACTCCATTTAAAGGCATACCTACCGTGTCAGCTATGATTTGCATAAAAGATTTCAAACTAACTATTTCAAGTCCTGCTATGTTGTATGTTTTGTTAACCGTTTTAGGTTGGTCAATTATGTCTAGAAAGGATTGAGCCACATCATCGCGAAATCCAGGACGAAAAATAGCAGATCCTCCATCTCGAAGTATTAACTCGTTGCCGTCGAGTATCCTTTGCATGTAAAACCATAATCTATTGCCATTTTCATCTGGGCCTACAACTGATGGTATGCGTAGTACTGTTGATGGAAAATCTTTGTTCTCAAACAATAAACGTTCTAATTGTCTCTTTCCTTCTGCATATTCGTGTACCGACTCATCTCTCGACAAAGAGACTTCTGTCAGATCCAAATCATTTTCCATTATGGGGCAATGATTAGTTAAATCAATGAATTCATCGATTTTAGATTTTGGATTCCTTGGGTGTTCAGCCTTGCCACTAATTGCGTGTCCTGGGCCTCCGTACACCGAGGCTGTAGAGGAAACAAGATATCTTCCAACATTCCCTGAAAAAACGGACATAGCAGCCTGGACGTCTTTGAAAGTGTAAGCAACATTATCTATAACCGCATCATATTTTTTGTTTCTAAGCGAGTTTATAAATTCAATATGATCAGTTCTGTCACCGGCGATATGATGTACATCGTTCCAGAATTCAGGTTTAACATTGCCGCGTGAGTAAACTGTTACATTGTCCCCGCGTTCTAAAAGTTTACGAACAGTAATTTTTCCGAAATCGCGCGTTCCACCGATAACAAGAATTTTCATATATTGGTGTCCTTATAAACTAAAGATCACTGTAAAAGCTTATGTACTTCAACGAGCCAAGACGAAATCAATTCACCGGCTTCATCATCACTCATAATCGCTCCGTCTGCCATCATTTGAATTAAACCTGATTTGACTACCGCACTATCGATTTTATCAACGTTCGCCATCACTGACATCATTTCTAAATCAGTCGCCAAACCCTGATCATATGCTGAACTTACTGTAATCAATTCGATTATCAATCTTGCCTGTTCGACTCGATTGATCAAATTTGGGTAATCAGCATCAACTATCGTTGTGTATTCCCTTAGAGTGTTTTCATATTGGGAAACTTTGAACTCTGCGTCAGCCAGTTGTATTTTTAACTCTTGTGCCTGGTTTTGAGTTGCTGCTAATTCAGTTGATAAGGTTGCAAATTGTTCTAGTGTCACACCTTCTGTCGAACATGAAATTGATGCAATAGCAAAAATAGCAGTCAATGAAAAAATTATTATAGGCCTTATCAAACTGATTATCATTTTAACTCCTATGTTTTCCATTCGTGGCACGCCCGGCAGGATTCGAACCCGCAACCTCTTGGTCCGAAGCCAAGCGCTCTATCCGTTGAGCTACGGGCGCATGATTGCAAAAATTTATGGGGTGGACGATGGGATTCGAACCCACGATCTCCAGGGCCACAACCTGGCGCCTTAACCAACTTGGCCACGCCCACCACACTACAAATAATACATTAGGTATTTTATATTGCCACTAGAGGTAAATCTAACCCTTAGACAGTGCTAATACTAGATATATTAAAGTGCGAACAGGAATTCCGGTTGCTCCTCTGGTTATCATACCGGAGGTTTTAGGTGACGTGGATGTGGATGCAATGTCTAAGTGAACCCAGGCAACGTCTTTTGCAAATTCTCCAATGAACATAGCTCCAGTTATTGAACCAGCCTGCCTACCCCCTACATTTTTTAAGTCGGCAACATCACTTTTATATAACTCTCTGTATTCGTCAAAAGTAGGTAATTCCCATATTTTCTCTCCAGCTTGTGTGCCTGCATCTATTACCTGACTGACTAATTCATCGTTATTGCTGAATGCTCCTGTGGTGACCTTACCTAAGGCTATCTCGATAGCGCCAGTTAAAGTTGCTACATCGACAATTCGTTTAAGCCCTAACTGCACTCCATATGACACAGCATCAGATAGGACCAGTCGACCCTCCGCATCGGTGTTATCTACCTCAATTGTGGTGCCATCCATTGCAACAACGACATCTCCTGGCTTTTGTGCATTCCCTCCTGGCATATTCTCGGTAGCTGCAGCAATAGCGGTTACATTAATCTTTGGTTTTAGTTCGGTAATTGCCTTCATTGCACTTATTACCGAAGCTGCTCCTGCCATATCACCTTTCATCGCAGCCATACCGCCAGACGGTTTGATAGATATACCCCCTGAGTCGAATGTTATACCTTTACCAATCAAGCCTATGTTGTTATCAGGGTTTTTAGCATCTCCTAGATACTTCATTATTATCATTTTTGGAGGCACAACACTTCCCTTAGCCACGCCTAGCAAAGCTCCCATTTTTAGTTGTTGCATTCGACTTTCATCGAACACCTCTAGCTCAACGTCAGTGCCATCACAGATGTCAGTAGCAATATCTACTAAATCGGAAGGAGTCATGTAGTTGGCAGGCTGGTTTACCATATCTCGAGCCAACGAAACCGAAGATGCTATGGATACTCCTTCATCAATACCGCGTTTAATATCCTTAACCTTAGAATTGTCCATCTCTACCACGGTTACTTGTTCTATGTACTGTTTTTGCTTTTTCGACTTATGCTCGCTAAATTTATATGCTCCCAGAATGGTGCCTTCTGCGATGGAACGAGCCGCAACAGTTGTTTTGATTCCGCCTTCTCCTCCTCCATGTAACACCGTTGAGTATGTTTTTATCTTCTTAGCGTTGAGGAATCTTATAATTGCTCCTGAGATAGATCTTATTGAATCCTGGTTAAATTTTTCTTTAGGTCCCAATCCTGCAACTAAAACACGTTTGGGTTTAATTGAATTTTGGGTATGTATCAACGTTAATTCGCCTGATTTACCTCTAACTTCACCCGTTTCAATTAAGCTTGTTATGATGTCTTTTATGGCTGTATTTACTGATTTAGTGGCCCCTTCAGGCTGTGAAACGCCTTCAAATACATTGACCACAATTGCGTCAACTTCTTGTTCGGTTATATCTCCGGCTTTAACTTGTAATTTCATATTTGATAAATATCCTGTTACCCTATATTTTAGTGAATGTTGCTTAGAAAGCACGACTATGAGTGTACCTTTGCTATAATCGGCTTATCAAGTATTACAGAAAAGAGAGAACGAATTTAGCGTGAATAAACAGAATAACAAAGATCTAGTAGCTAAAGCACACAAGTTTTTGCCAGGAGGATCTCTAGGCAATTTGTCTTCAGATGTAATTATAGACAGTGGCCTTGGTAGCAAAATAACTGATGTAGAGGGTAATGAGTACATAGATTACCTGTTGGGTTCTGGCCCGATGATAACTGGGCACGCACACCCAGAAGTCATGGATGCCGTAAAGGGCCAATTGGAAAACGGAACTACATTCTTTGCGAATAATGAACCAGCAATTTTACTTGCTGAAGAAATTTCAAATGCGATGGAGTGCGTAGATAAAGTAAGGTTCTCGAGCACTGGCACTGAAGCGACCATGTACGCAATGAGAGCTGCCAGGGCCTTTACTAAGAAAGATAAAATACTAAAGTTTGAAGGTGGGTTTCATGGAATGAATGATTATGCCCTTCAAAGTATGATGCCGGCACATCCAAATGAATTTCCAGCACCAAAATCTGACTCCGGGGGTATTCCGGCAGCCGTTTCAGAAACCATGCTAATAGCTCCCTTTAATGATATTGAGATCACTCAGTCTATAATTGAAGAACATAAAAATGAACTTGGAGGTGTAATTGTCGAGCCTTTCCAAAGGCTATTACCGCCAAAGCCAGGATTCCTTGAAATGCTAAGGCAAATTACATTGCAGCACGAGATTCCTTTGATATTTGATGAGGTGGTTACGTCTTTTCGTTTTGCTTTCGGAGGCGCACAAGAGTTTTATGGAATAACTCCTGATATCTGTTCTCTCGGCAAAGCTGTAGCTGGGGGGTTCCCTCTCACAGCTGTTGGAGGTCGGGAAGATATCATGTCACATTTTGATGCTTCTGCGGTTCAAGCTGAAGAATGGATGCCTCAGATAGGCACACTGAGCGGCAATCCAATAGCAGCAGTTGCGGGACTGGCCACAGTCAAAATTTTGAAAAAACCTGGCACCTATGAAAGGATGCATCAGATAGGTAATACAATTAAGACTGGGCTCATCAATACATTAAACGACGCATCCATAACGTCAAAAGTAATTGGTGAGGGAGTATTATTTGATGTGTTTTTTACGGATGAAGAGATAGTGGACTATCGTTCTACTCTGAAAGCAGACAAGCCAAAACTCATGAAATTTAATCAGCTACTGAGAGAGCATGGCGTTTTTAAAGGAGATAGTAAGTTTTACCTTTCAACGGAGCATGATGAGTCAGATGCTGAGCAAACAATTGAAGCTTTCAAGTCAATTGTTGATAAACTAAGTTAATTAAAGTGTAATGGAGAATGTATGAAGGTCGGTGATATATCAATAGACGTAGTTACGGACGGTACTTTGCTTCTGGATGGAGGTGCCCTTTTCGGACCAGTTCCAAAAATCCAGTGGGAAAAAAACCTAAAACCTGATAGAAGCAATAGGGTGAGGATCTCTTTAAACTGCATATTAATACAGTTGGGTTCTCAGAATATCTTAATTGATACCGGAATTGGCGCGAAACGTATGGAGAAACTAAAGGAATCATACGGAGCCGCTGGTAACAAATTGATTAAGAATCTAAAAAGAGAAGGCCTTACTGCAAGAGACATAGACACCGTTGTGTTAACGGATCTACGGTTCCATAGGGCTGGAGGATGTACAAAAGTTGATCGAGTCGGTCAAACTCTTCCCACTTTTCCTAAAGCGAAATATTTGGTTCAACGAGCAGCGTTAGAGCAAGCGACTAATCCTAGTGAACGGGGTGCTCCGTTGTATTACAAAGATGACGTATCGCCATTAGTCGAAAAAGATTTATTAGAAGTTATAGAAGGAAATTATAAAATTGCACCTGGTATAACTACTTTCATGACAGATGGCCCAAGCATAGGACACCAGGTTGTTCTAATCGAATCCGGTAGTGAAAGAATTGCATACGCAGGAGATTTAATGCCAACTTCATACCACTTGGCTCCA
Organism: Chloroflexota bacterium; assembly: GCA_002699485.1. GTDB lineage: Bacteria > Chloroflexota > Dehalococcoidia > Lucifugimonadales > UBA2962 > UBA2962. The sequence continues at coordinate 29,194 of PAAV01000040.1, read as the reverse complement.
GGCTGTATAAGCTCTTTAGACTACTCTCCGAATAAAACTTTAATAGCAAAACGTGAAGTTCTCTCAATGGCCTGCGACAAGGGTTGGTTGTTGGTGTTCGGAAATGCTCAGGAAAACTATGCTGGATACGTTGAACAACGTGGTGGCCTTTACGGATTAAGGCCAATAGATATTTAATTCTAATTAATTTTAATTCAATTTTGTTATATTGAATTGTTGTGTCATTTTATATTTTTTAAGTGGAGTTACTAATGCCAGGCTTATTACCAAACATTGATCCTGATGGGTTATTAGAGTATTCGGTTGTTTATACAGACCGATCGCTTAATCACATGTCGCAATCATTCCAAGACATCATGAATGACGTGTCGACATCACTTAAAACTGTCTACAATGCACATTCGGTTATCGTTGTGCCTGGCGGCGGCACTTATGCAATGGAAGCTGTAGCTCGTCAATTTGCAACTAACCAAAATTGCTTAATATTACGCAACGGTTGGTTTAGTTTTCGATGGTCTCAAATCTTTGAAAAAGGGAGTATTCCATCTGACGAAACGGTAATGAAAGCGTCCCGTGTTAATGTAGGCCCTCAAGCACCATTTGCACCGGCAGATATTAATGAAGTGGTAGATATGATCAAAACCAAAAAACCTAATCTGGTTTTCGCCCCTCATGTTGAAACCTCATCTGGCATCATCCTGCCAGACGACTACATCCGTACTGTTGCCGACGCTGTTCACTCAGTTGGTGGTATGTTCGTATTGGATTGTATTGCGTCAGGCGCTATCTGGGTTGACATCGAAGATACTGGTGTAGATATATTAATCAGTGCTCCTCAAAAGGGCTGGAGTTCTTCTCCCGCATTCGGTTTAGTGATGCTTTCAGCTAAAGCAAATGAGGTAATTAATAAAACTCAAAGTACTAGCTTTTCTTGTGACTTACTTAAATGGCTGCAAATTATGCAAGCTTATGAAAATGGAACTCACGCTTATCATGCCACAATGCCCACAGATGCAATTAAACGTTTTCGGGATACAATTGCTGAAACTGCAGAATTTGGCTTCGACAAAGCTCGCAAAAAACAACAAGAGTTAGGCGATAAAGTTAGATTGTTACTTGAAAGTCATAACATCATTAGCGTTTCTGAAAAAGGTTACCAAGCACCAGGGGTTGTTGTTAGTTACACCAATGACAAAGAGATCCATACTGGTTCAAAATTCTCAAACATTGGTATGCAAATTGCCGCAGGTGTTCCGCTTCAGTGTGATGAGGGAGATGATTATCAAGCATTCCGCCTTGGATTGTTTGGCTTGGACAAACTTAAAGATGTGGATGCTGCGGTTAAAAGACTTGAAGATGCGCTCAAGCAAGTTATTTAGTTATCAATTACTCTACAAGCAGACAATTTAAATAACCATTTGATTCTTCTTCAATCATTACCGGGGTTATTTTGTTATACAGATCTCTTTCATCGCCTAGGTATACTCGAACATAGTTGTCTGTAAGGCCTATCCATTTATGATTCTTGCGATCCTCCCACAATACAGGCCTAACCGTTCCAATCAACTGTTTTCGATAAGATCTACTTTTCTCTTCCCCTAAACGAATTAGTTCATCAACCCTAAAAGATTTAATCGATGAAGCAACCTGATTATTTAAATGGGCCGCAGTAGTACCGGGACGAACTGAAAATGGGAAAACATGTAACTTCGAGAATTCTACGTTTTTAACTAAATCAACGGTGTCTAGGTGATCCTTTTTACTTTCTCCGGGAAAGCCAACAATAATATCAGTGGTAAGTGAAAAATCTGAAAATTTAGACTTAACTGCTTTAATTGCGCTTAGATACTCAATTCTTGTATATCGCCTACGCATATTTTTAAGAATTACATCGCTGCCGGATTGCAAGGGGATATGCATGTGTGGGCAGACTCTTGGGTTTTCCCAGACTCTAAGCAGGTCAGAGTTAATCTCCTGTGGCTGAATAGACGAAACTCTTAGTCTTTCAACAGTTGTGTTTTGTAATATGTGGTCTATGAGAAGATGTAACTTATTAGGTCCATGAGTTATATCAAACCCATAGGTACCTAGCTGAGTCCCCGTAAGTATAATTTCTTTATAACCAATGTTCTCGAGATTTTGAATACTGGCAACTAATTTGTCCGCAGGAATGCTTCGCTCTCTTCCTCTTACTTTTGGGACTATACAATATGCACAAACTTGATCGCAGCCTTCTTGGATTTTAATGGATGCCCTAGTTCTAATTGCTTTCAGATTAATCGGTACTTGATCGGTTCCTAAAGTACAACTAACGAATTCATCTCCTTGATTCGCTATAATCTCCCCTACTAAAGTGGCTTTATTAGCATTATTGGCAACAATATCTATTTCTGGTATTTCTAATAATGATTTTTCATCGCGATCAACGTAACAGCCAGTCGCAACAATTGTTGCTTCTGGGTTTTGTCTTTTAGCGGCCCTAAGTGATCTTCTTGCCTTACGATCCGCAACATGAGTCACAGTGCAAGTGTTTACAATATGGATATTTGTTGGCTGTCCGCTTTCGACCAATTCAAAACCAGCTTCAATAAACTCAAGAGCTAATTTGCCGGAATCCGCTTGATTCAATTTGCATCCATGAGTTTCAATGGATACTTTATTGTGTAATTGAGTGTTCATTTAATTATAATTGCGAGATCTAATGGGTGAAAAACTATATTACTTAATTATAACGGGCTTATATTTTTATAAGACTGATATATAATCTTCGTTTAGTTTAGCAATAAATTAAATACAGCAAATAAACAGCTATATATTTATTAAGCTACCTAAGTGATAAATCTATCGGCTGATAGCATTGGAGATATTAATAATTATGTCAAACCGTGTATTCGTCACAGGTTTGGGAGCGATAACTCCTGTTGGATTAAACATTGTAGATACCTGGGAATCTTTAATTTCAGGTAAGTCTGGAATTGGGAAAATAACTTCGTTCGATGCTGAAAATTACAAAACTCAAATCGCCGCAGAAATTACTGACTTTGAACCAGCTGACTACATCGAAAAGAAACAGATTAGGCGTTTAGACCGGTTTGTACAGCTTTCAATAGGAGCAGCCTTACAAGCGGTAGATCACTCTAAGTTAGAAATAAATCAAAGTAACTCAGCCCGCATTGGAGTGATGATTGCTAGTGGAATAGGCGGGATCATCACAATATCAAATCAACTTGAGGTTCTTGCAGAAAAAGGGCCGAATCGAGTATCTCCATTTTTTGTTCCAATGATGTTGCCAGATATGGCATCCGGTCAAGTTTCGATGACTATCGGGGCTCGTGGGCCAAGCATAGCCACTGTTTCTGCGTGTGCGAGTGGGGCTGATTCAATCGGAGCAGCTTTCAATCAATTGCAAGCAGATGACTTGGATATAATTATCGCTGGCGGCACGGAAGCGTCTATTTGCCCGATTGGTATAGCCGGTTTTAATGCATGTCATGCCCTTTCAACAAATAATGAAAACCCTGAGCAGGCTTCGCGACCATTTGATGCAGAAAGGGATGGTTTTGTATGTGGAGAAGGATCAGGCGTTTTAGTACTAGAGACCTTGAAAAGCATGGAAAAGAGATCCGTTGAACCCATAGCCGAGCTAGTTGGATATGGAGCTTCTGCAGATGCTCACCATGTAACTCAACCTGCTCCAGGTGGAGAAGGCGGAGCAAGAGCAATGAAAAGTGCGCTGAAACGGGCAAATATCGTACCGGATGAAATTGATTACATTAATGCACATGGCACATCCACTCCCTTGAATGACAAATATGAGACTCTTGCAATGAAAGCAGTCTTCGAAGAACATGCTTATAAGGTCCCTATAAGCTCTACCAAGTCTATGACAGGCCATCTTTTAGGAGCTTCGGGAGCCCTTGAGGCAGTTGTCTCAGTTCTAGCTATAAAAAATAATATTGTTCCACCCACGATAAACTTGCAAAATGCTGACCCAGAATGTGACCTTAACTACACTCCTAATAAAGCAAAGGAAACTGATGTAAACTCAGTGATCAGTAATTCATTTGGATTTGGAGGGCACAACAGCTCTCTTGTTTTTAAAGGTGTCGATCGATAGACATATTATTTTGCCAAATGAACATCAAACAAGATTATTTACTGACGAAGATCACCCTTTAGTTTCGAAAAGCTGGTTACTTAAACAATTACATTCAGACGAAGTACAACAGCGCTTTAAACTGCCTAAACTGCAAGCGGTTTTATTGTTAAACAGACACGTAAATTCTACTGATGAAGCGTCTCAGTATATAGCATCTGATGAAGCTTTAAGTTGCGATCCAAAGTTAATGCCCAACATTGAAGAAGGTATTCAATTAGTATTTGATGCAATCGTATCGGGTGAAACTATAGCTATATACGGAGATTTTGATGTAGATGGAATCTCAGGGGCCGCAATATTGGCTGAAACTATGAACCATATTGGAGCATCGGTGATTACCTATATACCACATAGGATAAATGAAGGACATAGTTTAAATGAAGATGCTATAACCTACCTAAATTCAAAACAGGCGAAATTAATCATTACCGTTGACTGTGGAACAACAGCATATAAAGAGGTGAGTTTTGCTAAAGATCTAGGTATAAATGTAGTTGTTACTGATCATCATATTGCTAATGAATCAATGCCTGAAGGAGTCCCGGTTGTTAATCCTGGTCTAACCAAGTCCAGATATCCGTTTAAACATTTAACTGGAGCAGGAGTGGCATTGAAATTTTGCGAAGCACTTTTCGATAAATATGGGGAAAAGATGCCCGACTATCTATATATCCTGGCAACTCTTGGAACGATTGCAGATTTAGGCCCTTTAATTGGAGAAAACAGATTCATAGTAAAACGGGGCCTAGAACTTCTTAAATACACCAATCACGTTGGAATCAAAGCGCTTGCTCAGAAAGCTAACTGTAATTTAAAAACTGTGAGTGCAAGAGATCTTTCATTTACTCTAATTCCAAGGCTTAATGCTGCAGGTAGGTTAGATAGCGCAAAAATAAGCCTGGATCTTTTAACTACAAAAGATGTGGGCGAAGCAGAAGCATTGTGTAATCAGTTAGATCAGTTGAATACGAATCGAAGAAATCTCTCAACAAAGGCAATTCAATTGGCTAACGAACTTGTTACTGAAAATAACTTGGCCTCAAATTCAGCAATTTTTGTTTATTCACCTAATTGGCATCCAGGCGTACTAGGATTAATTGCAGGCAAGCTCAGTGAGAAATATGGAATACCAGGAGTTGCAGCTTGCCAAGATGGAGATAATATCCGAGCGAGTGCAAGAGGACCTCAAGGTTATGAAATTCTACAAGGCTTGTTGGATACTCAATTAGATTTCTTAAAAATAGGAGGACATAGCCAGGCTGCGGGCTTTACATTGCAATCTTCATCTATTGATATATTTGAGCAACAATTTCTTATAGCTATTGGAGCACAGAAAGCTGAATCTCTCGCAAATAAACCGATTGAATATGAATGTGAAATAACTCTATCCGACGTTAATAGCGATAATATAAAGTTTTTAAAATCTATGGAGCCTTTTGGCCAAGGTAATCCATCTCCAATATTCTTAAGCCGCCAATTACAGGTGTATGAGTCAAGAACCGTTGGAAAAACAGATAACCATATAAAATTTATAGTTGAACAAGATTCGAATCGATTTGATGCGATTGGATTTGGACTCGGTTCAAGATATCACCAACTTGGAAATAAAATAGATGCCGTGTTTAAACTCACTGAGAATTATTGGGCAGGCAACATAACTATTCAGTTACAGATAATAGATTTTATATCTGTGTAGAGATTATCCATCTTTCCTTCTGCGTTTAGCTCTAGAATCGTTGCCGCCTCTGTTTAGTATAGATACTACAGGGACGGTCTCAGCAATAGCTGGAGGAGATATGAATCGAGCTTTATATACAAGAATTGGTATCGTTACTGCAAGACACACTAATGCAATGTAGTGAGCCTCTTGCATCCCAAAAGCCCATATACGGTCCTCCCTAGCGAACGTGATTCCAAATCGAGCTAGTGAATAAAGAGAAAGATAAACACACCACAACATCCCAGCTGGTTTCAGCCGATCTTTAAGGGCAAAGAGTATCGCGATAATAATTATGTTCCCAAGTATTTCGTAAAAAATAACAGGTTCAGTACCAGTACCAAAACCCGAGGCACAGTTTTGTGCAAGACTTTGCGGGTGTGTCCATGAAAAACTTAGGAAATGACTGGCTGCTTTTGCACAATGTTCGCCATTTGCTATGTCACCCAATCGACCTATCGTTTGAGCTAAAAGAAGCGCAGGTGCTGTTATATCCATCATGATGCCCCAATACTTTGTTGGAACTCTTTTTATAGCTACATATGCTATTCCACCGAAGAAACCGCCTAGTATTCCTCCCCAAACTCCAATCCCACCACTCCAAATTGCTATTATTCGGACAGGGTTATCAGAGTAAAAATCCCAGTGATCAATAACGTGGACCAATCTTGCCCCAATAAATCCTCCCAGTACGCACCAAACCGCAACAGAGTACATATCATCAGATGATATACCTTTCATTGGGGCCCACCGAGCAACGAGATATACAGCTGTAATGACTCCAACAAGGCTAAAAATGCCATGCCAAGCTAAAGCTAAGTTTATTCCATTCTGAATAGTGAAAAGATTCGGTCCAACCGTTATGTCTATCATAAATTGATGCTATCAGCCTTTTTTATGTGGCATTGTTAAATCATGATTTAAAGTACTAAGAATAATGATACCAATCTATTGGTATTTTGAAAGCAAAATTCAATCTTGATTGTCTTAGTATTGATTCGATTAAGGTAAAAACCTCCGATTTATGAACCCCTGGACCGTAGGTTTTTGTATAACAAATCAACGAGAATATGCTATGTGAATCTTGAAAGTAACAAAAAACGAGCATTCGGCGGATTAAACCTATTTCTATCGTATCTCAAAGTGGAAAGAGGAGCATCAGGCAACACCTTAGACGCTTATCAGATAGATATACGCCAGTTAATCGTGTTTCTTAATGAAACAGCTCACTCTTTTTCTGATAAGAATTGGAGTTGGGCTGAAGTAAGTTCAAACGATATCAAAGAGTACATAGATAATTTAGCCAGAAACCGCTACAGCGTTTCAACTAAAGCAAGAAAGATCGCATCCATGAGTTCGTTTTTTAAATTCCTGTATGATGAAAATGAAATCCAATCTGATCCGTGTGAACATATTTCCACACCTAAGCTATCTAGGTCACTCCCATCGACACTATCGGAACAAGAAATAGATGCATTATTTGATGCAATTAGAGGAACCAAAGCCGACGACTACAGAGACAGAGCAATGTTTGAATTAATGTATGCATCAGGCATCAGAGTAAGTGAGTTAATCTCTTGCGACATCGATAGCATTGATTTGAATCAAAATCTAATAAGAGTTATAGGCAAAGGCTCTAAGGAACGAATATTGCCAATACATTCAGTTGCTAGCAAGTTATTAAATGAATATATAATTCATGGACGACCAGATCAAGAAATCGATACGTCAGGGCAGGCATTATTTTTAAACAAAAATGGCAAACGACTGACTCGACAAGGTTTTTGGCTTATACTCAATAGGAGGAGTTTAAAAGCAGGGTTAACAAGAGAAGTAAACCCTCATTTACTCAGGCATAGTTTTGCAACACATCTACTAAAAGGTGGTGCTCCATTACGCCATGTACAAGAGTTGTTGGGTCACTCAGACATCTCAACCACTCAGATTTATACTCATCTGAGCAACGATCATCTAAAAAAAGAATATAATAAAGCACACCCAAGATCCTGAAATTTAGAAGGAAGTATATAAATGGCAAAAAAAGGTAGGAAAGTAGCATCAAAACAAGCTGCTATGAAGTCACGTAAAAAGAACCGAGGATCTACAGCGCGGTTAACCGAAGCACAAACATCAGTTTCATTTTCTAACGAAAAAGAAACTAACGTAGAAGATAATAGCAAGGAAATTAACGTGCCTTCAAATTCCACTCAAGTGGAATCAAAGCATGTTGTTGTCCAACCGAAGGCCCAAGCTGCGGTTCAAACCACTGCGTTCACTTATTTGCGTGTAGAATTACTTCATATCGCATGTATCGCGATAGTCTTAGCAGCAGCTTTAGCAGTATTAACCTTAACTTTAAATTAATAAATAAGTTATCAGGCCTCGCCTGGGAATTCGTTATTTAAAAACAGGCTACTCGTGTACTCCTAGTATTGTAATTAAGTAATATGGGTAATTTTTCAGAAAGACTAACTCATTTACCAGTGAAACCTGGTGTTTACCTTATGAAGGATAAATCAGGCAAAATAATTTACATTGGTAAGGCTTCGGTTATTCGGAACAGAGTTCGTTCTTACTTTCAGAAAAAATCTAATTTGCCCCCAAAAATCCAACGCATGGTATCTGCAATTGATGATTTTGAATTCATTATTACAGAATCTGAATTAGAAGCATTTTTACTTGAAAGCAATTTAATTAAGCAAAACCAGCCAAGATTCAACGCTCGTCTAAAAGATGGTAAATCTTATCCTTTCATAAAGATCGACACAGCGGAGCCGTTCCCTCAAGTCTATATAACCAGAAAGCTTAATAATGATGGTTCAAGATATTTTGGCCCGTATGCAAATGCTGGCAGCGTACGTAAGACTTTAGGGTTATTGAAAAAATTATTCCCTTATCGATCTTGTACTAAACATATAACTGGCAAAGATGAGCGCCCCTGTCTTGATTACCATATAAATCGTTGTGTTGGACCCTGTACAGGGGCAGTCGATGCCGACGGTTATAACGAAGTCATACAACAGGTTATTATGTTTATGGAAGGCAAAACTGATGATGTAACTAAAAAGATTAGCCAAAATATGCATCAGGCCTCGGAAGACTTGGATTACGAGCGTGCGGCTATATTGAGAGATCAATTAACAGCAATCGAACAAATTCATGAAAAACAAAAAGTAATCAATGTGTCTGGAGAAAACATCGATGTTATAGCGGGAGCAAAATATCTAGACCAGAGCAGGATAGAAGTTTTCTTCGTTAGGAAAGGTAAATTAGTAGGAAGAGATCAGTTTATTATGCAGGGTACATCTGAAGATTCTAATAGCGAAATACTATCAGCCTTTATAACTCAATTTTATAGTCAAAGCCATTACATCCCATCGAAAATATTATTACCTGAAAAAATACCCGATATTGAACAGATCGCAGTTTGGTTGAGTGCAAAAAAGACGACAAAAGTTAACCTTACCGTTCCATACCGCGGAGAAAAGAAAAGATTACTAGGTATGGTGGAGGAAAATGCGAAGCGTGGTCTCGAACAATTGAAGCTTAAACAAATTGAGGAAGGATCAACTGAGGAAGCGTTATCACAATTACAAGAAGCTCTTAATTTGCCCAGAATACCGCGCAGAATTGAAACTTATGATATATCAAATATTCAAGGTTCAAATTCAACAGGATCAATGGTGGTATTTGAGGACGGTAAACCAAACAAAAGTGATTATCGAAGGTTCATAATTAGAAACGTTAAGGGCATTGATGACTACTCGATGATGAAAGAAGTACTTACAAGAAGATTCAAGAAACTGAATGAGAATATCAGTGAATCAAATTCGTGGGTGAAAATTCCTGATCTCGTTTTAATAGATGGAGGAAAAGGTCATTTGGGTGCTGCTTTACAGGTATTCTTGGAGCTTGGTGTGAAGGATATTCCATTAGCTAGCATTGCTAAACAAGAAGAAGAAGTATTTGTTCCCGAAACTCCTGAGCCAATCATTTTAGATCGGTCTTCCCAAGCTCTCTATTTGCTCCAAAGATCAAGAGACGAAGCTCATCGATTTGCAATCACATTGCATAGGAAACGGCGATCGAAATCTTCCACTGCATCAAAATTGGATTCCATACCGGGAATCGGTCCTCAGCGTCGAAAACAATTGTTACGTAAGTTTGGATCAACTAAGATGGTTCAGCAAGCCCGCATTGAGGATATTGCATCATTACCAGGATTTAATATATCGTTAGCGGGTCGAATAAAAGAAAGACTTTAAAATATATAATTCAGGACTAATAATCATGGAAAGCCAAGTATTAATAACCTTCAAATTGAAATCTGATCAAGTGGACGCATTTAAAGAACATATCAGAAAGATTGTTCCTGACACGCGTTCATTTGAAGGCTGTAAAGACGTCGGGTTTTACTTTAACTCTGACGACGAAACTGACCTAGTTGTGTTTGAGACATGGGAATCTCGCGCCCACTATGAAAAATATTTCAATTGGCGAACTGAAACAGGTGCCCTCGAAGCAATAGCTAGTTATTTAGCAGGCGAGCCTTCAATTAGGTTCCTAACTAAATCAGACATATAAGCTATAAGGCAGAGTTACTTAGATTTTGAATCGCCTTTAGCCATTCCTAGGAAAGGCTTAAGCATCTCAGTGAATTCCATCGGGAATATGAATTTAGTCGATGCACTCGCACCTAACTCACTAAGTGTTTCGAAATATTTGAGACTCATTGTTTTGCTGTCTACTCCTTTGGCAACTTTTGAAATGTTGCTCAAAGCGTCTGCTAAACCTTGACCTCTTAGGCTCATTGCCTGTTGGTCTCCTTCTGCAGTTAATATTTCGCTTTGCCTGACTCCCTCTGCTTTAAGAATAGCCGATTGTTTTTCACCTTCTGCTGTCGTTATAGCAGCTTTTTTAATTCCTTCAGCTTCGATAATCGCAGCTCTTCTTACGCGCTCTGAAGACATTTGTCTGTTCATGGCGTCCTGAATGTCTGGTGGAGGTTCAATTTCTCTGATTTCGACCTGGGTAACTTTAATACCCCAACGATCGGTCACTTCGTCTAAGCGGGCTCTAAGTGTACTATTGATATGTTCTCTCTTAGCCAAAACATCATCAAGAGACATTTCACCAATAACAGCTCTAAGGGTAGTTGTAGCCATTCCCACTACAGCTGATCGAAAATCCATTACTTCTAGAATGGATTTCTCCGCTGCGACAATTCTCATATATAACAGAAAGTCGATATCAATTGGTGCATTGTCTTCTGTAATGGCTGTTTGCCTGGGTATATCAATTACGATTTCCCTCATATCCATTCTGGCCGTGGAGTGAAAAGGCCAAACCAGTAAATGTAGACCTCCAGCTCTAAGACCTGCAAATTTTCCAAGCCAAAAAACACCTAATCGCTCATATTGTTGAACTACTGTTAAATATGGAATCATAAATCCTCCGTCAGTTTCTAGTTAATACCTAGTTAAGTCAAAATTATCATACAAGCTATCCTGAAATCTATGGGCTCGCAATAATTTAGACACCTTGCTTCTTTATTGTACTCAATCAACAGCTCTAACTTTCAATATAAGTTTATCTTTATTGGTTATAACCACCTGAGAGTCTGATTTAATCAATAGCCCAGTTTCACTGATGGCGCTCCACTCTTCGCTTGAAAAATAAACCGTTCCGGTAGGATTCAAATCAGTAATAGTCTTTGCAATTTGTCCAACAGTAACTTTTTCGTCAGGTTTGTATCGATTTTTACGCGCATCAAGTGAAGCTTTAATCAAAACAATCATTACTAAACCTATGGCTATACTGATACCTACAAAAACCCATATGTTAGCCATAAAACTCGGTCCATTGAGATCGGTTTGAGAAAATCCTCCAAACAGAAGTATTGCTCCTAGTATAAATAGTGCTCCACCAATTAGCCCCGCTATTCCTAAACCGCTTGCCTGCACCTCTATATAGAACAGAACCGCTGCCAGTCCAATGAGAAGAAAACCCATCCAATTAACGGGTAAATTTCCAAGAGCCACAAGAGCTAAAACTATTGCAGCAATCCCTGTTATCCCTGCAACGAAGCCCCCTGGATTAATCAACTCTATTAAAATACCTACAAATCCTATTGCTAGTAGGATTAGTGCTATATTTGGATTTGCTAAAAACTGCAGGAACCGATCCAGAAATCCAGGTTGTATGGGCTTTATAACAAGGTCGGCAGTATTCAACTCAATTTCTTTTTCCTCTTCATTTATAACATACCCATCTATGTCTATTAGCAGCTGCTGTGGGTCATCAGAAATAACATTGATTAATCCAGCATCTAAAGCCTCAATTTCTGAATATGCCTTGGCTTTGGTAACGGTTTCTTCATAGGCTTGTACATTCCTATCTCTATTACGCGCTATACCTCTAAGAAATGACGATGCATCTTGTGTTGCTTTATCGGCAATAGTTTCAGGTAGATCCTCACCTGTTATTGATACTGGAGTGGCTGCCCCTACATTGGTTGAGGGAGCCATAGCAGCAAGATGGCCGGCAGCCAATAGAAACGTCCCTGCGGATGCTGCCTGACTACCACTAGGCCATACAAAAGTCGCGATGGGGAGAGAGCTATCGTATATTGATCCTACCATTTGACGAGTTGATTCCAGATCTCCTCCAGGAGTATTGATAAGGAGAATTATCAAAGTGGCACCATTTTCGTGCGCCGACTTTATGCTTTTTGCGAGTATCCTGGCTTCTGGTTTATCGATTATTCCAGAAATGGAAATAGTTGCAGCATGAGGGGCGTTGTCTTGAGCCGATACGATTTGTCCAAAAGCACAGATAAACAAAATTACCAGGCACGCAAACCATATAATGTGCTTTACGGAAATTGAACTTGTCCGCATATGTTTCCTGATTAAATTATCAACTTAACAGATGGATTTATTAAAGTTGCACTAAACCATACCGAGCTCTGATTCTACTTCACCCAACACTTCATCCACAGCTTGCATGAATTGGTCTATTTCAGATCTAGTTACACACAATGGAGGGCTGAAACAGAGCAATCCACGTGGCCTTATAATCATTTTACGCTCAGCAAACTTGTTCGCCATTATCTTCTCGACATTGACTTCCTTAGGGAAACGTTCTTTTGTAACTTGATCTTTCACCAGGTCCATTGCGGTCATCAAACCAAGACCTCTTACGTTTCCAACCATCTTATGTTTAGATCCAACACTAAGCATTTGTTCCATTAGATACTCGCCAAGTTCAGCTGCTCTATCAACGAGATTTTCTTTCTCAATAATATCTATGTTTGCAAGAGCCGCTGCTGCCAATACTGGGTGACCTCCAAATGTTAACGTTTGCGCGAAAACATTATTTTCGCCAGCAAAAGCATCTGCGACTTTTGGAGTAACCATTGTTGCAGCCAAGGGTACATATGCACTAACAATCCCTTTTGCCATTGTCATAATATCAGGCACTGTATTCCAGTGGTTGATACCAAACCATTTCCCCGTCCTGCCAAATCCGGTAATTACCTCGTCTACTATCATCAGTACGCCATATTTATCACATATCTCTCTGACCATTGGCCAATATTCAGGGCCCGGAACGGCGCAAGCATCATAGGCGGTATCAGCACAGAAAGCTTCTCCGATGAATGCTGCGACAGTATCTTCTCCATGATACAAAATCAGATCTTCAACTGACTTTGCTGCGTTTATTGCTATCTCTGAAGGAGTGTTTCCTGGTACTTCAGGGCGATAAGAATTTGGCTGAGCTGCATACAGCATACCTGGAACAGCAGGCTCATAGTCGACTCGACTTCCTAAGCCTCCGTAACCTCCCAGCCACTGAGTAACTCCTAAGGCACCATGATAGGAACCTCGACGTGAAATGATTTTATATTTCGTATGATTGCCGTTTCTTTTATGATAGGCTCTCGCAATTTTAACTGCCGTCTCATTAGCTTCTGATCCACCAGTGGAAAGCCATGATCTTTCTAAGTCACCGGGGGTGAGATCAGCAAGTTTTTTGCTTAACTCAACAACTGGTTCTGTCGTCGTACCACGTGGAGTGAAACTAATTTTGTTTATTTGATCTTTAACTGCCTCAGCTATTTCTGTGCGGCCATAGCCTACATTTACACACAAGTACCCCCCATTTACGTCCATCCATTCATTGCCATCTGTGTCAACAACAGTAAGCCCTTTGCCTTCTTTGATAATAATTGGATCGCCTTCTTCTGCCATCTCAATCCAGCTTCTAACATGCATCCAATTATGCTTTAACGAGGACTTCCGTAATTGTTGGGTTTCTTCTGTTTGCGGATTAGTATTAGCAATCATTATTTAACTCCTAGCTGTTGTTCTATTGCTTCTAGAGACGCATCTATTCCGTCAATGATTTCATCGCAGTCAGACTGTGTGACACAAAGAGGAGGACCAACCGTTATAACGTTTCCATCACTTTGTAATATTAGGCCGTTTTTTCGGAATTCCTTATTGATTCTGCCTGCAACATCCACGTCTTTAGAGAATTTTTCTTTTGTGTCACGATCAGCAACCATTTCGACACCAATCAACAATCCGATCCCCCTTACATCTCCAATTATGGAGTGTGTCTTCATCAAATCGGTGAGGCCTTTTTTAAGATACTCGCCCTGCATCCTTGAATTTTCTACCATATTTTCTGATTCTATTATTTCAATGGTTTTTAAAGCGGCTGCCGCCGAGACTGGATTACCAGCTGAAGTTACAGCATGCCAGATAGGCTCGCTGCCGAATTGCTCTGCTACACGATCACTAACTGACGTTACTGCTAAAGGAAGGTAACTTGAAATAATTCCTTTACCCATTGTCATAATATCGGGTTCGATTCCAAAATGCTCAATGCCAAACATCTTTCCTGTACGCCCAAATCCGGTTATTACCTCATCAACTATTAGAAGCACTCCGTATTTATCACAAATTTCTCTGACCATAGGCCAGTATTCGGGAGCGGGAACCGGAGCTCCTATCGGCTGTGACACAGGCTCTCCAATAACAGCCGCCACAGTTTTTGCATCATGCATCAGGATTGCATCTTCTATTGCCTGGGCACATCGAATAGCGGTTTCCGACGGAGTGGCCGAGTTATATTCATCTCTATAGTGGTTAGGGTGCGGTACGTGCACCATACCAGGTGCAGCCGGTTCAAAATCACTTAGGGAATAATCTGTAGCATTATTTCCTAGCCACATAACACCTCCCGTTGTACCGTGATATGAGCCCTTTCTGCTAATAACTTTGTATCTTCCAGACTCCCCTCTTCTTTTGTGATACGCCCTGACCATCTTAATTGCGGTTTCATTCGCTTCAGAGCCTCCGGATCCAGGCCACGATCTATTTATGTCACCGGGAAGTAACTCTGCTAGCTTTTCGCACAGCTGTATTACTGGAACAGTAGTGGTGCCTTGAGGGAAATAGGTAATCTTTGATATTTGATCATAAGCAACTTCAGCTATCTCAGTACGCCCATAACCTAGATTGACACATGTATAACCTCCATGAACATCCAGCCATGTTTTGCCAGTTGAGTCAGTTACCCTGACACCCTCTCCTTTTACCATCACTAAGGGTTCACCGGTTTCGGCCATCTGTGTCCAATCAGCGTTGTGCATCCATTGATATTGAAGGGCCTGTTTTCTGATTTCATCAGTGTGAGTAGTCATTTGTGTTCCTCCTCTAAAAACCTAAAAGGCAAGGCCTGCTATTAATTAGCTGACACTCGATACGTAAGTTATCCAAGTTTTATATTAAGTCTATAAAAATTACAACATCAGACTCAATAAAATCTATGTCTAGTTATCAACCTCAGGATTAACACAAGTGGATAAAGAAGTGCCTTTAAGTCCATTAATCAAATTGGCTGCAGCAAGGTTCGACATAGCTCTTCGAGTTTCGATAGTGGCACTAGCGATATGAGGGACTATAAGGCAATTGTCCAAAGTAAGAAGAGGATGGTCATTTGGTATTGGTTCTGGATCCGTGACATCGAGTCCGGCTCCAGCTATCTCTTTATTTTTCAATGCTTCATAAAGTGCCATGTGGTCAATTACCGGCCCTCTAGCTGCGTTAATAATCACCGACGAGTTCTTCATTTGCTTAAACTGTTCAGTGCTGAACATATGTTGAGTTGTTGGGTTAAGGTCAACGTGTATGCTCACAAAGTCTGATTGAGTTAATAGTTCATCCATTCCCACGTGAGTCATTTTTAATTTCTTTTCTAAATCCTCACGTCTATTTACGTCGTAATACAAAATATCCATATCAAAACCCGTAGATCGTTTTGCCATTTCAAATCCGATTCTACCCATCCCCACAATGCCTATCTTACTACCGTAAATATCTTGTCCAAGAAAATGCAAAGGATGCCATGTTTTCCACGAACCATCGTGTGCTGAAATATGGCCTGGGATTACAAGTCGAGCTGCTGCCATTAATAACGTAAATGCAAAGTCTGCCGTAGCATGAGTTAATACATCTGGAGTGTAGCCTACCGGGATTCCCCTTTTTGTCGCTTCTGCAATATCAATGTTGTTATACCCGACAGCTATTTGGCTAATAACTTTTAATTGTGGTCCTGCATTGTCCATAAATTCGCCATCAATTTTGTCTGTCAAAAGACATAGAATGCCGTCGATACCTTTTGATTTTTCTAGTAATACTTCACGTGAAGGTGGCATCTCATCTGTCCACAGGTCAACTTCGGCCACCTGTTCAATTGCTTTAATTGCTTCTGGGAAAATATTCCTGGTTATCAAGACTCTTGGTTTGGTCAATTTGTTACTCCGGATTTATTTAAAGGTCACTCAGAATTTTTATTCTTGTCTGGGCTGTTTTTATACTGTGTGTATTGCTTGATGAAAACTAGTGCACTTCCAGCAATCAGATATACCACTCCAATCCATCCCCAATCGTTCATGTAGATAAGGCCGCCTGCAACCCATGAAACAGCGAAGAACGCTCCGCCTGACCAACCAACATTCTTAGTGATTCCAAATTTTATGATAGCAATCGGGGCGGCTATTGCTGCTCCTAACGGAATTAGACCAGCTGCAGTACCAAATAGTGCTGCCATGCCAGTGTTACCTTGAAATTTAAAAAATATTGGAAAAAATTGACCTGCCAGCATACAAAACATAGATATAGCAATCCATTCTAGTTCGATGTCTAGAAGTCTTAAAGGTAAAGTGACTATTACTCCTTTAAGAATGTCCAAAACAAATACAGCTATTCCATATTTAGGGCCAACTTGTCTCCAAATGTTTGCAGTGCCAGGATTACCTGTACCGAGTTTTCGGATATCTATCCCTTTTGCCCTGCATACTAAATCTCCGACCAATGCAGATCCAACAAGATAACTTCCGATAGTCCATACTGCGTAAAACCAAATCGCGTCCAATTGCAAATTCTCTCTAATAAAAATAACAAAGGTTTTCTGTCGGATATTGGGGTGACTTCAAAAACCTTTGTCACGATATGATATAGGATGAACGCGCACCACTCAATAAAATCGGAATGTTGAAAGCATAGGGAGACCATATGACTACAGGACTAGCAGCAATATATGTTGAACCATACAAGTTTGATTTACAAGAGTTGGCCGTTCCTGAGGTTGAACCAGGAGGATTATTAGTAAAGATAACTGCCGCCGGAATCTGTGGGTCTGATTTACATTTTTATAGAGGCCACCTTAAACCTGGCAATTGGACTGGAGACCCGTTAAATCGACCTACCATAATTGGCCATGAAAGCACCGGGATAGTAGCAAAATTAGGTGCGGAAGTTAACACGGATTCTCTAGGTAGAGACCTCAAAGAAGGTGATCGTGTCGCTTATACCTATTTTTTCCCATGTCTAAAATGCTACAACTGTCTAAGGGGACAATTAAATACATGCCCTAACCGAACACGGATTCGCAAGCCTGTTGAGGAATCGCCTATATGCTCTGGTGGCTTTGCGGAGTATTTTTATTTACCCAGAGGTCATTTTGTTTTTAAAGTGCCAAACGAGTTGTCTGATGCAGAAGTGGCGCCAGTCAACTGTGCAGTGTCTCAAGTAATATTTGGATTAAATAAGGCTAATATAAGATTAGGCGACACTGTCGTTATTCAGGGTGCCGGTGGTTTGGGAATCAATGCTGCGAGTGCAGCAAAAGAGATGGGCGCATCAAAAGTAATAATCTTAGATGGTTCAAGGAACAGGCTCGACCTTGCTTTAGAATGTGGAGCCGATGAAGTCATAGATATTACTGAATACAATACTCCCGAAAGCAGAATTGCCCGTGTGAAAGAATTAAGCGAAGGAAGAGGGGGCGATATTGTAATGGAGCTTGTAGGACTTCCTGATGCATTTACCGAGGGACTGGAATTAACTCGCTTGGGTGGCACGCTAGTAGAAATTGGCAATATGTGGAAAGGTGGGAAAACTTCTATTGACGTAGCTACCACAGTCTGGGGTAATACAACTGTCATCGGCATCGCTCACTATGATCCGTACACACTTCCAGTCGCTATGGACTTTTTAGTAAAGACGCAGAATAAATACTCTTTGCCAAAGCTTATGTCACATAGTTTTCCTTTGTCTGAGATAAACCAGGCGTTTGCAGAAGCAGAATGGTCTGGCAAACAAGATGGCACTAAGATTACTCGGGCGTATCTACGGCCATAGAGCAGGACGGTCATGAACATTACGGACAATAAAAAACTGTACGATAACTCAATTGTTATAGACGGGTTAAATGTTAGTAACTGGGACAGTCCTAAAGTATATAAAAGCCTGCAATCAGGAGGGGTCACAGCAATCAATGCTACGATCGCTGTCTGGGAAGGTTTCCACGAAACAATGAGAAATCTTGAAGATTGGTATGCCCGCTTTCAAGAGAATAACAGTTTATTGCATGCAACTTCGGTAGCGGACATTATAAAGGCTAAATCAGATAATAAAACTGCGATAATTTTTGGCTGGCAAAACGCGTCTCCAATCGAAAATAGACTTGATCGCCTGCAACTATTTCATGCATTAGGTGTCAGAATAATACAAATAACGTATAACGAGCGTAACCTAATCGGAAACGGCTGCTACGAAAGAAGAGATGAGGGTTTAAGTTTATTTGGGGTTGATGCGGTAAAAGAGATGAATAGTTTAGGTATATTGATAGATTTATCACATGTCGGAGATAAAACCACGTTAGAAGCAGCAGAAATATCAGAAGGACCTGTGGCTATTACTCATGCGAATGCCAGATCATATGTTGATCATCCTCGAAACAAAACTGATGATGCTTTAAGACTAGTGACTGAAAAAGGTGGTGTCGTAGGCGCAAATGCATTTCCTCCTTTTTTGAAAAATGGGCTCAAATCAACATTAATTGATTATGTAGACTGTATAGAAGATCTTATCGAGAGAGTTGGAATAGATCACACAGCTATAGGAACGGACTTTACACAGGACCAACCTCAGGACTTTTATGAATGGATATTCATGCAACAAGGAACAAAATCTGTGGGAAAGAACCCGATGCCGGATTCTTACCAGTCTCTCTCAGGGTTGGAATCACCGGATAAAATGCGTAACATTTCCAACGAGCTACAAAAACGAGGATATAAAAACGAGGATATTGTAAAAATAATGGGTGGTAATTGGCTGAAGCTATTCGAAAAGGTGTGGAACTAAATGCAAGGTATCGTAGCCTGTCCCCAACCATGGTCAGCTGATGTTGGAATAGAAGTAATGGAATCAGGAGGCAACGCATTTGATGCTGCACTTGCAGCCTCGTTTACTCAGTGGGTATGGGATCCATTCATGTGTGGGCCAGGAGGTATGGGTGTCTCTCAGGTATACAGTGCTAAGAAGAATGAAAATAAAGTAATAAGTTTTGCTGGCCGTGCAGGTTCCAAAGCCAGGCCCGATATGTGGGAGTCAGATCTTAAATCGCGTACCGAAGTATCAAGTTTATTCGTGTTTGATGATTTCAGAAACGAACTTGGCTATACCTCAATTATGTTGCCAACTGTAATATCCGGGTTCGCTGAAATCCATAAGCGTTACTGCACTATGCCATGGGATGAATTACTTTCTCCCTCAATCGAACAAGCCAAGATTGGTTTACCGATTCATCCAACTTTTATGGACTGGATAACAATGCCCGTGGTACCAGGTCAGCCAAGCGCCCAAAAAAGATTTTCAGCTACTGACGAATGCAAAAAGATATTTTTGCAGGCAGACGGAAGTTTCCATCCTTATGGCTCTACTATCGATATGAGAGACATGGCTGAAACATTGGGCAGGATCGCAAAAGGCGGCCCTGGAGAATTTTATGAAGGCGACTTAAGTAAAGAGATCTTAGAGGATTTCAAAAAACATGGAGCCTTCGTGACTGAAAGCGATTTCAGCCAATATAAACCACGCGTTTATGATCCATTAACAGGTCATTACCGTGGCAAAAAGATTACCGCTGTAAAACCGCCTGACTCAGGACAAACTATTATTCAAGCGTTACGTTTATTAGAGTCATTTGATCTTCAGCAAATGGATCATGGTAGTTCAGAATATCTGCACGTACTCGGTTCGGCATTATCAATGGCTCATCAAGATCGCCTTGATTACAATGCTGATCCTGAATTCTGCACAGTACCTGTTGATGAAGTGATCCTAGATCAAGACAGATTGAGTAGCCAGATCTCACAAATACGTAAAGGGTATACCGGTAAGTCTACCGGGGACGTGGGCGAAGGCCATACTACAACTATAAGTGTAGCTGATGAAGAGGGAAACTTTATTTCTTTAACCCATACCCTCGGTTGGGCTTCAGGAGTTGTCACTCCGGGCTTAGGCTTTATTTACAACAATGGCATGAATCTTGCTGACCCTCGAACGGGCCAGCCCAACTCCATTGCTCCTGGTAAGGCAAGAATGTCTAATATGGTACCTACTTTAATTTGGAATGAAGATAGACCTGAAGCAGCAATCGGGGCTTTAGGTGGAGCTGTAATAATTAGTGCGATTGTTCAGGCAATTGTTCATATGGTGGATTTTGGTATGTCCCCTGCCGAAGCAGTTTTAGCTCCAAGAATACATACCGAAGGCGGACCATTATTTCTAGAAGCTAGATTCCGTGCAAAAGTAGTTGATGAACTAACTCAGATGGGTCATGTTGTGAGGAGAGATCCATTTCCACTTAATCCATTAATGGCACGAGCTCAAGTTGCACTCAGAGATTCCGACGGTCTGTTTCTAGGAGGTTCTGACCCTAGATCAGGTGGTGGCGGAGTAGCGATTTCTAGGATTTAATTGACATACAGATCTGATTGAATTCTGCTGCCACTTGCCTGTTAAAGGCTTACCACCATCCCAAATTGTGATAGTTATGATTGTGGATCCAGTTTGGGTAGATTGAGTTCAATTGTAGCGCATTAGAGTGCGATCGCAGCATTCCAAACCAGTCGCTGTTGCGAACGAAAAGGTCTTCCCATCCAGCCATACCGTTGAAATTGGCCACCAAGAACTTGTCATTCAGCCCAAGGTTCCAATTGCCGATCCAGTCACCATGCCACCCGCCGGACAGGTTGGAGCCGGAGGAATGAATCACACCCAGGTACTCCATATCCATGTGCTTTCCATTATGTGACAAAATAGCCGGGTCAGCGTTGTTGTAAACGTACAGATCTTCCATGCCATTACCATCTATATCAGCAACGAACCACTGGTCGTTTCTGCTCATTATCCAACCAGGAACGCTATCGTCGTAGCGATTGGCCCCACTCAGATCCTTTCCAGACGACCTAAGCATATACATATACTCCATAGCCCAGTCGTGGCCGTTAAAGAGGTACAGATCATCGTCACCGTCACCGTCGAAGTCGGCCACATAGAACTGATCGTTGCTCGTCATGTACCAATAGGGAGTAACCATATCGTCATATCGGGTAACGAACTCAAGGCTGGCACCGGTAGATTTCAATAGATGTAGGTAGCCTATATACCAGTCTAGGCCATTGAAGACATAGAGTTCTTCCAGGCCGTCTCCATCGATGTCTGCCACGTAAAATTGATCATTGCTCTTCATGTACCAAAAGGGAAGCATATCGTCATACCGTTTAACGTGCTCAAGACCGGATCGATGGTCATGTCCGGAATAAAGACCTTTCCCAGTGGACCGCAGCATGTAAAGGTAGGGTATAGACCAATCTTTAACGTTGGACACGAAAATGTCGTCCATGCCGTCGCCGTCGAAGTCGGCCACGTAGAATTGGTCATTACTCCTAATGTACCAAAAAGGAGAAAGCATATCGTCGAACCTGTTTTCGAGCACAAATCCTGAGCCAGTAGACCGTAGCATCCCTAATAAGGATACAGGATTGTTAGCTCCTTGCGTCCAGCCGGTATGGTTGACAACAAAAAGGTCGTCCAGGCCGTCGCCATTGAAATCACCGACATGGAATTTATCTCCTGATTTGAACTCCCAATTGGTTATCGATGGAGTAGCAATCCACTCCAGCTCAAGTTCACTACCTGTGGATACATATAGGGCCAGGCTGTTGGCGTTATGAAGTACCAAATCATCCCATCCATCCCCATCAAAGTCCCCAACGTAGGAGTTGTCAAAATCGTAATCGTGGAATGGATCTATGGCCGTGCGCATTAAGTTGTAATTCACAGCGCCATAGGGAGGGTTGTTTGAATCCATCCGATCGTTGCAATGTGCCCTAAAAATAGAATTGGTCCAGCTACCCTGCCCAATCGTACCTCCGGCAAAAACACCAGCATCCTCGACAGGATCCAACCCGCCACATGGCCCCGCATTTAAAAAGGCGTTCAACGTGAAAGGAGTGGGAATCGCAGTGTTCGGGTCTACAAACCCCAACCCGCCATCGCCCCACTTAATAGTGTTACGATTGTTGCTGATAGTAAGGTTTGGAGCAGCAGGTTCCACTCCGCCATAGTTGCCTGCAGCTGCTATGTACTCATCCCCTAAACCGCCTATCGAGTGTCCAAATTCGTGTCCCACAGTCTGCCATGATGTGGCCATAGTCATTCTGAATGTATTGCCAAGCGCGCACGCGCCCTGATTTGGTTCGTTCAAAATCACAATAGCATAGTCCCATTGAGGTACCAAGGTGTTAAGGACGTTTGTCTCCGCCTGAAGTGAGGTGTTGCCAGTGGATGTTAAGCCCCCCTCAATCCAGCACCGGTTCCAATCACCGCTGTATCGGTAGCCAAGTGCCGTATCAAGAGCCGCAGGTATTCCATCTCCATCTATATCAGAGGTGATTGCACCCCAGTTTGCTCCAACATTACCGCTTATCTGTGTTACGCCTGAGTCAACAGACACTAAATTTAGAGAGTAAACATTGAATGCATTCTTGGTCTCTTCAAACAAATCGTTATTAAATATTTCCATCACTGTGTTTTCAACGAAAGCGTCAAAAATGCCCTGGTCGGCGCCAGCCTGAAACCCATCTCCAATAATCACAAGGTTCATCTTTGATCCGTTGTTACCACTCCGGAACAGCTCGTTAACTAAATTCGGAAAAGGCAAATGAGAGTCTGCTTCTACGCTCTTTTGAGGGATCGAGATGATACAGAAGAATCCAAGTACTAATACAATCAATAATGATTTCTTCATCTTCGTTCACCCATGCTTTCTAACCCAACTAGTCTTAAAGCATCATCATAAGTTAAGATTTCCTGTCTATTTTTTATTCCGATAATCTCGTCCCCTCCTACCCGGGATATAGCCTTTAGGTGAGGTTTAAAATAGCTAATAGTATCAGTGCTCAAAACAGATGGGATTGGGCCAACTGGCTCTAGGTAGTAGAAGATAATGGTTGTTCGTTCAAGAGTTATTTGGCTAAGAAATTCCTCAGGCAAAGAGATTAAAAAGATACCTTCTTCTAGCTTCTCGTACACATGTTCATGCCCTTCTCCGGCCGTGTGTAGGGCTAACGGATCTTGCTGGGATCCCACAGCAACCGGAACGCCGTTGACTGAAGCTACATAGATAAGCTCACCTTTAACGTTGGTGGATTGCACCAGACTACCCTCAACCTCTAGAAAGCCCGTCGGCGTCACGACTTCGGAAGTTATGTGCAGGACGACCCGTGCATACGAGCCCTCTTCTGATAGCAAAGAATTGGCTTGTATAGCTTCTAAGTCCATCGAAACCTTTAGAGGATCATCTGGTTGAAAAACGCTTGTTCTGCTTCTCTCAATTTTCCTTTCCTCGAATTTGTCTGGCGAAGGCATTACCTCGGTCTTCAACTTATCAGAACTGGGGCGGGTGCCGTCGTCCATACTGGGCAGATCAGATTGCTCACGTCCCCGCTGCCTCGCCGATATCTGGTCTCCCAATTTAGGCATTTTAATGGCAATGTCCTCGTCTTCCACCCGGAAATGGAACCTAGAGTCTGTGGGTATAATAGTTGCCAGACCTTCGTCAAGGGGGACACTGTCTATATCGACAGTCACCCTAATGTCGGCGAGTTTGGAAACAATCACATCGATTTGATATTCTGTGTTCAGTTCTTTCAGAATTCCGAGTAGAGATGCTCCATTTGCAAGTAAAGTCATGGATCCAGTCTCGAGGTCCACGTCCAGTTCCCATTCCCCTTGCCCAGACTTAGTTTCATCAGGAGAGTCCACTACAATTGTGTCTGCCTCTACCTCAATCAACTTTTCCACCTCTACAATTACTTCATTATCAACAATCTTCTCCACTTCAACTTCAAGGATCTTCTCAACGATCTTGTCGACCTCAACCTCAACGATCTTCTCTTCAATAATCACTTCAGGGTCAAGGGCTGGGTCAACGGCGACAGGTGGTACAGCAAGGTCGCAAGCCAGTAAGCCAATAGGCAACACAACGAACAAACATCCGAGAAGAAAGGGTCTGGCCAGTCTGGTTCCGCTTGAGAGTGTTCTATTGAGTATGGCTAGTTTCGATGCCTGATTCACCACTGTACAAACATTGGCATTACTACATGGATGTAATTGTCATTGCCTTCAGCTTTAAGTACACCAGGGCTAGAAGGTGACGTGGTTTCTAAAATAACATTTCCTTGCCCTAACACCTCTAAAACATCAGATAAATATCGGGCATTAAACGCGATTTTCATATCATTAGATCCTGATTCTATAGTGGCGTCCACTTCTCCCTCGCTCTCTCCTATTTCCTCTGCCCGAGATGAAATCATTAATCTGGCACCGTCTCCACTCCCAGTGGACTGAAGTCTAATAATTCCGCTTCCGTCTCTAGCAAATATGGCTGCCGTTTTTGTGGCAGCAAGAAACTGTTCCTGAGTAACTAGGGCTTTATTTTCATAGTTGTCGGGTAAAAGCTGGTTATAATCAGGAAATGAGCCCTGTATGAGCTGCGAAACTAATTCTATATTTTCCAGTTTGATGAGAGCTTGGCTCTTTGTTGGAGTGACAGTAAATATGACATCCTCTGTCTGTCCTCCAGCTAGTCTGCTTATTTCTGACAATGCTTTTGCAGGAATCACAAATTGCAAATCTTCTTCCACTGGTGATGAGAGTTTTCCTGTATATACCGCTAGCCTAAATCCATCAGCGGCAGCTAAAGTAAATTTCTCTCCGCTAATATCACATTTGACGCCAGTTAAAACGGGCCTAGAGTCTTCTGTTGCAGCGGCAAATACTACGTGTGCGATTGCGTTCTTCAATTCACTAACATCAATGTTAGCCTGAACTCCAGAATCAACGGACGGAATGGGTGGGAAATCTTCTGTAGGATTACCGTTTATACTTGTTTGAGACCTTTGACATTTTAAAGACAACCCTAGAGGAGCATCAATCTGTTCAATTTCGATCGCCTCCGATGGCAAAGAATTCACAAACTCTGTCAATATCCTTGCTGGTATGGTAATTGATCCTTCTTCCTGAATCTCCGCTCCAATCCATGTGCTGATCGCTATCTCTAAGTTAGTTGACGACAGTTTTAGTCGTCCCTGGTCTGTCGCCAGCACCACATTTTGTGTTATTGGTAAAGTTGTCCGGGTTGCAACCGCTCTTGATACGACTGCCAAACCCTTACTGAGATTATCTTTTAGACAAGTTAAACGCATTTCTATTCCTCGCATGTACTCAATACTATGTTAAGTATAGGAATCTTTTATGCACTAAGTCAATCTCGAATCAATATATTGTGTAATTGATTTACGGCTCCACAATATACGGTATATGATTTTCTACCCAGAAAAAACGAATGAGTAAAATCTAGTTAACTACTATCTTCCCTACCATGCCCAGTTCTTTGTGAGGGATGCAAATAAACTCGTATGTTCCTGCGGTCTCAAAAGTGTAAGTAACTTCGTCAACTGCTCCACCTGCAACAGCTACATCAATCCCTAGATCTTCGACTGTAAATGTATGGAATTCAGTTTCCGATTCCAAAACTAGAGTAATTTTGTCACCTACACTAAAGCTCAACTCTTCAGGGTCATATATATATTCGCCCGATCCACTCGGATCCTGCATCGATACGTAAACTTCAGCGCCTCTATCTGCGGTACTGCCTTCGCCCTCAGCCGCCTCTTCCTCTACTGGAGCTCTTGGAACTGGTGATGGGGAAGCTTTCCTAACAGTCTCTTCAGCTGTTGTGTCACCTCCACAGGCTATTAAAGCTAATGAAATCACAACTGTCATAATGCTAACTAGGACAATTCGATGCATTATTGGTACTCCTTAAAAATAAGTTAAATATACGTTTTATCTCGTACTTTTATTGTACAGCATTGGTGAATGTTTTCACTTACAGAGTAGCATCGTTAAATGGTACAGGTCAACGGACTGTGCATATATATTTATTATTGGTAAAATAGATAGTATGGGGACGAGTGGTTTCGACAGGGAGTGTTGAATCAAAATTGCAGGTCGAGGTGTCATCAACCTCGTTAATCAGATGGCAAAAAAGTAACTGGCAAGAAACAGCTAGCTTTAGCAGCTTAATTTAGCTACTACGTCTTCCGTTCCTTTCCCGGAGGGGCGACAAGGCGACATAATCGGGATGCTGTTCTAACTGAGAGCCAATCGGTTAGAACAAAAGATTAACTGGCTAGTTTTAGTATCTATCCTCGCTAATCAGGTGGTATTAAGACGAATTTTAATGATTAGCTAAACCTGTAGTAAATTCTGAAACGGTGTTTTCTGGACGGGGAGTTCGACCCTCCCCCGTCTCCACCATACAAATTAAATGACGTTCCTGTCAGTTTCAACGGTTTGTAACACTGTCTGCTAAAACGAGTTAACATAGTTATTATGTCTAACGTTTCACTCTTCACTTCAGTCAACGTGCTCGGAGCCATATTGGTTTTGGGCGGATATGTAATTACGCTGATGATGTTCCCTGAGTATAGAGCAGCTTTATGGGGAGGAGTAAAAGGCACTACTCAGAGTCTTTTTACAATTTCTATGCTGTTAGCAGCTGCTGGTTATTTAGTGTTTATATTCGTCGTTTTACTTAAATCTAATCCTAATTCAGCGAACACAGAAGCGTTTAGATTAATAACTTGCCTTAGTCTCATCTTTCTTCTGGCATCTGCTATTTGGATGCCGACCACAGTGGCATATATAGGGAAACAACATGTTTTTCTTTGGATTCTGGCTGTTTCCTCACTTTGGATTACGGCAGCAGCTTTAATATCATTAGTAGTGTTGTTTTCAATCTCCGATATTGGTATTGAATCAAGTAAGCTAAAAACAGCATCCATTATTGGACTTATATATATAACTTTTCATTGCTTAGTGCTTGATGCAATTATTTGGGTTTTTAAATTCCCAGTAAGATAACCTTAATAATCTATAACTTATTATTAACAAAACTTTAATTCATAACTTTTTGATCTAAACTATTATGTTGTCATGGAAAACGGAAACGAACCTCTTGGTATATTTGAAAAATATTTAACTCTATGGATTGGGTTAAGCATTGGTATCGGTATTACAGCTGGATATCTGTTTCCAGACTTCTTTAATCAAATCGCAAAGCTCGAAATTTCCGAGGTAAACATAATAGTCGCCATAGTGATATGGCTCATGATATTCCCAATGATGGTTAATATAGATTATTCGTCTATTGCTTCAATAAAGAATAACCCCAAGGGAATTCTTGTAACATTGATAGTGAATTGGGGATTAAAGCCGTTTTCAATGGCGTTAATCGGGATACTGTTTTTTGAATACATATATTCATCCTGGATAGATCCAGAACTAGCTAAGCAGTACTTGTCGGGCATAATTCTATTGGGCGTAGCTCCTTGCACAGCAATGGTGTTTATCTGGAGTCAAATGACAAATGGCGACCCCTACTACACACTAGTTCAGGTATCGATAAATGATTTAATTATGATGGTTGCATTTGCTCCTATAGCAGCTTTACTTCTGGATATAACTGAAGTGTTTGTTCCTTGGTCTACTTTAATACTTTCAGTGGCCCTGTATGTGGCAATTCCTTTGGTACTTGGCTACTTAGTTCGTAAATTCCTAACGGCTAAAAGTAACAACTTTTCAGTCGACACCTTTTCAAAGAACTTTAAACCATTTTCGATCATCGGACTGTTAGCAATTGTGGTAATCCTTTTTGGTTTTCAGGGAGATGTCATCGTCGATAAACCGATATTAATCCTGTTAATCGCAATCCCGCTGATAATCCAGGGTTATCTGGTTTTTGTTGTAGCTTACGGAGCATGCTACTTTCTACGAGTGCCCCATAAGATTGCCGCTCCGGCATCTCTTATAGGAACCTCAAACTTTTTTGAACTGGCTGTCGCTGTCGCTATTGGCCTATTTGGAGTAGAATCTGGAGCCGCGCTTGCAACAGTAGTCGGGGTCTTAGTGGAAGTTCCTTTAATGCTCACGCTGGTATACGCTGCAAACCGAACCAGGCTGCCATTCAACATCAGGCATCAAACTTCAAGTTAGTTTCTGAAATATAAATTCCAATATAAGTGTCGATCTCTTCATAGTTTTTTCAGTTATTTTGTAAGATACTGACACAACTGTGTTTACAATATGAATACCTGTAATAACTGTCAAAAAGAGAATGATTCGCATAGTAAATTCTGTATTTTTTGTGGGTCTCCAGTTGATTCGGTTTCGATAGACCAGTCTGATTCCAGCGATACTATTGCTTCAGAAGATATAGTTTCAGTTGATAATTTGGAGAACCTAACACACCAACTCTCCTCTATGAACAAAAAGTTTGTTCAACTCGAAAATAGGATTCTCCGTCTTGAAAAGACGCTTTCTGGTAAACCT
>PAAV01000039.1 GCA_002699485.1 Chloroflexota bacterium | reverse complement strand
GAGATAGGTCTTGTTGATGGCGTCCGACAAATTGATGGCGGTCAGGAAAATAAGATCTGGTTAGGCATGAAAGCCTTGGGCTTTGGAATTGGGTTATCTTTGATTCAGTTTTTACTGGATTATTTCTTTATTACTGATAGCAATACCACACAACTGATTCGCATTTTAAACACGATATTTTTTATTATTGGTGCTATTGCTATGGGAGCTGGCCTATATTTGATAATAAACAGTTTACTTCGAGTGCGGCCTCATACGACTTTAATATTTGTCAGATTCAGAGGCAAGGATCTTAGGGTAACCTACAAAGATCGCAATGCTCCTAAAGCTTTACAGTTGAAAGAAGTGTTTATGAAACAGCAGCGCTTGTTAAAACTATAACGTCTAACAAAACCTCAAATGTTATCCTCTACCGACATATTTCTGTTCTACTGGAAGCACAATAGCTTCAAGCATGTTTGCATTTGGCGGTAAAGCGGCCATAGTTAAAGCAGCAGATGCAATTTCGTTTACTGACATCATAGGCTCTTTATTAGATCCAATGCCTGATAACAAAAGTTCAGATTCGGTATTGCCTGGGTGTAGACATCCAGCTGATATTCCATACTCACGACCTTCTAATGCTGTCGATTTTGTCAAACCAACTAATCCGTGTTTTGAAGAAGTGTAAGGAGCTGAATTCATACGTGGCATTTGGGCGGAAATGCTACCTATATTTATGATTCTGCCTTGTTTTTGTTTTTTCATAATTCTCATCGCTTCTCTAGTGCACAGAAACACTCCAGTTAAGTTAACGTTAATTACATTAAGCCAGATTTCTAGCTCTATATCTTCCAGAGGTCCTCCGGCAGCTATCCCTGAATTGTTAACTAATACGTCTATCTGCCCAAATTCAGTTAAGGTTTTAGAGAATAAGTTTTTCACATCTTTCTCTTTAGTGACGTCAGTTGCAACAAAATCGACCTTTGTTCCAAACTGGCGTAATTCACTGGCAGCTTCTTCTAAGAGATTTTCTCGTCGCGCTGCTAAAACTAGGTTGGCACCGTTTTTCGCGTATAACGTAGCAATTCCTTTACCTATTCCAGTAGCACCGCCTGTGATAATACACACTTTGTTTTCCAACATTGACATATTTCCTCTCTAAATTTTTATTAACTCTATAAGGGCATAACTTTTATCACAGTTAAATATTTATGCGCCAAAATGTCAACTTGATTTCACTCTAATAGCTGGATTAATATCGATTTCGACAATTAGTCAAGTTATAATCAAATCACCACTTTTTTTTAGGAGTTAAGAACTCGAATGACTTATATTATCGGAGAGCCTTGTGTAGATGTCTTGGATAGAGCGTGCGTAGATGTGTGCCCAGTGGACTGTATATACGAAGCTGAAGAACACAAGATGCTTTTAATCAACCCTGAAGAATGTATTGACTGCGCAGCATGCGAGCCAGTATGTCCAGTAATGGCTATCTTTGCTGAAGAAGATGTTCCAGAAGGAGATAATTGGGAAAAATACACTGAACTTAATTACACATATTTCGGTCAATCAAGAGACTCTTAATCTCACATAAGATCGCTGGGTTTTTTGTGATTTCACTCAAGAAATTTCAATATTCAAAATTTTATGTAACTGAAAGGTGATTTATGGTTCAGACAGATTCAACACCCCAACTCGTCAAGTCCTGCTATTCGAAAATGCGGGCTAATCTTACGGAAGTAAGAAGAACACACAATAAGCCGCTAACTCTGGCTGACAAGATCTTATTTTCCCATTTAGACGATCCTAGCAATTCTGATTTAACAGCTGGAGAAAGCTACCTTCTCTTACGTCCAGACCGGGTGGCCTTACAAGATGTTTTAGGTCAAACGGTAATGCTCAATTTTATGCAGACGCTTAAAGATAGCGTTGCTGTTCCTACAACGGTACATTGTGACCATTTAATTCAAGCCCGGGTTGAAGGCGGGTCGGATTTACTACAATCAAAACAGGAAAATGAAGAGGTGTATGACTTCCTAAAAAATGCATCAGCGAAGTTTGGTGTTGGATTTTGGGGTCCAGGCGCAGGAATAATTCACCAGGTGGTTTTGGAGAATTACGCTTTTCCTGGAGCTTTGATGATAGGTACTGATTCTCATACCCCTAACGCTGGTGGTTTAGGTGCATGTGCTGTTGGAGTTGGTGGAGCAGATGCTGTTGAGGTTATGGCAGGACTTCCATGGGAATTACTGGCTCCGAAACATATAGGAGTTAAATTGACTGGCGAAATGAGTGGATGGACTGCACCAAAAGACGTGATAGTTTATTTAGCGGGTGCATTGACCGTATCTGGTGGAACCAATTCAATAATCGAATATTTTGGTGAAGGAACTAAATCCATTAGTTGTACAGGTAAAGCCACGATTACTAATATGGGCGCAGAATTAGGTGCCACTACTTCAGTTTTTCCATACGATAACCGCATGGCAAAATACCTCAAGTCAACTAGTCGATCTGAATTGGCATCGCTAGCTGACGCGAACCAAGATTTATTGAGACCAGACAAAGAGACAGAAGAGAATCCCCAGGCATTTTTCGATCACGTAGTTGAAATCGATTTGTCTAAACTAGAACCGCACATCGCGGGACCTCACTCCCCGGATCGTGTCCGACCAATTTCGCAGTTGATTAATGAAGTTAATGACGAGAAAAATGGTTTTGTTGAGAAAATAGACACAGCTCTAATTGGAAGTTGCACCAATTCATCTTATGAAGATATGAGTCGGGTTGCTGATGTAGCGCAACAAGCCACCGAGCACGGACTTAAGTCAGCAGCATCCTTGATGGTGACTCCTGGTTCAGAGCAGGTTAGGTCTACAATTGAAAGAGATGGGCAACTGGCAACTCTACAGGAAATTGATTCTGTCACATTGGCAAATGCTTGTGGCCCTTGTATAGGACAGTGGAGAAGAGAAGAAGTACTGGATGGTGTACCAAATACTATCGTAACTTCATATAATCGAAATTTTCCTCGCCGAAATGATGGCAGGTCTGAAACGATGAATTTTATAGCTAGCCCAGAGATTGTTGTGGCATTGTCTATAGCTGGAAAATTAAGTTTTAACCCATTAACAGATACACTTACAGGTGCCGATGGCGTTGAGTTCAAATTACAGCCGCCTAAGCCTGCACCTGAGGTTCCTCCAGCCGATTTTACCGGAGGAAAAGAATTCTATGTTGCTCCCCCAGAAAACGGAAGGGATCTAGAGATTTCAGTAAATCCTGCAAGTGAGAGATTGCAGGTGCTTACACCATGGGAAAAATGGGATGGCAGTGATTATGAAAAAATCCCATTGTTGGTTAAGACTCAGGGTAAAACGACTACTGATCATATTTCCCCTGCGGGAACGTGGCTCAGATATAGAGGACACCTTGAAAAGTTCAGTGAGAACATGTTTATGGGTGCTATCAATGCTTTTACTGGTGATGCTGGTACAACAATGAATCAATTGACAGGTGAATCTGGTATAAGTATTTCAAAAGTCGCTCAAGATTATAAAAATAACGGACGTCGTTGGGTTGTGGTAGGTGATTATAATTATGGTGAGGGGAGTAGTCGTGAACACGCTGCGTTGTCGCCTCGACTGCTTGGAGCTGCGGCAATAATAGCCAGAGGGTTTGCCAGGATTCACGAATCTAATTTGAAAAAACAAGGAATACTACCACTTGTTTTTTCAGATCCTAAACAATACGAACTGGTTCAGGAAACAGATAGCATTAGTTTGCTCGATCTAGATAAATTGAAGTCTGGCGAGACAGTTAAATGCGTCTTACATCATGAAGATGGTACTACGGATGTTTTGCAGTTAAGTCACTCGCTCAGTGATGGGCAAATAGGTTGGGTAAAGGCAGGTTCAGCTTTGAACGTGTTGCATCAGTCAAGTTAACGTAACAATTCTATGATTACAGCTGTTGAGCCTTTAAAATTAGACTAATTCTATTGGTAAATCACAAAGCTTAGAGCTTATTTCCCAAAGACCTTCAGCTGTTTGATTATCTACAGCATGCGGCAACAACTTCTCATTTTTTGAATTTGAATAATACTGTCCATTGGTATCGTTTTGCCCCATTAATCGCACGTTATACATTACCTGTTCTGCTCCATGTTTTGCTGACCGGCCCACGATTTTATGAGCAGCGGTTAATATCGATCCAATTAAGCCATTCTTGCTTAGTAAATTTGTTCCGATTAGGCCGGGATGCAAGCAATTAACTGAAACCGTTGATCCTTTAAGTTTTTTTGCTAATGTCTGAGTGAATAAAACTTGAGCTAATTTACTTCTGGTGTATGCGTCCTTAGCTGTTATATTGGGGGACCTAAGTTCATCCAAGTTCAAAGAGCCACTTTTATAGGCTACAGAAGTGACATTGACGATAATAGATTTAGGTGCATTCATCAAATTTGGTAATAACAACCTTGTTAGCAAATAATGACCAAGGTAATTTACCGAAAATGTTTTCTCAATCCCGATCTTATCTTGGTGGAACTTTAAGTATATTGCTCCAGCGTTGTTGATGAGACAATCAAGTTCAGTGAATTGCTCATTAATTAATCCGGTCACATTATGAATCGCATCTTGGTCCGAGAGGTCACATTCAATAAATGTTATGTTTCCTTTTAAATCCTCGAGTTTTTTATATGCGTTAGCGCATGATGTTTTCGAAGAACCGATACCGATTATCTTGGCGCCTTCAGTTATTAGTAGTTTAGCGGTCTCGATTCCAATGCCAGATGTCGCTCCTGTCAGAAGGACATTTTTGTTTTTCAACATAAATATTTAATCCGCAGAGAAAAGTAGATACTGTTTCACAGATATATTTACCAGTACTTTTACTAGTATGAATACGATAGCAGTTTTAAAGTATAAATTAGTTAATTCTTACTTTTGAATAGTCAATTTTGTTTTTTGACTGGTACGCATACATCTAGTGCACAAGTTTATTTGCTTGCGAGTCCCGTTCACGTCAAGGGTAGCTTTCTGAACGTTTAAGTCCCAGCGTCGTTTTGTACGTCGCTTTGAGTGGCTGACATTGTTGCCTGCCATTCGTGATCTACCACAATTTTCACATCTAGCCATTATTTGCCTTTTTTTAATAGGGGAGTAACATGGCTTTAATTAGTAGTATTTGGTAAAAAATACATGATATTACATATTATCCATGTCTTATATAAATAACATATCATAGGGAAAGACCCTGATCAATGAGTAGTTTAACTTTAAAAACCGGTAATAAACCTCCATCCCATATAACTGGCGCAATGATTGCTAATATGTTTATTGCCTCATATGAATTAATCGATAAGCATATTGAGCTAGTCAATGGGCTTAATGTGTTTCCTGTTCCAGATGGAGATACTGGCACCAACATGGCTATGACAATGAAAGCTGTTTCAGCAGCAATTACAAACAGTTTGAATTCCGAATCTAATGATCTAGATGATATATCTCGTGTGATGGCCAGAGCATCCCTCATGGAAGCCAGGGGTAATAGTGGAGTAATTCTGTCACAATTTTTTAAAGGTATAGCACAAGGAGTTGGAGATAAAAAATCTTTAGATGTTGAAGAATGGGCAATTTGTATGGAAAAAGCGAAAGAAAGTGCTTACTCAGCAGTTGGAAATCCAACTGAAGGCACAATGCTTACAGTTATTGCTGAGGTTTCTCGACAAGCAGATGCCTCATCTAAAAATGGCGACACGCTGGAGTCTCTTTTCAATCAAACAAGTATTCAAATTAAGGAGACAGTAAAAAACACACCGCAATTATTGCCTATACTTGCAGAAGCTGAAGTTGTTGATGCAGGTGCTTATGGGTTGGATATAATTTTTGAGGGCTTGCGTCGTAATCTCAATGGACTTCCAGTTGCAGACGTAGAGATACCTGTGCCGGGAATGAAGAATTATAAGAACTTTGCTCTACCAAGTAAGATTTTTTTAACTCAATCTATCAACCAAGATTATGGTTTTTGTGCGCAGGTTTTAATTTCTGATAACGTGACTCAGGCTGATCAAATAAAACATACTGTCAGTCAAATAGGAGACTCGGTGGTTGTTATTAACGAGTCCAGTATGCTTAAAATACATGCCCATGTTAAAGAGGTTGAACAATTGCTTGAATATGCTCAAACGCTTGGCAAAGTGGAGTCTCACAGTTTCGATGATATGGATGTGCAAAAGGAAGAGTTTGCAGCAGGTCATGGCAAAAGCAACCACTCTGAAATAACATCATTGATTTCAGTAGTTGATGGTATAGGTATTAAACAGATTTTTATTGAATTAGGAGCAAGCCAGATTATCGAAGGAGGCCCTAATAACAGTCCCAGTGTTAGCGATATATTAGCAAAAATAGACTCAGCACCGAGCGAAAATATTATATTCTTGCCGAATGATAAGAATATAATTTTGGCAGTACAGCAAGCATCAGAATTGACTAAGAAAAGTGTTGAAATTGTCCCCACGCAAACACTTCAACAGGGCATAAATTGTGCTTTGGAATTCGACTCTAAAAATGAACTCTTGAAAAACAAAAAGCATATGGTTAATTCGATAAAGGAAATAAAAAGTGCCGAGATTTCCACGGCTTATAAAAACACTACACTTCAAGGCGTTACCGTATCTGCAGGAGAGTTTGTGGGCATTACTGATGGTAAGTTGATTACCTCGGCATCGACAATTGACGAAGTTCTTGATAACTTACTGAACTTTGAGGGCCATAATGATGTGGAACTTGTAACCTTATATCGTGGATCTGATTTGACTAAAGTTGAGTCAGAGGTACATTATGAACAAGTGGCATCAAAATTTCAAAATATTGAGTTTGAGTTAATTGATGGAGGACAGTCCCATTGCGTATATATGATTTCTTTGGAATAGGAGAGTTTAGTGAATATTAAAATTGTAGTTGACAGTATTTCAGACATGCCGAGTGAGCTCATAAACAAATATGGGATTAACGTTATGCCTTTAATTGTTCGATTTGGTGAAGATGAATATAAAGATGGAGTCGAGTTAAAAGCAGACGATTTTTATAAGCGAGTTGCGTCAGGCGAATGGCCCGCAACATCTGTACCAGCGATTGGTGAATTTGCTGAGTTATATAAGGGTTTGTCTAATGAAGCTGACGGAATTATTTCAATACATGTTTCGTCCAAATTAAGCGGTACTTATAATTCTGCAGTCCAAGGAGCTGCCCATGTACAATCGGACAGCTCAATTAAAGTTGTCGATTCTAAGCAAGCATCTATGGGTATTGGAATGTTGGCATTGGTAGCGGCTAAAGCTATTGAAAATGGAGATGATCTAGAAACCGTTTACAGCAAAGTGAATTCGGCTATTCCAAAAGTACAATGTTTCGCCCTTTTAGACACACTCGAATATCTTCAAAGAGGCGGCAGATTAGGGAAAGGTGCTGCATTGATTGGAGGCTTATTGAATTTTAAGCCGATTTTAAGACTATCCGATGGAGAAGTTCATCCTTTTGCTCGCCCTAGAAGTCGTAGAAAAGGGATAAATAAGCTTGTTGAAACAGCGATGGAATTTGGTAATTTGCAAGAGGCAGCTGTAATGTATAGTACCGATTCCGCAGAGACTTCTGGGATAATCGAAAGCCTCAGCAGCTTAACACCAGATAATACAGACCCTCTTTTGGCTCGCATGGGGCCTGGGTTAGGCACTCACGCTGGCCCTGGAGCCCTAGGGATTGCTTTGTTAACAAATTAACGTACTCACAGTATATTAAATTAAGTCAGGAGGACTTAAAAATCTCAAAGCGAAATTACTTGAAAGCGCCATCTTCTCCGTCTCAAAGAGCTAATAAAAATACTTCTAAGGCTGAAGTTTTAAAAAGAATAATTGATCAGGAAATTGCGTCTGGGTATGAAGACAGAGCGGTGATTGGCGGCATCGATAACTTTATCAGAAAGTGGTCCTCAGAACTTAACCCTGTTATAGGCGAGATTCCAGCTTACTCAGCTCTATCTTATGAAGATAGAAAAACTTGGATAAGTGAAGTTGTCCAGCGTTTTAACACAAAGAGTGATGCGAGAAAGAATATAAAACGACCAACCGCTACGTCATCTACAGTTGATTTGAAATTACTCTCTCCAATATCTCGACTAAAGATTGCTGGAGGTGTCAGGAAATACATACCACAGTTGAAAAAACTTGGTATTTATAACATCGAAGATGCTCTTTATCATTTTCCGCATAGACATAATGATTTTAGAAGCATAGTCAAAATATCAGAACTGAAGCATGGGCTTGAACAGAGTATTATATCTACAGTGTGGGAGGCTACAGAGACCAGGTATGGTAATCGAGGACGCAGTACATCCACACAGGCAATTCTAGGAGATGACACCGGCAATATTAAAGCTATTTGGCACAATCAAGGGTATCTTGCTAGATCATTAGGTTCAGGCACAAATATTGTAATCAGTGGTGTTGTTAAAACTTTTAAAGGCCGTCACATTTTTGAGTCTCCAGCATACGAAATATTGTCCGGCCAAGAACACCTTATGCATGCAGGTAGGATGGTGCCAATATACCCAGCAACGGATAAATTGCCTGTACGTACATTAAGGAGGGTTGTTAAAGCAAGCCTCGATATCGGTTTAGGGCAAATAATTGAATACATGCCGAAGGCCGTTTTACAAAGACAAGGTTTGATGGGTTTAAAAACGGCTATTTCTAAAATGCATTTTCCTGATTTGGATACTGAACTTAATTCTGCCAGGAGACGGCTAGCTTTTGATGAGCTGATGATGATACAACTTTCGGTTTTGAAACGTAGAAATGAGTGGCAGACTCAAAGTGAAGGTATACCTTTAAAAAGTAAATCTGATTTACTTACTAAATTCATTGCTTCACTGCCATTCAAATTAACTGATGCACAGACACGAGTACTTGCTGAAGTTAATAAAGATCTTGCAGGCTCAAAGCCAATGATTAGATTACTTCAAGGCGATGTAGGTAGTGGTAAAACTGTGATAGCAGCAGCAGCACTTTTAAAAGCGGTAGATGCGGGTTTTCAAGGTGCATTCATGGCTCCAACAGAGCTTTTAGCTGAACAGCATTATTTGACGTTAACCAACTTACTTGAAAGCGCAGCCCATAAGGTAATTAAACACAAAGACCATATCGAAATAAAATTTGACAATAAGCTAGATATAAACATTGCTTTATTGACTGGGAGCCTTAAAAAAACGTCCAAAGATAGACTTGCCAAATTAATCTCGGATCAAGAAATTAACATCGTGGTTGGGACTCATGCTTTAATACAATCATCAGTGAATATAAGTAATTTAGCAGTTGGTGTTGTTGATGAGCAACATCGCTTTGGTGTTATGCAGCGTTCGTCATTAGGAGACCGAGAAATAAAGCCTCATATTTTGTCCATGTCTGCTACTCCAATACCACGGTCTTTGGCTCTTACACTCTATGGTGATTCTGATGTATCGGTTCTGGATGAAATGCCAATAGGCCGTAAGAAAGTTAAGACTCGTTGGATTGCAGGTGATCAAAGATCAGCAGCATACGATTTTGTGAAACAAGAGTTAAATGAAGGACATCAAGCTTTTATTGTTTTTCCTCTGATTGAAGAATCGGAGGCCGTAAATGCGAGATCAGCGATTGATGAGCATCACCGGTTGTCAGCCGATGTATTTCGAGACTATAAAGTTGGATTACTCCATGGCAGGATGAAAACCCAACAGAAAGAAACGGTAATGCAACAATTTCTTAGTGGGGAACTAAATGTTTTAGTATCAACATCGGTTATCGAGGTCGGTATAGATGTACCAAATGCAACTGTTATGGTTATCGACGGTGCAGATAGGTTTGGGCTTGCTCAATTACATCAATTTCGAGGACGAGTTGGCAGAAGTGATGACCAAAGTTATTGCTTGCTACTTTCTGATAGTTTGGGATCCGAAAGTATTGAAAGATTAAGAGTGATCGAGAGCGTTTCCGATGGCTTTGAACTTGCAGAGGAAGATCTTCGGATTAGAGGTCCTGGAGATGCCATCGGTACACGACAAAGTGGGCTGCCAATTTTAAAGGTCGCCCGATTAAGTGATTTGGAGACCACAGGTCAAGCACGCAAGGAAGCAGCGATGATATTAGAACATGATCCAGAGCTGGAACTTGATGAAAATTTAAGACTTGCTAGTAGACTGTCTGCAATATTAGATAAATCATTTGCTCTCTCGGATTGATTTGGCATAAAACAGCTACAAAGAATACAAAAATGTCTTGATCCTCGTATAATAGTGGAATTGACACTAATTTCGTCACAACCTTACAATTTTCTTTAGTAAGATCCAGTTCCCAACAATTTTGAGGAGATTTCGTTTGGCAGAATATTCCAAAAATGAAGCTATGGACTGGGCGCGTGAAAATTTACGCGGCCAGTGGTCAACTTTGATGACTCCATTTACGCAAGATAACCAGATAAATGAATCCGGTATACGTTCTGATATAAAGCATATAAAGGCTTTAGGGACTAAGGGTATCGGATGCACTTGGGGGATGGGTGAGTTTTGGTCTTTAACCGAACAAGAAAGACTTAAAGTCTATGATGTAGTAGCGGATGAGGGGAGAGATGATTGGTTAATTGCTGCCCACATTACAGATACATCTCTAAAGAACGTTAATCATTTCGCTGGTTATGTTGAATCAATAGGTTTTGATCTCTTGATCTTGGCTGCTCCATATTTTGTTACCCGCAAAGAAGAACAGGTTTTAGAATTTGTTAAGGCTGTGGCAGATAGCACAGATCTAGCAATCATGTTCTATAATTCGCCTCAGTTTGGCATAGTATTAGATGAAAATTGGCTTGGAAAGGTGTGTCAGATTAGTAATGTAGTGGGAGTGAAAGAGGCGAGCTTTAATAAGGATATATCGATCAATACTCATTTGAATTTGGGTAGTGATGCGATCATTTCGACTCCAGACGAATGGATTTTGTTTGCTGGTGATGAAATGGGGTTTCAGCAGCAGGTTATGTTTGCAAATACTTCTGACTGGAGATTTGATAAACCAGGATCAAATCATTATGTCTCATTTGTTGAAAGAGCGATGTCTGGAGATTTGGATAAGGCATATTACGAAAAACATATTAAGCCAATAAAAGCGATTTCTGATAAGTGGTGGCAGCATGTAGTTGCTGAGCAAAAAGGAGCGATGCCTGTCCCTCTTTGTAAATACTGGGGAGAGTTAATGGGGA
Source organism: Chloroflexota bacterium (assembly GCA_002699485.1). Taxonomy (GTDB): domain Bacteria; phylum Chloroflexota; class Dehalococcoidia; order Lucifugimonadales; family UBA2962; genus UBA2962. The sequence goes on along the minus strand of PAAV01000039.1, from coordinate 15,672 downwards.
TGACCGGTGGAAGTGTACGTAGCCCTTTAAATGACATGCCACAAAGTGAAAAAAATGAACTCAAAAATCAATTGGATAATATTTTTGGCAAGTAATTGATAAAATTATAACTAAGATACAGTATTGGAGAGCAAAAACGATGATGTTAATGGTTAGTGTCCAGAATTTAAATGAGGCACATGAAGCAATGGAGGGTGGGGCGGACATTATAGATGTGAAAAATTTACAAGAGGCTTTGGTAGGTTCTGCCAAACCAAACATATTTAAATCTGTAAGAGAAGCAGTTCCCATGGATATACACGCCTCGTTAACGTTAGGAGTAGTTCCTAACCAAGAAGGGACAGTAGCAATGGCTGCTTGGGCTGCTGGAAGAATGAATGCAACTTCTGTAAAAGTAGGATTTATGCAGGCTGATTATGATAAATCGGTCGAGGTTTTAAGAGCTTCAAAAGAAGCTTTGGAAGGTACTGAAACTAAATTAATTGGTTCATTATTTGCAGACAACTTACTTTATGAAGACGGAATAGACCCACATTTAATGCCTAAACTTGCTCGTGATGGTCTTTGCGATGGATGGCTAATTGACACATTAACTAAAGATGGTAGAAACCTGTTTGATTTTATACCTGAGGTGGAATTGAAAGATATGGTTATGGAAGGAAAATCAGATGGGATGAGTACGGCTCTCTCTGGACATCTAAAGATGTCCGATTTGGATGAATTAGCCAGGGTTAACCCCGATATCGTTGGAGTTCGAGGAGCTGTGTGCTCTAAAGGTAATAGAGACGCAGGAGTTTATTCAGAATCAGTCGCTGAATTCAGGAGACAAGTTGAATTAAGGAAATTTGGTGAGATTGATGTTCTCGACGGAGCGCAATCGGCAGCTACCGTAAACGGAAACAGTTCTAATGGATGGAAGATTATAGATGGTAAGGGTAAAACTTGTGCAGGGATAATTGCCGCATTAGAGGAACAAATTAGTGTGGACAAAGAGTCTTTTGTAGAAGTGATAATACCCGATGTTTTAAATTCATATGATGTTATTGTATGGTCAGAGAAAGCAGGACACGAGATTTTGACCCAAAGGCAAGATAGCGATGGGTCTTTTAGGATGTTAATAAAGCCTTAGTTTTATTAGATTGTGAGTAATTCAAAATGGATTTTTCGAACGTTGTAGCCGTAATACGCGATATATCAATAATTGTACTTTGCGTGATCTTGGGTGTGGTAGCTGTAGTGGGATTTTTGAAGTTCACTGCATTAGTGGATTCATGTAGAAGAATTGTAGGTGGAGTGGAACAAGTGATGTCTACAGTTTCGGGAGCTTTAAATTCAACTGCTGCAGGTTCTGGTTTGTTAGCAGGCATAGCTAAAGCTACATCAACTCTGTTTAACGGAACAGAAAAGAACAAAGAGTAACTCTCGGCGTTAAAGGAGGACTGATATGTCAGATAAAGATTCAGGTTCACAGTTTATGATGGGATTTATCATTGGAGGGATAATAGGCACGATTGCTGGCATATTATTAGCCCCAAAGCCCGGTTCAGAGACTCGTGCAGATCTTTTTGATTACGGAGAAGTGGTTCGGGAAAGAGCAGAGGAAATGGCTGCTCGGGTAAAAGATGAAGTTGGGCCGACCGTTGAAAATGTAAGAAACAAAGTTGTCCCGGTTATTGAACAGATTGCCGGAGTTCAAGGATCAAGTTCCGATAGAGAATCATAAATAATTTACTTGTATCGTTCAGATGCGTTGAGGATAGGATCCAAGAATCTTCAATTCGCTAACTTCACTATTTATAGCGGACAATGTCGCTGCTACGTGCTGGTCTGTTCGATGTCCTTCCAAGTCAAGTAAAAAGAAATATCGTCCCAATTCGAGCTTGTTTGGCCGTGATTCCACTTTAGCTAAATTTATCCCTTCCTTAGCCGCAAACCCCATTACTTTATAAAGTAACCCCGGAGAATCATCATTAAAAGTGAAGCAGATTGATGTTTTATCTTTTCCAGTAGCTTCACTGTCATTTTCTGATAGCAGAACAAATCTTGTGACATTATTAGAGTTGTCTTCTATGTGAGAGTCGATTACCTCAGCATTGTAGATTTCTGCGGCTCGTAAATTTCCAATTGCCGCAACGTTTTTCTCTTCAGAAAGTCGTTTAACTGCAGCTGATGTACTGAGTGAAGCTATCAATTCAATCCCGGGCAGTTGGCTTTCAAGATATTTGCGGCATTGAGCAAAAGCTTGAGGATGCGAATAAACTAACTGTACATCACTTTTTTGAGTTCCTGGTGAGGTTAAAAGATTGTGATGCACCGGCAGGATAACCTCATCACTTATTAATAGTTTAGAGTCATGTATTAACAGGTCAAGTGTATAAGTAACTGATCCTTCAATACTGTTTTCTATTGGTACAAGGCCTTCACTAACCTCTAGTTTTTCAACTGCTTTAGCAACAGTAGGTATAGATGGATAAGGAACTTTTTCAGCATCAGGGTTATAAAGGATGGTAGCTTGTTCAGCATAGCTGCCAGCTGGACCTAAATATCCAATTTTTGAGGTCATTGAAATAATTCCTTTAATCGATCTAAGTTTATTGAGTCTGTAATCGCTACGAGTTGATCATCAGCTCTAAGAATAGTTGATTCAATAGAGTCGTCAATTACTGCTCCTGATCTAACGATCATTTTAACTGAAAAACCAGTTGGTAATTCTAAATTTGATAGCGATTCCCCGATTATTTCAGAATCATCGGAAATTCTCACAGAAATTAATTTAGATGGTGTTGGTCCAGGTATATCCATCAGAGATAATGTTACATCCACGTTTAAATTTTCTTGTATTGACCGTAGAGAGACTCCCGTAACATTGATAACTGAATCAATTCCAAGTAATTGAAATAAGGATTCATTCTCTTCAGAATAGATTACACATATTGTATGTTCTACCTGGAAAACTTCTTTGGCCATTTGGCAACTAAGCATATTATCGGATTCCCGTTCAGAGGCAGCTATAAAAATATCTGCTCTTGATGTCCCTGCAATCCGTAAGATCTCTTCATGAGTTGCATTACCCTTCACAGCAACGCTACCTAGCTCGTCTTCTGTATCTTTTAACATGAGCTCGTCGTTGTCGATTACAGAAACTTCATGCCAATCATTTAGTAACCAGTCTGCTATAGACCTGCCTAACTTATTTGCCCCAAAGATTACTACGTTCAATATTCAGCTCTCCAAAGATGAGTCTATTAAAGACTTTATTGTGATTTCTGTATGATTCACAATTTTGATCCCTAGATTTTCGTACAGTTTCTGCCTAGATGTATCTGACATTAGGCAAATGACTTCATCTACTCCAAATATGACTTTAACCTTTTGTGCAGCTAAAGCATTTATCGCATCGGAACCAGTGGTGGCTACGAACGAATCAGCGTTGCCAACGTCAATTTCAAGCAAATCGTCGTTGATGGTAGCATCACCTAAAAATCCAATAATTAGGTCGCTTTGGCCAGATAATCTGGATAAAGCTTCAAGTTTGGAGCGATCCTTTTCTATGATAATTACCTCTTGGCCTGATTCAGCAAGATTCATTGCTAAGGTTCGCCCGTAATTACCACATCCCGCTACCACAGTTTTTTTAGTTGGGGAATTAGAGTTTTTAGTATTTTTTGCTTTTGAAGTCATTTTCTGAAATCAGTTCTTGTATTGTCACTTTTTTGTTGTCTGATCATGCCAGAGTAAAACGTTGCATTCAGCATTTTTTAACACATATGTAACGGTCTTTTCCAATTCAAATCGCCCAAATTTTTTTAAATCAGGAATGCTCATTGCGATAACATCCACTTTCCTACGCGTCGCTTCTTGCACAATTGCATATCCAACTTCCCTTGCCTGTATTAGTTCAGCTTTTACTTCATGCTTAAACTTCTCAGATAACTTTTCCATAGATTTCAGGATATTATCGCCTTTTAAAACTTCGGACGGTAAAGCTGAGTCGATCGGCAAATGGCGATTTATCTGAATAATGTACATAATAAATAAACGGCCTCCCGATGGTTTCAACGTTTCACATGCAAGATTTACCGTATTTTCATCTGAAGGAGATCCAGAAACAGGAACTAATATTGATGAAAAATTCATTGTTAACTTTAAGATTCAAGCTTTTCTAGCAGTTCATCGCGGCCTGCTAGGACTAATACATCTCCAGTTCTAAGCCTGTCTTCTGGGTCAGGATTTAAAGTTATGTCTTTTCCTCTTCTAAGAGCTAATACCGCCAAACCATATTTATCTCGGGCATTTGATAACCCCAATTCATTTAAAGTTAAATTATCAAACCGAGGCGGTACTTTTAGTCTGCTAAGTCCAAAGCTGGGGGCTAGTTCTAGGTATTCTTGTACATTTGGATTGAACAGACTGTGAGCCAATCTCATGCCCATTTCCTCTTCGGCATGTATGATTTTATCCACACCAAGACGCTCTAATGTGTTGCCATGGATTTCATCTCTGGCCCGGGAAACGATATAAGGTATCCCCAAGGTTTTTAACAAAACAGAAGTCATAATGCTGGCCACGATATCAGAGCCTATAGCAATGACAGCAACATCATAATCTATTATTCCTAATTCTCGGAGGACGGTTTCGTTAGTAGCATTACCAGTTACAGGAAACGTGACTCTACCCATCATACTTTGAACGCGATCTTCATTAGTATCTATTGCCAATACGTCGTGTCCTATGTTGTAAAGCGATGTGGCTAGACTAGATCCGAACCTTCCTAGGCCTATTACTACTACTTGTTTTTTCATGCGATTTAATCTTTGAAGTCTTAACAACAGATACTTGCAGCATCTGGACTAATAAATAGTGCTAACCTATTGTAACTCTTTCTTGAGTGTATCGGTAATTTTCTCGCCGAGACCGCTGAGTCATAGCTAAACCTAGCGCAAGCGGGCCGACTCTTCCGATGAACATGGCAAAAATGAGAATCAGATGCCCCCATCTAGATAGCTCAGATGTCAATCCAGTGGATAAACCTACTGTACCAAATGCAGATACTATTTCGAATAGCAGGTCTATGAAATCAAACTGAGATTCTACTGCAGTTAGTATGAAAGAGAATAGGAAAACTATAGCCGTTCCTAAAGCACCGATAACCATAGCTCTTTTAACAATTAAGGATGATATCTCGCGCCCAAAAATAGCAGCCCGAGTTCTGCCCTGAAGTGTGGATATTATGGCCACAACTATAACAGCAAACGTGTTAATTTTTATGCCTCCTGCGACTGAACCTGATGCCCCTCCTATAAACATTAATCCGGTCATCACGAAGTTTGTATGCTGTTCAGTGCTGTCATATGCCACTGTAGTAAATCCGGCAGTTCTACCAGAAACTGACTCAAATATCGAAATCATTATCTTGTTCGGTAACGACAGATCTTGGATTGTCGCAGCGTTATTGTATTCAAACGCAAAGAAAACTAGAGCACCTAAAATGGTTAGAACGATAGTGCCAGCTAGCACCAATTTGGTGTTCAGGCTATATAACCTAACTTTATTTCTGAAAGCCAGGACGTCAGCAACAACCCAGACGCTCACCGCGCCAATAAAAATTAATATAGTTGTGGTGAATATAATCGTAGCATCTTGTTGATACATGCTGACACTGTCGCTATTAACGAAAGCTGTAAAACCAGCATTGTTAAAAGCAGATACTGATAGAAAAATGGCATGAGGGATCGCGTTTTTCGCATCCATCTCAGTTAATAGCTTGGCTAGGTAGACTATAAATCCGATTACTTGAACTGAAACTGATATCAAAACAATTCGCACTACTAGTTTTACTACTCCACCCACTTCATTTACTGGCAGAATGCTAATACTTTCTTTGACAAGTTGTCTTTGAAATATAGACACTCTCCTTCCGATAAGAACCAGAAGGAACGCCCCTGTTGTCATTATTCCCAGCCCTCCAATAAACATAAGTAGAAGTATTATTATTTTTCCGAACCCGGACCAATACGTTGCTGTGACTTCAACTGTTAACCCTGTTACTGTTATTGCTGAAGTAGCAGTAAATAGGGCATCCATGAATGGAGTTGCTACCCCCGTGGCGTTAGCTTGAGGTAGGCATAATAAGCCTGTACCAATTAATATCAGGACTGTGAAAAGGTAAAAAAGTATGGCTGGGGATCCAAAAGCCTTGGATTTCATTCTATTTTCCGAAGGCACTGTAATTTGGATAGGCCGTATATCATCTAATCTGGGATGTCGTATTATGCGATCCCCCGGTTTAGGTGAATAGTCTTCTATTGGATTATCTGGATTGTCTTTATCTTCTTCAAAAATTGTGCACCGCCTAGTTTACGGCTTACCGTATGCTATTAGGTTTAAGTTGAATTTGTAATTTCGATTCTAGGTTTCTCAGTTTTATTGTGTCAATTATCAATTAATCTTCAGGCTATGTTTATATCTTATAAAATGTATGATTAAGGATAGAGTGTTAGGAATTGTAAGTTATATCGATTGAATTTACTTGAGGTAATACTGGTTTTATATGGAATCAAAAGTAAACAAGTTTATAAGTAGCTTGCATGCAAGCGAATACCGTTGTGTATTAGCTTTAACTGGTGCTGGATCGAGAGCATTGTCTTGGTTGTTAGAAGTTCCTGGATCATCACGTACTTTAATAGAAGCTACAGTTCCTTACTCAGTTGAGTCATTATCAGACTTACTTGGATCTCATCCTCAGAGCGCGGTATCGATGAAGACAGCACAGTATATGGCTCAAAAAGCTTTTTGTAAAGCGAAAGTACTCACATCAGATCAAACTGAGATTTTAGGTGTGGGTTGCACTGCGTCTATTGCTACTGATAGGGAGAAAAAGGGTGCCCATAGGGCTTACATTTCAATAATGTCTGAAGAAGGCTTAACAAACTGGATTCTAGAATTTAAGAAGGGGTTGTTGAGTCGATCTCAAGAGGAGGAATCTACGAGTCTGGGAATCCTTTATGCAATTTCAGATAGTATTAATATACAAGCAAAATTGGAGATAGAACTGGGCCAGGGAGCAAAATTAGAGAACGCTGGACTCGATTATGGGGTTTCAGGTTTAGTTAATACATCAGACTATCTTTACATTGATATTGAGAGGCCTATTAATGGAGAAAACCAGGTTAAACCTAAAGCCATTTTGTCAGGATCATTTGATCCAATACATACAGGTCACAAATCTTTACTAAAGGCTGCTAAGGATTTTTTGAAAACAGAAGTGATTTTTGAATTATCAATAGCTAATGTGGATAAACCAGACCTTAGCATTCAAGAAACTAGCATGAGAGTAAATCAAATGTTTGGCAAATGGCCAGTAATAGTCACTCGAGCGGATACATTTAATAAAAAAGCTAAACTTTTCCCAGGATCTGTGTTTGTGGTGGGCTACGATACAGCTTTAAGAATTATTAATCCTAAATATTATGATAACAGTGTTGATAACATGATTAACCAGTTAACAGAAATTAAACAATTGAAATGTAGTTTTGTAATTGCGGCTAGGAGTATTGATGGAAGTCTATTAACTTTAAAGGATTTAAAGTTACCCAAACTATTTACTGATATATTTCATGAGTTACCTGTTGAGTTGTTTAGGGAAGATATTTCCTCGACCGAAATACGAGATAATTCTCTAGATAAGGAGTATTGATTTGGAGAATATAAGAGATTTTTTAGCCCTTCTAAGCGATCGTGATGATTTAGCAACCATAGATGCTGAAGTAAGTTCGGAATTAGAGATAACAGAAATTACAGAGCGTACAATCCGTTCGAACGGTCCCGCTTTATTTTTTAAAAATGTTTCTGGCTCTGACATTCCTGTTGTAATCAACCTTTTTGGCAGTCATCAAAGGATGGCGTGGGCACTTGGGGTAGATAATGTTCAAGAAATAGCCGATCGCGTTACCAAGATTTTGAAAATCCCTCAAAATCCGCCGGGGGGAATAATGGACAAACTAAACACGTTGGGAGATTTGGCTGGAATTGCAAAGAGTCAACCAAAGTTAGTTAAATCAGCTCCATGTCAAGAAATAATTATGGTTGGAGAAGACGTCAATCTGAATGAGTTGCCAATATTAAAATGTTGGCCAGAGGATGCTGGGAAATTTATAACTTTACCCTTAGTAATAAGTAAGGATCCTCAATCTGGCAGACGTAATGTAGGTACTTACCGGATGCAAGTATATGATGAGCGAACTGTCGGTATGCACTGGCAGACGCACAAAGTTGGAGCGAAGCATTTCAGGGAAGGCGAAAGACGAAAAGACGAACGTCTTGAAGTTGCAGTTGCCTTGGGAGCAGATCCCACAACCATGTGGACGGGCTCTATGCCATTGCCCCCTGACATGGATGAATTTGCCGTTTCAGGTGTCATTAGACAGAAGCCAGTCAGGTTAGTTAAGGCTAAGACAGTAGATTTAGAGGTGCCAGCTGAGGCTGAAATAATACTTGAAGGATTCGTCGTGCCAGGCGAATATCGAACAGAAGGCCCATTTGGTGATCATACCGGATTTTACTCATCAGCTGATCAGTATCCAGTAATGCACGTTACTGCTATTACCAGACGGACGGATGCAATTTACCCCACAACTGTTGTTGGACGTCCCCCAATGGAAGATTTCTATATGGGCAAAGCTACTGAACGTATTATGTTGCCGGCTTTAAAGATGGTGATTCCAGAGATTATTGACCTTAATATGCCGGCTGAAGGCATCTTTCATAATTTATTAATCGTATCAATTCGCAAAGAATACCCTGGCCATGCCAGAAAAGTAATGCACGCTTTATGGGGTGTCGGATTGTTGATGTTAGCTAAAGTGATAATAGTAGTAGATCACGATGTAGACGTTCATAACTCTTCAGAGGTGGCTTGGAGAGTAGCTGGTAATTTGAATCCTGAAGGTGATGTGGTTTTCACAGAAGGCCCATTAGACGATCTGGATTACTCAAGTCCCGTCATCAAGTATGGTAGCAAAATGGGCATAGATGCTACGTCAAAATCACAATTAGATGGATTTCCCAGAGAATGGCCGGAAGAAATTGTTATGACAAAAGAGATAGTTGACCGAGTTAATGAACGCTGGCAGGAATTTAATCTTTGAAGGTTGGTTCTGTGGAAACAATACGAGATCAAGTCTTATTTCGACTAAGGGAAATTCCCGCGGCAATAAAATTTGAGGAAAGTATTTTTGCTTTGCCATTTGCTTATACTGGGATGATTTTGGCTTCTGAGGCTTGGCCCAGTTGGATGGTTTTTTTATGGATAACCTTAGCGATGGTAGGGGGGAGAACACTTGGTATGGCTGCTAATCGGTTGATCGACGTTAAGATAGATGCATCTAACCCAAGATCAAATGATAGACATCTTCCCAGAGGCGCTTTGAAACGAATCGATATGTTAGTTTTGATTCTTATGGGTTTTACGCTTTTGATGGTCTCTGCGGCCCAATTGAATCGACTTGCTTTAATACTCGCACCGGTTGCTGCGATATATTTAATTTGCCAGCCGTACTTTAAGAGATTTACATGGATGGCCAATCCATTACTTGGCTGGGCATTAGCTATTGCACCTTCTGCAGCATGGATTGGCGTTGTAGGTGAGTTAAACTGGGAGCCTGTAATACTTTCCTTGTCTGTTGCTATGTGGGCTGGTAGCTTCGACATTATTTATCATGCCCAGGATTTGGATTTCCATCTAAAAGAAAAACTTCATTCGGTGGTATCCGCAATTGGAATAAGTAAGGCATTTGTTGTTGCCAGACTGATGGACGTAATAGCTATAGTATGCTTGTTGGTAGTAGGATTAATTATGTCTTTGAACTGGCCTTATTTTGTCGGAGTTTTGTTTGCAGGACTTATATTGTTGTATAAATATAAAATAGTTTCTCCTAAGGATGTTTCCAAATTAGGAATAGCTTTTTATAGAATAAATGCATATGTTTCTTCGATAGTGTTTATTGGAACTTTGATTGCAGTGTTAATTTAGATGAATGATTTAAAAGAAAAAGCCCCCGTAATCGTTGGTATAACTGGAGCGAGTGGGATCGAGCTCGCAACAGCTACAATTGATTTAATATTGTCATTAAATCTTAATGTTGTGCTTACAATTTCTGCTGCAGGCCGTATGGTGTGGAAAGAGGAGATAGATGAATCTTATGGAGAAGCTATAGAACGATGGGCCGAATCCGGCAGATTCAACGTTAATCAAATAGGTGATTTGGGTGCACGTATTGCATCCGGCACATATCCTACACTTGGTATGGCAGTAGTACCTTGTAGTATGGCAACGGTGGGTGCCCTGGCTAGCGGGCTTGCAGATAATTTGATAAGGAGAGCAGCTGATGTCACACTTAAAGAAAAAAGACCTTTAGTAATTGTTCCTAGAGAAACTCCCCTCAATGCAATCCATTTAAAAAATTTGACTGAGTTAGCCATAGCAGGCGCAACAATTCTTCCACCCCAGCCGGCTTTCTATTTACGCCAACAAACCACAGCCGAGGTAGTGGATTACATAGCTAATAGGACTGTAAATGCTTTAGGCTTAACCGACCAACTACCATCTAGAATGCGTTATGGTAATGAATCTGAGAAAAATGGATATTAGGTGTTTAAGCCAGACTGGAGATGAAAAATGAAATTTGGAGTTACAGTAACTAATGCAATAAACCCTAATACCACAGCCATTGGACAAGCGGATTACGTGACTAAACTAACTTTAGCAGTGGAGCAGTGTGGCCTTGATTCCGTATGGGTTGCCGATAGAACGTTTTTCCCGGTAGACATTATGGAACGACATCCAGAGATGTTTTCTCCTCATCATTCAAAACCTGATTCCCAGAATCTCTTAGAATCAGTGACCACTTTGAGCTACACAGCAGCATTAACTAAGCGAGTCCTCATTGGCTTCAGTGTTTTATGTTTACCATTTCGACACCCTTTATTGAATAGCAAAATGTTAAACACAATTGATGTTTTATCAAATGGAAGACTACAGTTAGGGGTTGGAACCGGTTGGATGCCAGAAGAGTTTGATGCAATGGGCGTAGATTATAAATTACGCGGTAAACTTACGGACGAACACTTGGAATTATATAAAGCGGCTTGTGATGATCCCACGCCTGAGTTTCAAGGAGAACATACATCGATTTCTGGGAAAGTATTTTTCCCTAACTCGATCCAAAAACCTCACCCTCCCATATGGATAGGTGGAATTACAGATGCCGCGCTAAAAAGAACAGCAAAATATGGTGACTATTGGAATGCTTTTAAGGTTACACCAGATGATGTTCCTGAACGGCTGAATAAATTAGCCAAGATATGTGATTCAATAGGCCGAGATGCCTCAACTATAAAAGCGTCAACGACTATAAATATGGATTTGACTGAGCGACAATATGAGGCTGGCGATAGAGTAATGATGACGGGCACAAATCAAGAAGTTATAGACGACATAAAGAGATTTGAAGATTCAGGATTGGATTACATGATTGTGTCTGTTACCGCTCCTGACACTAACGATACGACTAAGTACATTTATGAATTTGCAGATAAAATTGCAGCATTAATATAATCATGCCTCAACCAGACAAACTCTTCGGTTATTTAGATAAATATTTAAGACACCTAATTATTGAAGTGCCTAAACTTGATTCATCCGATTTTGGCCGAAATACCATAGGTGCAGTTCCTGGCCGGAAAGAAACAGAAGATGTTGAGATTGGATTAGACAAATATTCAGAAGATCTCTTAGAGACTTTTATTAAAAAATCTGGGAGTAATGTTAAGTTGTATTCTGAGCATTCAACTCGCACTCTAGGAGATGCTGGTCAAAGTGACTATTTGATTACATGCGATCCATTTGATGGGTCAGGACATTATATGAGAGGAGTTCCCGCAGAGTGGTGGTCAGTATTGACGGTATGGGATTCGGAGTCAATGAAACCAATTTGGGCTGGAGCAGCTGATATTAATAGGAAAGAGCTGTATTTTGCTGACAGTAATGGGGTTAAATTAGAAACATTGGCCGATGACCAATCAAGGTTTACCAGGGCTTCTGATCAGACTAAACTGTCCGGAGATTCAATTATCGCAGCCTATCTAATGAGTCCAGAGTATATTCGATACTGGACTTCGAAATCATCTAAATTGCTGAAGTCTCTAGAAGAGAATCACCCCACGCTTCGCATCTGGACTGACGGAGGAGCTTGTAGTTACCCGTGGCTTGCCAGAGGAATAACCAATGCTTATATGATGTTTAATGAACCAAGGACTGAAATAGATCCGGGTTTAGGTTTTGCATGGGCATCCGGAGTCAAAGTTTACAGCGTATCGAATACGGGTACTTTAAAAGAATATGAGTTCGATCCGAGTAAATCAACAGAAAGAATCCCTTGGTTAATTGCGGCTTGCAACAAGGATTTTGCAACAGACTTAGTCAGGTTAACGTTAAATAGCTAACAAAGCATAATTCATGTATATATGTAATTGACTGTAAGGATTTGTAAACATATAATTATGGGTCTGTGAAAGATAGCAAGGCGAGTTTACTCTAAACATGTCAAACTAAATTTTTCAGCAGGACGGCTGGGATGGCCCGGGCGTCTTTTTTATGCACTTTAACAACTTAATCCTGTCTGTAATAAATTAACTAATTTATTACACCTCAATAAATTAAACATAAATGTTATCTCATGTTTAATTTATTAAAAAAATTGTAAGTTAGAAAAATTTAATGTTCTGAATGTCGTTAGAATATTAAAAAATTAATACATGGGCCCCAATGTGGGTCAAGTTATTAAGAGTCCATGGTGAATGCCTTGGGGTCAAGGACTGAAGAAGGGCGTGGCAAGACTGCGAAAAGCCTCGGTCAGCCGTCTAGCGGGCTTAGCCGGGGATTCCCGAATTGGGAAACCAGTTCCGGGTCATACCGGAACATTCTGATTTTTATCAGAAAGGTAAGTGGGCGAACTGAAACATCTAAGTAGCCCGAGGAAAATAAATCAACCGAGATTCCCCTAGTAGTGGTGAACGAACGGGGAATAGCCTAAACCAAGCAGGCTTAACGGTCTGAGGACCTATGTCTGATTGGTGTTGTAACACCTACCTGCTTTAACCTCAGAAAGAAGCAAAAAGTTACAAAACCGTCTTCTAGATGAAAGCGTCTGGAAAGAACTGCCAAAGAGGGTGATAGCCCCGTAGTTGAAAGGAGACGGACTTTTGGTAGGTTGTTGAGTACCACGGGACACGTGAAATCTTGTGGGAATCTGGGGGGACCACCCTCCAAGGCTAAATATCTTTGACCACCGATAGTGAACCAGTACCGTGAGGGAAAGGTGAAAAGAACCCCGGGAGGGGAGTGAAATAGACCTGAAACCGTGGACTTACAAGCCGTAGAAGGCCTTTACGAAGGCTAACTGCGTGCCTATTGAAGAATGAGCCGGCGAGTTAATCTAGTTAGCTTGGTTAAGGAACAGAAATTCTGGAGCCGCAGCGAAAGCGAGTCCTAATAGGGCGTTAGTTAGGCGGCAAGGAATCCATTTTCTGAGATCTGGTTCTAGTAGTTGATCACCTTCGGGTGAGATGCAGCTGGAATTAGAATGAAGTTTATGACTGAATTGCCAATATGCTTAACGTGTTGTCTGGATTAGACCCGAAACCGAGTGAGCTACCCATGGCCAGGTTGAAACCCGGATAATATCCGGGCGGAGGACCGAACCCGTGTCTGGTGCAAAAGGCTGGGATGAGCTGTGGGTAGAGGTGAAATGCCAAACGAACTCGGAGATAGCTGGTTCTCCCCGAAATGTATTTAGGTACAGCCTTCAGATAATTACTGGGAGGTAGGGCACTGGTTGAGCTAGGGGCTGTAAAGTTACCGAACTCATCCAAACCACGAATGCTCAGTAATGGTTCTGGGGAGTGAGACAGTGGGGGATAAGCTCCATTGTCGAGAGGGAAACAGCCCAGATCGCAGGCTAAGGTCCCTAAGTATGTGCTAAGTGTGAAAGGAAGTGGGAATACTAAAACAGCTAGTAGGTTGGCTTAGAAGCAGCCATCCTTTAAAGAGTGCGTAACAGCTCACTAGTCGAGGATTCTCGCGCCGAAAATGTAACGGGGCTAAAGCACATCACCGAAGCCGCGGGACTTTCGTTTTAACGGAAGTCGGTAGGGGAGCGTTGCTATCGCGTTGAAGTCAGACCGTGAGGTCTGGTGGAGTGATGGGAAGTGAGAATGCCGGCATGAGTAGCGACAATCCTGGTGAGAATCCAGGACACCGAAAGCACAAGGTTTCCTACGCAACGCTGATCGACGTAGGGTAAGTCGGGCCTAAGCTGTAGCGCAATAGCGAAAGCGATGGACAACGGGTCAAAATTCCCGTACCACCGTTATTTCGTTTTAAGGTAAAGGGGGGACACGGACAGGTAGGCGGAGCGTGCCCATCGGACATGGCACGTTTTCTGTTGTAGGCCAAGCTAAGATAGGCAAATCCGTTTTAGCGTTATGAGCTGAGGACAGAGAAAACTTCAGGGCTTACGCCCAGGTGAATTCCGTTGATCCTATTCCGTCAAGAAAAGCCTCGTTACTAGAAATAATGGTGTCCGTACCGCAAACCGACACAGGTGTGCAGGGGTAAATGTCCCCAGGTGAACGAGATAACCCACGTTAAGGAATTCGACAACTTGACCGCGTAACTTCGGGATAAGCGGTGCCCGTAGGGTGAAATCTGCTTGCCAGATGGAGCCTTTTCGGGCCTCAGTTAACAGGCTCAAGCGACTGTTTATCAAAAACACAGGTCTCTGCTAAGCTGAAAGGCGATGTATAGGGGCTGACGCCTGCCCAGTGCCGGAAGGTTAAGGGGATTGGTTATTTTGGTTTCGACCAAAAGAAGCTGAGAACCGAAGCCCCGGTGAACGGCGGCCGTAACTATAACGGTCCTAAGGTAGCGAAATCCCTTGTCGGGTAAGTTCCGACCCGCACGAATGGCGTAACGACTTGAGCGTTGTCTCAACGTGGGACTCGGTGAAATTGCATGGCCGGTAAAGATGCCGGCTACCCGTGACAGGACAAAAAGACCCCGTGGAGCTTTACTGTAGTTTGGCAGTGGTTCGGGGTTGCGGATGTGTAGGATAGGCGGGAGACTTTGAAACTTTAGCGTCAGCTGGAGTGGAGTCGCCCTTGAAATACCGCCCTTCTGTGATCGTGATCCTAACCCCATTAAAATTGGGGGACCCTGCCTGATGGGCAGTTTGACTGGGGCGGTCGCCTCCTAAAGAGTAACGGAGGCGCACAAAGGTTCGCTCAAGGTGGATGGAAATCACCTTTAAGAGTGTATTGGCATAAGCGAGCTTGACTGCGAGACCTACAAGTCGAGCAGAGACGAAAGTCGGTCAAAGTGATCCCACGTTTCCGAGTGGAAGGGACGTGGCTTAACGGATAAAAGCTACCCCGGGGATAACAGGCTAATCTCGCCCAAGAGTTCACATCGACGGCGAGGTTTGGCACCTCGATGTCGGCTCGTCGCATCCTGGGGCTGAAGAAGGTCCCAAGGGTCCGTCTGTTCGCCGGTGAAAGCGGCACGCGAGCTGGGTTCAGAACGTCGTGAGACAGTTCGGTCTCTATCCGTCATGGGCG